>JAKVBY010000065.1:0-19584 GCA_022446825.1 Pirellulaceae bacterium
GCCATCAACTCTTCCAGAGGGCCTTTAAGATTCAGGTTTTTTAAATTCGCGTCAGGCTGACCGAACGTTTCCGGAGTCTTCATACCTGCCGCCTGCATGAGTGAAAGATAAAGATTCCCCGTAGTGCGATGGCCTTTGTCTCCATATTTGGGGAACTCCAAATAACGTCCGGACCTCAACTTGCCCCCCAGACCGCCAAGCAAGACGAAAGGCCAGTCATGGCCTCCACAATGATGATCTCCAGAAGAACAAGACATATAGACAATTAATGTGTTGTCCAGCATTGAACCATCACCTTCCGGTATCGACGCAAACTTTTTCGCCATTTTGGCGATCTCTCTCAGATGCAGCTTTTCGATCTGCATCCGCGCCTGGTGCCCGGTCCATCCGTTCGACGCTTTGTTTTGCTGTAAATGTCCGATCGCATGCACCGAATTGGAAAGGTTAAGTTCCGAGTATTTCACCCCCAGGGTATCAGGACGTAGTGTTATCACATTCGTCAGTCCGGCAATCAACGCTGCGGATGCCAGTTCAAAATGCGATTCGATCCTTGCTGACGGAGCGCGAGAATCATAGCGTTCGGTCAATTCCGGGGCCTGTTGTTGAATCCGGTCGGTTAGGGCCGCTTTCTTCTCTTCGATTTTCCGCAAGCTGTCGAACGAATCGAGATAGAGAGCAAAACGATCCTTGTCATCTCCTGTGAGTTCCTTTTCGACGCGACGAGCATCAGCGGTTAAAAAATCAAGCAAGTTACCTCCGAGTGCAAGTTTCTTTTTGAGTTGCTCCGGACTTGCAACTGCAGCACCAAACAGCTCCAGATAGGCTTTCCGGGGAGATGCCTGATAAGCAACTGGTTTGGCGGCATCGTAAGCAGAAAGATTCGGATAACAGTAGTTATCTTCAGGCCAGTTGGCAGACTCCAGCAGCTGACCGTTCATCGCCATTCCATACATCGGATAAGGGCCCTGCGAAAGATGCAGGCCGAGTAGACAGTCCAGTGTAGGTGCGATGGCGACTGTTTCGGAGTCATGAAGCGAAAGGGTTCCAAATCCTTTGGTATGATTCCCCCGAAAGCCAACTCCTGAGAGGCTTTGGATGATTGTCACACGTTCTTTGAATTCTTCCAGCGCCTCAAGTTTTTCGGGTAACTTATGATCAGCCAGCGAAGCATCAACCAAAGGCCCTTCCCGGCGAGAACGGTTGCCAAGTTTTTCGCCGCTTGTTTCATCTACAAAATTATTAGTTAAGCCTTCCGGTACCAGGTTGAATTTCTCCAGTCCGGATGACTTGACGACGAAGACAAATCGCTTGGGTAAGGCTTCTGTAGCTCCAGCAGCGTGCACACGCATTGACTCAAGAAAAGGTGCCATCGCCAGAACGCCTCCCCCCAGCGAAAGACCCTGAAGAAATTCACGCCTTTTATAGCTCAGCATATTTTTGCTCATCATTTTTCTACTCATAAATAGATCTTGTTAGCGTCGGTACAGGAAAGAATCGGAACTAAGTAAAGATACCACGAGTGCTTTAAAGCTGCCGCCATTATTTAAATAGGCTTTTTCTGCCTCAACCAGGGTTCTTGAGTCGCTCAGCATCTCATTTCGTCCCATGAAATAACGAAATAAGTAACGAATGAAAGTTTGTCGTGCTCGAACTGAATTTCCTAGCCGATGCATCATCTCGATCCCATCTTTCACCTCACCATCCACATCAGGGTCCCCTGAAAACGAAATCGCCCCCGTTGCGTTCACGCTGCGTGTCGTAAGCTTTCCCTCTTTCAATTTGCGATCAAACTCGCCATCACGGCGCAGATAAATCTCGCCATTTCCATCAAAGTAATGTTCAGTACGATAGCGTCCCCAGTCGTCAAACACCTCAAATGGTTCTCCCAGGGGGTTGATCTTGCGATGACACTTCCAACAGCTTTCGGCTCGTAACGTTTCCATTCGTTCTCTGAGATTCTTGTGAGGATCGGTCGGCACATTCGCATCGACATCGGGGGGGACATCTCCGAGGACACCGGCCAACAATTTCTCATACACCCAAATACCTCGATGGATAGGGTCGTTATCTTCATTCAGGGAATAAGCTGCCAACCAGGCTGGGTGCGTCAGCAAACCGGCTCTTTGTTCCGGGGGCATCACCACCGGCTGCTGTACCGGCCAGTCCCAAGTCTGCTCCTGATGCCGACCGTTACTTGCTAGATTGTAGGGCTCGATGTAAATCAAATCCCCGATCCCATGGCTTTTTGATGAGAAAGGGTAGCCGGGGTGGCGGGTCAATCCGTTATCTAAGGCAAGTTTGTATAAGGAAACTGTTCTCTCAGCATCCCGCCGCGCATCCTGTAACGCTCGTTCTGCCTTTTCTGGCATATTCTCAAAGTTAAAATCCCGCTTTATCTGTTCTCGGCGTTTTTCGATCTGGGAGTCGACAAATTCAGAACTGGTAATCTCACTAACCTTCGACTCGTAATATTCGCGGGCATATTCGTTATCTCCCGGATGGGCAATAAAGTACTTATTCGTAGTCAATAACTCACTAATAACATCTTTGTCATTTGCCAACACATATTCGATCAACATTCGAGCATCGTGAACAAGCATTGTCGTATTCCATTGCGGAATTTTTTCTGCCCGTTGACGTCCAGTATCCTTGAACACCGTCCCGGCACGATCAAACCCAAAATATTCATCGAAGAATCGCATGATGCGGGGCAGATCTTTTCGCCACCAATGTCCTGTGGTGAGCTGTTCATCCAACATGCGTCGCACAACCTTCGCTACATCCTGCTTGGCATTCAGTTCCCCGGACTCTAAGGCTTCACGTAGGGCGGGGCTACGATCCGGAGTATGATCTGTTAAGGCATAAGCGATGGAATGTGCCAATTCATTGGCCGACAAATGCCGCCGTCCAAATTCATCAACCTCTCCCAGCCCAAATTCCATGCGGTACATGGACTCCGGACTTAAAAAGATAGCTTTGATCGTTGTTTTAAATCCATCGAGCGTACCGCCAATCTCAATGTTCTGCTGGAAGAAATCCAGATAACGTTCTAACTCGGTGTCCGTAGGTCGGCGACCAATAATACGCTGAAACTCACGTTCAAGCAGCTGTCTGCGGGCTGGCAGTTCTAATTCAGCTTGGTCATTCGCCAAATCCTTAAACTCTCCACGGCGGTCCCGCTCCGCAAGAAACGTATTAGCGACCATCAACATCATCTGCACCGTGCTTTGGTCCACCGTCGATGTTGCCGCGTAATCCCTAATGCCGCGGGCCGATGTCACATAGGAATAGGGGCTTTTGGCATTACCCAACCCTTTTTTAAGGAAAATCTCAGGACTGAAACGCCAAAGACGGGAAGGAGAATAAGGGAGTGTCTGAATCTTGCCTGAAAAAAGCTGCTCATGATTGACCCAGTTCCCATATTCTGGTGCAAGAAGCTTCTTGCGGTAAACATCTCCTTTGCCAGCCGCCAGTAGTTCCTGGTTGATCCATCGCGTAACCTCTGCAATCTCAAGAGGAGTGGGTTGTTGCTCGTCTTCAGGCGGCATATTTCTAAAGACCAATTGGTCAAGGATCCTTAGCCAGTGATCTGAGGATGACTTCGCCTGGAAGTCGCTGCTGACCGTTATCAGAGAAAAATCACCACGTGGATCTTTTGCGTCATGGCAACGGATGCAATGTTTTTTAAGAAACGGCTCGATGATTTGCGAATAGTCGTCGGAAGCGTTCACCAAGCCGGAAAAGCAGAAGACCAGAACGAACCAGGCTGACGACGCGCTGCTGACACAGGCTAACGGATATGATTTGGCAGATTCTAGCCGGTGCATCTGCTCGCTATCCTTATTTTTTCAACGCAGGGAAATTCAGCATTTAAACGAATCGTTAAAGAGTTAGTTGTAAAGAGCGTAAAGTGACCCTGCAAGATCGAAAAGGGGCACAACCGCTTGTGTCATCGCATGGAGAAATCCTTGCCGGCTATAGGGAAGTGGCGCTGAGGGACGTGAACTTGTCGTGGAACGCCATGCTCCGCGTGGGGAATGCGTGTTTAAGCAATAATTTCGTGGATCGGTTTACCGTGATCGATATCCAGACGTTTTTGTCCCGGTATTTCCAGGCGACGTGAGTCGAGTCCACATTGATGCAGAATGGTTGCATGAATGTCCGTTACGTAGTGTCTGTCTTCGACCGCATGGAAACCAATTTCGTCAGTGGCTCCGTGCGCAATACCACCTTTGAGGCCACCGCCGGCCATCCAGACCGAAAAACCGTACGGGTGATGGTCTCGGCCGTCGGATCTTTCGGCTCCGGGCGTGCGGCCAAATTCCGTAGCCCACACCACGAGTGTTTCCTCCAGTAGTCCACGCTGCTTCAGATCCTTTAGGAGCCCCGCGATCGGTTTGTCGACGCGTTTGCAGTTGCGAGTATGGTTTTCCTTGAGCTTGCTATGTGCGTCCCAACCGCCGCCCCCGCCGCCGCCGTCGTAGATCTGTACAAAACGCACACCCTGTTCGACCAAACGCCGCGCGGCAAGTGCTTGTTGGCCTACCGACTGTGTCATTTGGTCGTGCATGCCGTACAGGTCTTGTGTGGCTTGCGTTTCCGTGCTGAAGTTGACGATCTTGGGCACCGACATCTGCATTCGAAAGGCCAGCTCGTGCGCTTTAATACGGGCACGCAGCTTGGCATCGTCTGGATATTTGACCGTCGTCAGTTCATTCAAGTCCTGTAACAAGTCGAGCTGATGTCGACGTTCTTTCCAATGGACGCTTTTGCCTGGTGTACCGAATGACAGTGGGTTTTCGGGATTGATGGCTAACGTGACGCCAGAATGTTCTGGTCCCAGGTAGCTGCCGTCATGCGCCCCCACACCGCCGCAGCAATCTCCGGGGGGAGGCCCCATCACGACAAACTGCGGCAGGTTTTCATTCAGGGTGCCTAAACCATAGTGTACCCAGGAGCCAATTGAGGGATAAAAACCATCAAAGATATGCCGGCCGGTGTGGAACTGCAGTTGAGCCGCGTGGTCGTTGTCGGTCGTCCACATGGAACGTACGACCGCCATGTCGTCGATACAGTCACCTACATGCGGCCACCAGTCGCTTACCTCAATGCCGCTTTCCCCACGTTTTCGGTATCCCGTCTGGAGGGGATATACGGACGTCATCAAGGCACGTGGCACGCCACTGAAATCCCGCACATTCTCGCGATAAAACGGCGAGTCAAGTACCGCTGTTTTGTAGGGCGATTCTTCGATCGTCAGGCCCGCGTACTTATTGAGTGCTGGCTTCGGATCAAACGACTCGACGTGACTGGTACCGCCATTCATGAAAAACCAGATCACGTTTTTGGCTTTGGGTGGAAAATGCGGTCCCGTATTGTGTTGCGCCGTATTCGTACCTTGCGCATCGCGCTCTGCAATCGCTCCCAATGCCAAGCCGGTGAACCCTAACCCACAGTCGGCCAAGAATTGACGACGTCGCAAGCGGCCACAGGGAAATTCGTTGTTCATGTCAGTCTCTTACCTTACTGTCACAAAATCGTTATGTAGGAGAAGTACGTGTACAAGGTTTTCGCGCGCGCGGACGGCGGGGTCGCTGGCGGGTGCAACTTGGGCCGATCCACCAGCTTTAAAGTATTCGGTCGGTTTTTCGCCGAGAAGTTTGGTGTGTTGGCCTAAGAACTTTTCGCAACGCTCTGTTTCTGCACTGGTTGGTCTGCGCGACAAGAGGGTCTCGAAGGCCATGGTGACAAAGTCGCCGTCGATTGCCGCTAACTCCCGCGCGATCAGACGCGCGCTGTCTAAGGCTAACCCGCTGTTCATGATTGCCAGCGACTGATGGGGGACGACGCTCTCTTTACGTCGATAGCATGAATTGGGGTCCGCCAAATCAAAAACTTCCAGGAGTCCCATTTTTTCATTGGGCGTGTTGCGAAAATACAAGCTGCGACGGAGTACCGTTTCGCCAGACGTTTCCGGAATTTCCGGGCCTCCTCGTGAAAGATCGAGTTGTCCCGACAGGTAAAGCATGCTGTCACGGACAACTTCGGCTTCCATGCGGCGCGAATTCATCCGCCAGAAATACTGATTGTTGGTGTCGGCCAGCGAATCCGACTGGGAATTGGCCTGGGTCGACATGCGATAGGTTGCCGAAAGGACAATCTGTCGATGGAGCGGTTTCATTCGCCAGTCGTTTTCCATCAATTCGGCAGCCAGCCAGTCCAGTAAGCGTGGATGCGTGGGACGTTTTCCATTGAGTCCGAAGTTTTCAGTTGTGGCTACCAGGGGCGCTCCGAAGTGGCGGCCCCAGATGTGATTGGCAGCGATACGCGCTGTCCGTGGATTGCGATTGTCTGTAATCCATCTAGCTAGTGCCGAGCGTCGCCCCGTACTTGTTTTCGGATGTTGTGTCCCGAGAGGTTCAAACGTCTCTCCGGGATTGGATAATGCGGCCTTGGCATCGATGAGTTGATTTGTGGCGGCTTCCCTTGCTTTTTGGCTTTCGGCGGTCACTGCCTGATGGCTGAGGCGAAGGATCTCGTGCTCAGCTTTCTCAATGACAACCTTTAACTCCGCTGCCGCTGCGGTTTTTCGAAGCTTTGGTAAGTCATCCGTGGGTGAGATCAACTCGGCAACGGTGGCGTTTAGTCGAGCCTGGACAGAATCCTGTTTCGCCTTGGCAAGCTGAACTTGTTTTCTCGCTAGTCCGATATCCTGGATTGCGCTCCGTTGACGCCTTTCCAAAGTTTCAAGTGATTCGGTGAGGGCCGTGATGTTGAGTTCATGGAATTCTGCGGTGCCACTGTGAACCCACAAAGAAAATTTTCCGTCCTGTCGTGCGATGGGCAGTTCATATTCGAGTTTGCGTTCACCATCGAGGTCGATCGTCAGGAAGGAATTTTTTACGGTTACGTCTAATGTCACGAGTTTATTAAGTTCAAGATCTAGATAGATGATCCCTTCTCGGGGATAGGTTTGTTTGCCGGCGACCCGGTGAAAAGCCTGTACGGTTTGTTTGGTGTCGCCGGTACTGGTGTAGACATCCTGAGATGTGCCAGTGTCAATGAAATCATAACTGAATCCAATTGAGCGGTAGGATCCTGCTTTCAGGGCTTTGTATGTGAGATGAACGGTGAAATCTCGGGGGTGGTTCTCTTTGGTGGCGATGGTGGCAAAACTAGTGGCCTCTTTTAAGACCAATGCACCATCTTCGTATGTCCAGTTGCCGTGGAGCGTTTCCCACACCTCTGGTCTAGGCTTGGAGAAATTGTCGTGAAGGAACACCGACTCCGCGGGGTCCGTCGGTTTAGGTGCTCGCTCAAAGTCGGCGATTAGGTGCGCGATCTCATCTGCTTTCTCCTCTGTCTGTGCCAAGGCTGCTTCTGCCTCCTGTAATTCCAAATGAGCTTTTATCAATAACGATTCCCGGACGCCTTTTCTGAGAATCGGATACCATACTTCAGCGGGTAAATTGACAGGTTGTATGTTTAGGGGGGGGCCGCCGAATGAAGCGGGGACGGCGGGTTCAATTATCTTGGACTCATCCGGGAACCGGTCATCTCCCCGCTTGAAGCGATAGGTTGGGCGGCCGTGTTCCAGGTCAAACGCAATGGGGAGGCCATCAGAAAGAACTTCGCCCAGCGTGGCGTCCTTCTCGGTTTCAGTAAGGGCTGAGACCCGATCGGTGCGTACGTATTGCGGTTCGAAAAACGCGCGGAAACCATAGTATTCTTCCTGCGTTACCGGGTCATATTTATGGTCGTGGCAGCGCGCACATCGTAACGTCAGGCCTAGAAATGCTTCACTTGTTCTTTCTACAGTTTCAAAGAGTCGCACGTTTCGGTCAAACTTGTACCAGTTTCGTCCGAGATAACCGGTGGCGACAACGGTGTCTTTGTCTTTACCAGCCAGTTCATCCGCGGCTAGCATTTCACGCACCATCTGATCATAGCCTTTGTCGTTGTTCAGCGATGCGATGATCCAGTCGCGCCAACGCCAGATATGCCTCTGGCTGTAGCGAATTTCGTTGCTGCCACGACTGCCGTACCAATCGCTGTAACGCCAGACATCCATCCAATGCCTTCCCCAACGTTCACCATATTGAGGACGTGCCAGTAAGTCTTCAACTACCGCTTCGTAGGCCTTAGGGGAGTTGTCGGCGAGAAAATATTGCAGTTCGCTGCGGGTTGGTGGCAAGCCAATTAAATCCAAATAGACCCGTCGTAACCACTCAGGACGAGTCGCCTCGGCTACGTGTCCCAGCGTGTTCTGCGCGCGCCGTGATGCCACGAAATAATCAATCGAAGAGCGGCACCAGTCTGGGTTTGCTACCTGCGGTTGGGTAGGGCGCGAGACCGGTTGATAGGACCACCAGGAACGCGGGTCGGTTTGAGGGTGTTCGTCTGCTGGTGCAACCGCACCGGCGGCGATCCACTGCCGAATGATTTCTCGTTCCTGATCGTTCAGGGGCGATCCTTCATTGGCGGGGGGCATGCGAAAACCGGCTTCGCCTGTAATGACTTGCATCAGCAAGCTCTCAGCCGGCTTTTGGGGCACCACGGCAGGTCCCGATTGGCCTCCCTGGAGGATGGACACCGCCGTGTCCAGTCGCAGTTCCGCCTGTTGTTTCAAGGCACCGTGACAGGCATAGCACTTGTGCTCCAGCAAGGGCTTCACATCGCGGAGGTAGTCAATCTCACCCCCGCGCACGGCCACCCCATAGATCAGACTGGTGACGACGAGGATAAGCGTCAGTCGATGCATCGGTGGGCACTGAGGAATGAGCGGGTTACTCTTGTCTGCCTTACTTGTGACGTTCCTTGCTCGCTGCGTGCTGTCGGACACGCATTGGGATAGGAGCCATTATACCAAAATCACATTCTGCGTTGTGCCTTCGCTGCGATTGGTGAAAATATGACAAGCAAGGCAGTGGCATTTTTCAATTGCGTCCGCACCTGGTAATTAGAGGAATTTGCCAGGAGCGGCTGCAGGGTGTGTATTTTCGATCTTTATCAGGTCATGGCCTCTGTCGCGATTGTTCTGGGAAAGGTTGCAGTTTGGCTGAGTTAAATGGCATCGCAATGATGTCGCAAAATTGAAATGATAAGTAGGAATACCAAACAGAAATACCAATCCAGTCACGCTGGTTGAGCGGATCGCGTCACCTGCCTTGAGGGGGGATTGCCACGAGCGCTATGCATAAGGGATGCTATCGATACAGGTGACTTTGGTGGCCAATAGAAACCTTTTCGGTACCCGAGCCGGGAGCGTACGGGATACTGAAATTGCCAGCGGACAAGCTGGCCTCCCTTAAGTCTTTCCTTGTTCTGTAGGTTAATCTTGAAAGGCAACGAAGCAACTATGACTTCTGAAATCACCGTTTCCGAGTTGCAAGCCAAAGGACCCGACATCGAACTGATCGACGTGCGCACACCGGCTGAGTATGCAGCCATTCGTGTGCCTTTTGCCAAAAACTACCCACTGGATCAACTCGCTGCGCCGGGACTGGTAGCGCGACAAGCGACCTCTGAGGTGCCTCTCTTCGTTATCTGCAAAATGGGCGGCCGCAGTGCGAAAGCGTGCCAGCAACTTGAAGCGGCCGGACTAACGAATGTTGTGAACGTTATCGGGGGAACCGATGCGTGGGCCGCAGCGGGTTATGAGGTAGAAAAGAGTGGTCGAAAAACAATCGCCTTGGACCGGCAGGTGCGAATCACGGCCGGCACGGTTGTCGTGACGGGCGTGGTTTTGTCAGCTGTGGTAGAACCGGCGTGGATGGGCTTGGCCCTGGCGGGATTCATCGGTGTGGGTTTAATGTTTTCGGGCATCACCGATACCTGTGGAATGGGTGTGGTGCTCAGTAAAATGCCTTGGAATCGTTAGCCAGTATGTTCCGTCAGTTTATCGAGCGGGGAGCACTGGAAACTGCTTCTTCCGTCTGCACAAATTCCCGATGTGAAACTCGTGCTGGAAATTCGCGATCTTTCTCGTCCGGAACGTTCGCTGCAGTTGTTGCCTGCGGACTTTTGTTTTTGTCACACGTTGTTTTAGTGCCGCGCGGTTCACGCGAATGTTCTTGGGAATTGGCAAAACTGAGGGCTGGACATCAGGGCAAAATGCAGCAACGCAAAACGGAGCCTGATCAAGGTGTTTTTCTGGTTAAGGACCCGAGAGGAGACGGTGCGCCTTCGGGCGAAGTAATCCTCTTGCGAGATGGGTTTTGTTTGAATAACGGGACTTGCGCGTGAGCTGGTGCACCGAGCGGTTCTGTCTTGAGCCTGTGAGGTGTTTGGGATATCTCAGAGGTATTGAGGAGTTCTCTGACCTCGGGAGGATCGGGCGCTCGGCCGAGGGTGAGTGTTGTGGTGATGGATTTCGGATTGCCAGAAAGGTACGAAGACCGCCAAGGAAGAGGTTTTCTGTAGAGGTCCTCTTAAGTGATACAATGCGTTACACACGAGACGGCTGACTCACAAATAATGGGGTTGTACTAAACGCGTGAGGCGTCGCAGGGCTTCCTTGTATTCTCGGCCGACTTTTTTCGGCTGAAAACGCAGCGTTGAGCTCAGCTGAAAATGCAGCGTCACGCGTTGTCGAACGGCAAGAAATCCCTTGGCGTTCTTTATTCACCTCATGGACGAAGTGGCTTAAGGAGGGATAATCAAGAGAAAGCTAAAGAACCTGTCAAGAGTTTTGCACGCAGCAGTGACAGGGACGTACCGCGCTGTTTCCTAAGGAGAAAAGATGAGTCAAACCGTCAACGTCGCAATGATTGGTCTGGGCTTTGGTGCCGAGTTTATTCCCATCTACAAGAATCACAATAACACGCGTGTCCATGCGCTTTGCCGACGCAACGAGGCCGAGTTAAATAAGGCCGCCGATCAGTTTGGGATCGAAAAACGTTACACGAATTATGACGAGGTGCTGGCAGATCCAGAAGTTGATTTTGTCCATATTAATAGCCCTATCAACGATCATGCTTGGATGTCGCTTAAAGCATTGGATGCGGGTAAGCATGTGATGTGTACGGTGCCGATGGCGACCACCATCGACGAGTGCCGACAGATTGTTGAAAAAGTACAGGAGACTGGCCTTAAATACATGATGGCTGAAACGGTTGTCTACAGTCGCGAGTTCCTGTTCATCAAGGAGATGTACGACAAAGGTGAGTTGGGTGAGATTCAGCATCTGGCCGCATCCCATCCTCAGGACATGGATGGCTGGCCGGAATACTGGGAGCGTATGATTCCAATGCATTACGCAACGCACGTGGTGAGCCCCTGCCTTGCCTTGGTGAACGGACTGGCTGAATATGTGAGTTGCTTTGGTTCCGGAACGGTTCGTGCGGACATCGCGGAGAAGTCAGGCAATCAATTTGCACTTCAGTCATGTCATATCAAGGTTAAGGACAGCGATCTTACAGCCCACGTTTGGCGTTGCCTCTATGATGTTGCTCGGCAGTACCGCGAGAGTTTCGATGTGTACGGAACAAAAAAGAGCTTTGAATGGACTTTGGTAGAAAATGAGCCTCATGTGATCCACACCGCGAAGAAACCGGAGCCTGAGATTCCGGAAAAAATTGAGGTGCCTGATTATGCGCACTTGCTTCCCGAGTCGATCCAGAAATTTACGCTTCCCCAGGAAATTCACGATTCAGAACACCTTTCCTTCGTTCAAGGTGGTGGGCATGGTGGTTCTCATCCCCATTTGGTGAATGAGTTTGTCAGCGCTTTGCTTGAGGATCGTCAGCCAGTACCGGACGCAGTGACGAGTGCTAATTGGACCTGTGTCGGTATCTGTGCTCATGACTCAGCAACCAAGGGAGGCGAAATTGTCAGGTTACCGGAATTCACATTGCAGTAAGTCCGTGGAGAGTTGAGAAGTAAATGATGCATAGGTTAGAACAACGACCCCATGGGTGGGGCGGTCCAACTTTCCGCAAGTGTTGTAGAGGTTTTCTCGGTTTGGCCCTGCTAAGCTTGTTTCCGGGGTCAGCAAAACCAATCGACGAAGCGGAATCATTGGTTCTGCTGGTGAAGGCACTTTCGAAAAGCGATAACTCGGACGTGCAGGCGGCGCTGCTTCGCGGCATGTTAAGCGGTTTGGAAGGACGTCGTCAGGTAACGGCTCCCGCTGGCTGGGATGAGGTCGGAGCTGCACTCGCCCGCAGTTCGGATGCCCAGGTGCAAGAATTATCACAGCAGCTTGCCCAGATTTTTGGGGACCGGAATGCCATGCAGCAGGCACTGGCGACAGTCCGAGATTCTTCGGCCGATCTGCTGGCCCGCCGCCGCGCCCTGCGCATGCTGCTCACACAACGTAATGACGAAGCTTCCCTGCTTCTGGAGCCGCTTTTGGACGAATTGCCGCTGCAGCTCGATGCAATTCGTGGTTATGCGATGATGGAGAATGCCGCCGCGCCGGCAGTGCTGCTTGGTCGTTATCCGCAATTGCTTCCCGAGCACCAGCGCGCTGTGCTGGAAACATTGGCCACACGAAAAGAGTATGCACAGGCATTGCTCACAGCCCTCCGACAGGAAAAAGTGCCCTTGTCAGATCTTCCCGTCCATGTAGCACGTTCACTGCAGCGCACCTTGGGCGATCCATTCGTCAAGGTTTACGGAGAGGTGCGTCCTATTGGCGAAGATCGTGAGAAACTACTGGCCAAATATACGCAGTTGATCACGGCGGAGGCTCTGGCGAAAGCGGATGCAGTACGGGGCCGAGGCATTTTTCAGAAAACCTGCGCCGCCTGCCACACGCTTTATGGGAGCGGTGGCAAGATCGGGCCTGATCTGACCGGCTCCAATCGAGCGAACCTTGCCTATCTCCTGCTTAACAGTGTCGATCCGAGTTACGACGTGGCAGATAGTTACAAGATGATCTCGATCCTGACTGTTGATGGTCAGATCCTTAATGGTGTACTTGCGGAAGAAAATGGCAGCCGGGTGGTTTTAAAAACGGTTGAACAGCCCCGGTTGGTCATTCTTAAGCAAGACATCGACGAACGGTCTGTTTCGTCCAAATCGATGATGCCGGATGGTCAATTGGAAAAAATGAAGCCCCAGGAAGTGCTTGATCTGATCAAGTACTTACGCACGACCGAGCAAGTGGAACTGCCAAAATGAAGAAGAAATATACGCGAACTGGTTATCTCTGCTGCCTTGCCTTGGCGTTGCTATTCTGTGGCACGATAGTGGGCATGGCCCAGGACTCGAAGAATCAATTACCCAAGAAGCAGCATCGGACCAGCAACGCGCCGTTCCTGAAGCCACAGGCGGCGGTAGCCAAGATGTCGATTCCGGATGGTTTCGACGTTTCGATCTTTGCCTCGGAGCCGGATATTGCCGAACCGATTGCTTTTTGCTTCGATGACCGCGGAAGAATCTGGATTGCGGAAAATTTTAATTATCAAACCCGTCGGCAGCATACCGACGATCAGGTGAGTCGGATTCAAATTTTGGAAGATGCCGATGGTGATGGTGTCTTTGACAAAAAGAAAACCTTTACCGACAAGCTCACCTTCACTTCTGGACTGGCCTGCGGTTTTGGAGGTGTGTTTGTTGGCTCGCCTCCCAATCTAACATTTATTCCCGATGCCGATGGTGATGACAAGCCAGATGGCCCTCCTCAGATTCTGCTGGATGGTTGGGGCATCAATGATCGGCATGAAACATTGAATAGTTTCCTCTGGGGTCCTGACGGCTGGCTGTACGGTTGTCACGGAGTGTTTACCCATTCTCGGGTAGGGAAACCAGGAAGTGACGATGCGTCCAGGCAGTTCATTGACGGTGGTATTTGGCGTTACCATCCGACGAGGCAGAAATTCGAGATCTTTGCACGAGGATTATCCAATCCGTGGGGATTTGACTTTGACAATCACGGGCAGGGTTTCGCCACCTGCTGTGTGATTCCCCACTTGTTCCACATTGTACAGGGCGGCGTTTATCACAAGCAAAGTCGCCCACACGTCAATCCTCATGTTTATGATGACATCAAGACGATTCGCGACCACACGCACTTGTCTGCACATGGCGGGGCGCGGTTCTATCTCGCAGACACCTTTCCCGAGCAGTACCGAGATCGGCTGTTCATGTGCAACATTCACGAGCACGCAGTGCTGACCGACATTCTGGAACCTCATGGTTCCAGCTTTATTGGTCGCCATGGGGATGATTTTTTGCCGACCAACGACCTCGCCTGGGTCGGTTTTAGTGTGGAGATCGGTCCAGAAGGCGGTGTTTATATTCTCGACTGGCACGACACCGACGTCTGTGGCAACGCAGTCAATTTTCCCAACAGCGGACGAGTTTACCGGATCATGCCAGAAGAGATGAAGCCGATATCGCGGCCTAACCTGCGCGCGTTGTCCGACGTGGAGTTGGTCGCGCTGCAAAGCCATGCGAACGATTGGTATGTGCGCCAAGCACGCCTCTTGCTCCAGGCCCGTGCCGCCGACAACACGTTGGAGCGAGCACTGGTGCAGAACTCGTTGGAAAAGCTGCTGCAGAATGCTAAAACGTCAGCGAAACGTCTGCGCGCGCTCTGGGCCTTGCAGGTCACTGGCAGTCTTGCACGAGATCGCTTGATCTCTTTGCTAGAACATGACGATGCCTATGTGCGCAGCTGGGCCATTCAATTTCTCTGTGACCACAGCAACGTCAACGCGTTCCAGCATGCAACCGAGGCACAGGTGTCACCGATCGATCGATCGCTCGTGGCAAAGTTTGCGGTACTGGCCAAACACGATCCTTCTCCCGTGGTACGCCTTTATTTGGCGTCGGCTGTTCAGCGACTTCCCTGGAATGATCGTTGGTCCATTCTCGAGGGACTTCTCTCTCATGTTGAAGACATTGCCGACAACAACCTGCCACGGATGTACTGGTTCGGTTTGGAACCGCTGGTACCTCTCTATCCCGAGAGGGCATTGGCGTTGGCGGTAGCGGGGTCGGTCCCCGCTTTACAGGAATTTGTCGCACGTCGGCTGGTTAGTGGCGACACTCCCGTTCCGATCAAACGTACCACGTCGCGACGACAGCAGTCGAAGTGGCAATGGACTGTCCAGAAAGTGGCCCCCGGATTTCAGGTTCGCAATGTGGGAGAAGGAGGCGTGGTGCATCACGAAGTTTTCCGCAATACCACGGCGGTTCAGACGCACCCCTTAGATCCAGAAACCCCCAGTAGCTTCTATCGAGAATTAAAAATTCCTGCGGACAAAAAAACAGAACTGGCCCTACGTGTGAGCCATCATCCTCATGGTGATTGGCAGTTGCGCGTGGTGGCCTCCGGCGAAGTGCTGGTCGATCAAATTGTTGGCTCTCAATCGGTGGCAGCCGATGAATGGCTCGACGTGACCGTCAACCTCACGGAGTTTGCTGGACGCACGATCCGACTCTCCATCGAAAATCGCCCTAACAACTGGCGTAATGAGTGGGCTTACTGGAACCGTATCTCTATTCAAAGCGAGTGATTCATGAAACTGAAATCCTTGGCTGCTCTCCTGCTTGTTCTGCTGTTGTGCCGCGTAAGCGTCGCCGCGGACAAGGCAAAGATCGTTTTTATCTCGGGGACACCAAGCCATGGGCAGATGCACCATGAGCATCGTGCTGGGAATATGATTTTGGCTCAGGCACTGGACCAGTCGGGACTGGCTGTCGAGCCAGTGCTGGTGCCTCATTATGGTTATCCGCGCGATACGTCAGTGCTCGAAAACGCTGCTACGGTGGTGATCTTCTGCACAGGGCATCGCGGGCACGTGGTGCGACCGCACCTGGAAGCATTTGATGCCTTGATGAAAGCGGGAACGGGGGTGGTCATGGTCCACTGGGCAACCGAAGCCGAAAAGGGCCTGCCAGGCGAGAAGTTTCTCGAGTGGATGGGAGGATTCTGCGATCTGGACTGGTCGGTCAACCCACACTGGAGACCAAAATTTGATCATTTTCCGGAACACCCTATCTGTAATGGAGTCGAGCCCTTCAGCGTTGATGACGAATGGTACTACCACATGCGATTTGTCGAAAAAATGAAGGGAGTAACCCCCATTCTGTCTGACTTGCCACCATTGGAAACACTCCGTCGTCCCAACGGTCCGCGCAGCGGTAACCCAACCGTGCGGCAGGCGGTCAGTTCGGGGCAAGAACAGCATGTTGCATGGGCTTACCAACGTCCGAGCGGAGGACGCGGTTTCGGGTTTACGGGCGCACACAATCATGTGAGCTGGCAGGACGATAACTTTCGCAAGGTCGTGCTCAATGCCATTCTCTGGACAGCACATGTTGAAGTGCCCTCAAAGGGTTGTCCCTCGCGGGCTCCAAGTGATCAAGAAATAAAAGAGAATATCGACGGGAAAAAATAGTATCTTGCGACCCACTAGTTGCCTTCTTTGCTGCTTTTCAAAGGGCTCAGCTATGAGACTTGTCCCGGCATCGTTTCTTACTGCAGCCTTTTTAATAGCCTCCGTTCTACCGTCGCGGGTGTGGCCGGAGGAACGCCCTCCGAATATTGTCTTCTTCCTGGTGGACGATTTGGGTTGGCGTGATCTGGGGTGTTATGGTAGTCCGCTCTATGAGACCCCAAACATCGATCAATTGGCTCAAGCTGGTGTCCGCTTTACTCAGGCGTATGCTACCTGCCATGTTTGTTCACCCACCCGCGCCAGTATTTTGACCGGTAAGTATCCCGCTCGGTTGCACTTGACCGACTGGCTTCCCGGCCGACGCGAGTTCGACTTTCAAAAACTGAAGAATGCTACCATCCGTCCTCATCTGCCCCTTGCGGAGGTAACGCTGGCAGAGGCTCTCAAGCAGCATGGTTACCGCACCGCGCACATCGGCAAGTGGCACCTGGGAGAAGAGCCTTACGGACCGCGTGCGCAAGGATTCGATCTGCAAGTGCCGCGTTGGAACAAGGGGTGGCCACGCGCGGGATATCATGCCCCCTTCAAATTAGCAGGGTTAGAGGATTCCCAGGGATCCTACTTGACCGATCGGCTGACCGATGAAGCAGAAAAATTCATCGAGGCCAACCAAGATACGCCATTTTTCCTCTATCTCTCGCACTTCGCCGTCCACGATCCCATTCAGGGACGCGCCGATTTAGTCCAGAAATATAAGAAGAAACTAGCACGCACCCAACCTTCTTCCGAACCGGCATTTCTTCTGGAAGGCAATCCCGACGTGGCCCAGTCGTTTTCGCGCAACCAACTGGCGGAATTTTTGCTAGATCCTCAGTGGTCGGGTTTTCGTCTCCTGCCCGAACGCACTGTCAAGATCAAGCAGCATCAGGACAACGCGTCTTTTGCCGCCATGGTTGAGTCGGTTGACGAGAGTCTGGGACGGTTGTTGAAACAACTGCGCGTGCTTGAGTTGGAGGAACGCACGATCGTGATTTTGTTTTCTGACAATGGGGGCATGTCTGCAGCAAATTTCGGCAACCCGACACGGGTGATTCGAGACGATCGTCTGGATCGGGCCTTTTCCACTTCGAATCTTCCCTTACGTGGCGCCAAGGGTTGGCTCTACGAGGGGGGCATTCGTGAGCCGCTGATCATTCATTGGCCTGGCCATGCGCAAGCGGGTAAAGTTTGTGATGTTCCGGTCATCAGCACGGATTTTTATGCCACGTTACTGGAGATGGCCGGTTTACCTTTGCGGCCCAGCCAGCATCTGGATGGTGTCAGCATTGCACCGTTGGTCCAGGGTGCTGACCAGCTTGCCCGCCAAGCCCTCTATTGGCATTTTCCGCATTACAGCAACCATGGCAGGCAAAGTCCGTGCGGTGCCGTGCGTGCCGGCGACTATAAATTGCTTGAGTATTTTGAGAACAACACGGTGCAGTTGTTTAATTTGCAAACAGATTTGGGAGAGCAGAACGATCTATCCCGAACCATGCCTGAAAAAGTGACCCAATTGCGTTCGCAGTTGCACCATTGGCGACAGGAGGTTGTGGCACGCATGCCTGAGGTGAATCCTGACTACGTTCCGTCGAACGGGAGTTGATATCCTGCGACCTAGGGAGTATAGACCGGACGAAATTCGTAGCCGTGGAGGTTTCTAGCCTCATTGGTTACTGCTGAAATTCTAGGTTTGGCAATCTGCTTGATTGGGCATTGATTGGTGACGCACGCATGGCTTTTCCCGATTAGAATCGCAGTGTGGATGGGGAGGCCCAAGGCAATGCTTGTGCAATTGGATTGGTCGTGTCGTTGTCAGGTGAGCTAGGGCAATTGGTCGGACATTCAAGCAATGCGAACGCCAGGACAGGCGTGGTTTCGTAGACCGCCGGCGGCGATCGGACGCCGAGGCTGGCAGGTCATGTGATTGAATGACGTCCACCGGGTGATGATTGCCTGACTCGCGATTGCCCTAAACAACGGTGTGGCCTCCAGCGCGGAGAGGATGTTGCTCGACTTGCCGCCTTTGTTGGGCAGCGTGAATTGGTCAATTAATCACGATCACTTAATTTTCGTTCTCGAACCGTAGTACCACCATCGTATGATAACGAAAAGGTGGGACTTGCATCGTCAGTTGCCGATTGTTTACCCGAGCAGGCAGTTTCGTCTCAACCACTTGTTGGGATTCTTCATAATGGTAAGGGCGGCAAGCGAAGGCGGTTTGCAGAGTCGCTCCAGAGTCCTCTTGAAGGTTGATTGTGATCGTTGTGTCCGCCAAGGGGATCGGTTCATCGGCCCACTCGTAATCGACCTTTGGAGTTGGTGGGATGCGTACCAAGTGGATGATGACATCGTGACCTGTCTCGGTCTTGCGCTCGTAGATGAGTCGTTTCCACCAGAGCTCTTCTGCCGCTTGGACGTCGATCATTGCTTGCGTTTCGTCTGGCGGAATTGCCTTGATGTCCGGTGCCCAGATAAAGCGTGAGTAACGTGTCATAAATTGAAAGCTGGGCCGCTGGCTGGGAACAAAGAACGAGGCTAGATGCGATTGCGTCGCGATCAGTTGTGACAAAACGTAGTTCCAGGCCGGCCAGCCCCATTTCGACGGACCGGGCTCCTGGACATTCACGCCGGCGCTGGCGTAACCGATGAGGTGGTTGGCTTTGTACTTTTGAACGTAGTGATCGCGACTGCGCAGGCGATCGGTAAGAAGCTTGCGGTAGTCGGATCCCGCGAATTCCGCGTGTTCGTCCAGCAACATCACGTTGGATGCATTGGTGGCAGCGCGGACGTTGTCGTCGAGCGGATCGCCTTCCACACCGGAGCCAAGCCAAATGGTGATGCCATTCCTTTTGGCAAAATCGCCCGTTGCGCCTTCCAGGCCCCAATTGAGCCACGTGCCGAAGTTCGGGTTGTCCCGTTTGAGAATTTGATTGAAAAGCTGATGATTGCGAGCACCGAGGCTGACGAAATCTTCATACTTGCCGGACGGGACGTTCTTCGTACCTTGGTGATTGTAGCCCGACCACACGCCGAGGCAGCCATCCCAGTAGAGGCCATCGAATCCCCATTCCTCGGCATACACCTTCATGCGTTCGATCGCCCAACGGACTGCGTCCTCATTCGCCATGTTCATATTGACGTGTTGCCACGGTGTGATCTCCCGGTCCAGATACGGTTTGATCTTCATCTCCTT
>JAKVBY010000065.1:19684-43239 GCA_022446825.1 Pirellulaceae bacterium
CCGGTCGGTTCGTGGGCGAAATAATGCGACTGGTTGAAGTAGAAGATGTGCGGGTCGGAGGGCCAGTACTTGGTGGCGATTTGATAACTATGCTGGTGGACGCGGAAGAACTCTTCCGCAACAGCATAGTACTCCTGCCATCGATCACGCGAGGTGCCGGAGTTGTCGAGGAACTCCACTTCAATCGCCCGTCCGTACGTCTCCGGCCCCACACTATAGCTGAATTCCCAGCCTTTTTCTTCGCCCGACGCAATGGTAAAGTCCTTGACCGCAGCAATTTCCCTCACAGTGTCCAGGTCAACGATCAGGCGGGCGCGCAAAGTGCCTTTCAGGTCGTGAGCTGTTTCGTTGACAAGCGTCGCGGCTGTCGTCGCCGTTTCATTTTCGACGTACATGACTTTGTTTGAGCGGAGTTCTGTAATCGTAAGTTTGCCAGGCAGGGCAGCGCGTTTCCCTGGATAGTGCGCTTCAGCCACCGCAGTGTCGACGCCAGCGCCGGTCACCATTTCAGCATTGCCAATTTCCTTGCCCGCGAGTCGATTGAGAACACGCGTCAATACGAGCATCTCGTTGTAGCGCGTGGCAGGAATGGTTTGCAGTCCTGCGGTGTGGATATAGGGGTGAAGTGCTGTGAGGCATGCTGCCATCGGTTTGGTAATACTCACCGTGAGCTTGGAGGACGCCTGCTGAAATGCCTCCACAGCAGCATCATAGCGGGAGAGGTGAGTACGGAAGTCCGCTTCCATCTTAACGGCATCAAGATCCTCAATGAGCGCCTGTTTGCCGTACAGTCTGTTTTCTTCTTCGGTTATCAGATCCAAGGCTCGATCCGAACTGAGTATATTGACGTCATCGATGTCGAGGATCCCCTCGGACACTTGAAACAGGGGATGTCCGGTCAATTCGTAGTCCGGCTTGCGCATTAAATACCGATACCGGACCCAGGTCTTGCTGTCGACCGAAATCACCAAGAGAGGCATCTGGCCCCCCGGTAAAATCTTCTGGTGATCGTCCGAAAGTTTATATGGCACGATCCCTGCTTTGAGGACGCCCTTACCACGAACCCAGAACTCGAGAACTTGGGACTTTTCGAAGGGGAAACCCCAGTAGCCGTTTATGTATCCATTGATGCCACCGCTGAGCCGGCAGAAACTATCATTTCCGAGACCACCGGACGTGGGAAACTCCACAGTCACATCGGCACCTTGGCCACCCCAAGAGTGCGGCCAATTTTTGGCAGCCGGGCAAGTCCAACCCTTCTCTCGCAGAGCCGCAACGGATTCGGGAGTCATGGTTTCCCCCCGCGACTCGCGAAAACGGCGATTTCGTACGTCGCGTGCATGGCCTATCGCACAGCTGAGTACTAGCAGGAGCCAGACGCAATTTAGAGTTGCCCGTCTCATTTGGAGTCCTTTGCCCAAGTAAAGAGATTGTTCACCAAAGGGAACCATCCTTCCCAATCCCACCAGGCTACTTCGCCAGCAAGACCGACGCCGGTTGGACTCAGGGAGAGGGCGGCAACTTTGCCTTTGCCATAGCGTCCCACGACGCATGCTGGCTGCTTACCTGCGGTAAGAACAACCCTTGCATCCTGTTTGGGCGTTAAAAAGTGGTGCCAAAAAACACGTGGATTCTGCGCAAACGTAATTCCAGCTAACAACGGGTGGTCCGCTTGTTTGGGCTCCAGAGGCCACGACATTCCCTTGCCAGCCCACTTCAAATCAAACGGGCCGCTCAAGTGTACAGGCAAGACTTGGAGAAATCGCGAACCGTCAAATTCTCCGTTTCCATAGGCGTAGGGACCACCCACCACCAGCAGGCTACCCCCTTCGTGCACATAATCACATACCATTTCAATCGCGATATCCCCAAGCGCCGCGGCATTCACGTCGGACAGCACGATCAAGTCGTATTGAAACAGTTCGTCGTACGTACCCGGGAAGGTTTCCACGGCGTTCGGAGGGCAATTTGCCCAATTGAACTCGATAGGAATCTTGTCCTGGCGATCCCGACCAGACACCGCGTCATCTAGATTGAGGATGTGCGTGTAAAGCCCGTAGACCACCAGACAGCGATACCGATCTTTGGCAGGTCGGGGGACTTCCGCAAAGTCAGGCTTGTCAAAGTTTTTGTGTTTGCGAGGTTGCACGCGGAAATACGCTTCACCACGATTACTGGCAACAGCGCGTCCTTTGGTTGCGAAGGATATTGACCGACGCTCCTCTTCTGCTTGGTCGCCTGCGTAGTAAAACTCATAGCGGTCTTCGTTGGGTCCGCTGCGTACAATTGCTGAAATGACAACGCCGTCAGTCAGTTTTTCGGCCGGAAATGAAAACTGCTGTCGATGTCTGGTATATCCCAGATTATCAATTTCATAAGTCTCTTGGGCGATTCTCTCTTTGCTGACCCACCCCGTCACTTGAATCTCTACGTGGGCTTGTTTTGCAATTGCATAAACCGCCTCCAGATCATGGCTCACTTGAATTTGATCGTCAGCCGTTTCGTCGGCGTGCAGATCGGCCACGAGCCGGCGAGATCCATAAACGAAGTTTTCCAGTTTCGCTGTCGGTTTGACCAGATACCTAGTCTGGAAGGATCTTCCCGGTCCGATGGGTACCTGCTCCATGAACCACTCGCCGGTTCCCCCACTGGTGTAGGTTTGCTGTAGGTAGTTGTAGTCAAATACAAACAACAGTCCGCGCTCCGAACTGCGATCCCGGACAGCGATCCAACCGTCAACCGGGTCCGAGATGAAGTCAGGGCCGAAGCTCTGGCCACCAGTTTCAGCGGCCTGAAAATAGACTTCAATTCCTCGGCCGGAAGGGAGGTACCAGTTGTCACTATGATAGCTACCCCCCATGCCGAGGTTTTGTTGAATGTAAAGAGCTGCGGCGCGAGACTCGGCGGTTGGATTAATCGTTTCCTGTTCGACTTCAACCACGTCGTTGTCGGCACGCAGCCAGATGGTTTTTTGTACGATCAGACCGACAAGCTCCGGTGATGTCTGAATCATCCGTGATGCCGCAGCGTTCCGTTCGCCTTTGCCGCCGCCCGTCTTGGGTACTTCGATCCAGAGCCGTACACCGGACTTGTTGTCTCCATCCTTTACGAGCTCGAAGTGATACGGCAAATGCATCAAGCCGCTGGGCCAGCTGTATTTTGCCCAATGATCTAGGAACATTCCCGAGACATCTTCACTGGCGATGATTTGCTCGCCGGTGTCCTTGAATAGAAAGTGCTTGCAGCGGCCCCCACGCGCGGGCTCAAAGATGAGTTGGAGAAACTCATTTTCGAGGGTCACGGTTCCTTCTTCGGCGTCGACATGGGTGTGGATCGGCGCGTGCGTGGCCGGCTGTGCGGCTGCCCCAGAGGTGGTAGCAAAGAAAGAGATGCCACAGACGAGCCAACTCACGAGCCAGTAACAGTAAAGGCTAGGTCTTTTCAGGAGGATTTCTTGCCGACCCGGTAGGAGTTTGGGAAACACGTTCCCTGGATGCGTACCACTTCGTGTTTCCATTGGGATCTCAATTGCTTGAGGAGTGTGAGGCACCGCGAGCATTTTCAGTGTCTTTTTCGCAGATAGTTGAAATTTTCAGTTGTTTCTCTCACCGCATGACGCCAGCTGCTGTTCAAGTCTCTGTCATAACACATCGTCACGGAGTAGTTTACCCCCAATCGGCACCGCGTGCTCAGGGACTCTGCAGGACGACAACGCTCTGTGGTTTCGCTGCTGTGAACTCGAACATTGCCTGCGATCTGGAACAGTCGCGGTTGCATTCCCGTTGAGCATCCTGGATTTGGCTCAGAACCGTTTGTGTTGCTTTCATTTGCTTGCCGCGAACTTCTTCGCTTAGAGGGCTGCAAAAGCGAGACAAAATTGTTTGTGACAAAAGAAGATGACAATGCGTGCTTCGGCCGATATGATAGTTAAACCTCGACAAATCACTGCCAGCACAACGCCGTTGCTTTACGTTTGGCTGGTCAATTCGCTTGGACCCTATCAGGTAACCCCGATGAACACTTATGAAGTTAACCGACGACAGGCCTTGCTGGCGGGCGGTATGGGCGCACTTTCTCTGGGGATGCCCGGGACGGTGATAGGTAGCGATCAATTGGATGAAAGTGGTAAAGCCGTACCGGCTGAGAAGTCGTGTATATTTGTGCTGCTTTGTGGCGGACCGAGCCATGTCGACACTTGGGACATGAAACCGAATGCTCCGGTTGGGATTCGAGGACCGTACAAGCCGACTGCCACGAAGGTTCCCGGGATGCGGATCAATGAGATGCATACGGGCTTAGCGCAGTTGACGGATCAATTCACGCTGATCAATTCCATGTCCCACCCCGGTGCGATTAGCAATCACTTTGACGCCATGCATAACTTGCTCAGTGGCCAATCGACGGAACGGGTGCAGAACGGTGTGATGAATGATCAGCCGTATCTGGGTTCGTTTGTCGCCAAGCATAAGCCGAGCAAACGGAATATCGTCTCCAACGCCTGGCTGATTAAATGTGTCGGGCCTCCTGTTTTCTGTGCGCCCAATATCGGCATTGGTGGATACCTTGGTTCGGCCTATGCGCCGGTCTTTGTTGGATCCGCTAAAAATCATCCCGCCTTGGAGAATTTTACGCCACCACCGATTTACGATCCAGCCGATCCAGTGCGCCTGGATCGACGGCGCGCCCTGCTTGGCAGTATTGAGAGTGACACATTGACGACCGATGCGGTAGGTGCGGACTGGGCTGATTTGCGTGAAAAAGGCTACGACGCCATGACGCGTCCGGAAGGTCGTGAAGCGTTTCAGTTAGACCAAGAGTCGGGTAAAGTACGCGACCGTTATGGGCGCCATCCGCTGGGACAAAACTTGTTGCTGGCGCGTCGCATGGTCGAAGCCGGTGTCCGGTTTGTCACTGTTAATGGTTGGGCTGGCCAGGCGGCGCATGACACGCAAGGGCCGCCGAGTAGCAGCTGGGATATGCACGGTGGCAACATGGGTATGGGAAATGCGTTTGGAGACGGTTCGTACGGGATGGGGTTCTGCCTGCCGCGTCTTGACCAGGCGCTCACGGGTCTGTTCACGGACTTGAAAGATCGCGGCATGATGGAAAATACACTGGTAGTGGTGACCGGCGAGTTCGGTCGCACGCCCAAAGTTCTTACCCAGCAACCTCCCGGGCGCCAGCACTGGCCACAGTGCTTTTCCTCCATCCTGGCGGGGGCAGGGATTGCCGGCGGACGGGTATATGGTAAATCCGACCGGCATGCTTCGTATGTCACCAGCAACCCGATTCGGCCCGAAGAATTGTCCGCGACGATCTATCACGCCCTCGACATCCCACTAAATGAGCCACAAAACAACAGTGGTATTTCGCGCCCTATCACGACGGGTAAGCCAGTGCTCGATCTGTTCGGGTAAAGGCGTCTTGGACGTTTGAGGTCGAGCCGTCTAGGATGTTGAGTACCGAGTGGAAGTCTCTGTGGCAGAGAGGTATTTACGGGGAGGTACTTACGGGCTGGCGCCCAAGTTGAAAGTCTGTACAGGAGAACGCTCACTGTTGCCGGCGACCTCGCGACCTAACACCGATGTCCTCTAAAGCAAAACGCCCTATCGTAGTTTCGTTAGCAGCGGCAAACAGCCTATGGATTTATCTCCTGAGGTACCAAGTGATGTATCGGAGGCCTTTCTCACCGCGTTCAGGGAACAACCCAGTCACAAGCCACTGAATAGACGTCCCTGAAGACGTTTCTGAGGATTCTGAAGCACTTCTTGTTCGATCTCGGCTGTCTCCCGGTGAACCAGATGCTTGGTCGTCGCTGCTTCCGTTGTGTGGCGTTTCTGTTAAGCTGTGGCTCTGCAAGCGATGAGACCGTAAGTATGATTTTTTTATTGAGGAGTTTTGTTCCAATGCTTCGTGCAGCAAGCTTAATGACTTTGGTTGCGATCATATCGCTTTTCCTGGCCACAACGCCTTCCGCCGCTCAAGAAACCACCGAGCAGCCTGGGTGGGAAGAATTCACCAACGACTGGATTTGTTACCGCTTTGGTGGTTTTTCGATTAAACGCATCCAGCCAGATAAGGAAGTTTACGAGCAATACTATGCTGATGGAACGCTTCGTTTTCGTCACGAATCCAAGCTGACGATTAGCCGTCGTGCAGGGATCAATTTCTATGAGAAAACGGAATCCAAACAACTCTATCCGGAGAATGATGACCCCCAACTCTACGATTATGTGGGAACGTACAAAATAATGAATGGCGTGTTTTTTGAATTTAATCGGGGAATCTTTGCCGAGACGAATCAAAACCCAGGTTTTTTTGTCTTTCGTCCCACCAGTCACCCCGTGGAAACCTTGTTTGCCGCCGCCCGTGAGGGGAACCTTGAGCAGATTCAGAAAAGTCTTGACGAGGGGGTCAATATTGAGGCCGCCACGCCGGGCTCTTTTTCCGCTTTGAGTTTTGCGGCAAGCGCTGGACAACTTGATGCGCTTCGATTTCTCGTCGAGAAGGGCGCAGGTATATCAAGGAAATCGGGTGGTTTTGGTACGACGGCGATCGTTCAGGCAGCCGCGTATGGGCATACCGAGGCTTGTGAATTGCTGCTGAGTCTTGGCTCCCAAATTGACGAATCTCACAATTTTCGCATGACCCCTTTGCACGAAACGGCGTTTCACGGCAGGTCTGAAACGATGGAATTCCTGATTTCCCAGGGAGCCGATTTAAACGCCAAGAATAATGCGGGACAGACACCCCTGCATGTTGCCGTGATCCGTTCTGTGGATAATCAAGGAAAGTTTCGCACCGAGCAAATGGAATGCCTGAAGATACTCGTCAAGAATAATGCCGATCAAACCGTCAAATCAAATGCAGGTTTAACAGCGCTTGATCTGGCGAAGCAGCGACAAAAAGAGATCCTAGTCGATATTTTAAACCAATAGACAACGGGCCTCGAGAGCGTTTTCGAGAGATGTGGCACGTGGGTGAGTGTGGTACTCTGGCTGCCGCACCTGACGCACTGTTTCCTGTTTTGGTGCGTTCCACATTGTGAGGAAGTGACGATCCAAGATAGGGCCAGACGCTGGAAAGTCGCCGCACGAAAATTTTCTGGTAAACGAGGAATGCGGTGCGGGTAAGGCAAATCGGACGCGGTGCCTAAAGAGCGATGTGGTGAGAAACCAGGCTGCTTTACGATGCCTGCTAAGACATAGAGCCCAGTAGGATTTGCCAATGTGACTTGTGCCAGTGTGATGGCCCTGGAAGCAGGTCAGATCGCCCACTGCGGCATGCCCCTTTGTAGGCCGGGTCGACCAGCTTTTGCTGCCAAGAGGCCCTTGTGTTAGAGATGATCTTGATCAAAGCGGCGCATCGTTTCAGCTGCGACGGCTTTTTTGAGAAGGTGTTCCTNANTGAGTATTGCTTGCCAACTTCGTGATCTGGACTGGGCAGTTAAAAGTCCTTTNCTAATGAGTGAGGGCCCGGTCTTGGAGGATCTTGATCTTTGCCAAGTTGATCCGGCTCACCTGGCCGCCTTTCTGAACGCAGTGACGAGCCGGCGCGTTGGGCGCTACTTTGAGCGTTTAATTCTCTATTGGCTTCAGCATGTTCGTGCTGCAAGAATCGTCGCTGAATCATTGCCCATTCGTGATCACCAGCGAACCCTGGGTGAAATTGACTTTCTTTTTTACGACGAAAGAGAGCAGTTCACCCATTGGGAAACGGCGGTCAAGTTTTATTTGCATTACCCTCGAGAGAACGCGAGTGGTAGCCATTACATTGGTCCGAACGCGGCGGATACCTTTGAACGCAAGACGGCGCGATTGCTGGAACAGCAGCTGCCGTTGAGTGAAACCCACTTTCCTGAAGTCGCTGTCCGCCAGGCGTTTGTCAAGGGTCGCATTTTCTATCACCCCCATTTAGGGCCACCTACTTACCAGCCCCAACATCTGGCCCCAGATCATCTCCGCGGTATTTGGATTCGGGCCTCCGAGTTGGCCTCGCTTCAAGAGCCTGGCGAAGCAAAATATCGCATCCTGCAAAAACCGTTTTGGTTGGCCGAAGGAACTGTCGGAGACCCCGACACAGGTGTGTTTCTGCTGCCAGACTTGGAGCAACTTCTCGCCAAGCACTTTGCGGATTTTTCCTACCCGGTATTGATCAGCCGCTTAGCCGATCCCAGACAGCCGTTGCTAAAACCAACGCATATCTTTGTGGTCTCTGAATCTTGGCCCGAGCCACCAGCTGCAAATCGCACCACACCCGGCTAGACGTGGCGTGGGCAGTTTCTTGCTTCAATCGACGATTCGTTCTGAAGATTGTGCACCTGTGGTCGCTGCGGTTGAGTGTTGAAATGTCCGTAGTGTGATCAGTTTGCCCCAGATCGTCACATGGCAAGCTTGTCGAATGCTTTTGGACAGCGGCTTCACCAAGGGAGAATATGATTTTTAGACCATTTTTGAGCTCACCGCATTGGAAACGTTCCTGCCCTACTTCTCTTTGTGTTGAAGATCAGAGTATCTTTGTATTTTGCATGACGCCCGACGATGCCAATGTCACTAGCCAAACCTTGCCCCTCAGGCCTGCCGATGTCGACGATTTTATTGCAACTTTCCGACCTGCACCTGTTTGCCGAACCCGAGCGAGTTTTGCGCGGGGTACCTACGCGAGACTCTCTGATTGAGGTGCTGGAGGCGGTCCGTCAGACAGGTATTGATTTTGACCGGGTTGTGGTCACCGGTGACTTTACCCATGACGAACGACGCGAAACCTATCAGTCAGTCAATGGATTGTTGGAAGAGTGGCTTGATCGGTGTCATGTGCTACCCGGGAATCACGACGACCGCGGCTTGCTAAGTGAGGTGTTTACCGATCAGGCGGGAGGCACCGATCGCGGGATCTGTTTTAGCGAGTCGGTCGGCGGCTGGAGGCTGATCGGCATCGACACGCATGTTCCAGGAGAGGTGCCTGGTCGGATTGAGCCGGCGATGCTTGCTTGGCTGGAACGCGAACTGGCCCAGCATGCTGCGGAGCCCACGGTTGTGTTTCAGCACCACCCGCCCATCTCCGTGGGGTCCGCTTGGCTTGATGCCATTGGGCTGCGTGATGCCGAGCCCTATCGAAAACTAATCGCCGCATCGCCACAGGTACGTGTGATCAGTTGTGGCCACGTGCATCAGGAATGCGTGGGGACTTTAGGAGGGGCGGTGGTCCTGACAGTCCCCTCGACTGGAGTCCAGTTCACACCCCTGACGGCTAAGGCGCGCGTTGACTCAATTCCTCCAGGCTTTCGTATCTTTGTGTTAGAGCGGCCTTGCGACACCGAGAGTGTTGTTTCGGCAGTGTGGTCAACGCGAGTGGTGAGGCTCTCGAAAGTCACTTTCCCTGCTGCGGACGAATAGTTTACCAGTGTGGTACTCTGCAGGTTGCTGCATCTTGGTCCTCCTTCAGAACCAAAAATCAAAAGAACGTTTCCCCTCAACTCGGGGCAGCGTGTTTAAAATGTTGCAAGCAAGTTCGTCTTTAAGGTGAATCGTTTGGGCTTAGAGACAGTGGTTTAATCCCCAGAGAATTTACCTGCTGTAAAGAAGGGATGAATTTGGGCGGCTGCTATCGAGTCCTGCTGTCTTGAAGTTGGACGAAATTCTCCAGAATTGACACAAGAATTACACCACCCTCGTGAAACTCAGGCGATGAGAAGACNTGGGTGGTGTTCGACATTCAGCGGCGCGGACGGTCAGCGGCCGCGGAGCGACATACACTGAGGTCAAGAGATTTGTGTCAAGCCTTTGCTCTCCCATCGCCCGACGGCAAAATCGAGTCAAACTCGTCGCGGCTCACCGTGTCTGCAAAGAGAACTTGGGCAGAATCTTCCCTATCAAAGCGGAACATCGCGCGGGTTGCCAGACGCAGGTCGATGTCGCTGACGAGTAACACTTCTTGCCTTAGTTCGGTTTGCGCATGCACGCGTCCGTCCGGAGCAATCACTAGGGAACGACAATTCTGGTGTGGCTCCAGGCAGGCGTTACAGGAGGCAAACCAGACAGTATTTTCGGCGGCTCGCGTGGTGATCATGGCATGGTGGATTGGTGTTTTCCAGTCATTGGGCCGGGTTGTGTTGTTCTGTGGATGGAAGATGAGCTGCGCTCCCTGACGCACACATGCGGCGGTCGTTTCGGCAAAGCGAAATCCCTCGAAGCAGATCACGATTCCCACCCGTACGCCACAAAGCTCGACGGTTTCGAGAGAATTTCCTGGGGTATAGGCTAGGTCGTCGAGTGGGGTCAGGCGGGTCTTGTGGTGCGTCGCGATGATTTGCCCCTGTTCGTCGATCACCAGGGCCGAATTATAGGGTTTGGCAGTCGGTTCGTTCGGAACGAGGGTTTCAGTTCCCAGGATGCAGGCCATGCCAGCCTCGGCACAGAATGTGGCGACCTCAGCATGCAGGCGATGCAATGCTTCAACTGGTGAGGGTGCGTCGGTTTCAGCAATGTCGACGCGGTAGCCGACAGTCTGTGTTTCGGGAAAACAGAGGATTTGCACATCCTCTTCAGCCGCCTGTTTCAGGAACCGCAAAATGGTCTGAGCATTGGTTGCCAAATCGCCCGTTTGACGCGTTTGTGCGAGTCCGATTCGGAGGGATGTCATGAACACGACCTCAACGTGCTGCAGCGCGTGCCTCTCACAAGAGGAGACACTTACTTAACCGGCACTCGGTTTATCGCCGAGTCGTCGTTGCTGATTGGCAACTTGCCACCGGTTGAAACACTTCCCATCATCGACCTTCATGCCCCATCAGAAGACATGACTCGAGTGGGCGAAGAGGGACTTGAACCCCCGACATCCACGGTGTAAACGTGGCGCTCTAGCCAACTGAGCTATTCGCCCCAATGTTTTCAATCGTAATACTGATGGCCCCGTTATGTCAACGGCTGCCGCTCCACGCTGGGAGGATTGATTTTCTGACCAAGAATCGATCCGCCGTGTGCTGCGGTGTCACAGCGCCTACTTCGAAGTCTTGCGACCACGGTTTATACTTCGCCTTGATGAATCGCCCCTGGAGTTTGTTTTGCTTTAAGGAATTCCCTATGTCGTTTGTCACTATCCTCCTGCTTGCCGGGCATTTAATTTGCGTGAATGTTGGCGCTGCGGGCCCGTTGGTTTGCGTGTTTCTGGAATGGTTCGAGGGTCGCGGAAACGTGCTTGCCGGCCAGGTAGGTCGTCGGCTTGCCTCTTGGTCGTTGCACCTCTTGTTCATTGGCATGGCGATTGGAACGTTGCTTGGTTGGCTGATGTGGGATGCGACGTTCCAGCAGGTGGTCAACAATCTATACTCCAAAATGATCGCGGGAATTGGCGAATTGGTCTTCTCCGTTGTGTTTATGGCAATCCATCTTGTCTGGTGGAAGAAGGTAACTTCACCCTCTCGTCGGCACCGCCTGGGGCGCATGCTACTCCCTTTCTTGGCAGCGACGAATTCGCTCTACCACTTTTCCGTTCTTTTCGTGTTAATTTCGAATTTGGTTGCTGCGGGAAATGTTGCCGAGGAAGAACTTCGCGGTGCGGCATTTCGGGCACTCGCCTTCGAGGGCGAGGTCCTTGCTCGGGCCCTGCATTTTCTGGTTGCTGCCTTGGCCGCCGCAGGAGTGGCGGTAATGCTGATTTCCCTGCGCGAGACGCGTGCCGCTGGGGAACGCCCGATTTGTAATTCCCTGACCGCGTGGGGCGGGAAAATCGCTCTGTTGGCCACGCTCACGCAGATCCCCGTAGGCCTTTGGGTCACGCTCACCCTGGATCGGCCGGTGATGTTACAACTTATGGGAGGAGACTTGCTGGCGACTGCGGCTTTTGTCCTTTCTTTACTACTAGCATTTTATTTGATGCACAAGTTGGCCAAGGTTGCCTTAGGAAAAGCGACTCCGCCTGATGTTGTTCGCGCCATTGTTCTCATGACCTTAGTGATCGTTTTAATGACGGCCGTGTTGAAACGCTCTCAGACGTCCGTGCCGAGAAAAACGCTAAGTCAAAGGCATGTTGTAAAGCAAATTGTTACTCTGGTAAGTGAGAGAAAGAACAGCCATGACAACTGAAGCCATTGTTTTACAGGATGAGGTAAGTGGTTCCCAAGCAAAGATTAGTGCCCAATTTGGGTTCAACTGCTTCCAGTTTTCGGTTCGCTCGAAGCGAGGGCCGAATGAAGTCTTGTGGTCAGCGCCGGATTTTGATCAGACGGGGGAACGGCCGTCGGGAAGCGGAATTCCGATCTTGTTTCCTTTTCCGGGGCGTATTCGAGGTACGACCTTTCATTGGGAAGGTAAAAGCTATCCGCTTGAAGCAGGTGACGGGATGGGCAATGCAATTCATGGTTTTGTCATTGACCGGGCTTGGCGGGTGATCGAGTCCTCGGCCCAGCATGTGGTGGGGGAGTTTCAGGCGTCGGTGGATGACCCAACTTTGCTGGACCGCTGGCCCGCAGATTTCCGTATTCGTACTACTTATCGTCTTGCAGGTCAGAAATTGACGTCTCGATTCAGAATTGAGAATCCGGACAGCCGGCCATTGCCCTTTGGATTTGGCACCCACCCTTACTTTCGTGTCCCTTTGGGTGGGGACGATGCGAACGCCTGCCGTGTGCGGGTGCCCGTTACCAAACGGTGGGTTTTGGACGACCTGTTGCCGACCGGGAAGATCGAGCAGTTGGTCAACGCCGAGCAATTTGATGCGGGATTGTCCTTTGCGGAGATGAAATTGGACGATGTTTTTTCCGGTCTGCGATTTGATGGTGAAACCTGTCGTTGCGAGGTACTCGATCCGCAAAGTGGTTTGTGCATGTCGCTCACGTTTGACGCGGCGAGTCGAGAGTGTGTCATCTACAATCCTCCTCATCGTGAAGCCGTCTGTATCGAGCCTTATACGTGTGTTCCCTGTTTTGCGGAATTGCAGTCAGCAGGGCACGATGCGGGCTTGCGCGTCTTGCCACCGGGCGGCGTTTTGGAAACGACGATTGCGATGGAGGTAAGCTGATGTTTGCACGCAATTATTTGCACACAACGGATGTTTGCGCATAAAAAAACCTAGCGACCAGAGGACGCTAGGTTTGTGAATATCCTTGATGATTGCCATCAGGCGGTCATCGTGCTTCTCTTTACTCTTCTTCAGCAAACATTGCCTTGACGGCATCCGCGATCGATTTGACGGCCGCGTCGGAATACTTGCCATCGGCTTTTTTGTAAAGCTCTTTATCGTACTTCCAGTCCTCATTGTCGCCCTTGAGCGCGACGTGAAGTTTCATGCCGGCTTCGTTTCGCATCGACTTCTTTTTGCCGTGACAGGCACCGCATTTTTTCTCTTTGACAGCTGCTTTGAGTCCGGCAGCGTTTTCGTCGTCCCCGGCATCCATTGCATCGATGATGGCTTTGTAAGCAGGGCGAGCGTTAACATCAACAACAAACAGGCCCAGCAGGAATGCCAGCGAAGCCAAAGCAAGTAACGAATTCTTCATTCCAATCCTCCGAGTCTCAAAAGCTAGTAATACCAATCATGGCGTTTAGGTGGGATCAGCAGCGACATCCGGTCTACTGCTGCGCAAGTTGGCAGGATTTCTCCGGTTTGTAGGATCTTTTCCAGCAACTATAGCTGTCAAAATAGTAAGATCCGCCGTCTCGGCTGTCAAGGATATCGTCTTTTGGGCCGGTTTCAGATGACAATTCTTTAGGAAGATGTTGGGGACCGGCTGGGTTGCCAGAAAACCCCTTAAAACGCGGTAAAATAAGGGCAACAGCCGAATCGTACAGCCCATGTGGGGGCGTATGGAAAAGCTGGCGACTTCAATAAAAGGGTAAAATAGGGATGTTGTGAGGGCAGTTTGGTTCGAGGGGCAACTGGATTTGACACGGTTCTCTCCAGCGACACATGGATGGTTTTGCGGTCGGGTGCTCGGACGCAGGCAACGGAATTGGAAAGGCGGATGGGAACGTTCGGAAAGGCAGCCTCGGGTAGGCAGCCTCGGGTAGGGGGAAGAGTCGATGAGTGGTGGCAGCATGAACTTGTCCGATTTGTAGACAGCAGCCGACGGGTACATCCACGCTCGGGTGTTTCTTGGCCCACAAAGCGATTGTAGAGATTGTGCAGTAAACGATTTTAGTCCCTGTACAGTACGACAATACAGTACGACAATCGAAGAACGAAGCTTAGCAAATGTTACGTTGCCGAATTCTTCGATACTTTATGCGTTCAATTGGGTAACGGCCGTTACTGGGAAAATTCGCGTGTGGTGTAGAATTTGGATCGTATTGCGAAACTGAAACCCGCTGCAGCCATTAAGGCAGCAAAAACCCAAAAGAAATCGACCAGAGCAAGATTTTTAAAGCCAGTAAGTAAAACGACCAGTTTGTTGCCAATGGCCACCGTCAGGAGCCAAAAACCCATCACGAGGGATTTCATGCGTTTCGGTGCCTGGCTATAAGCGAATTCAAGTCCGGTAATCGAAACGAGAACTTCGGCAGTCGTAATAATTAAATATGGAATGACCTGCCAGAGAATGGAAACCTTGGTCCCGGTTGTGGATCCTGCGTCAATCCAGCCCTGGATCGTGGCCACCATCACAAAGGCAAAACTCGCCACAAACATGCCGACGGTCATGCGGCGCAGAGGGGTTACCTGGATACCTGTCGCTCCAATCAGTGAGTAACAGGCCGAGCAAATCGGAATAAGAATCATCACCATAAGTGGATTCAACGCAGGAATCTGATCAGCGGTTAAGGTCATTTGGCCTAAAAAGGGCAGGTCCACAGCCAAGTTCATCATCGTGGCCTGCCGAATCCACGTCGAGCTGTGTTGATCGAAGAGCGCCCAAAAGACGGCAATAAAAACAAAAATCGACATAATTTTAAACAGCGCGATCGCACCATCAATCGGATCGCGACCGAAGCGATCCTCCAGAGACGGACGGTTTTTCTGAAATCCCAATGCGTTCAGGACCGCGCAATCGAGTACGGCGAGAAATCCATCATCGGGTTTCTTTTGCTGTCGTATCTTGAACAGAACGTATCCGGCCACCAAAAAGATCGGGCAGCAAATATAACGAGTAGGCGAGGCGATCAGGTCCGTAGGAGAGAAGATCGGAAACCACATGGCGAAGAAGAGGCAGGAACCACTCAGAACGTCCAGCAGCCCGAGCATCCCGCCAGGCTTGGCCGGTACATGGACAAACGTATTTCGCCCCATCCAAAAGACCACGGTGGCAATGAACATTAACACCCCGGGAACGGCAAAGGCCACAGTCCATCCGAAGTACTCGCGCGTCCAGGGCGTCAGGATGGTGGCAAAGAACGAGCCAAAGTTAATGATGAAATAAAAGATCTGATAGATTTTTTGCAGCAAGTGCCAATTGCCCTCGCCAAACTGATCACCGACGTGAGCCGAAACACAAGGCTTGATGCCGCCGGAACCAACAGCAATTAGTCCCAGGCCAAGGTACAGTCCCCAAAAGGTTCCTTCGGTTAAGGAAAGAACCAAATGCCCTAACGAATAAACAGCACTCAACCAAAGAATCGTATGGTATTTGCCGAGCAAACGATCGGCGATCAATGCCCCGATCATGGGGAGCGCATAGACAGCTGCTCCAAAATCGTGCACCACACGAGTTGCCTCGGTGCCGGCAGCATCTTGGGCCAGTTTCTCGACGTGTTCATAAAGGTGGACGACATACAGATAAAGAATGGCACGCATGCCGTAATAGCTGTAGCGTTCACAGCCTTCGTTCCCGATGATGTAGGGCACGCCTTTGGGCCACCCCGTTTCCTGGGGATCTGGCGCTGTCAGGTGTTTGCTTTCACTCATCCGAAGGTTTCCTCTCGGTGATTTCGTTGCGGCAAAAATCGGGTTGTCGTACCGTGGGGCGACTCGCTTCTCCTCCCTCTCCGCAGCCGGTCAAGAATCGACGGGACGTCGAGATCGCTGTGGCAGGAAAGGATGGCTAAGGCCCAATTATAGGGCGTTGGGCGGATTACGAGTAGACGAACTGTTTCGTCGTGGCACGTGTGGCTTTACAATCAAAGGTGCGTGGAGTGTTAAATCTTATTATCGATGCCAGGTCAACAACGCAGATTAAGAGTGATCATGGACTTGCAGCAATTGGGCCCGTACAGAATCGACGGATTTTTGGGCAAAGGGGGCATGGGCGCTGTCTATGGGGGGGTCCATGAATCCACGGGAGAGGAAGTGGCCATCAAGGTGCTGGCGACTTCTGTTGTGGACGATGAACGGTTTCGAGAACGATTCCGTAACGAAATCGAAACACTCAAGCAGCTTCATCATCCCAATATTGTGAAACTGATTGGATATGGCGAAGAACATGGGGCCATGTATTACGTGATGGAGTTGGTGAAGGGCAAGAGTCTCTATGACGAACAACGCAGTGGTCGCCGTTTCAATGCTCAGGAAGTTGTCCACCTGGGCGTGCAGATTTGCCGAGGTTTGAAGCATGCCCACGATGTGGGGGTGATTCATCGTGATCTGAAGCCCGCCAATCTCTTATTAGAGGCCGAATCGGGCCAGATCAAGATTACGGATTTCGGTATCGCCAAATTGTTTGGCTCAAGTCATCACACCGCCGAAGGCGCCGTTATCGGCACGGCGGACTACATGTCACCAGAGCAAGCGGAGGGAAAACGGATCACTGCACGCAGTGATTTATTTAGCCTGGGGTGTGTGTTATACGCGTTGTTGGTGGGCAAGTCGCCGTTTGCTGCGAAAACCGTACCGGAAGTGTTACACAAATTGTGCTATACCAAAGCCCCTTCACTTTTACTTGATGTGCCGCATGTACCAGAAGAACTGGAGGCTATTGTTCAACAACTCTTGAACAAAGATCCCGCCGATCGGATTGCGACTGCCCTCTTGGCTGGAAATCGGATTCACGCCATGGAGCACGCCCTCTCGGTTGAAACACGTTTAGAGAATTCCCCAGCAGCAACTGAGGATTTGGACTTGGAAGCACTGGACACACCGGTCCCTAAACTTCCCACCGAACGCGGCCTATCGGGTACCGTAGAGATAGTTCCACCGGCCGATGATTTTACGATGGATGAGTTGGGGGGGGGCGATTCCGGGGTAAAGTTAGCCGCTACGGAAATGGCAAGTTCGGCGACTGTTGCGGAGCAAGCTCCTGAGAAAAGTTCGAGTGCTCGTCCAACGCACAAATTTACCACGGTGGAAGAGGAGTTGCTCCGTAGTCTAACCCGTGAAGACCGTGCAGAAGAGGACGGTTTCGATTGGGTGAAGATCACGGCTGCGATAGGTCTGATCGTACTTGTGCTGGGGTGCGCGGTGGCGATCTGGCGTTCCCTGCAACCGGAACCGGCAGACCAATTATTGCAAACGATCATCAATGCGCATAAACAAAACGGTGTCGACGGATTACGCGATGTCGATCGAGAGATGGAGATGTTTTTAGCCGACTATCCTCAACACCCGCAAAATCCAGCCATTCAATTGTTTTTGCGCGACCTCCAGTCGCACCGCTTGCACCGCCGTTTGGAGCGGAGTTGCCGGCGTCAGGGTGGCCTCGGTCATTTGGAGCCAGCGGAGCAATTTTTTGTCAAGGCCATGCGTTTAAAAGAGAGCAGTGGTGTTTATGGTCCCTACCGCGCAGAGGCGGAAAGACTCTTTGCAGACATTGCGTTTTATTTCTCTGAGTTCGAAACAAAACCAACGCGGGCCTGCATCGAGATGGCAGAGCACGAGCTTACCCGCTTGCGTGCGGTGGTACCAAGTCCCGCCCCGGACCACACCGAAGCGGTCCAAGCCATGCTGGAAGATTTGGAGTCCAAGACGGCCTCCGAGGACTTGGGCGAGTTTTACTCACGCACTATTGACACGTTCCGTGAATTTCCCTGGGCAGCTGAAATTGTCCGTAAGTTGGAAGGCAAACAGGCGAAGCTAAAAGAAGAATAATCGAGATCATGAGGCTACATTTCGCAGAGCACTGTCGCGGCAGCGGCAACCGTCCTGTCGATATGTTCCATGCTGTGGGCGGCGGAAACAAACAAGGCCTCGTATTGGCTGCAGGGCAAATAAACCCCTTGCTCGAGTAACCCCCAGAAGTACTTGGCGAAAGCTTCTTTGTTACAGGCGGAGGCGATTTCCCAGTCCGTGACGGGATCGGGATGAAAGAACAGTGTCATCATACTGCCAACGCGCGCGATCGTATGCGGAACGCCGGCAGCTTGGGCAGCCGCCTGGAGGCCTTCTGCTAACTTGGCACCAAGTTGTTCCAGCTTTTCGTAGGGAGAATGGTCTCGCAGTTCTTTGAGTGTGGCGATGCCCGCGGCGGTGGCGATTGGATTTCCACTCAGCGTACCGGCCTGGAATACTTTACCCGCCGGTAGCATTGTATCCAGGACGTCGGCGCGACCGCCGTAGGCGCCGATGGGCATGCCGCCACCGACAATTTTTCCCAGTGTGGTGAGGTCCGGTTTTACGTCGTACAGTGATTGGGCTCCGGCGTACGCCACTCGGAAGCCGGTCATGACTTCGTCTAGAATCAACAGCGATCCGGTTTGCTCTGTCAGACGCCGGATGGTCTGCATAAATTCCGGTGTGGCCGGTACACAGCCCATATTTCCGACAATGGGTTCCATGATGACTGCCGCGATCTGCTCACCATGCTCGGCAAAAGCAGCTTCGGCTGCGGAACAATCGTTGTATTTTAAGATTAGGGTGTCTTGGCTGGTCCCCGCAGTGACTCCGGGAGAATCAGGGACTGCCAGGGTGGCGGCCGAGCTACCGGCTGCGACGAGCAAACTGTCTACGTGGCCATGATAATTTCCCGCAAATTTCACGATCACATCCCTGCCGGTGAATCCCCTGGCCAGTCGGATGGCCGACATTGTGGCTTCTGTACCGGAATTGACAAGGCGAACTTTGTCGATCGAGGGGACTGCTGTAACGATCAGTTCGGCTAGTTCATTTTCCGCTTCGGTGGGAGCACCAAAACTGGTACCTCGATCAAGAGCTGTTTTAATTGCTTCGATCACGGGAGGGCAAGCATGTCCCAAGATCAGCGGTCCCCAGGAACCGATATAGTCGACGTAACGGTTGCCATCGACATCAAAGAGGTAGGGTCCTTCTCCACGGTCGATCACGACGGGCTCACCGCCGACGCCACCAAATGCTCGGGCAGGGCTGTTGACGCCTCCAGGCATTAGTTCTTTGGCTCGTGAGAAAATGGCTTGGCTTTTGGCTCGTGTCATCGGAATCTTTTAGTTTGTGGGTGAAAGGTGAAGGACTTAATTTCTGCAAGCTTTCCAGAGATCATGGTTTATGTTCTGAGCCAAGCGGCCACTTCTTTGGCCCAGTAAGTCAAAATGATTTGCGCACCGGCACGTTGGATGGCGGTGAGAGACTCCATGGCGACCGCTTGTTCGTCAATCCATCCCCGTTCCGCAGCTGCTTTAATCATGCTGAATTCACCGGAGACGTTGTAGGCAGCCAGAGGAACGCCAGGGAAGTTCTGTTGTACCATGTGCACGATGTCAAGATAGGCCATGGCCGGTTTGATCATGATCATGTCGGCGCCTTCGGATAAATCCAAGGCGACTTCGCGGAGGGCCTGTTCGGCCACAGCCGTTGGGTCCATCTGATAGGTGCGGCGATCGCCGAATTGCGGTGTGCTTTCCGCCGCATCTCGAAAGGGGCCATAAAAGCCGCTGGCGTATTTGGCGGCATAGCTAATGATTGGAAGATGAGAGAAACCTTCGGAATCAAGCGCCGAGCGGATGGCACCGATCATCCCATCCATCATGCCACTGGGTGCGACGATGTCGACACCGGCATGCGCATGGCTGATCGTTTGTAAAGCGAGTAGTTCCAAAGTCGCATCGTTATCGACGTCCATATGGCCTGTCTTCTCATTGATCACGCCACAATGGCCATGGTCGGTGTATTCGCAAAAGCAAACGTCGCTGATGACTAAAAGTTCGGGGACGGCATCCTTGACCGCACGGATGCCTTGTTGAATGATGCCTTCGTCAGCGTAGGAATCACTGCCAGTACTATCCTTCTCGTGTGGAATTCCAAACAGAATGATTCCTCCCAGACCAAGCTGGAAAGCTTCCTGAGCTTCAATGACGAGCTGATCGACCGACAATTGAAATTGGCCTGGCATGGAGATAATCGGTTGTCGCACATTTTTGCCAGTACGGACAAATAGCGGCAAGATGAGTTGGGAAGCTGAGATCCGTGTTTTGCGAATCAAGCGACGAACCTGGGGATTGTAACGCAGACGTCTTAGACGCGTGGCGGGAAATTCAGGCTGGCTAGTCATGAGAGTTTTGTTCAGGGGAATGGCGGGAATTTGAGAGACAGGGTAACCGCGAACACACTCCCTATCAGTGTGTTGTGGTCTCGATTAGAGTGCAATGGGTAAGCTGTGCGAGTTTATGTGAGAAATTCAAAGGTGAACATCCATAATCATTTGGTTTAGGAAATGTTTGGACTGCTGAATATCAACAAACCAGCTGGAATGACTTCGCGTGACGTGGTGAATCACGTGCAGCGACTAGTACGGCCGGCGAAGGTAGGCCATGCCGGTACGCTCGATCCGTTGGCAACAGGTGTATTGGTTGTTTGCATTGGACCGGCTACACGGCTGATAGAATATGTACAGCGTCAGCCCAAACAGTATACGGGCAGCTTTCTGTTAGGACGGAAAAGTGATACCGAAGATGTAGAAGGCCAGGTGCTGGAAATTCAAAATGCAAAACATCCGTCCCGGGAAGACATTACCGCGGCAGTTCCCAGATTTCTCGGCAGTATTTCCCAACGACCGCCAGTTTATTCAGCACTGAAAATTGATGGCCGCCGAGCGTACAAGCTGGCGCGAGAGGGTGCCAAGGTCGAGTTACAGCCACGTTCCGTGATGATCTATGACCTGGAAGTTGTGGACTATGCTTATCCCGAACTTTGCCTGCAAGTTCGTTGTGGATCGGGTACGTATCTTCGTTCCCTAGGCCGCGATCTCGCCGAAGCGGTAGGGACTCAGGCTGTTATGTCGGGATTGCGACGTACTGCGGTCGGCAATTTCCGCGTGGAGGATTCCTGTGATTTACAGGCACTGACTCAGGAATCTTGCGAGGAGTATTTGATCTCACCGCTCAGGGCAGTGCAGGAACTTCCGCGGCTGGAAGTAGGCGATGAGGAAACAGCCGCCCTACGTCAGGGACGCTTCATTGCCAATTCCACAAATTTAGAACAGGGGGAGATTGCCGCGTGTAACACTGCCGGAACATTAGTTGCAATCCTCACTCCGCGTGCGGCTTCTCAGCTTAAGCCGGTGAAGAACTTCATTGCTTGATCTATTCCGCGCAGCCGTTGTAATCGGATGCTCTTTTGAAAGGGCTCGTTTTATAATCGGATTGATCGCTTTCCTCAGCAATTCTCCAGGTTACATTTCCAGTCGGGGAGTTCCTGCTGAAAGTAAATTGCTGGTTTTACCAGCATCAACGATGATTCATATTTGTCCCCCGAGGTAAACGGTAGCGGCGTTCTTGTGAAGGTTGTTGAGCGAGAATCGTACTTGCCGAAAATATCTTTCGAGCACAACGGATTTGTTCCGGGCACGGACACGCCCAGGGTTTGCTGACGCCCGTCGGTCGACGTCAGTCTGCAAGATGTTGATGACCTGTGTCCATGTTTGAAAATCGCAGCTTGAAATTGGATCTCGTCGCGCTGGGCCTGTTTGCGTTCGTGATCTTCGCTGGTTTGGCCTTAGCTACCTATGATGTAGCAGACCCCGTCAGTCATTTGATCCGTCCTTTGGATCGGTTATACCAGCCAGATGCGATCGTTTTTCCCCCGAATCAGGAAGTGGCTAATCTCTGTGGTCGCTGGGGCGCCTTGGCAGCGGATTTAATGTTCAACGCATTGGGTATTGGTGCGTATTATCTGGTTCTGTCTTTGGCAATCCTTGATGTCCAGTTGCTGCGCCGCCGTACCATTGACATGCCGATCGTTCGCGGAGTTGGTTGGTTGGCAACACTTTTGGGGCTAACGGTCATTTTTTCTCTGTTAGCCCCGACGTTCTCCCCAGGGCCTGTCGTGGGATCTGGGGGCTATCTCGGTGCTTTAGGGGCGAGTCTTCTGCAGACATATTTTGCGACCGTGGGCGGTGTTATTCTGATCGTAAGTTTGATTTTGGGCGGCATGCTGTTGTGTACCGATTATACCTTTTTCCGTGTAACGCGATTTGTGATGATGGCTGCCATGGCCGGTCTTCTCAGTGGGCACCGTCGTGTTCGACGTCGACGCAGCGATGTCGATGACTTTGAGGATGAGATATTTAGTGATTCCGAAGACGAATTGGCTGTGCGAATTCGGGGACGTAAGGTCGGGAGTGAGCAAGGAGTGGGATTGGAACCTAACCAAAGCATCCTAGCTGACACAAAAGATGAAATTGAAAATGTGGAAGATCCCGATGAAGAATTCGAGGATGAAGAATTCGAGGATGAAGAATTCGAAGCCGCAGAATTGGAAGGAGGGCAATTTGAAGAAGAATTTGAAGGGGAGGACACTTCTGAATCTAGCGAATTAGTTCTTGCCGGTTCGGAGAAACAACTTCGTAAAGATGCGGCTGAAGAGTCGGAATCGTTGCGAATTCGTCGCCCGCAGAAGCAGGAAGAGAAGAGCGAACGGGATGAAGTGATCGACCGCCTCAACGAAGCAGATCGGTTTGATGATCCCATGGATTATGAACTTCCTGACCTGGATCTGTTAATTGAAGCGGACGACGTTTGTTTTGAGTCACAGGCAAAGGAGGTCCGTCGCAAGGCCAAAATTCTGGAACGAACGTTTGCAGACTTTGGGTTTAAAGTAAAGGTAGTCGAAATTGAAACAGGGCCGGTAATCGCCCAGTACGAAGTGCAGCTAGAGGCCGGTTTACGGCTTTCCAAGATCACAGGTCTGGCGGATGACTTGGCGATCGCCTTACGTGTTCCGAGTGTTCGCATCGTAGCTCCTATTCCAGGTAAGAATACCGTCGGAATTGAGGTGCCTAACGAAGAGCGTCAGGTCGTTCGTCTGCGGGAAGTTATCGAAGAGGCAAATGGCCGTACAAAGAAAATGCGCATCCCTATTTTTCTTGGTAAAGACGTTTCAGGAAAGCCGTTGGTGGTCGATCTTTCCACCTTGCCGCATTTGTTAATCGCGGGTCGCACGGGGACGGGTAAAAGTGTTTGTTTGAATGCGATCATCTCTTCGATTTTGATGTCGCGGCGTCCGGATGAAGTTCGCATGTTAATGATCGATCCGAAAATGGTCGAGCTTTGTGGTTATGGCAGGCTGCCACATCTGATGCATCCTGTCGTGACGGACATGAAGAAGGCTGAGGCAATTTTGGCGTGGGCCGTTGATAAAATGGAGGAGCGATATTCTTTACTGGCGCAAGCCGGTGTTCGACATGTTAGTAGCTATAACCAGCTTGGCCGTGAAGAACTTATCGAGCGCATGCAACCGGAATCGGAAGAGCAGACGGAAGCGATTCCAGATCAATTGCCCTTCATTGT
>JAKVBY010000066.1:0-23329 GCA_022446825.1 Pirellulaceae bacterium
CCACCGGGACAGAAACCGGCGGTGAAGGTGCACCGGATGGCGACACTGAAGAACCAGCTGCTGAAGAACCAGCTGCTGAAGAACCAGCTGCTGAAGAACCAGCCGCTGAAGAACCAGCCGCTGAAGAACCAGCCGCTGAAGAACCAGCCGCTGAATAAGCAGGCGCTGTGGATTCATTGACCGACCTGGGTCAAGAAACTTCTAACAGCAGGGCTGCGTCTAACGCTCCCTGCTGTTTTTATGCGCTGTTTGCATGCGCAATCCAATCTTCGCTAAGCCGCGCATCAAGTTCTTTTAGGCCGTGGTACTTTCCCACGCCCCTTTTTCCCGCGACGTCGTTTACCCCCTCGTGTAGCTGACCGAGAACTGGCCTCCACGTCTGCCAGCTTTTCACCAATCGAATCACGCAAACGAGTAATTCGATCTCGCAGGGCAGCCGCTTGCTCAAAGTCAAGGGCGTCGGCCGCTGCCAACATCTCTTTTTGAAGCTCCTGGACATGTTCCTCTGTAATAGCCTCACCTTCACTATCACGCCCCACCGTTTCATTGACCACTCGGCGGGATTCTGCCACTGCCTCAATCCCCGACTGAATATTCTTCTTTACCGTTGCCGGAGTAATTCCATGCCTTTCATTATAAAGATGCTGAATTTTGCGACGCCGATTGGTTTCATCAATAGCATTTCGCATTGAATCCGTCACTCGATCGCCATACAGCAAAACTTTCGCATTCACGTTACGCGCCGAACGACCAATTGTCTGAATGAGCGAGGTCTCGCTGCGCAAGAACCCTTCTTTATCCGCATCCAGAATTGCCACCAAAGACACTTCTGGCAAATCCAGCCCCTCGCGCAACAGGTTCACACCTACGAGAACCTCGAATTTCCCTTCACGCAACTCGCGCAACAACTCAACCCGTTCAAAGGCATCTAGTTCGCTATGCAGCCACTTGCAAGTCACTCCTCGCTCGTTGAAATAGGCAGACAAATCCTCTGCAAGACGCTTGGTCAAGGTAGTCACCAGGACGCGTTCGCCCTTGGCAGCACGTTCCTTGATTTGTTCTAACAAATGAGGTACTTGCCCCCGGGCGGGCACCACTTCAACCGGCGGATCCAACAACCCTGTCGGACGGATGATCTGCTCGATAACTTCACCACCAACCTGCTCCAGTTCATAATCGCCGGGCGTTGCAGATACCAAGACGCATTGATTGATCCGCTGCTCCCACTCATCAAACGTTAAGGGACGATTGTCTAAAGCGCTGGGAAGGCGGAATCCATGGGACACTAAAGTTGACTTGCGACTTTGGTCCCCGGCAAACATGGCGCGCACTTGCGGCACCGTTGCGTGCGACTCATCTACAAACAAGAGGAAATCGTCTGGGAAAAAGTCGTAAAGCGTGTGGGGAGGCGCACCCTGCACACGCCCTGACAAAGGCCGACTGTAATTTTCAATTCCAGGACAATGACCTACCTCCTGCAACATTTCCAAGTCGAAGCGTGTCCGTGCGTTTAAACGCTGCGCTTCCAGCAACTTCCCTTCCTCACGAAACTTCTCTAATTGCGTTGCTAACTCCGCGCGAATCGAGTCAATTGCCCCAGCAATGCGATCTTCCGGCATCACAAAATGCTTTGCTGGATAGATAAACAACTGTTCCTCAGTACCCAGTGTCTCACCGCTCGTTGGATCAATCAGTGACAACTGCTCAACTTCGTCGCCCCACAGCTCAATCCGAAAGGCAAACTCCTCGTACGATGGCCACACCTCAATGCAATCACCTCGAACACGAAACTTAGAACGCGCAAAATTTACATCATTTCTTTCATACAAAATATCTACCAACTTCATTAACATCTCGTCCCGGTCAATCGTTTCTCCGCGCTGCAAGGACACCATCATGTCTTTGTAATCATCCGGCGAACCGAGGCCGTAGATACTAGACACACTTGCCACAATCACGACATCGCGGCGGCTCACCAGGGCACTAGTAGAGGCGAGACGAAGACGATCGATCTCTTCATTAATGGAAGCGTCTTTTTCTATATAGATATCGCGTTGCGGGATGTACGCCTCCGGTTGGTAATAATCATAGTAAGAAACAAAATAATGGACGGCGTTATGGGGGAAAAACTCTTTAAATTCACCGTACAACTGGGCTGCCAAGGTCTTATTGTGGGAAATCACCAAGGCCGGGCGCTGCAACTTCTGGATTACATTTGCCATGGTGAAGGTTTTTCCCGAACCGGTGACCCCCATCAGCACTTGATGCTTCTTTCCCTTCCCCAAGCCGTCACAAAGCTTTTCGATTGCCTGTGGCTGATCACCCGCAGGAGCAAATTCACTTACCAACTGAAATTCCAAAATGACGGCCTTTCATGAAACACGATGCATCGCCTATCCGATCTGGCGAACTATCTTACTTTGCTAATCTTCTTTCTGTCGATGCGTTGTTGACATCTTCACTTCGGAACTTCTCAGCAACCTCCATCGAAAGGAGGTAGGGCTTCATTCGCTTGAGCGTCTGAGGTCCGATCCCCTCCACTCTGAGCAAATCATCATGGCAAAAAAAGTCTCCGTCGCGCTCGCGAGATTGTACAATACGATGCGCCGTCACCTTGCCTATCCCCGGAAGCAACGAGAATTCACTCCAACTGGCGGTATTAAGATCGACCACAAAGTCGAAATTCTTTTTCTCGTTACCCACTTCGGCATCATCAATTTCAATGAGAGTGCCACTCCCCCCACCAGCGACGTGCCATTTCCCGACGATGAACCCCAACGCCAAGAGTGCAAACGCAGCGATCACGACCTGATCCGTTGGCCAAAACATAGCGAGACGTCTAGATAAGGCATCTTTACGGGCAGGTTTGTTCATCAGAAACCCTTTAACTCACTACATCCTTATAAACCCCGTCCCTAATATTTCATTTCACTCAGACTGCAAAACAAACACACGAATACCGTCGCCATTAACTGCCCCTGTATCTAACGCCAAAGCGTAATTGTTTTCAATGAATTCTGCGAGAGCTGGCAGTTGCTCATGACCTTGAGTGGGGCGCTGATTGAGCCAAAAAGATTCTCGACAAACAGCATCAACAAACACCGCTGGCCGACTCTTCACGATATCTTTCACAAAGCGTTCCTGATAATATCGCCGGCGACCAGCGGGTAAATCCACAAAGTGGCTCTCCGTCACCATACAAGTGACCACATCGCGTGTGGCAGGGATCATTTTCGTACGCAAGTAAAAGTCCGCTTCCCAACCCCAGACAGCTAATTTGTCGTTGCTATGAGTGAGGCCTCGGATCACCTCCACGGCTCGATCCTGATGCGGTTTCTTGCGAATCCGCATATTGTTTAAATAAGGATGCTGCGGAGCTCTGGATAACCGCTGGACTGTCAACGGCCCAAGCCAAATGCACAGCACCAAAACAGCCCAGTTGCGAGCACGCTGCCGGGACACCTCGCTGAAGTCCCTCGGTTGAGTTTCCAGCCTGAAAAACAATCGCCGAGTAACGAGCCCCAGGCCCATCGCAATGGGCTGAACGGCTAATAAAAAATAATGAAAATAGTCGCGTGCTGGCTTTACAATGACGAGCAAGGTTATCAAGGCATAAATCGCAACCAGAACCTGAAGTCGTCGATCCTCAGTGCCGGTAGAAGCTGGATAACGCCGACCTTCCCACCACGCAACAACTGCAGCCAGCACTGCACCCGCCACAAATACGACGAATTCTTTCGATCTTGCCACAAATACGACAACGTCCCAAGGCAACATCATGAAGGCGCGATAGACACCCCCTATTTTGATATAAGATTGCCAAAAGTCATTAACATGATTCGTCGCAATCAGCGTGCTTAAAATAACCGCCGGCACACTCAATCCACCTACACAAAAAATACCGAAAGCTTTCCAGCGATCCTTCGGATTAGCGAGATCATTCCATACAAAGACTAGAAGTACCAAGAACATCACGACGGCAATGGGCCCTGCCTGAAGTTTAGCGAACGGCACTGCACCCAGGCACAATCCTGCCAGGAAAAGCGAGGGCATCCCTCCCGCTCGGCAGACGGCCTTCCATCCAAGACAGATACCACTAGAGAGCAGCAGCATGGGAAATACCTCGCTGCTATAATGCACGTACTCTCCGAAAGTTGCCGAGGCCACAAAAAAACAGAAACTCGCGGCCACAATCCTCCCGACAGCTTCGCTCCCCGAGCTGCGCATTGTGTAGTAGGTAGTAACCGCAACGCCCCCAAGACACACCAATGCAACGCTTCGCGCACTCGCAAAGCCAAGTTCCGCCCCACACCAAGTCGGAACGATCAATACGTAACTATTGAGTGGCCCACTGGTGGTTGAATCAACAGCCCGCCAGGGAATCGGATCAAACATAAATTTCAGCGCCTGAGCAATCATCTGCGATTCGTCAGGATTAAGAGACTGTGGAAACAAAACACTGGGCCAACGCCAAGCGATAAGGCAGACAAATAAACTGGCACAAAACCCGAGCGACTCTACCCCACTCCAACGTGACCGAGCAGCGCCTTTCAGTATCAGGGGACGCACACTAAACCAACTGACCAACAATCCGCAGACCGTTGCCATGACCCAATAGAAGGCGATGGTAGCAGAAGACATCGTGGTAACCATTTTCCCACACGGTTCGTTTGCATTGAGGAAACAAAAGCGTCCTCAGCCATCATCGCACAACTTAGGGGGTCACAACAATAACGTTGTCTTATTCGCGTTGGTGATTCTTTCCCTTACTCACAGAAGATGACAAAAACGCTCCCTCAAGCCTCATAGAGTTACGAATCCACGGACCCCATTGACTCATTTAGCACACGGCGCTAACCTGCCGATTGCCGACAAGGACTTCGCCACGTGTCACGATACAACAAAAACGCATCAAATGGGCCTGCATTATGAGAAAGGACTTTCGGCAGATTGAATGGGATGAGCGACTCATTCACGACTGCCGTCAATTGATTCGATCAAGTATCGCCGAAGATCTAGATCGGGGATGGGACCTGACATCCATCGCCTTAATCGATTCCAAACAGGAAGCCAAAGCTGCGCTCGTGGCACGCGAGCCGGGAGTTATTTGTGGGCTCAAAGCCTGTGAGTTAATTCTCCAGGAAGCGGACGTTGCCCACTCTTTCCAGCAACATGCTCAGGATGGCGAGCTCGTTTCTGCTGGCGCGCCGGTGGCTCAAATTTGCGCATCCGCCCGCGATCTCTTAGCGACGGAACGCCTCTTACTTAATTTCACTGGCCGCATGTCCGGAGTTGCCAGCGCCACACGAAGATGCATCGACGAAATCGCCGGGACAAACGCACAAATCTACGACACGCGAAAAACGCTGCCTGGTTGGCGACGGCTTGACAAATATGCCGTCCGCTGTGGTGGCGGCACCAACCACAGAACGGGTCTATTTGACGCCATCCTGGTGAAAGACAATCACCTCGCGCAAATTAAAAAAAGCACGCAACCTGTAGAAACCAACCTTATCAACGTGGTTCATAAGGTGCGATCTTTTCTTAAACACCAGGCCGCCCAACTGGATCTTGACCCAGAAACGATTGTCGAAGTTGAAGTCGATTCACTGATTCAATTAAAAGAGGTTTTACCTACTGGTCCAGACATTGTATTACTCGACAACATGTCTCCCGGCGATCTACGTGCAGCCGTTCGCTGGCGAGATTCGCTGGCTCCGGAAGTCCAGCTGGAAGCCTCTGGCCGAGTCACTCACGACACCCTACGCACGGTTGCTGAAACAGGTGTTGACCGCATCAGCAGTGGAGCTCTCACACACTCCGCCCCTTCACTTGACATCGGTCTCGATTGGTGCTGATCGCAATTCCGTTCCTATCTCACCCGCACTGAACTGTGTCATTTTTCAATTTCAAGAATCGCACCGCTTGCCACAACCGAAACGCGACGCCGTTCCAAAGCGGCATCATCTAATCGCACCATTCGATCAGTGTGGTTGACACCTAAAATCAAGCACAATGTGTTTGGTGGTGCATCAAATAAAGAGCCCTCAAGCGGGACAAGCACGTAAGCCTTCCTCTCCGGCATTTGGAACAGCGCATCACGGCCTCCCGTTTCACCTTCGACAATTCGTTTTAAGTGAGCAAAGACAACTAATCCCCTCATAGGCTTTGACAATGCCCCCCCCGCAAAGTGGTTAATGGCATGCATCTCCTCCGACCAATTTCCGGATCGGTACCGCAGTTTACTGATAAATTGATCGGCAGATTTCTTTACATACTCCAACTCATCAAGACCAAGGCCGCCGGGCCCAACCAGAGAACCCGGTAGCCGCGCTACGGCCACGACCCAAGCACATTGCTGGAGCTTCTCGTAGTCTGAAGAACTGACTGGCTGCCAGTCAAGATTCTCAGCTGCTTGAAATGTACGTTCAATTTCTTGCGGCTCTAATCGACGCAAGATTTCAGTCAACTGAGGCGAAGGCTCGGAAAATTCTTGCAATTGAGTCAACTCCTGCCCCACACTCGACTTCATCTTCCGCAAATACCGGACGTGCAAGGCATAACCAAAACGACTCTCTCGATCGACCCACGTATTGACGCCGATCACCTCTCCTTCCTCATTAACCAAAGGACCTCCACTATGACCAGTGGCAATGCTTGCCGAGTGTTGGATCCACTCATGATCTACCTCGCCCGTAATGAATTCACGGAGAAACGCTCGGGAATGCCCCGGCAATTCAGAGGTCGACACAACACGGTTAATTCTTCCAGTCACCGCGCTAAACTGAGCGCCATGTGGATACCCCATCGCCACGACGGACGATAAGGAGGGCGGTTTGCGTTCCTCGCTGAGGGGCAGCACCTCTAGTTTCAGGGGTGCCGTCATTAATTTCACAATCGCCACATCACGCTCTTGGTCAATGGCAACATAACCCGCAATTTCGTGCACCTCTCCATTGGCAAATTTTGCCGAAGCTTGACTAGCCTCAGAAAGCACGTGAAAACTAGTGGCCAGTAGCCCGCGATCATCAATCACAAAACCGGAACCGCTGCCTACACTCCCGCCGACAGCTCGTGTTTCAATTTCAACCACAGCGGGTTGCAATAGATCCCCGAAGTCCACCAACGGTTTGACAGTACCAATTTCTCTTGGAACTGAAGGCAGAACGCTTGTCGACCTGTTCCTTTGCGTTTTCGGTTCCGTCTCTGGACGCTGGCTGGAGAAATGAATTAGCGAGAAAGCAGTAACGCCTACGCACAACAGCAAACCACAAAAACCTCCTAAACGCACCACTTGAGTCCATGGAGAGGACACTTGCCTCCCTCTTGCAAGATACGTCGTCATCGGCAAGTCATGGATTTCAATCGCAATGCGAGGGGCCTTCTTCGCATGCTTGTCGTCAGGAGATTTTTCAGAAGACGCCGCTTTTGAAGGCATTTGCTTGAACTCTTCAAAGGCCGCTAAGCATTGGCGGTCACAGCAGTACCCATCGTAATCCCCGGAGCCGGGAGGGAGCTGCTCCCTTGTAAATACATATCAACGGACCGCGCAGCGCCACGTCCCTCATTAATGGCCCAAACCACTAAAGACTGGCCGCGACGGCAGTCACCAGCAGCAAACACGCCTTCGACATTCGTTGCGAACTCTCCGTGCTGAGCCTGAAATGTCTCCCAATTGCCTCGTGGATTCTGCATTTCGACACCAAGCATCTCACCAACGGTTTTTTCAGGACCTACAAATCCGGTCGCTAGAAATACTAAATCCGCTGGCCATTCTTTTTCCGTGCCTTTGACTTCCGTCCAGGGCGGTCCGCCTGGAGTCGGAGTCGACCAATCGATTTCTACCGTCCGCACCGCCGTCAAATGACCATCGCCATCACCCACGTATTCTTTCGTTAAGATTTGATAGTTACGGGGGTCACTTCCAAATTTTTCTTCTGCTTCCGCGTGAGAATAATCGACGCGAAACACTCGTGGCCACTGCGGCCAGGGATTGTCATCACGACGTTCGGCGGGAGGCTTGTCCAATAATTCGAAATTGACAACGCTCTGGCAACCATGGCGCAAAGAGGTTCCGATACAATCAGCACCTGTGTCACCACCACCAATGACAATAACATTCTTTCCTTCAGCTGAAATGTACTGTCCATTCTCAAGCTTTGAATCCAACAAGCTCTTGGTATTACGTGTCAGGAAGTCCATGGCAAGATGAATGCCTTCTAAATCCCGACCCGGACAACGTCCCGTTGGATCAAAGGACCGGGTCGCGCCGGTCGCCAACAACACAGCATCATTTTCATCAAGGAGTCGCTGAGGATCGACATATTGCATCTCGCAACCACGCTCTTCCATGATCTGTGTCATATGACCTGTCTCAAAATCCTCCTTCTTTCCAACATGTGCACAGGTAACGAAGGTCACCCCCTCTTCTTTGAGTAAATTCACTCGTCGTGCAACCACTCCTTTGTCAAGCTTCATATTAGGAATGCCATACATGAGCAAGCCACCGATACGGTCAGCACGCTCGTACACCGTTACCTGGTGCCCCACCTTGTTCAATTGCGCTGCTGCTGCCAATCCTGATGGGCCAGAACCAACAATCGCTACTCGCTTACCAGTTCGAGTCTGTGGTGGATTCGCCGTCACCCAACCTTCCTCAAAACCACGGTCAATTATAGCGTTCTCAATATTCTTGATCGTGACTGGCGGTTCAATGATTCCCAATACGCATGCCCCTTCACAAGGAGCTGGACAAGTGCGCCCCGTAAACTCCGGAAAATTATTCGTCTTATGAAGTCGATCCAACGCATCCTTCCAGCGACCGTTGTAAACCAAGTCATTCCACTCTGGAATTAAATTATCGATAGGGCAACCGTTATTCGACTGGCAAAACGGAACGCCGCAATCCATGCACCGGGCGCCTTGCTGGCCTAAATGCTGTTCCTCACTCGCAGTGAAAATCTCCAAGAAATCGTCGACTCTCACGGAGGGCTTACGGTAAGGGACTGGATGTCGTGGATATTCTTTGAAACCCGTTGGTTTTCCCATGATTACTCCTACATTCTCGGCTCAGCACTTCACTAGCAGTAGCCGACTTGACTTTCAATTATTTCGGTTGTTTGCGGTGTTTTATTTTGCGGTTGCTTCCTGTTGAACGCCGGACGTGTTTTCCGCATCATGATTTTTGCGTTCCATAAGAACACGTTTGTAGTCCGTCGGCATCACTTTCACGAATTGCCCCAACACCTGAGGCCATTCTTCAAGCAATCTTGCCGCCACCGCCGATTCCGTATGGTCGCGGTGTTGTTCAATCAAATCCAGCAATTCTGCGACATCTTCCGCAGCTTCGACATTCTCCAGTTCAACCATGCCTAGATTACAGTTAAGTCGAAACGCATCGCGGTCCGGCGCCCACACATAGGCAATACCCCCTGACATGCCTGCTGCGAAATTACGACCAACGGGTCCTAAAATCGCCACTCGCCCACCAGTCATGTATTCACAACCATGATCACCAACGCCTTCAATCACTGTACGAGCACCACTATTGCGCACGCAGAAGCGTTCGGCTGCACGTCCGCGGAAAAAGGCTGTTCCACTGGTGGCACCGTAAAGAACTACATTGCCGACTAAGATATTTTCTTCGGCAAGAAACTGACTCTCCTGAGGTGGGTAAATAACAATCTGACCACCAGAAAGTCCTTTGCCAACATAATCATTGGCATCCCCTTCCAATTCCAGAGACACCCCATTTGCCAACCAGGCCCCAAAACTCTGACCTGCCGATCCTGTGAATTTTATTTGAATCGTGTTATCCGGTAATCCGCGGTCACCCCAATGTTTAACCAGCGTGTGACTAAGAATTGTTCCAACCGTTCGGTTCGTGTTGATAATGGGCAACTCAATCTTAACTTCGTCACCCTTTTCCAACGCCGGTTTACACATTTCGAGCAGGTGAGTGTTGTCGAGCGCTTCATCCAAACCATGATCTTGAGGCATACTACAATACGTCCCCACCTCGGCATGCGGCTTCGGAGCAGGAGCTAACAAGGCCGTCAAATCGATACCATCCGCTTTCCAGTGGTTAACAGCTTCTTCGGCATCCAAGACATCACTACGGCCAACCATCTCGTTGATCGTACGAAAACCCAATTGGGCCATAATCGTCCGCGCCTCTTCGGCTACCATGAAAAGGTAATTTACGACATGATCTGGTTTGCCGGTAAACTTTTTGCGCAACACTGGATCCTGGGTAGCAATCCCCACGGGGCAGGTATTCAGATGACACTTGCGCATCATAATGCAGCCCATGGTAATCAGAGGCGCAGTGGAAAAACCAATTTCTTCTGCACCCAGTAGAAAGCCGATGACCGCGTCGCGCCCGGTTTTCATCCCACCATCTGTCTGCAACACCACCCGACTACGTAAATCATTCATCACCAATGTCTGGTGCGTTTCCGAAATCCCCAACTCCCAGGGCAGCCCAGCATGTTTAATACTCGTCAAAGGCGAAGCTCCTGTCCCACCACCATCGCCCGAAATCAAGATATGGTCTGCGTGCGCCTTGGTGACCCCAGCGGCGATTGTCCCAACTCCCACTTCACTAACTAACTTCACACTCACCCGCGCGGCTGGGTTTGCGTTTTTTAGGTCATGAATCAATTGCGCCAAGTCTTCAATGGAATAGATATCGTGATGCGGTGGCGGACTGATCAGCCCCACACCCGGAGTTGAGTAGCGGATTTTGGCGATTTTGTCGTCAACTTTACGGCCAGGCAATTCACCGCCTTCGCCAGGTTTTGCCCCTTGGGAGATCTTAATTTGGAGTTCGTCTGCATTCGTCAAATACCACGCCGTCACACCAAATCGCCCCGAAGCGACCTGCTTAATGGAAGATCGTTTCGAGTCTCCGTTTGGCAGTGGCGTGAATCGTTCTGGGTCTTCGCCACCCTCCCCGGTATTACTCTTGCCACCTAATCGGTTCATCGCGATGGCTAGGGATTCATGCGCCTCCGCCGAAATCGAACCAAAACTCATGGCGCCCGTACAAAACCGTTTGACGATTTCACTTGCAGCCTCCACTTCGTCGAGTGGAATGGGTCCACCATTGACACCTTCTCGAAATCGCATGAGCCCACGCAAAGTACACCGCTTACGATTTTCTTGATTCACCGAGTTAGAAAACTTGGCATAAGCGTCCGCATCGTTGCTACGGGCAGCCACTTGAATATCCGCAATAATCTGTGGTTCCCAGGCGTGCTTTTCCCCCTCTGCGCGCCAGTGAAATTCCCCGGGATTCGGCAATGACGCCATTTTCGCAGCATCCCGATCTGGAAAACCTATGGCGTGTCGCCTGAGGATCTCCGTTGCCAAAACTTCAAAATCCACTCCTTGAACGCGGCTTGCCGTATGGGTGAAACATTGATCAATCACTTCGTCTTTCAATCCCACAGCTTCAAAGATTTGGGCGCCTTTATAGGAATGTAACGTTGAAATTCCCATCTTTGCCATTACCTTAAGCATTCCTTTGGCGACCCCCTTACGGTAAGCCGAAGTAATCTTATCATCCTGACTAAATTCCTCCGACAACCGTCCTTCGCGCTGAGCTTGCCAAAGGGCTTCAAAGGCCAGGTATGGATTGATGGCATCCGCACCGTAGCCAATGAGCAAGCAAAAATGATGCACCTCTCTCGCTTCCCCCGTTTCGAGCACCAAACCGATTCTTGTCCGCTTGGCTTGGCGAACCAAGTGATGGTGAACACTGCCACATGCCAGCAACGTCGGCAGGGGTACCCGATCTGCGGAAATCGCCCGGTCAGACAAAACCACCACACTGTAACCCGCATCAATCGCCTTTTCTGATTCAGCACAAATGCGGTCGATTGCAGCCAGCATGCCCGCTTTGCCTTCCTCACGTGGAAAAGTAACGTCAATGCTCTTCGTTTTCCAACCGCGGTAGTCTAAGCATTGAATTGAGGCCAGTTCATCGTTGGTCAAGATGGGATGCGGAATCCGCAAGCGGTGCGCATGGCCTTCCTTTGTTTCCAGTAAGTTTTCCTCTGGCCCGATGTAACACTCAAGAGACATCACGACTTCCTCACGAATCGAGTCGATCGCCGGATTCGTGACCTGCGCAAAGAGCTGTTTAAAATAGTCATAAAGCATGCGAGGCTGATCCGACAAACAAGCCAATGCCGAATCATTCCCCATCGAACCAACCGGGTCACGTTTTTCGTGAATCAATGGAATGAGCATGAACTGCAGGGTCTCTAGCGTATAACCAAAAGCTTGCAACCTTGCCAACAGCGTGTCCGAATTGAAACCGTGGGTCTCGCTACTGGCCGGTAAGTCGGTCAATTCAATTCTTTGATTGCGCAGCCAATCTTTGTACGGACGCCGACGGGCAAACTCGTTTTTCAGTTCTTCATCCGGAACCAACCTTCCCTCCTCGAAATTGACCAGAAACATTCGCCCTGGTTGCAAACGCCCCTTCGACTTGACCAAGTCGGGACTCACTGACGGTAGGACTCCGACTTCACTCGCCATGATGACTCGGTCATCATGAGTCACGTAATAGCGGCTCGGTCGCAAACCATTCCGATCCAGGACTGCTCCGATATATTTCCCGTCCGTAAACACAATCGATGCGGGACCATCCCAGGGTTCCATGCAACACGAATGATACTCGTAAAATGCCCGTTTTTCTTCAGACATCGTCTCATGCTTCTGCCAAGCTTCGGGGACCATCATCATCACTGCCTCCTGCAGTGTACGCCCCGTCATCCGCAGAAATTCCAGCACGTTATCAAAGGTGCCCGAGTCGCTACAGTCAGGCTCGACAACAGGAAACACCTGCGATAATTCGTCTCCAAACAGGTCGCTTTGCGCCACTCCTTCACGGGCGCGCATCCAATTTACATTTCCACGCAACGTGTTAATTTCACCATTGTGAGACATGAAGCGATTTGGTTGCGCGCGATCCCAACTCGGAAACGTGTTTGTAGAAAAACGCGAATGCACCATCGCCAAGTGTGTCGTATATTCCGGATCTTTGAGGTCCGGAAAATACTCCATTAATTGCATCGTCCGCAGCATGCCCTTATAGATAATGATCTTGGTCGACAAACTGCAGATATAGAATATTTTGGCTTCTTCCAGAGATGTATCCGTTCGTAAAGCTTGACTCGCACGTTTTCGGATTACATAGAGCTGCCGTTCAAATGCGTCGGCGTCCAGACCCTCCGCCGCCGCCACAATGAGTTGCTCGATATGTGGCTCGGAAGCTCTCGCTGTAGGGCCAATATCAGCCGCTTCGGTTTCACAAGGAACCTTTCGCCAACCGATCAAAACTTGTCCCTGCTCCGCAATAATCTTCTCGACAGCGGCTTTACATTGAGCGCGTTCAGACTTGATTCTCGGCAAGAAGACAATGCCCGCTCCATAAGCACCCGCTGCTGGCAATTCCGCCTCCAACTCATCGCGAACAACCCGCGTCAGGAACTCGTGTGGAAGCGCCGTAAGAATCCCCGCGCCATCACCGGTGTTCGCTTCACAACCGCAAGCACCACGGTGTTCCATATTCTTCAAGATCACGTAAGCATCTTCTACGACCTGGTGGCTTCTCTCGCCCTTAATGTGAGCGACAAAGCCCACACCACAGCTATCATGCTCGTGCGCCGGGTCGTAGAGTCCTTGCTTTGCAGGCAACCCTGTCAATTGATTTTCTCTCATGCCAACTACCGCCATCCTTTATTGCAACGTTTGTTATCCATACCACTCGGGCATTTGCGTCAGGCCCGTATATTTTTATTTTATCGTTACCCTCGGTATCGTTTTCCGAGGTCACACTGGTTCTGTCTCCAAAGCACTCTTGGATGCCTCAGAAGTCGTCTGTAGATCGTGACTGCTGCGAGTTTCGTTTTCATCGTTTCCATTAGATTGCGTCGCGGTGCGAACCCCCTCTGTCTCTGCAGTCAGCAGTTCGATGAACCGCCGCGCCGTCGTCCCTAAGTCGTGACCGCGCCGATAAATGACACCAAGAGGACGGGTCAAAACGACATCCGAAATCGAAATCGCTACTAAAGTTTCCGCAACACTTTCACGGCGTACGGTCACTTCCGGTAACAAACTAATGCCCGCATTTATTTCAATCGCCCGCTTCAAGGTTTCAATGTTATCGAACTGCATGACCACGCGAACATCGACATTGTGCCTGCCGAGAGCTTTGTCAATCTCACGACGGATGCGCAGGCTATCATTAAAGCCAACCATATCCCGCCCTTTTAATTCCGCCAGCCTCAGACTCTTCCGCTGAGCTAATTCGTGGTCTGGAGAACAGACGACAACCATCGGTTCTTGGCGCCATGCAACAACATTGATATCACGCGACGAACGTGGATAACTAACCAAACCGACGTCGACTTGATCGTTCCGCACAAGTTCGTAAACCCGTTCGGGTGGCTGATAATCCAATCCGACCTGTGTTTTCGGGTACTTTTCTCGGAAACGTCGCAGAAAAACATTCATGTAGCTCAGACCTACCGAATAGATCGAGGCCACACGGACGCGACCTTCTACCTTTTCGTGCAAAGCTCGAACTTCCTCTTCTAAGCTGTAATATCGCTGGACTAATTTCCGACACCCTTCGTAATAAACTTCACCTACAGGCGTTAAAACAAAAGGCCGCTTGGATCGATCAAGCAACTTCACCCCTAAATGCTCTTCCAAGTGCAGCACCGCTTGGCTGACCCCAGACTGAGAGATCCCGTTATCGTCTGCGGCACGTGAAAAACTACGTCTGCCAACGACATCACAGAATATTTTTAGTGACTTGAGGTGCATTCGGTGCCAAGCACAAGATTAGAATTACAAATAGAGCGCATAGACTTGATTAGCTATAAACATGCCAAACTAGGCCGCGCCCCAGCAATCGTCAACCACCCTGAAGTGACTCATTCCTGGAAAAACACCGTCCTCCGACTGACAGGTTCTCCAAAGGCCGTTTCAGAACAGACCTTAGGGCAATCCAAACAATTCGGACAACTTCCCGACCCAATGTGACCAGCGGCGCTCTTATTTTGACTTGGTCGGTGCATAAACGTGATCTCGTTTACGCAGAACAGTTGCCTTCACGATCTTATCAGGCTCTGGCCCCGCTTGACCAGGATTCACACGCTGCAGGTCAGCCAGCACTTCAACGCCCTCAATGACTCTCCCAAACACCGTATGTTTGCCGTCCAGATGACTTGTACGACGAAACGTCAAAAAAAACTGGGATCCTCCAGTATCTTTACCGGCGTGTGCCATGCTCAACGTACCTCGAAAGTGCTTGCGATGATTGGGAGCCTCACATTCACAGAGAATTTGATAACCTGGGCCGCCCGACCCGGTGCCGGTGGGGTCACCACCCTGTGCCATAAAGTTACCTAGCACCCGGTGAAATACCAGTCCGTTATAGAATTCGTCCTCAACAAGGCTGACAAAATTGCCGACCGTCTGAGGCGCCTCATTTTCGTAAAGTTCGAGAATTAAGGTTCCTTTGGTGGTTTCCATATTGATACGAGGTAGATCATCGGCCGCGCGTTCGGCCATGCGAATTTCCTGCTCTTGAACCCATGCCTTTTTTGCTGTGGGTAACTCCTGTACCAACATATCACTCTGCGGCTGCGACACTCCGGCATCCTGCGCCGCTTGAAGATAAGACTCCGCAGCTGCAAAATTGTCACTTGCATAGGCTGCGTCTGCGGCAACACTCAGGTACGCCTTATTCGGGCACTCGTGCTCCTCGAGTAATTGAGCGAGTTTCAATGCATCCTCGTAGCGATCACGACGAGCGTAATCAAACACAAAACCCACCATTCTCTCCTCAACAGCCTTATTCGTGTTCGGCTGGTCGGTATACGCAGCCAACGTAGCTTCACCAAGCACCTTCATCAGCAACGTAATTGCTTCCACTTTTTCAAAATACAGCTTGCGCAACTCCTCTTTCCGCGCTTCATCTGCCGTGCCAAATTCTTCGACAATCTCTTTAATTTGACTGTCTAACGCCACAAATTCTTGATTGACCTCGACAAATCGAGCCTCTGGCGAAAGCGTTTCCACATCCTCACCATGCAACGAAGTCGCTGCCAAAGCGGTCACAACCAGGCACATGCACCATAGCGTTCTCATCAATTCATCCCTTTGCAAATATACCGAACCACGTTAATACGCGCCGTATTACGACGCACAAGTGGAATACAGTAGAATTCAGTCAGCACCTTGTCATACCGTGGATCGTAAAAGCGAAACCGCCCTAGTCCACCTTGTCTGGAACGTATTCGTGATCGCGTTTGTTAAGAATTTCCGCACTGACAATGGTATCGGGTTCCGATTTAGGGCCGAAGCCACTCGGATCGCGCCGCTGCAATTCAGCCAACACATCCAACCCCTCAACCACACGACCGAACACCGTATGCTTGTCGTTTAAGTGTTCCGTGGGAACAAACGTCAAAAAGAACTGAGATCCACCTGTGTCGCGGCCGGCATGGGCCATGCTCAAACTACCACGAAAATGCTTTCTCGCATTTTCCTGAAAGCATTCGCATTTAATGTTGTATCCAGGACCTTGGGTACCGTCACCGGCGGGACACCCCCCCTGAGCTACAAAGTTCCCGAGGACGCGATGAAACGTCAAGCCGTCGTAAAAACCATTTTCGATCAAACTGACAAAATTGCCGACCGTTCCCGGAGCTTCATCTTCAAACAGTTCCAAGATGATTTCACCCTTGCTTGTCACAAACTTGGCTCTTGGCAAATTCGCCTCGGAGTCTTTTGCTCGCAGTTCTTGTTCCCGTTCCCAAAAACTTTTGTAATCACCAACGGCGGTAAAATATTTCTTGCCGTTTTCAGACGTGGCACCGCGCAAATCTGCTTCCTGAAGATACTCCTCAGCCTTTTCAAAATCATGAATACAAAACAGTGCCACACCTGCCAAATCAAACACCTGACTGATGTCACAATCGTTATCAATCAACATCGTTGCAATTTCAGCCGCTGCTTCAAAACGGTCTTGTTTGATCTCATCATCGGCCACCTTGAGCAAGAACCGGGTTAACTCTCGATTCTGATTTGGTGCAGCCAAAAATGCCGCCTTGCCAATTTGGCGTAGTTCGGGAAGTAGTTGGTTCGCCTGCTCAAGCAAGGCGATCCACCGCTGCTCCAGTGCCGGCTTGGTGGCATCATCAGCAGTTTTGTAGACTGTTCGCAATGACCTCAGATCTCGAATCACACTTTTCCAGACATCCAACTTTACCTCGAACGATTCCGCCTCAGTAACTTGGGCGTCTTCAGGCGTTTCTGGAGCGGGTTCAGCATCCGTCGCATCGTCGGCGTTTTCCTCGGCTGGCGCGGAATCACCATCGGCAACAGCGTCTGCAGCCGGTTCCTCTGCGGGCGGTTCCTCTGCAGGCGGTTCCTCTGCAGCCGGTTCCTCTGCAGCCGGTTCCTCTGCAGCCGGTTCCTCTGCAGCCGGTTCCTCTGCGGGCGTTTCGGCGGCTTCCTCGGGCGTTTCTGCAACGTCCTGACCTGCCTCGGGTGATTGGCTTGTTTCCTCTTCTTGAGCAGTCACCGACAACGGCTGATTGTAGATCACCAGATTCATAACTGCACAAACGTAAAAAACTCGCAACACGGCTTTTGCCATCGGACTGAACTCCTACAAACTGGCTTTTCTCGTCAATCGACACAACTTCCTAGCAATGCAACTGGGGACCAACATGAAGCACTCCCTCACAGGGATTCACCTAACCCGTTGCCCCACGACTTCAAATCCATCACTTAGACCCATAAAGATTACCATAGAAGGGCCGAAAGAAAAACGGCTCCCCAGCCAACTCGTAAAAACAGCTACGAGGGCATGTCAACCTCTAAAAATCGGTCACGGCTGGAGCGGGTGGGTTGGTTCCACGATGTCATGGTTATAAGCTGAACCCATGGCCAAACGACGCAAATCAGGTTCTACACGCCCTGCTGAAAAGACGGCACCGACTTCCCTTCGCATCATCGGCGGCAAATATCGCGGCCGCTTGCTGCAATACCACGGTGATCGACGGACCCGCCCAATGAAGGACCGTGTACGGGAAGCTGTCTTCAACCTCCTGGGACCCGCTATCAAAAAAAAATACGTTTTGGATCTATTTGCTGGTACCGGAGCCATCGGTTTCGAGGCCCTCAGCCGTGGTGCTGACAGTGCCACCTTTATTGAACGTCATTTCCCCTCAGTCAAAATCATTGACCAAAACGCCCACACCATCGGTGTAGACCACCAGGTGCAAACGTTCGGAAGCGATTCCTTTCTCTGGTTAAAACAGAATTTAGCTCAATTCCAAAATCGGCCTCTTGCCGTGTTTATCTCTCCGCCTTACTCCCTATTTTTAGAGCGCCCAACAGACATTCTCCAAGCAATCTCCAAACTCTGGAACGTGGCTGCGCCCGACAGTCTCTTCATTGTCGAATCCGACAATCGCTTTGACAAAAGCCTCTTACCTCACCCAGACTTATGGGACCATCGAGAATACGCACCTGCCGTTGTCTCCATCGCCCAACGCAACGAAACACCGATGGAAACTTTTAATGACTGAGTTTTCTTTGACTTGGCGCCACCTGAGAGCCCGCGACCTTCCCCCAACACAGCGAGTTGCCAGCTAGTCAGCCTTTACGTGCGAGGACCTCCACCGCCGTCAGTAGGGGCGGTTTCGTTCCCAGGAGCACACCACAATTTCCTGCGGACCCCCGCGCAGACAAATCTGCACCAGCGGCGGTTTTCATTCCCGCATCAGGCAAATGATTTCCTCTCGGCTTTTCCAGCACAACGATCTCCAGGAGTGATCGTGGCAGACCAAAGCGTGCTCCTGCTCACGGTGTTACTTGGGTAGGATTCGCCATCGCTTGCTAGGCGGCTCGGCTCAAATAACCAGAGGACACTGCCCGAAGCAGTCACCGCAACAAGAACTCCGGCTAGAAAGAACGTTAACAGGCTTAACGCTGATACGCCGGTAGAAAATGCATGTAGATCTCGAGGACCAATGAAGCCATTGCGGTATAGTAAGTCTTATTAGTACCAACTACATTCGCGCCTTCCGATCCGCCAGGCACATCCCAACTCCCGTCAGCGTTCTGTCGCTCAAGGAACATTTCCCGGACGCGTGGATGCCAATCACTCCAATACTTGCCACCCGCTTGGTAGTTCGCTTGGATCGCATAATAGTGAAAGTAATAGTAGTACTGGATCCCACCGCTGTTATTCCATTCCACAGGCATCGCAGAAAGATAATCCAGAGACTTAAGTACCGTCTCGTCTTCAAAATGGCCCAATAATTGCAACGATACCGCACCCGCCGCTGAAGTCTGAGGCTTTTGCCCCGGACCCTGATAACCATATCCACCACGCGGATCTGCACAGGAGCGGATATAATCTGCAGCCCGCTCAATCGTCTCCGAGGGAACCGGGATTTCAGCGTTATTGGCCGCCCGCAGCGCCACAATTTGCATTACGGTCGCACTCACATCTTGATCACTGGGGTTCGGCTGATATCTCCACCCCCCCGCTGGTGATTGACAGCGCACCGTCAATGCCACGGCCTTGCGCAACTTCTCCTCTAATTCGGGGTCTGGATCCATGCCGTACATCTCAGCGAGCGCTAACGTGGCCAAACCCTGTTGATACATCGGGCCTGCACCGGCCGCCCGTTGGGGTACAAAAAGTCCCTCATCATTCTGGGTTCGCAAAATAAACCTTTTGCCTTTTTCAAGCACCTCCCGATAGGGACCTCGACCGGGAACGTGTCCCCGTCCCATATAGGCCAGTAATGCCAGGGCATTGGGTGCGTTATTGCCATCCCATGCGCCATCCGGCCGCTGCTGCTCGGAGAGATATTCCAAGGCATGCTCTACGGAAGCGGTGACGTCCTGAATGATGCGTTTGTCCGTCAGTAATTCTGCCGAGGAGGATTTTGCCTCCGCAGGCTCTTGTGCTTGCCCGCTGCCCGTCAAAACAAAACCATACAACAGAGCGCATGACCAACGGCTCACCAGACGTCCACTACCATGAAATTTTTTCCACTCACCCAACATTCTTGATTTCTCACTCCAGGCGGGTTCTCATTTTCCACAACAACAATGCGATTCTGCTACGAGAGGCCGATCAACCGTCGAATTCCCACATCGACACAGTAAATGAGCATCAACAGTCCCAGCATCAACCAGTTATCCCAAATGGATGCTTCGCGATGCAGCTGTTTTAATTCAATCTCACCGTTGAGCTTTTCTGGGATAGTTGCCAAATCGGTTAATTCCACCACATCGCCCCCGGTGGTGTTCGCCAACAACTCAAGGGCAGGGCGGTTGAGATTCGGATGTCGATACTCTTCGGGTGAAATCAAAACTTGCAAGGTCGCTTCCACGGCCTCGCCATCACTGGGTTGATAGGCCAGCCGATGAACCCCCGGCTCGCTCGGAGTGAACTCCCCTGTGAAACGCCCGGGCCTCGTATTATCCCGCGTCAATTCAAGATCCATTCGACCCTGAGGTCCCAGGAGCGTAATCACCTTTGATTCTGCTTCATCGGCCTCTCCGGTTGCATGAAAAGCCATCAGTTCGATCGCAGCGGCTTCACCGGGCTGTGCTCGTACGGGCCGCACTTCGATGGAGTTTTTCTGTAAGTCTTCCTCTTCTGTACGCGCGACAAATCGAATTGCCTGTCCCCAAAACTTATAAAAGAAACGGTCGCCCACATTCTGTCGCCACAACCAGGTCGAATCGGTACCGACAAACATCACTTTGCCATCTCCTGCATAGTGATAGGCAATCAGTGGCATTTTTCCATAGCGGCTGGTGACACTAGGGTTGGCTGCCAGCACCGTCGCTCCCGGCGCCGGACGTTCCACCGCTGCAGACCAATAATAAGGTGGCATCTCCGCCCACACTTCACGATTTCTACCCGGATCGTCGTACAGGCGAAGTGCCTCATGAATCATTCCCGCAGGTGTCAGCTCCATGCGAAAAGGCTTGTATACCGGAGCCTCTTGACCAGGTAGCCCTTGCCGCAAACGAACTGGAAGTAGCTCATGAAACGTCGCATCGTACTTATGGGGCATCGACTCCGTTCCACTGGCGACGATTAAGCCAACGCCATCTTCACGAACTGCCTTAATCAAGGATTCTTGCATGGCGTCGTTAAAGAGGTTTGGAGTGACATCACCCAAAATCACAGTATGGTAACGAGACCATTCCTGGACTGTCTGCGGCAGCAACGTCGATTTCATTTCATCAGGCAAACGCCGCCACTCTGTTTCCACAACGACATCCGCCTGGTCTTCCGTGCGTCCTCCAACACCATTATCCCGTCGAATGGCATTCTTAACAAAACGAAAGTCCCAACGCGGGCGACCGTCCAGCAACAGCACGCGAATTTTCTCTTCGCTGACATGAACAAACGCGGTGTCTGAATTATTTGCATGAAGCTGCTCGACCTCTTCTGCGGGTGGCGGAACATGGATCGTCAAATAACGATCCCCCGCATGCGCTGCCTCAAATGTCAATTCGACCTGGTGCTGCTCCGAGTCACGAACCACAACATCTTTTACGTCCAGGATCTCGTCGCCATCCTTAAGCTCGACCTTAACAGGAAAGTTGTCAAAACCAACGGATTCAAGAGTAACATTCACGCCGACCATATCTCCCACGGCGACGAGGCCCGACGTGTACACATCTACAATCGACACGTCCTTAATGCGTTCTCCAGAACCCAGTGGCATCGCAATAATCGGAGTATTCACGTCAGCAGCAGCTCGAGCTGCTTGCGAGGGTGATCGACCACCCGTATTTTGCCCATCTGAAAAGAGTAATATCCCGGACACGGGAGTTCCGGCGGCTTCATCCAAAACATGATAAACCGCTTCTCCAATTTGCGACGTCGCACTTCCCTCGCTCATCAGCTTGGCGGTCGGAGTCTCAGATTCTTCAAATGTCACTGGCAACGGTTGCCTTGCAAACCCGTAGTAACGTACATCAAAATCTTCTTCTAAGGGTTTAAGCGTTGGCTCGTAAGCGATCGACATCGCCGCGTTAATTAATTCTGCACGTGACATGTCTAGTAGCTGCTGACGTGTCTCCACATCAATTTGACCTTCCGACACGTCCAACCCAGTGGCTGTCGCCAAGGACACTAGTTTTTCGTCGGAGGCATAAGGACCGGCCAACAACTGCATGCTTTGCGAACCATCCAGCATCACTGCCACAATTGGCTTTTTGGAGACCTCCTCATCAAACGACAGGTAAGGGCCAGCCAGGACCACTACCAACAACAGCAGCACAAGCACCCTGGTAACACTCAGCGCAATACGAAACCTCTTGGGAACGCTCGCCAAGTTGTCACGTTGGCGCCGATAAATAAAGTAAGCAGCCGGAATGACAAACAACAAACCAAGCCACAAAACTAGCGGACGCTGAAAAGCCAACTGTGCTTGGTCAATATTTTGAACCAAATCATCCGTCACGCCGATTGATTTCAAAAACCATTCCATGTTGCTACACGTTCTACCGTTTCGATTTTCAACACAACACGCCACTCATCACTTTAACCAACACTCGTTGGTCATTGCCGGGTCTACTGCCCAGCCTTACTGTCACTTGCCTGTACCTTCGAAAGCCGCCGAAAATAATCGCGGATAAAATGCCGGTAGGCTTCCGGACCTTCTTCACGCAAACCCTGCAGTAATTCTTCCCGCGCCTTCGGCTGCATCTGCATGATGATCGCCCGCGTGGCAACATCCAAGTCATCCAATTCAAGCATGATCAACTCAACCCCAGCCTGCACATCTTCGGACTCACGAAGCAATTGAGAGGCCGGAGGAAGCTGACTCAACTCCGTCGCCTCTTCACTTGGATCAGTTGACTCCTCAGTGGATTCTTGCGGCTCATTCATGGCATTCATGCGTTCGAACATTTCCCGCGCCTCTTGAAGTTCAGCAGAATTCAAAAGCTCTGCCAAACGTTCCGCTTCTTCTGCGCTCGCTGCTTCCTCCAGGGCCAACTCTTCGAGTAACTCCGATAGCGTTTCCTCATCGGCCCGCAGCGATTGCTCCGCGACATCCAAGTCCTCTAGCTGCTCAAATTGGTCCTCGCGAAAGGCCTCGCGTTCAGGATCCGACGGGGCGTCACTCGCCTCCTGCGCCTGACGCATGGCCTCCACCTTTTCCGCCAATCGTTCGTCGAACTCTGGTGTGGTTTCAGCTAATGCCGGGCTAAGCCTGTTGGGCATCGCGTCGCTCGGGGCAGCTTCCTCACCTGC
>JAKVBY010000066.1:23429-35639 GCA_022446825.1 Pirellulaceae bacterium
CTCCTCGGGGGCTGGCTCCTCGGGCGCTGCAGCATCTGGATCAGGAGCTTCTGCTGGATCCGCATTTTCTTCGGCGGGATTTTCTTCTTCCGGATCCTCCGACGCCTCGGCCTCCTCGGCGGCTTCGGCTTTGGCCTGCTCGATCTGTTGCGTCAAAGCTTCGTGCTCTTCTGTCGTCGCTTCAATAGCTTCCTGAATTTCTTGCTGTTCTTGTACGAGCTCTTCCAACTGCTCTTGAAACTGCTCTGTTTTGTCTTGAAATTGTTCTTGCTGAAGGTCCTCCGCCGACGGTTCCTCCGCCAAGCGAATGGAGAAATCTCTCGTGGTTGCAGTATTTCCTTTGCGATCGCGCACTTCCACGCGATACAGGAATGTGTCACCAATGACAGCCTCTTCCGCTGACAAATCAAGGGTTACGACAGCCGCATCGCTTAATTTATTTTCTTCATAAGTTTTCACTGGACGGCCTTGGAATCCATCCTCGTTTTTCTGAATCTCCAAGACAATATCCTGAAGTCCATAATCATCGTATGCGGCCACATAAAGTGGAATTTCAATGGGTTTACTCACGATCAGGTCCACGCCAGGACGTTCTAGAATCACTTGGGGCGGACCATCGATCAGCGCAGTAATCTTCCCTTCCTGCATACCTGGATTTGGATACTGCAACTCATTCCTCAGCACAATCCGATAATAACCATCTCGCGTCACTGGGAATTCACCAGACCATCTTGTCAAAACCTCGGCCGGCCGTGGTGCGGGAGGCGTTGCTACGGGGTCCTCCGATGGCACCGTGTCCTCCGATGATACGGGGTCTTCCGATGGTTCCGGGCTGAGCAAAAACGACTCGGTCACCACGAAATCATTCACAGCGCGTTTTGCCGGCGGCATCGCACCCGCGGTGGTCCACAAACCGTGTCCCCCGTGAAGCGAAAACATCATACCGTGAATTCTGCGTCCCTCCATATCGACTGCAGAGGCAGGAACCTCTAAGCGGACCAGCTTACCAGCCTCTGGCAAATCGCCCACGTGCCTCCGACTGGCAGTTTCGACCTGACCTTCCGCAATCAAGTCCTGACCCCAGAAAGCCCGGTGCTCCCAGCTACTTCCATCATGCCACTTCAGCATGATCGTCTCTGGTATCTGATCCTCTGGAATAAAAACATAGCTATACAGCACTTCACCAGGCTGCACCTCAAAACCCACGGGCGCCGTATGAAACCCGTGCTGATGGAGGATACCTGGTAGTGTTGCTGGATCGAAGTGTGCTTTTTCCGCAAACTTCTCTTCATCAAATTGCCAATTTCCTTCGCGGGTGGCACCCTCTGGAGCGTCGCCCAAGGCCCAGCTTCTTTCAGGGCGGTCCTGGACTTCCACAAAAGTTACTTGGCGCTGTAATAACTCAATTTCCCCTTCGGATGCATCACCAGCCACGTCGACAAGAATTCTCGCCTGGCTTTCTTTCGGCGCCGTTATGTCCGGGTCGTTCAAACGCCCCATCTTGGTCTCTGGCATCTTCATGTAGGCCGGATACGAAACCTCGGTCTGCAGCCCGACAATGCGAGGTCGTTCGATAATCTTAATGGCATATCTTTTTGACCATGTTCCCCCGCCATACACCCGGTAGTGAAACGAACTCTGCATCCCAGTCAACGTGAAAGAGGTTCGATTCTCTTTCAACTGGGAAAAATCGTAATGCAGTTTCTCAACAGCACCTTCCTCGTCTCCGATCTCAATGACCAGTCGTAGTGGGTCATCACCACCCGGTGGATCAACCTCACCCCGCCGTACAATCACACGAAAACTGATATCCTCGCCGCGGAGGGTGGCACAATCGCCCGACTTCTCTTGGTCGTTTACGAAAACGTCGTAGAACACGCCCGAGGCCGGTGGAATATCCGCAAATGGCTGAAAAATTCTCGCCATCGCAGTGGAAAGTCTTTCCGGCATCACGCCGAACGCCACAACGAATGCTGCCACACTCAACAAGGAAAACATCCCCGCACGTCGCAAACTGACCAAATCGAGCACATGGCGAATGCGAAATTTACTAATGCGTTCAATGGCTTCGGCAACCAGTCGGCGGTGGAATGCCATCGAATGAAAACCACTCTTTTGCTTACCCGAAAGATCGACACAACTAACGAGTCGATTATGAATACCGGGAATTTCCGTCTCGATTCGCCGGGCAACAATGACAGACGTCAGGCGGCGAAACAAGGGTCGCAAAACCCCCACCACAAACACCCAGGCCGTCGGCACCGCTACGATCAACAGCCCAACGAGTCGCGTTAATTCCCATGAGAAGGTCACGACGATATCGGTAAGCGCTACCAGCAGCAACGCTGCCACACACAGCCCGACAGTGACCCCCAAGCCAGTCGTAACCCAGGTGGACTTTAAGAGCCGACGTGTCCGCTGTATTAAGCGAAGAATGCGCGAGGTGTCTGGCAATTCAACCGCTTGCGCCTCAGGATCTTGATGAACGCTGGAAGAAGAGTCGTTAGCCATGGCCGCTATCCTTTAAACAATTGTCGTCAGGGTTCCTTCGAAAACTGCCCTCACCCTTCACCCAAGCCATCGCCTTGAGAGCCATATTCTTGAGTGTCTCATGCTCACTTTTCCGGGAGAATACCCCTCGCCAAAGCTTTCAATACTCTCTTTTGAGAGATCGAAAGCATTTATCACCCCGTAACACTCTCCTCAATTTCTTGTTCAATGTCTGCGCCAGTCATGCGCCCCACCCAGCGTCCCTGAGCAAGATCGCGAATCCGTTGGCCCGTGGAAGGTTCATCCTCTCCTGCAATATGTCCCCCCAAAGTCGACAAAAGAAACTCAATGCCAATGATTACAAACAAAATAATGATCAGTGGACGCCAAATCTCTCGCTCGTTTCCAATGTTGCCAAATTCCTGTAGTACGTCCGCAGTAGCATCCACCATGGTAATTGCGGCATTCGGCAGAAGCTTGTTCAGTTGCGGTTCTGTTAACGCCGTAAAGTCAGACTCTTCTGCCGCCAAATTCACCGCAAACGAAAGCACTCCATGTTTTGGCTGCTCTGCACGACCGCCAGAAATATCAACGGTATAAAAACCCTGCTCCGTAGTCCGATCAAACGCAGCCATCAAACGCGAGTTGGAACGCTGAAATTCAATCTGAGTCGATCTCCCATTGCTGTCGATCACGTTGGCAGATACGGGAGCCCACTTTTGGTTAACGACAAACTCCGCTGAACCATCTGCCGCAACGACGGAGGGTCCCTCCACTTCGGCAGCCCGTTTTGCATAACTGATCATCCGCAGCACCATGGGAACAAACTCGGGACGGAGAGGAAGATTCCCCCAACTGGTGTGCAACGGAAATGCCGACAAAATCACGCGACCGTTCCCAAACCGACTTTCCACGATCGCTGGTTTACCATCGGTGAATTCCGCGATCGGCCAAGTATTTTCCGAGTCTTCTGCAATGTTTACAGGAAAGTGTCGGTAGACGCGCACTTTCCCAAAATACCGCTGATCACTATCGTCAAAGACAGAAAACACCGGATGCGCAAAATCAATCGCCCCCAATTGCTGAAATCCCGTCGCGTCCTGAATATCGCCTTCCGCCGCCTGCAATGTTGCCGCCACCAGCATTTCGTCCGGGCGTGTGGGTGCGTTCAATAATTGCTGTCCATAAACATCTTGATTCACTCGGTCTCCAGGAAAGACGAGTAATCCTCCGCCTTCCGCAACAAAATCACAAAGCCAGTTAAAATGGTTTGAATTGAGCGTTCCGCAATTAGCCAGCACCACGACATCTGCCTCACTTAGCATATCTATCGTCAGGCCGCCCTCAGCAACATCAATGACATCTAAAGACCTCGCAAATTCATTCTCCGATTCCATCGCAGCACCAGCATCCGTAGCCTCCAAACCGGCCACCTCTTCCGGATTGGTTTCCGTGGCAATCATGGCAGTCCGCAGGTAGGTTGCCGCATTCTGCATTGGTTCGGGAGACAAACGACCATTCACCAACAATACTTGCAGTCGCGGTGCGACCGCCAAGGTAAACAAGTATTCGTCATCCTGAACAAAACGGTCTGCTTCGATTTGATATCGCCCTCGCAGAATCCCCGCGACGCTGGGTACAAATACGACCTCAGCCTCCCCCGTTTCTCCGGGTTTCAACGTCATCCTTTCAACGGCGATCTCTTTCTCGTCGACAAAGACGCTCACCGACACATCCTGCGTTACTTCGTCGGAAAAATTAGACACACGAGGCCGCAACGTCACCGGCAACCCCACAATCGCGCGTTGATTATCCGTCGCGCCACCCACAATTGCTTGATTCGAAAATCCCTCACTCGAACCCACTTCAACGACGATCACTTCCGTGCCGTCTGGAATCAGACCATCCGCTTGACCATCTGAAAATTCGGACCAGCCCGTTTGTTGAACATCAGTAAACACATACACCAACGGGTTATTCAACTCGCGTGTCTGGGAATTAAACACGCTTGAAAACGCCGCAAACAGATTGCCGCGGGAAGGGGTCACTCGAAGCGCATTGATTTCATCTGTGAGTGACTCCGTATCCGATGAAAAGCGGCTGCAAATCTCTTCAGTCTGCGAAGCAACACGCAGCAAGGTCACGCGGTCGTCACTTCCCAATCGATCGACAACTTCCAATGCCGCTCGCTTAGCAAATTCAAGTGACGTGACGCCGTTTGTCGCAGCCCCCATACTGGCCGACGTATCCAGCAGCATCACCACATCACGTCCCGCCTCTCCTCTCCCGAACAAGGCATCCCAATGCTGAACGATAGGGCGTGAAATCGCTCCGACCAAAAACAACAAAAAGAGGGTGCGCAACAACGCAATCAACCATTCCAAAAATTTCATCCGCCGTCGTTGCTGCACATAGCTGTCGAACAAGAAACGAAACGTGCTCAACTCCACCGTTTTGAGCCGGTGCAACGTCAAGAGGTGCAAAACAATCGGGATCGCCACCAGTGGGAGGAAATACGGCAGCAACCCAAAATGAAGAAACTCGAGGCCCATTGGTTTTAATTTTGGAGTGAAAAAGTGTCGGCGTGTAAAAGGCTTGGATTTGAATCCATCGGGTTCAAATCACACGTCACCCAATGCGGGCGCGTTTATCAAGGTAAGCCGCCAGGAATTTGTCGTATGGCTCAGCAGTACTAGCAAGGTTGTAACTAATTTTTCTTTCAAAACAGTCGTGTTTGACCTGATCCAAAAAAATACGCATGCGTTCCAAATACTTCCGTTTCAGGCTCTTGGGATTTGCCACCACACGTCCCGCGCCCTCCATATCCTTAAACCGGGTGAGTCGGTCATACGGAAACTCAAGCTCGGCAGGATCCATTGTATGAAACACAATCACTTCGTGGTTATTATGTCGAAAGTGCTGCAGACCATCCGCAATATCACTTTGATTGTCAATTAAATCGCTAATCAAGATAATCAAACCACGCCGCTTTGTTCGTTCCGCGGCTTCGTGGAGTACAGAACCGACATTTGTTTCGCCGCCATGCTCAATGTTTTCGAGTGTCTGCAAAATACGGCGAAACTGAGACGGGTGCGCTTTTGGTGGTATGTAATCACGAACTTCTGTGTCAAAAGACAGCAGACCCACCGCATCATTTTGACGAATCAGGAGGTAGGCCAGTGCCGCAGCCAAATAAGATCCATACTCGAGCTTACTGATCTCACCACTCTTGAACGCCATCGATTCTGAACAGTCGAGCACAATGTACGCGCGCAGGTTTGTCTCGTCCTCAAATAGCTTGACTTGATACTTGTCACTACGCGCCAGAATCTTCCAATCCAGGGTACGGAGGTCATCACCTGGCGTATAGGCACGATGATCCAGATATTCGACGGAAAAACCGTGGTAGGGGCTCCGGTGACGCCCCGTCAAGAATCCTTCCACCACTTGTTTTGCAACAAGCTCTAAATTACCTACACGGGAAAGGCCGGCAGGATCAAGATAACGGAGTGAAGCCATGGATCCGAACGTATCCTTACTCTTCTCGTATCACGGAAATCAGCTTTTCAATGATATGATCAGTGGTCAAGCCATCGCTCTCAGCAGAAAAACTGGTGACTAATCTGTGCCGCAACACCGGAAAAGCAACGTATTGGATATCCTCAACCGAAACGTGTACGCGACCATCCAGTAAAGCGTGTGCTTTGGCCCCCAACAGGAGAGACTGGCAAGCACGTGGGCCGGCTCCCCAGGTCAAATATTTCTTTACAAAATCTGGAGCTTCGTCAGAATCTGGTCGCGTCGCTCGCGCTAATTTAACGGCATAGGATGATACCGATCTGGCGATCAAAACTTTGCGAACAATCTTCTGGAGGTGCAAGATATCGTCTCGATCCAAAAGTGGATCAAGCGTTGGAAACCCTTCCGATGTGGTCGTTTCTGCGATCTGCAATTCTTCTTCAAACGTTGGATACTCGACCTGCACTCGAAACATGAACCGATCTAACTGGGCCTCTGGCAGAGGATAGGTCCCTTCTTGCTCAATCGGGTTTTGCGTCCCCAGTACGATAAAGGGCGCCTCCAGCTCATAATTCTGCCCTGCAATGGTCACTTGGTATTCTTGCATGGCCTGGAGCAGAGCCGCTTGTGTCTTCGGCGGGGTACGGTTGATTTCATCCCCTAAAAGAACGTTGGCGAAAATAGGTCCGCGGACAAAGCGCATCTTCCGTTGGCCCGTGGTTTCGTCTGCATCAAGGATTTCCGTGCCGGTAATATCGGACGGCATGAGGTCTGGTGTGAATTGCACACGATTAAAATTCAAAGAAAGCAGCTCTGCGATGCTGGAAATCATCAGTGTCTTGGCCAAACCCGGAACGCCCTCGAGCACGCAGTGGCCTTTACAGAAGAGCGCGATCATCACTTGTTTTAAAACTTCCTTCTGTCCAACAATCACGCGCCCTAATTGGGTTGTCATCTTCTCATAAACCTCCGCCAGCTGCTCCGCCGCCTTGAGGTCTTGCTCGTCCATTTGTCCCGCAGACGGTGCCCCGTCTGAAAATTGTAAGGCCATCGATCACTTCCGTTCTGAAAATCGACCCATGCAGGTGTTAAGTAAACATAAATATGGAAGAGAGGCTAACTCCCTTAGGGACAGGGTAGCGTCGGAAATTGTCGAGTCAAGCAGACAGTACTCGGTTCTCCGAACTTCTTGGTTATTACCCTCTATTATATGAGCAGGCGTCATATGAATGGGTTTTCACGCGGCCCCACTTAAAGTTTCTTCGCTTACGACAAAAGAACCTTCGCTGAGCCAATATCTGAACGGCCAGCTCTCGCTTCCTTTGACAAGGGATCCTACACATCACCTGCGCTATGTTCGGCCTTCTGAAAGACAAACAACGAACCATCTCTATAGGCAACGTCGCGACCGGGTAACCTCAGCTGGGCAGTGTAAGGAGCATACCGATCAAAGTTTCCAGTAGAAAAACATCACCGCAGCTCCGAATTAAAGGCCTGTCTTGACTCCGCCCTTGTTCCGCACGAAGGTAAATTCGGCCGTTAAATCTTCCTTCAACACCATCTTGGCATTGCGGCATACCTCTTTTGAACGAACAGAAACGGCTGNCACGTCCAGTCAGCACGAGCCCATTTTCTCGGCAGCGTCCATTTGGACGCTCGGCCTCGCTTCCACCTGGCTGGTAATCGTCTGCACCACAATAGTCGTCATCACCACGAACAGATTCAACTGTTTGTCTCGAATCATTTGCGTCATACGATCCCTCTATCCGTTCGCTCATTCCGGCGTCCGCTCGATCACCTTCGCAGGTAGCGTGCTTGCTCAACGGCTTCAATAACGCGTCACAGTCACAATGAAACGTGTCCAAGCGCCCCGATCGTTTGGTGGCAATCTGTACGCCAGGCCCACGCCAGGAACGCTGCGAACGATGTAGCCGATACCGCCAGGAAGCCATCGCCAACTGAAGCCTTTTCAACTTATCCAGCGAATGTCAACCGGCTGGGCCTCAATGATGTCTGTATAGACAAAACAAACGCTCCATCCCGTCAACCCGAACTCGAGTCCAATTCCGTCTTCGCGAACAAAATACGTTCCTGAACATCGTCTAAGAAACAGCAGGATGGCAAATATCGTAAAAATCATCACGACAAACGGCAGCATCTGTTCAAGACGCCAGCCTTGCTCAAAAATACCCCATTCACAGAACGCATAAAGTACGCCGCCTATCACCAGCGCGAAAACATAGCTCCAGGCAAACCAAGGGTGTTCGCTTTCCGAATACATAACAAATCCCGCGTCCAATTACGGAAGAACATGCGATTTATTTCCACAAGGAGGTTGTTACAACCGCTCAACTGGAAAGCCCCGATGATCAATATTGATGGACGTACCTGGTCACTTCCTTGGTGGGTGCTTTGTTCGCCTGCAGGTGTTCACGTCGATAAAGCGGGTAACCCATCTCTTTGTTGAGTTGCGTGAAGCTGCCATCGTCCGAACTGATCCGCTTTAAGCTGAATTCTTCCGGACGCGGTGCGATGTCCATCAGCGTGTTGCCTTTGAACCGGCAGGTGTAGGTGGTGGCGTAAGTAGGTTCGGTGTGTCGCTCGGTTGTTTCCACCATCGGGAATGTGATGGTGACCGCGTCACGTGGCTGCAGATCCGCAATCTGCAATTGACGTCCCAACCAACGCAGGGGGATTTCCTGGCCATTCACCTGGCAAAGTACTGCACTCCGATCAACCCACAACGGCATCCGCACACTCAGTCGCTCGGCCTCCTTGTTCTTGAGAACGACCTTCCCTTCATAAGGAAGGTAGCTGTCGATATCGACCCAGGGCGACGCCCGGTTCAAGAGCAGGTTCACCTGAGCGAGACCGTCGTCGAATCGCACAATCGAATCCCAGGCTTTGTGCATTGCCAGCATCATGTTGGCGTTACAACACATCGTCCACCAGGCATACATCTTGGTCGGTTCGGCACAAGAAGCGAACGCGCCGATGTTGCGTTCGATGACATTCTCCGTGTTGTGGATTTGAGGATTAATTTCCAACTTGGGTGAATGTGCGATGATATGCGCGAGTCGCTCGCGATCAAGCATTTGATGTTCGACCAGGTGATTGCGGACCATCGAATCAATGTCGTCCCAGTAGTCACCAGCTCCCGCCTCGGACAGCATGAGGGCGATGTCGATCATGTCGGCCAAGGCACAGCCTTCATCATTTTGGCCTGGTCCGCCGTAAATGCGTTTACTGGCATTTTGGCGTTGAGCGAGCGTTGAAACAACTGCCGGGAAAAAACCGATGCGTACAATGCCAAATTGTCGAGAATACTCGTAGTACGATTTCAAATAGCGCAACAAGGCAAAGTCATTGGTCGTCGTGGCGTAGTCCGTCAGCCCGACCACGCCAGTCGCAAACCAGTGGAAATGGCCCTGCCATCGTGCGTGCTCGTAGGGGTCCGCCATGCTAGGTCCTTCACCAGTGCCCCATTGCCCGGGTTTCGCCATGAAGCGGGCCAGCTTCGCCGCAAGTTGCCGGGACTCCTGATCGCCGGTCTTTGCATACCATTGTGAGAGTGCTCGCAGCGGATTTCCGTTGACCTGCATGTCTACGGCACCTGGTTCACCAGGAATTTCAGAGACAGCCCCCTCCACCTCCCGAGCCGTTTGCCAGCCCTTCCCGTCACGCAGGTCGTATTCCCAACGAGCACTGGATTCCGCGCCCAATGTGATGCGAATCGCGTAGTTTGAATTCTGCCCCCCAATGTCAACGGGCACGCTGAAGTCACGTTTCAGCGGGTACAGGAGACGTTTTTCACTGGCGGACTGATGAAACCCGAAAGGGGGCATGGGCGACTCACGCCCTGGATACTTCTTAAACTCTGGCTGCAAGCCGACGATGTAATGTGCGTTCCTGCTACCTTTAATGTGCAGCGTCATCCGCAATCCGTCGCCCTTTTCCACTGCGGGGAAAGAACTGCGGCTGTGAACAATTTGCGTATTCCATTGATAGACGCTCGCATCCGGATTCTCGAACCGGAGTGCTCCGTCTTCTTGCAGAATCGACGCGTCATCGTCATGAACAATCGCGACCCAATTCGACGCGTCGATGTCCCGAGTAGTGAACTCGTCATCGAGTACAACTTTGTCCGTGCTGGGATACTCCAATGTGATTCGGTCGACGGACCAACTGCCACCACCTTTTAACGCAGCGGCCTCCAAAAAGACTTGAAACCGTGGGGACTCGCGTTTTGTTTTCTCATAGCTCTCTGCGAAACCCGCCAGTTCCAGATCAGGAGCGCTGCTGTTGCGAAACCAAGCACGCTGTTCGTTTTGTCCTGCAACTCCATGGAGTCCCCGGACCAGCTTCTCGGTGATCGGCAGCCACTGCGGGTTACGGTCGTAATCATGCCATGCCAGCAGACCGGCAATCAACCGACCTTGAGGAAACGGCCAGTACATTTTTTCGCCGAAATTATCTCGCCAGGGACGACCCTCGCCCTTGATCCACCAGAGCCCGTTTTCGTCAACATCCCTGAGCATGCTATTGACGATCTTTCGGTCAAAGTCCTCATTTTGACGGCTGCCGCTCATCCGCCGCATGCGGGGGAGCACGTCGATCGCTTTCGCCAGACACGGCCCTCCATGGTTGTGATTGAAGTTCGCCGGCTGCTGATCGCAGTGCCCACATTGGAAGACTTCGTAGTTATTATGAGGGTCGGCTGCCCCGGTGATTGCATTGACAGCCAACCGTGCACGTTCGGCCAAATCAAGCGTGTCAGGCACCACCGCCTGATAGTAGCTACCTTGCAGCAACGACTCGGCTGGCTGCGGCGCCGTCAAGCCTTGGGCACGCAACACAGCATCGCTGCCTAGCCCGACAGTCAATACTGCGATTGACGCAGTCACGCGATTCCACATCATCTTGCATCTCCACATCGCCTCAGGCGTCATGTCATTCCAGAAAGATTCGTCCGTACCTCACTATTTTTAGTTACGGTAAAGGGAACACGAGAGCGGGATTTCAGGTCAGCCGGGCCGGGTACTTTTCATAATACAAACCGCAGTGATCACCTGTAAACCGCAATAGCCTTCGAACGAGACAGAGCAAAGCCGTTGCCAGAAAGAAAATGATTGTGGCCGTGTCCGTCGTTTTACTCAGGATAAAACCCAAATCACCCTCAGGTTTCAGAAGTTCAAAACACAGACAAATGGCAGTTAACACAACCTAAGGAACGCGGCGAAAAAGGTATCAACCCCAGCTGCAACAGCAAACAACTGCAAGGTGAAGATGATCCGCTAGATCACCAAGGCCCGTAGCTGGCCAATGACATTTACGCGAGGCTTATGCTCACAGGTCATCTCAAACGCCAGGTAAACGGGTGAGCCCCAATAGACGATGGCTTCCCTGCCTTACGTTATCTCACGACTACCCGGCCACTCTGGCCGAGCGGGGTTATGGCAGTTTCTCAGAAGACGGCGTGGACGTTGCACCGGGTGCTGGGGAATCGACCGCGGGCGACCCAGAAAAATCGTAGTCATCCTCCAGTACCAACGGCAAACCATGCAATTCCAGATTTGCCGCCTCCGCCTGCCGCCACCAGGCACGAGCTTTCTTCAAATGTTCTGGGGTCGCTCCCTGGGCAGAAGCCATATAGGCTGCCTTGAAAACAAGATTCGCCAGTTCTTCCTGAGAGAACTCCCAATCATGAATGGCCATCACTAAACCGCCTGGCAACTCCTCTTTAGCGAAGGTATGGTTGGCGCCACGAAAACGCACGATCAACTGTTGTGGCGCAACCTCCACGACGACGATGCGATCCTCATCATAAACTAGTTCCACCCCACCTTCCAAATTGCCATAAGCGGCAGAAAACCCTGCCATGAACTCCTTCGTATAGCTGGTCAGATCTGCCAGACGTTCGACTTGAGCTAGATAATCGGACGCTTTCGCCAATCTCTCCGCCTTGGCCAGTTCCGTCTCAGCCTGTTCAAACTGCCGTAAGCTCAACGCTTCTCGAGCGGCCAACAGCGTCGCCTGCAGTGCCACTCGATCCTCACTTGTCAGCGGCTGTTTTTCGTTAGGCACCCCCTCGGACTCGACAGCGGGTACCTCCAAACTCAGGGCTGGGTCGGTTTCAGCTGGCAAGGGAAGACTGTTTTCCCGCGGTTCACCCGGGAGCGAGTCTTCCATCTGCGGGTCTTC
>JAKVBY010000066.1:35739-42456 GCA_022446825.1 Pirellulaceae bacterium
CGAGCATCGAAGCGTCTTTGTTCGTCGCCTCCCCCGTAGTACCCGGGGGAAACATTTGCGGGTTGGTTGCCATCTTGGCAATGGCTTGCACGCGGCCATCGATCGACACTTCATGCCCAGTCTGTGCTTCGTCCCCGGATCGGATCCCGTGTTTTTGCCGTCCTAAGGCGTGGTCGTATTTGGCTTTTTCGGTGGGGTCGAGAAGACAATCTTTCAACAAACAGAGTTCATCCAAGAGAGCCACCCACTGCGTCGCCTCCTTGCCAGGACGAGAACTCCGCACCTTAGCAATGGCCGCATCCGCAGCGTGTGCGATCTTGGCAACGTCGCTTTCGGGAAAATCCAACTGGAGAATCTCGTAATAGTTAGGGCGATCCCCAACTCTCGAAACCTGCAGCCAGCGCTGATAGGGATTGAAATCTTCTGGCACGTTCACGGTCCGTTTCTTTCGACTACTGAGACCAGCTTGGCCCCGCATTTGACGTATGGGGCCAAGCCCCACGTCGCCTGCATTCACATCTCTCTATCATAGGACCAAGGACGAATTGCAGCAATTGAAAAACCAATGGACCTGCCACTCCCGAAGGCGTGTCAACCAGACTTTCCAATCTGTTCTTAGGCCAAATAGAGGAAGCAAATCCTCTAAAGAACCGATGCGAAAAGCTGCCAACATGCGTTAACCGTGTCAGTTACCCTCGCGTCTTCCTTAGCCTGCCGTCCCGCAACTCACCAGAACAAGTTCACCAAACTCCTTTGAGAACGTCTGTGTTTGTGGCGTCTGACGGGCTTCTGAAATGAGGACCACCTAACGGCTTATCCTTGCAACTGTAGCACTTTTGGCTGGCCTCAGGTTAACCCGTCAGCATTGCTACTAAGTCGCAGACTTTTCTGCGCAAAATTCCTCAAGCCCCCAGAGGGTCGAGGTAACTGAATTGCGAATTCCAGCCCCTGCGGTTTATACTCGAAAGAGTTCCTGCCAATCCTGCTGGCCCATGCTCATTGAGTCTTCTGATGATCGACTTTTGCGATTCCGTCGCTACACCCTCGCCTACCATGTCTCGTCGATCATGGCTGCGCATTGGCAGTATGGCAAGCCTGGGAATGTTGGCCAATCCTGCCGACCCCAGCATCGCCGCTGTGGCGACTACAGCAAATCGCTCGGCTTGTTTCGGAAAAGCCAAATCAATTATTTTTGTGTTTGTCGCTGGTGGCCAGAGCCAGATCGACATGTGGGATCCGAAACCAGACGCGCCGTCGCACGTCCGCGGCGATTTCCGCACGCTGTCCACCGCCGTACCAGGGCTCGCCTTTACCGAACACATGCCTCAGCTGGCTCAAGTCGCAGATCGTCTGACCATCGTGCGCAGTCTGTCGCACGAAGATTTGGAACATGGTTCAGCGACCTACCTGACGCTTACCGGCCGCTACCATCCACGACGCACCAGCAATCCACCCGTGAGTCCAGCCGATTTCCCTAGCTATGGCGCGGTTTTGAAAAAGGCCTCTCCCCAAAATAGATTCCTCTTCGATGCCGTCAATGTAAATGGCCCCGTGCTGGTCCCATTTTACGTCTCCCCCGGTCAAAACGGTGGTTTCCTGGGACGCCGTATGGAACCCGTTGTGATCGGCGACGTCACAGAAAGAGTCAGCGCTTTCCCGGGGCTTGGTCCACGGAGCGATTTGCCCACCGTCCGCATTGACGAACGCCAGTCACTCAAGAGTGCCCTCAATCAATTCGCCCGCAACCTGGAAACAAATCAGCGGGCTCGTGACTTGGGACATTTGTATCGACAAGCTGGAGAAATGCTCGCCGACAGCCGCTGCCGAGAAGCCTTCGACCTCGAGCAAGAACCTGTTTCATTGCGCGAACGTTACGGTCAACACCGTAGTGGTCAATCGTGTTTACTTGCGCGACGATTGGTCGAGGCCGGCGTCCCCTTGATTACCGTTTTTTGGAACCATTCAAATCGAGGACAGGATCGTCAACCGGACGATACTGACTGGTATGGTTGGGATACGCACAACGACATCTTCGCTGCCATGAAAAAACACCTCTTACCTCGTTTTGATGAAAGCTTCTCGGCACTCATTGCAGATCTCGACCAACGCGGTCTACTCGACGAGACACTGGTCGTCTGTCTGGGCGAATTCGGCCGTGCTCCCCGTATTGCGTTGGAAAAAAGTTTTATCGGTACTTCGCCAGGCCGTAAACATTGGTCTGCGGTTTATTCCGGCGTGTTTGCCGGCGCCGGGGTGCAACGTGGGGCGGTCGTTGGTGGATCCGATCGATTCGGAGCTGAGCCCACCACCGAACGAATCGCTCCTTGGGACGTCGCGGCCACGATGTTTAACTCACTCGGAGTGCCGCCGACCAGTCATTTTTCCGATGCCTTGAATCGACCCTTCGCCATCAGTGAGGGAGTTCCCATCAAAAAACTTTTCACCTCCTAAACCTATTCAAAAGGCTTCAATTTCCGCCTATCCCAGCCAATTCTCCCCCGCAGTCGTTAATTTCAATTGAGTCAGAGTGCCGATACTGATAATCTTAACAGACAGTGAAACCTTGGCTCACTCGTTTTTCCTTACTCTCGGATTAAATGTCGATGTCGACTGATATTCCCCATGCTCACACGAAAAATCACGCGTTCATCGATCTTAATGCCCGCGTACGCGAAGGTATGGCCCTCTGCAATCGACGTGGCATGCTTAAAGCAAGCTTGGCCGGAATGGCTGGACTCTCGCTGCCACAACTGCTAGCGAGGCGAGCAAATGCGGTTGCCGCAGGGCAATCGATGTCGTCTCGCAAGAGCGTGATTTTGCTCTGGCTGGCGGGTGGACCGAGTCATCTTGATACCTGGGATCCAAAACCGACACGACCGTTTGAAAACCGGGGGCCTTTCGGAGTCACTCAAACCGCTTTGCCGGGCGTTCATTTCTGTGAGCACCTCCCCAAACAAGCGGCCATGGCGGACAAATTTACGGTCATCCGAAGTGTCGATTGCCGCATGAGCAATCATGAACCGAACATGGTGATGCAAACGGGAAATCGTGAAGCTGGCCCACGGGTCAATCCACAAGGTCATCTCTATCCTGCCTACGGTTCCATTATCAGCAAATTTCGAGGCGCCAACGAGCCGGGCTTACCCCCTTACGTCGCCTTCCAACGCTCGCGATCTCATGTTGCTTATGGCGGTTACCTGGGGCAGAAACATGACCCATTCCTAGCCCAACAAGTTACGAAATTACCCATTTACGATCTCGTCGGAAATGATACCGGCCAGGTAGGTGGAGCTCCCTTATTTACACTCGCCTCAGGGCTGGACAGCGCCCGTATTGGTTCCCGTCGCGAATTACTGCAACAAATTGATCAGATCCGTAGTCACCTGGACAATGCCGGTTGGATGGACGCGTTCGACACCTACAATCAACAGGCAGCGGAAATGGTAACCGGTCCACGGGCCCGCGAAGCATTTGATATTGAGCGTGAAGATCCCCGAATACGAGCGCGTTACGGCAAGCACCTCTGGTCTCAACAGACCTTGATTGCGCGTCGCCTCGTGGAAGCGGGTGTTTCTTTTGTCACCCTCGATCTCAGCTATCACACCTCCTCGGGAACGTGGGACAATCATGGAATTCCAGGTGGAGTCTACGGCGGCATTTCCAAGGGCCTGGGCCCCTTGTTACCCTTGTTCGACCATCTCTATACAACCTTATTAACCGATTTAGAGGAACGTGGTCTGCTCGACGATGTCCTGGTCGTTGCCATGGGGGAATTTGGGCGTACACCAAACATCGGCACGCAAGGAAGTACCGACGGACGCAATCATTGGCCCGTCGTGATGTCCATGCTTTTGGCAGGGGGCGGACTCCGTCACGGACAAGTCATCGGCGCTTCGGAAAGTGACGGAGCCGACATCGCATTGCGTCCCGTCACACCAGCCGATTTAGCGGCAACCATTTATCGGCATATGGATGTACCTCTCGACACAACCTACTTGGATTCGCGTGGTCGCCCACGTTATATCATCGAAGAAGGCGGTCAGCCCCTGCGTGAGTTGTTCTAGTGCACAGATAACGCAGACCGACCAAGCGATTCTGCAGAGAGGCGTTTGAGAGCAGCTAACGCTGCGGAACGCACAAAATCGACGTCGTCATTTCTCGCAATCTCCAAGATTTTTCTGGTTGCAGCGTCCTCTGAAGGCATGTGAGCCAATGCTCCCAGGCAAGCACCCCGCACATCTGCGTTTGGAGAGTCTAAGTGTAAAACCAACGTGCCACTTGCCTTTTCGGCAACCTCGCCCAGTTCTCCCAGTGCCTGGATTGCAGCGACCTGCAGCGTTTCCGCGTCCCGAGCGATGACATCTTCGAGTACATCGACAGCCAGGCGAGACCCTGTCTTTCCTAAAGCGCAAATCGCCACTCCAAAGTGAGTGCCTCGGCGATGTGCGACAATTTGGATTAGTGCCGCAATACCCGACTCCCCCATTTTCGCCAGCGCTTCCGCCGCCGCTTGCGCGCAGGTACGATTCTCCCCTAGCGCTAAAGTCGTTAATTCTGCCTGAGCAGCGGACGCTCCTACACCGATTCCTTCCAGCACTTTTGCTGCGGCCACCACCACGCCCGCCTGTTTGGACGACAACAACGGTCGCACGGAGGTAACGGCCGCTGTATCACTCCGAGCTAGATGCCTCACTGCCGCATCCACTGCCATCCAATCTTTGGCTCGAAGGTGGTCGACGAGTTCCGCCAAGTAACGAGTCTCACCCGTTAACTGCCATAGCGATGCCAGCACCTGGACACGCACTAAGGGCTGACGATCGGCTACCTGCTCTCTTAATCCCTGCAGGACCTCGACATCGGCAACTTGAAAGAGCCCTAAGGACTCGGCGGCCGCCGCACGGACATCGGGATCATCATCCTGAAGCGCGTCTACCAAGCGGGACTGCGCCGAGCCTGCAGCTTTCCTGCCAATACGGCCCAAGGCCAGTATGGCCTGCCAACGAACATTGGGTTCCGAATCTTCACTTGCTGCTAACAAGGCAGGCACCGCCGGTCGCCCGAGTTTCACCAATTGCTCGGAAGCAGCCAGCATCTCTCGCTCATCATAGATACGTGCAGCGGCTATCAAACGCTGCACGGTCTTTGCCACAGCTACCGCTTCGGCCGCCTGTACCTGCTCGGCCCCCAACAGGCAAAGCGCAACAATCCCCCAATGTAGTTTCTTTCTGACCATCATTATTTAAGTGAAGAATAATCCGTGGGGTTCAAATACTCGCTGATGACTTCTTTCACAATCACACCACCCGCATCAACGTGCGATTGCTCTCGTATTTTCAGCCATTCTTCATCTGCACGAAAACTGTTCCAGGCTGCCTCACACGCGGCTTGGTCAGGAAACGCCAAGAGATAGACCAGTTTGTTTTCCGCTGCGGGGCCGTCCGCCGGTGTCCAATAACCAACCGGCGTAATTCCATGACGTGAAAAGATTCGATTCGTGTGCTGCCGAAACCGCTGATGCAACGCTTCCAGCATGCCATCGTGCGCGATATAGGTTCGCATTTCAAAGTATTGCATCCTTTTCCTCCGTTTTCATTGAGCCAGCGGTTGCGTCGATTTATTGGTGACATTTCCAAGCCAGTCTTCATGAAGAGCTCGCAATCGCGTCACCACGCCAGGGTAATCGCGCGCAACATTATGGCGTTCACCCGGATCGCGTTTCAAATCAACCAAGAATAACTCATCCGCCTCTGCTGCCAAGGTTTGCTCCTGACGCGTTTCCAATGGATGCCCAATCAGCTTCCAGTCTGCCGATCGAACGGCCCATTGAGCCTTGCCTCCCAATCCACGCCCCGACTGCCAGTGGAATTCTTCATGGGCCGCCGCAGCATCTGCCGAGCCCACGACTTCCACTAAACTTACTCCGTCGATGAGATGGCCAGGCAGAGCCACGCCACAAAACTCGGCGAGCGTGGGCAACCAGTCAACCGCGGTGGAAAATTGATCGCGTTGTTCATTGGAGGGCACATGACCAGGCCACGAAATCATCGCAGGTACACGAATCCCCCCTTCAAATAAGCTGAATTTGGATCCCCGATAGGGACCCGCACTTCCCCCACCACCAAACGTCCGTACTTCCGTTGAGTGCCCATGGTCTGACTGGAACACAACGATCGTCTCTTGCGTCAGTCCGAGTTGATCAACCTTTGCGAGAAGTTCGCCAATCCGCTGGTCCATGGTCGAGAGAAAGGCGGCATAGTCGGCACGAGGCGATTCCATGCCGGCATATGCTTCCCGCCACTTCCGATCAGCCTGCAAAGGATAATGCGGTACGTTGATTGGCCAATAAAGGAAAAACGGTCGGTCCCGATGGCGTTCCATGAATTGACCGGCCTGGGTGACCATCAAGTCCGGGAAAAATTCTCCCTCCCGCCATACCTCCTCGCCATTACACCAGAGATCATGGCGATTGGGTCCAGACCAGTAAAAGAAATGCGAAAAGTTATCAATACAGCCCCCCATATGTCCAAAGGAAAAATCAAACCCTTGCCCATTAGGCATGGTTTCTGGCCGATACCCCAAATGCCATTTACCCACGTGGCCTGTGGCATAACCCGCCGCGTGAAAGACCTCCGCCATCGTAATCTGCTCCGTCGGCATCCCCTGTTGGCCGGGCTGCGAGCCAGCATTTGTCGCCAAACCGGCGCGCTGTGGATAACG
>JAKVBY010000067.1 GCA_022446825.1 Pirellulaceae bacterium
TGGCCGCAGCCTCTTCTCGAGCAATTCGCCCATCTAGCTCACTTTGCTCTCGAAACTTCATTTCTTTTTCCTGGCTTGTGCTAAAAGAAAACGGATTACGCATCGCTGCCGTAATCCTTACCGGCTTCATGAACGGCTCCGCATCAAGTTCCCCCAGAAGTAAACTCCAGTCGATTTCAAACTTGCGATCCTCCGCCTTCCCTTCCTCTTGACCATCCGCCTCGGAAGCCTCAGAACTCAACAAACCGATTTCGCTCTGCAGCGGAATCGTCGTAACACGCTGCGTTGCTTGCTCACCCTCCACTGGCGTTTTCCAAATCAGCGGAAACCAAACGTAGACCGCTACCAGACTGACGAGCAGTAATGCTAGCGTCTTCTTCGGGCTTCTCGTTAATTCCCGACCCACTCTCTGATGTAAATATTGCATCGTAACACCCTGGAACACCTGCACGCTTTGATACGCTAGGGTCCAGCCTCTCTTGTATCGGTAATCCTCAGTCCCGTCCTAACCCGTTTTTTTGTGATTATCGGCAAAAACCATCAAACCGAACTCACACTGAACATTCCCCCCATCCTCCCCTGACGTGCTAATCCTCCAATCCGTGATACAGAGGTTCGCCGCCATATCCTCCAGACGCCGAGCAAAATCAAAGACCTCATGGAACGTTCCGCGACACTCTATTGCAATGGGGACTTCGTTGATGACCCCTCGGCTTACCGCGTCCATCGGCTTCATCCGTTGGAGCAACGCCCCCGATTGGGACGCGTGCTCCGAAATGGAGCTCAAGAGGTGCACAAATTCGTTTGTGCGCGGCGCTTTACTGCGCCACAATTTGGTAAAGCTCTGGACTTCTACGAGTCGCCTGCGGAGAGAATCTACCCTACGATCAAAACTCATGGCCTCGACTACAAATTCCTGTTTTTGATCCACTACTTTCTGAAGGTCTTTCAAGTCGTTTTGCTTCGGTAAGAACCAAAAGAACACATAGGTAGATGCTCCAATCACTATCAATCCAGTCAGCGTCCATTGCGGTGATTTACTCAGAATTGACATCACGGCAGCCTCCTTCTGATCTCAGCAGGCAATGCTTCGACAAAATTCCCGACGATCGCGGGCGCGTCTACCTCCTCGCAACAGCCGACCACGCATCCCTTAATGGAGAATCTCGAGATGCCCTTCTGTAACGAATCGGTAACGGAGTTTAGCGAAGCTAATTCGCAATCAGCCAACAATCTCTGACGGTTCAAAGCCTTAATGAAATCGTGCAGTTCATGCACGTTGGTCGTAATACCATCGACCCGAATATGAAGATTTGACTGGCTCGCGCGATTAGTAAGACGTTCTAGGGTAACCTGGATTCCTCGTTCACGATTTTCCTCATCAGATAACGCGGCGGCCTGAAAGTCGACATCGTGACCGCGCATCTCGTAGAGTTGTAATTCGTCCAACTTTATCGTGTCCGGGATATCGGCAACCATGGCAGCAACGATCTGAGTTTTGGGCCAATACTTTTTCAGAAAAGCATAAACACGAGCACAATCTTCCTCTTCATTCAAACAGAGCTGAAGATCATCGAGGGATCTTTTTGCCACCAATGCTTGCTGGTATGCCGTGTCAATTTCCCCCACTTTGATGCGAAGATTATGTTCCAATCGGGACTGCCTATACGCGGTAACGGAAAGACTGATTCCAAACAAACAAAGTACGAGCAAACGCCACCATCGCTTTTGACGAAGAACGCGCCGGTTATGATATCGATCAGGTAGAAAGTCAATTGCCTTCATTACACCAACTCACAATCTCTCAAAGCCAAACCAGCAGCAACATCCCATTGAGTCGCCCGACCGGCGACTGCTCCGGAGACATGACTGCGCAAGGGTGCCCCTAACTCCGCCTTAATATTCAGATGACTCGCGAATGCCTCGGTCAGCTGGTCTGTCGCTTCGCCTCCACCCACAATGACGCGTCCCAGAGATTGACCTCGAAAGGTAACATGGAAATATCGCACGCAACGATTTACTTCCAGGCATAATTGAGACACAACTTCACGTGTCGCTTCTCGAATGCCCCGTGCAATATCCGGGTCCTGCTCGTCAGCTCTTCGATCACCGTTGTGCTGACGAAGAGAACCGGCTTCACTGAGCCCTAATTCCAAATGCCTGGCAACGGCTTGGTCAAATTGCTTGCCGCCCAGAGGCAAGTACTTAACGAACAAAATCTGATCTCCTCTCGCAATGGTCACACTGGTTCCTGAATACCCAACGTGCGCGTAAAGGGCATGAGACACTCGATCAAGCTCTCTACGGCCCTGAGCAAAGTAACTACGAAGCAACGCCACTGGCTCAACTTCGACCCCCACGGGCAGGAGGCCCGCCGCCTCAACGACTGCCAGCACCTCGTCCAGCACCGGTTGATGACAAGCCATTAAAATCACTTCGCGCATGGCTGTGTCACCCTGGCGAACTTCACCGGCTTCAATAAAACGCAGGCTTGCCTCAGCAAGAGGAAACGGAATTCGACCGGCAGCTTCCTGCTCGACATGCCGCTCCATCACTTCGTCACTGCTCGATTTGAAAATGCGGATATTTTGGATAAACAACTCGCGATCACTCAAACAGACAATCGCTTTTCGACCACGAAAGTGACGCCCCACACATGCTTGGCGAATCGCATCAACCCAGAGACTCGGCAAATCCCTGGATTTACCTTCCTCCTGTACGGCAAGATTCCAACAGGCGGACTCCACAATTTCCGTACCCGTGGAATTGAATTGAATTAGCTTGACCGCTTTGGCCCCTAAATCGATACCAATCGGTCCACAATGTCGTGATTGCAATCGCCTGATCATATCTTGCTCCCAAATGTATCAATAATTTGCTTCCGGACGGAAAAGCGATGGCAATCCATTAGAAACGTTTGACTGTGCCGACAAATCACCAGGTGCTGCCAAGCCCTTCGCGGTTTTTTCGAGAACACCAATTCCAGGCTCGGTTGGCGCAACTGTATCTATCGTCGCCCTCCGTAACGGCGGCTTTTGTTTCTGAATCCGACCAATGCATACCAGGCCGGTAACTGGGGCAACGGTGATTGGAATAAAACAAAGCGAGTCTCCCATGCCAGACTCTAACCAGATTACATGCTCATATAGTTTCTTTGTGTCGCCCAAAGGACTTACATCCAACGTATTGCGAGAAGACGCGGCAACAAGCGAATCTCCCGGAGTCGCCCCGGAAGCATGCCAGTGCTGAGGGGCTCGCTTTTGCAAACCACAGAGCCGAACGGTGGGACCATAAACTGACAAGTGCGATACATCTTTAACCTGCTTGCCTGAGATAGGCTCCAAACGAAATCCCAAATCCCCTTCCACAGTACTAAGGATCTTACGAGGCCCCACGTCCTCAAGAGAGTATTGATTTCGCTCTGTGGAAAATGTCAATTGAAAAGATGTACCATTTGCCGCGGCTACCTCTTGAATTAATTCAAGATCTGCGGCAATAACACGAGCAACGCCATTTAATTGTTCGTGAATCCCAGAGTTGAACCGAGGTAGTGCCACCGCGGCGAGTACCGCCATCGTGGTAATCACCAGCAACATTTCAACAAGAGAGAAACCACGTTGGCGCAAAGGCAGACACCAAGAACGGTCTCTCCTGGAACTCGATTGGTGGCTTGCACATCTAAATTGCTTCTCAAAATAGAACATTCTCTGCCTTCGTCACGATCTGGGTCTGCGTCAGTGTCTGGATTTAGGTCGCTCGCGAACCACTGTGGTTTGGTGCGAAACCGAAACTCCCAGCGGTCACCACCTCCTTGCAAGTGAGACTTGCGTCCTCTTTAAAAACCTAGCACGCGCAAAGCAAAAAGGCGGGAGTCGAGACACATTAACCCGCAGGAAATATACTTCGCACGCAAACCCATTCCCCCAAACAACTTACGCTACTCCGACCAGCGCACAACCTCCCAGCGAAGGCCGGTTTTCCCCGGCGGCGAGACATAAATCGGCCGCTCCCAATCGGGCCAATGTGCCTCGGCTTCAGTCGCTTTTGGGCGAACCGTCAAAATCGGTTCGAGATCAAACTGCCGCCTCTCCTGTAGCCACAGAGGAAAATACGTAGCCAGCAAGTTGTGAGATTCACCTTCGGAGAACTCCTCGGCCACCTCCCGGAAGGATTCCAAAAGGTCTTTCCAGACACTAGGCCCCGCCAGGTCGGTCGGCTTTGTCTTAATTTGCAAATCTCCTGCAGCAAGGCGTCCTTGAATGTCCCATTTCATTTTCCCCTGTCCCGTAGCACAAGCAAAATCCTCAAGCACGTGAGCCACTCCACAAATAGACCCTGCTGAGCCGATTGCCAAATTCACAGCCTCCACAACCGCCACAGGTAATTGTCTCCGACGCGGTGACTCTTCGACTGCCGGCAACTCAACAGCGCAAATTTCGATATTTTTGCCTGCCAAATTTATCTTATGTCCCTTACCGGACTGCAACAACGTGCCTCGAATCCGTACGTTATCGCCCACGATGACATCACCAGTCGTAGCAAACACTCCTAGTGGATTCGCAACAACATTGGGCTCCAAAGCTTCATCTTTCAGTTCTCTCGAGACTATCGGAATCACGTATTCAACCCCGCCGCGATATAGCTGATACGTTCTAGGAACTTTAAAATCAGAGAACAATCGATCAATTTTCACTTCAGACTTGTTAACAGGCACATCAATTCGACAGCGCCGAAGTTCTGATTGCATCCGACTCTGATTTCGTTTTGTCAGGGTCACAGAACCTAGCAAGGGACGATGATCGACCGCACTTTTCGTTGCCAACTCATGAGCGTCACCAAAAAATCGTTGTCTGGCATCGCTGTTGCGGGGAAATCGCATCGACAAGCACCCCTCTGCCCACCACATGTTTCCTTCCAGTCGTATGGGAGAGTAAACATAATTCCGTTTCCGACCGCTACAGTACAAGGAATAAGGGGCTAATTCTTTCCATGCCTGTTCCACTTCGCCGTCAACAGGTGTCGCCAAGCTGGTTCGCTTTAGTTGAACAACAGCAGTCATCTCACATGTCGACATGACTGCTGCTTCTCGAAATGAGCGAGCGATTCCGATGGAGGTTAAGGTAAGTCGAAACGGGTATTCTCCATAATCCTTATCTTCCGGACGCAACCGCTCATCCCCTGTCGCAAACGTCACTTCGTACCTTGTGTTCTTCGACAATTCCCCAATAACTTTTTTCTCCACACCTTCCCAAGAACTCAGATGCATGCGTGAAAGCGCCAGCGACAAACCAGCCTGAGCCGCTTGACGTGCTAACTTCCGACGCTGCCAGTGGCCTTGAATCCTTTCTGAAGTCACATGCGAATGCACCATTGCATAGGAAGCGGCTAAAGTTATTGAGAGCAGTCCCAAAACAACGACAATGGACGCGCCACGTCGCTGCCTTGCAAAAACCTTACGGCGACATTTCTGGCGATTTCTGGGCTTATCTTCATTCATCATCGCTGCAGCTCGTAATAAATGGCAGAAGAACTGAAAAACGGGATCCCAGAGGCGTGCTCTGCATTACCTGGACTATGCGACATCAACGAAAACTCAATTCGACACCACGATTGTCTCAACCCAACCTTTGTTCCATGAATTCCTTGGGCCCATGAAATGGAATCCCATTTCAATTGATCGTCTTTGTAGCTCAGCCAATCTTCCACCGTAGGACGATAAGTAACATCAAATCGAACTCGGCCAAGTTGCGGTTGCCCTCTCGCAGCATGCGATGCAAACGAGACTGGCTCTAGCAGACCCGTCAACTCCACAACAGTGGCATCTTGGAGCGCACGACGTGACACGACGCGCGCAATTTCTTGCCTCCAGAGTTCTTGTTTTGATAAATCTGGAACCGTGCGTGAATCGTTAAGGCCTGACACATGAATCAAACGGGTCGCGTCGATAGGATCAGCCATGACAAACACTAACTCACTGAACAACGGTAAACCTTGAGGGTGAACCGGTTCTTCTTCTGGCTGCCAAACGACGAGCACATTAGTGTAGTTTGCCACATCTCCCACGCTACTGAATGCGGCAAAACCGGGGAAATGCTCGTTTGCTGTGGCATCCAGGATTAATTGCTGCAAGTAATCGATACAGATTCGTGCATGCTGAGCCACTTCACGCTGCGTCTGACTGTGGTCATTTGCGGTTTGCACCGTCATTGTGATCGCTCCAAAACCAACAGCGACCATAGCCATGATGGTACTCGCGACCATCAATTCTGCCAGGGTGACGCCTCGCCTGGAAAAATCCTGAGTTCTTCTCGATTTACGAAGGCGGAACATAACCGATTACTCGTCTGACCGTAGTAATTATCTCGTAAGATTTGCCTGTCTGCCGAATGACCCACACTTGGATCGCACGCGCATTACCAGCCTGACTTCCACGAAGTCTAGTCCGCGGATCTGTCTCGTCGACGTAATAAACCCGCATGTAAGTCAGCCACTGTTCTTGATCCCTTGTGCACAATCGGGCAACCCGATCACGATATCCACCTGCTCCATCACCTTCTCCTAAGGGAATCCCCCACCGATCGCGCGGAGGCATCGCCCAGCACCTGTTGAAATCATCAATATCGTCAAATGCGCGGCATTGACTCACGCCCTGCCTTTCTGACTCCGTCGGTCCAAGATAGGCATCAAAAGGGGTTCCCGGGTCCGAAGAAAAATACGCCAACCCCAATGCTTCATCGATCAGCTGCTCTGCAATTCCGGTGGCTTGGATTAGGTCAATTTCCGTATCGGCAGTACCTAGCGAAGTTTCAACTGCCATCATTAAAACCGATCCAGACATCGCCGTAATAGAAATCGCTACAAGGGATTCAACCAGAGTAAACCCCAAACGACGTTGTGCGCGGAAAATCGTTCTATGGCTCACAGTACTCGACTTCCCCAGACCAGTTCTCAAAATCGGAACACTTTTAAAACAACCTGCGCCGCTTCCAAACCGGGCAGCGCAGAAAAAAACGCGGCAGAATCCCTCCAGCTCCCAGCTAGTCCTGCCGCGTTAAACACAAACGTCTCTCCCCAAGACGAAAGTGCACTAAACCCTAGGTCCCTTACACGTCATGTCAAATTAACCTTGAGTTAAAAAGAAAAAATGGGCGTCCTGAGCCTGGCACAGACAGGCAACCTCTGGAAGGGCAACCTCTGGCTTTCAAAAGAAAGAGATTCGATCCAGCTGGCTTAAATCAGTTCGCCGCTTTCCAAGCTTCGCGCCACACGCAACCAGCCCAAGACCAGCCGACGCCAAAACCGATCAACATTGTCGAATCACCCAACTCGACCCGTCCATCACGCCGTAAAACATCAATCGCAATGGGAATCGTGGAAGAAACCGTGTTACCAAAATTCTCTAAGACAATTGGTATTTTCTGGTCATCCAAGTCAAGGCGCTGCTGCAACTGTGAAAGTAGTTTCCGAGTCGCTTGATGCATTATGAACATTTTGATGTCATCGCGACCAACATCGGCTTTGTTAAGAATTTGATCGATGAGTTTCGGCACGGCGGCAACCGTAAAACTGATCAAGCTCGGGCCGTCCATGTACAGAGCACTTGGCCAACGGTGACGATGCCGTGGCTTGTGAGCATCTTCCTGACGCCGTGCCCCACCCTCGGCTACTAACAACGTATCTGCGCCACTTCCGTCCGTACCGAATTGATAGCCACTCAACGAAGGCGTTTCACTAGCCTCAATGAGCGTTGCTGCTGCCCCATCCCCAAAAATGGTTCTTAAACTACGGTCCGTCGAGTGAATATACTTTGAATAAGTTTCGGCCGTGATCAATAAAACGCGATTCACACTACCTGAGCGAATTAAACCATCTGCAATCGACACACCATAAACAAAACCAGAGCATCCCAAATTAAAGTCCATTGCACCCGCAGAAGTCCGCATTCCCAAACGATCCTGCATCAAACAAGCCGTGGTTGGCAACGGATAATCTGGCGTTTGAGTACAAAGCAAGAGAAAATCGATCGTTGCCGGATCCACGCCAAATTGATCAAACAATTTCTGCGCTGCCTTCACTCCCAAATCTGATGCACATTCCTCAGGTGCTGCAATATGACGTTGAAAGATTCCAGTCTTTTCCGCAATTGCAGCCATGTCCCATGAGGGAAATTCGGCCTGGAGTTCGTCGTTCGTTTCGACTTTTTCAGGAAAAAAAGTCGCAATGGGTCCAATCGTTGCGTAATTCACAAGTTGCCCACGGTTACGGTTTCTTCCAATACAGGACCAGGTCCGTCAGCCCCACCGTGGACAACTGACGTCGAACGCAAGCCTCTATTGGCAATGTTGATCGAGTTGCACACGATAACTTGCGGCATAATCCCGGTCAATTGGAAAGACGCCCGCACGTCGTCAGAGAAATTACTGTCAGCCAAGATATTTTCTCCGCGTGCAGAATTTATCTTGACCCCCAAGCTCCGTATGGAGTACTCAAATAAGGTGCTAAGCCCTTCTCCCCCGATTGAAATGACGAGGTAGCAGCGTGACCCCTGGTGGATTCATCGATATTCATTGTCATCTGCTTCCCAATATCGATGACGGCTCCAAATCGTGGAATGAAACGCTAAAAATGGCAAAGTTGGCCGTCAACGACGGGATTTCGACCATTGTTGCCACACCCCATCAACTGGGCTCTTACATTCGCACCCATGGGGATGCCATCCTCGATCAAACCACCAAATTACAAAGCTATCTCGAGTCTCAAGGAATTCCACTTCACGTTCTACCCGGCGCCGATGTCCGCATTGAAGCGGACCTAACCGATAAACTAGCTTCCGGAGAAGTGCTCACACTCGCAAATCGCGGAAAACACGTACTACTAGAACTACCTCATGAACTCTACTTTCCCCTCGAAAACCTGCACCAACAACTGCAAACCGCAGGCTACACTGGGATCCTAAGCCACCCAGAACGTAACCAGGGGATTCTTCGGGACTGGAAGGTCATTCGAACACTCATCGACCAAGGCTACCTCATGCAAATCACAGGGAGCAGTCTCAGAGGTACCTTCGGACGGCACAGTCAAAAGATGGCAGAATGGATGGTCCTCGAAGGCCTTGCCCACATTGTCGCGAGCGACGCGCATGGTAGCAACGGACGTCGGCCCCTTCTTAGACCGGCATTTGAGCGAGTGACCAGTCTCGCCAATATCGAGACTGCCAATTTGCTTTGCCACACAAACCCAGCTGCCGTAGCCCTCGGAGGAACGGTACAAAAACCTCTCAAATTCAACGGCATGTCAAGGTTTACACGACTTCTAGGATTTCGGCAGGCTGGTTAGACTTACAAAATGCGCTGACTTTCAATTCCGCCAGCACCCCTTTCCTGAGCGAATCCATCACCCACTCAAGAAACTACTGCCCAACTCATTGAGAACCGAAATCATTATTTATCCCATTTTCATGAATTGCTGGACCGGTCAAGAAAAACGAACGTCACTGGTCATTTGGTTGGTACTCATACAAATTCCAAGTGCCCTGGCCGCGTCAAACTGGGTTGACGAACGCACCGTAGGCCCCTTCACTTACCATGCAGATTTCCCCTTGGGCCAACATCAGCAACTCTGGAATGAGATGCAGGATTTACACCGCGATCTCGCTGAAATTCTCAATCTAGGCCCTCTGCGCGAACCTATTCACTTCTTTGTGTTCGACAAAAAATCAACCTATCAGGCATATATGAAACGCTACTTTCCACAAGTTCCGAGGAAACGTGCAATCTTTATCAAAGGCCGGGGAAGCGGCAATGTCTTTGTCTATCACAACCGCGAATTTGACATCGACGTTCGGCACGAAGGAACCCATGCTTTGCTGCATGCCTGCTTACCTCTTGTGCCACTCTGGCTGGATGAGGGCCTTGCTGAATATTTCGAGGTGTCAAAAGAAAAACGGCTTTACGGTAATGGACACCTAACCAAAACAAAAATCGAAGCGAGATTCAACCGCCACATCAACATCTCGCTCTTGGAACAAATTGACAAATTGAGTGAGATGGGAGAAACGCAGTACCGACATGCTTGGGCTGCGGTGCACTTCATGCTCCACTATTCACCTGAAACACGTCAAATCTTAGTCACATTTTTTGCGAACTTGGCAGCCCAACAGCCACCTGGCCGGCTGTCTCAACATTACAAAATGCTGCTCCCCAACCCTAGTGATAGCATTTCCAAACACTTTAGGGATTGGCAACGCCCGCCTCCATAAATTTCTTTAATTCCTCTGGCGTGAAGTCGTCAACTACTGTGTTGACCTTCCCGAGCCAGGTCCGTTTCGATACTATTTCCGACCTTTACAAGGTACCACGGTGCCCTGGAAAGTTGAGGCAAGCTCCTGTCGCCAACCAGCAAAATAGCCGACGCGATAGGATGTGCGGCGCGACTGTTTTAAAATTCTTTAGATTCAAAGTGAATAGAAACGGTAGCCTGTGCCGATTGAATCGCTGCTCCCTGCAGCACATCGACAATCGCAGGTACACAAGGCATGAGGTGACATGATGAAGCACAAATCACAGCCCCCCATGGCTCTTCTGTTCCTAGCAATGGTCCCCCTGTCAATCAACAATCCCACCCGACTTGAAGCCGAATCGCCCAAATTCCCGAACGCAAATCAGAAAACCGTGGCAAACAAGCTTCAGGTCCGTGACCTAGAACTCGGTCACCGTGGTACGGCAAGCGGCCAGCTTTTCAATACCAACGGACAACCCGAGATTGCCACCACCATCCGCTTTTCCCGCCCTGGACTACCCGTACGAGAAACACAAACGGATCGATCGGGACGGTTTGCCCTCACGGGCCTCGCTGGTGGATTTTATCAAATTGAAGCAGGAAACCTGAAGGTTAGCTGCCGTTGTTGGTCCGCTGGCAGCGCTCCCCCCAAGACTGGCAAAGCAATTCTTCTGGTCTCAAATGAGACGATCCAACGCGGACAACGCCCCATCCAACACCTTTTCCTCTCCAAAGATGCCCTCTTTGGCTATGCCGTCACAACTGCCATCGTCGTACCTATCCTGGTACACCAAAACCGCAGGGAAGCTCCGGCTGCAAGTCAATAATGCGGCCGTAACATACCGACGAGCAGACGCTTTGCGAATCCGCCAGCCAAACCAAATCTTTACCGTTGTCGCCGTCGCCGTCGACGCTCAAAGGCCCGCACAAGAAACTTGCGTCAGCTAGCATTTATTCGGCGGCCGATCTGAACTTGACCAACGAAAACCGACTTTGGTATTTAGCCCTCTATCGTTTGGCTGTTCTTGTGGTTTCTTTAGTTATCCCCTCCTAAAGAACACCGTTCGAATTACGCAACCTGTCTGTAGCGGTCAGCACGCATCGGTCCTGTTAAATTCTCGCCCTCTGACGCAATCAACATCACCAGTAATTGCAGTGGGGCATAGATTTGGTTAATTCAGCCATATGAAGCAACCCGCAACATCGCCATCCCGCTGGCTTTCATTTGGCAACACTCGTCTTCTATGTGTTATAGTTTGCGGATTATCCACGACCGGCTGCCAGCAGCGAGGATATGTCCCTAGTTCTTTGCCTGCAGCCTATACCGCTCCCCCAACTCGGCATGCCCAACAACTGCACCTCTCCAGCTTAGGCCGCCTGTCGGTAGATGGTGAACGCATTGAACCTGGGGACACACTGCTGATCTCGATTACAACAGGCCTAGAAACCGAAAAACCTCACCCACATCGACTGCGTGTTAATTCGGACGGCAGAATTAATTTGCCCTTGGTCGGTGAGGTTCCGGTGGCAGGCTTGCGACTATCTGCTGCCGATGTAGCGGTTCGCCAAGCCAGTATCGAACGTAACATCTATCGGGCACCACTCGTTTCCGTCCAAAGAGAAGGTCGGGAAACGATCTCGGTATCAGTTACCGGCGAAGTCACCTCGCCTGGAAAGTACAAGATTCCCGTCAACGCGCGAGAGTTAGTTTCAGCTCTGGTAGCAGCAAAAGGACTGACAGAAAAAGCCGATACCATTGTCGAAATCCGTCATCCGCCGCAATTGCCACCTAACTCAGCGGCGGCATTGGCAACAGTACAAGCCTCTTTTGCCCAATCCACACCGGCAATGCTAGGACCTCGAACGTTACGAATTGATCTGCTTTCCGCAGCCGAGAACGGCTCTGGTGATCTGCACTTAGAAGATGGCTCGATCGTGACCGTGCTCAAACGACCGGTTCGAGCAGTTTACGTCACTGGCCTAGTCAAGGAAAATAACGAATATCCCATGTCCTCAGAACGGGACTTCAGACTTCTCGATGCTTTGACCCTTGCCGGTGGGCGGACACTGGAAATTGCTGACAAAGTCCACGTCATTCGCAAAGTTCCCGATCACCCAGAACCTATTGTTATTCGATGTTCCGTGCGTGCAGCCAAAAAGGATGGCGTTGATAATCTGCTGCTGGCACCAGGCGACATTGTCAGCGTTGAAGAAACTCCTACCACATTTGTCCTTGAAACCGTGCGAAGTTTTGTTCGCTTCGGTTTCAGTAGTGCCGTCTTCTAACTAGTAATTCGCAACAAAACAGCATGTCTAGCGGTAGCCCCGAAGAACTCCACCTTGTCGCAGACGGGTCGGAGGAACACGTCGTTCAACACGTCGCTCGGCTACTGCGCGTTTTGAAACAACGCCGGGCGCATGTCGGACTAGCAGTGGCTTTTACCACCGCGCTAGGAATTCTCTATTATTCGACCGCGACTCAGCGATACGAGGCAACGGCATCCTTGTTGGTGTCACCGGGGCAACACGACATGCTCTCCGCAACGGATTCCACAGATCACACGATCAGCACTCTCATCCCCACCTACGAACAACTTCTTTTGCGGCCTGTCGTTCTTCAAGGCGCCCTTGATCGCTTGGAACCGCTGCCACCAGAAGCACGGATTGACTTTNCGGGAATACCAAGACACGAGTGGCTTGACGAACTGCGNCAGCACTTATCTGCGATCTCCATCCGCCGTACGAATTTGATTGAAGTCTCCTATCGATCGCGAAGCCCTTATTCCGCTGAAGCAGTTGTTGCCGCAATTATTGAATCCTATATGAACTTCACAGCTCAGCACCACAAAGATGTTTCGATTGAGCTTGTAGAAACACTCGACAACGAACGCCAGGAACTGGAACAACAACTCGCCAAGACACAACGNTCNCTGCTGGTGATGAAACGGCGAGTNCGCGATTTCAACAACAAAGATGACCCGGAAATCGTACATCCAACACTGCAGCAGGCGATTGCCTACCACGACTCTCTGCTAGAGACCCGCAAACAACGCATTCAATTAGAGTCAACCTTGGCTGCAATTCACTCGGCCATCGAACGCAAAGCCGACCTTCGCCAACATCTCATCACAGTTGAACCGATGGTGGGACGTGAATTGGTAATGAGCGCCTTAGGCCTTAATCCACAATATGCTGAAGTCACGGGAGAAGTCGAAAGCGAGTTAATCGCAGAACGGGCCAAACTAGAAAGCCTCTCCAAGCATCTCGGCACTTTGCATCCTCAAATCATCGAACTGAAACAATCTGTTTCGCATCGCGAGAATTTCCTCGCAGATTATCAATCAACGATGGGTGCCCGCCTCACGCGCATCCAAGATGACCAATTAGCTCCCATGCTAGTCTCCATGGTTCAAGAAAAATTAGCGGATGCTCGTAGTCATGAACAACAACTTAAAGCTCTGTACGAGGCGGCCGAAGAAGAGGTCGCAAGCCTCAACGATCAGATCGCGGAAATTCAAATTACCAATAGCGAATTCAAACGACTTACCAAACTGCATGAAACTTTATTGACGCGAATATCGAAAATTGGCATCAATGAAAATCAAGCCGCTGTGCGTGTCTCCGTTGTTGGCGAACCAACCGCTAAAGACCAGCCGGTGTCACCACAACTCGCATGGGTTGCATTTTTCTGTCTCTCGTTAGGCCTCTTCATCGGGGCCACCCTGGCTTATGTCACCGATCTTCTCGACGATCGCTTCCGCACACCCGAAGAGCTTCGCAAGCAGCTTGGGATTCCGGTACTCGCGATGATTCGCAAGTTGCGAGACACCGATCAAAAGGGGATTAATGGCTTGCACGTACACTCGGCAATGGAATCCGTTGAGAACGAAGCGTTCCGAACCCTGCGCACGACACTTTCCTTTTCTGATCAGGATCTCGACTGCGTTGCCATTACCAGCTCTGAGCCTGGAGACGGCAAAACAACGGTGATTTCAAATCTTGCTGGCACCTATGCACAAGCAGGAAAACGCACCCTTTTGATCGATGCCGATCTGCGCAGGCCAGGCCTGTCAAAATCACTGGGCATCCGGGGAAAGAAAGGACTCTCCGACCTGCTTCGCAGCGATGAACTTGTCGCCACTTACTTTGAAAAAACCGTTCAGACAACTGAGATTAGTAATCTCGACATCTTGCCGTGCGGCGTTAGTACATCGAGCTCAACGGAGTTGTTGAGTCACCCGCGACTTGAAGAATTCCTGACCTGGGCAGAAAGCCTATATGATCAAGTCCTGATCGATTGCCCGCCGATGCTGGCCGCAAGTGACGCCGCCATTGTAGGTCGGCTGGTTCGTGGTGTCGTGGTTGTCGTCGATCCCAGAAAAAATCACCGTCGTGAGGTCTTACGCGCGGTCGACGGTTTGCGGTCCCTGCATGTAAACCTGATCGGAGTTGTCGCGAACCGCGTAGACAACACCAAAGACTCTGAATATTACGGATATGGCTACGGGGATGGGTATCAGGAAAACCTTGGCGAAGACGATTCATTGGAAGCCGGCTCCCCTCCCCACCCCATTCTACAAGACCATCCGCTGCTAAGACCTCCTCTGACTGAGACGGATCGCGATGCTGCCTGAGCGAGTTTCCTTATCCCGCAGAGCTGTTTGGTCGAAATCGGCATCGGCAAGAGGGGAGTTTTGCTCCCAGGACAATTTCAGTTTGCCGTTGCAGCCACCTCAGCATCAACAACGCTCACCAAAAACACGCTTATCTCTTGAACGTCTACTGACACACTTGATCGATTTGGGGATTGCAGCAACCTTTTTTGTCGTACCGTTGTTTCTCGCTGGACTACACGCCATTGGACGTCTGGCATTTGTGACCAGCGTCAGCATGGCAGCAATCGCTTGGTCCGTTCGCAACCTTTTGTCGACCGCCAAAAGACCCTCCCGATCCGGCATCGAGTGGATCATCCTCGCTGCAGCTTTGTTACTCCTCATCCAGCTCTCTTTTCTTCCCAGCAACACCCTCCGTGTGATCGCACCCAACCAAGCTACGTTGCTGCCGATTTGGTCGGCAACAGAAGGGGCTGGCAAAGATTTTCACACCTGGAATCAATTAAGTCTCTATCCAGCAAGCACTCGTTACGGAGCTAGTCTCTTTCTGACCGCTTCCCTCCTCTTCTTTGTGACCCTCCAGAGAATCGATTCCTTATACGATATCGAACGTTTTCTGCTCATCACGATTGCCGCTGCGACGTTCTTTGCAGTCCTCGCCCTCGGGCAATTTCTCTTCGGAAATGGCAAGTTTCTCTGGCTTTACGAACATCCATTCCGCAAATCGCTCGGAGCGGCTCAGGGGCCCTTTTCCAATGCCAACCACTTGGCGCATTTTCTGGCGATTTCCCTGGGACCCTTGATCTGGTTATTTGTAAGAATACATCAGAGTGCGGCATGGCCTCACACCCCCAGCACTCCAAGTGTTCTATCACCAGCCAGGCAATACAACGATCCAAATCGTCGCCGCCGACATGCGATCGCGACGTGGATCTGCCTTGCCACCATCCTGACAACCGTCTGCTTGTCATTCTCGCGCGGTGGAATATTGGTCAGCCTCGCAGTCGCGATCTTTGTACTGCTCTGGCTAGTTCGGCTTCAGCTCATTAACAAACGCGTTCTCGCCAGTCTCACCATAGCCATATTGAGCGTCGCAATCACATTATCAATTTACGGCCTCGGCCCACTTTTGAAACAGTTTAAAGCACTTACCACAGCACTGATCCCAGACCATCAATCCTTTTCGCGTTGGACGTTATGGTCTGCTGACTGGAAGGTTTTTCAAGATTTTCCACTTTTCGGAACTGGAGTTGGAACCCATAGCTCCGTTTATCCCATCCACCTCTCAAAAAACCTCGACTTCGAATACACCTATGCTGAAAATGGCTACCTCCAATTGCTCATAGAAACCGGGCTTGTCGGCGCAGCGCTCTTTTTGATCCTGTTCGGTACAACGCTTTATTGGTGTTGGACTACAATGCGTCAACGAGAGCAACCACGGATTGCAGCGACTGGGGCAGCCATAACGGCAAGCTTACTGGCATCGGCGCTGCACTCTCTTTGGGATTTCGTCTGGTTCGTACCGGCCTGCCTAGCACCAACTCTCGTTCTCCTCGCCTGCATTTGTCGCTTGCATCACTTCGCAAAACCACCCGCCAGAAAACTGCAGCCCCCACCGCAAGGTCTCTCCTACCCAGTTCGATTTGCGATCTGCGCTATGATCTGCGGAGTTTGCTTCCTCAGCGTGCGGCTTAATATCGGTCCAGCCCGCGCTGCTCTCCACTGGGATCACTATCTACACCTCAGCCAAACCGGCCCACAAGGTGCAGAAGAACAGCAGCAGCTTTCCTATCAAATGCTCACCTCCTTATCACAAGTCGTCAGTTGTGATCCGTCCCATTCGCGTGCGCATTTACGACTGGCATCGTTGTGCCTACAACAATTCGACGCCCAGCAATCAGTCTCGATCAATAACATGCCTCTCAGTCAGATCCGCGCTGCTGCGTACGCCTCCGAATTCTCTAATCTTGGCGAGCTACACAATTGGCTAAATCGATCGCTCGGAAAGAACCGTCAATGGCTCGATCTTGCCCAACAGCATGCCTACCGCGCAGCATGCCTTTGTCCCCTTGAGGGTCGCTGCTATGCGATCTTGTCCGAGGTGGTATTTCTTGAGGGTGGCGTGCCACTTGATGAAGAAACATTGCTGAAGCAAGCCTTGCAACTGCGTCCTCGCGACAGCAATATTTTGCTCACCGCGGGGAGTCGTGCCGCCAGCCTCGGCAATCTCAACGCAGCTTCTGAATTCTGGAAGCAGGTGTTCCAGAGTTCCACAACGGATCGTCAACTTCTCATCACTGCGTTGTCTGGCCAACTTCCACCACGCTTTTTTTTACAAGCTTTCCAGCCGGATAAAGCGGGGCTGATCGACCTTCTCCAACACTACCGCAACATAAACCACCTTGATGGGGCTGGTTTGTGCGCCGCGCAATTATTCGACACAGTGATGGCTGAAATACTCGCGTTTCCCGCAGCGCAAACCGCCGCAATGTGGATGCAAGCGTTCTCTCTTGCCAACTATCTAAAAGACCCCGCAGCGACCCTGAATTGCCTTGAAAAGGCCGCCATTCTGTCTCCTCAAGACAGTCGAATTGGCAGGCTTCTCGTACAAGAACTCCTGCGTCAAGGAAAACTGGGGGAAGCACAAAAACATATCCACAGGCAACTTCAACAGAACCCGAAAAGCAAACACTTTCGTGCGTTGCATGCCCAACTACAAGTTCATCGGTCCCCAAAACAAAACCCACAGCACCCAGAGGTTGTCCGAACCGCTACCGCGCGGTAACGCTTCCCAACTCCATTACAAATCAAAAGGATGACGTCCACAATGCCTCGTCGCTCGACACTTGCCCCTTTCCTTACCAAGTATCGTCACCTGTTCGTCGCACTGTTCCTCACACCACTTTTCGCCGGTATATTTCTCTCTTCCTATTGGCTACGCTTCGAAGGACAGATCCGTCCGCACGACAAGATCTACCTTGCTTCAACACTCGCTTGCCTACTCCTTGTCAAGTCAACGACGTTTAGTTGGTTTCGCATTTTTCACGGGGCGCATCGATACGTCACGTTTCACGATCTAAAAGTGATTTTCCAAGCTACCACAGCAAGTTCCTTGCTTTTCCTGGCCACTGACTTTCTTCTAACCCCTGACTTCACCTTGCCACGCAGTATTGTCTTGCTCGACTGGGCTTTGACGCTCATTTCGATTAGCGGATTACGCTCTCTCAAACGTGTCTTCGCCGAATATGAAGCAAAGGCATTCACCGCCGCCAATGAGATCTCCGTATTGATTGTGGGAGCAAATGATTCGGGAGAATCCCTTTTGCGCACGCTTCGCTTGTACTCTAAAGTGGCTTACCGTGTTGTCGGCTTTATTGCTGACGATGCGTCGTCCATTTGCGAACGAATCGCCGGAATTCCCGTGTTGGGCACCCTCGATGAAACATGCCATTTAGCGGAACGTCACGGCGTTCAAGAAGTCCTCATCGCTGCGGGAGAACTAGAAGGTAGTCAAGTGCGTCGCCTCGTCGAAGGTTGCCAGGATCGTGATGTGGAAGTCAAAGTATTACCTGGTATTGAGCAACTCCTGCAAGAATCCGTCGCCATCCGACCACGTACGGTTTCCATTGCCGACCTTTTGCGTCGCGAGCCGATTTCCCTAAATACTGGAGAACTCACGGATTGGATTAACGACAAAACGCTCCTTGTTACCGGGAGTGCAGGAAGTATTGGTTCAGAAATAGTGCGCCAACTCATGCCGTTTTCACCAAAACGTATCGTGCTCGTGGATCGGTCTGAAAATGGCCAATTTTTTCTGGAGCGAGAATTACGAGCCATCGGTTTTCATTGTGAAGTCATCGTCTGCATCGCCGATGTCACGGATCGCAAACGCATGAATGTAATCTTCAAAACATACCAGCCGGATATCGTCTTCCATGCTGCCGCTTATAAACACGTTCCGCTGATGGAAGCCAATCCCGGTGAAGGGCTCAAAAACATCATTATGGCCACACGTGACCTGGCGGACCTGGCAGTACAGAATGACGTTTCCTCCTTTGTGCTCATTTCCACAGACAAAGCCGTTAATCCAAGTAGCGTCATGGGACGTTGCAAACGCATCGCCGAGTTATATATCCAATCCCTCCGCAATAACGCATGTTGTCGTTTTGTCACCGTGCGTTTTGGCAACGTACTTGATTCTGCGGGGAGTGTCGTCCCAATCTTTCGCGAACAAATCGAACAAGGCGGCCCCGTCACTGTTACTCACCCAGAAATGAAACGTTACTTCATGACAATTCCGGAAGCATCGCAGTTAGTGATTCAAGCTGGCGCGATGGGGCGTGGCGGAGAGATCTTTGTTCTCGACATGGGTGAACCTGTAGCCATTGTTGACTTGGCGACAGACATGATTCGTCTCTCGGGACTCGAAGTAGGGCGTGACATCGACATTCGATTCACAGGAACCCGACCTGGCGAAAAACTGCACGAGGAGTTACTTCTTAGCAATGAGGAATCCCTGCATACCAAACACCCAAAAATTCTGGTTGCCAAGTCGACAGAATCCAATCTAAAGGAAATGCAAGCGGTCATTGCCATGCTGGCAGATTTAACGGATGCACCTACTGCCATCGTATCCGCAGCGCTGCACGACCTCATTCTGTCTTTGGAATCACCTGTTACTGGTTCTGCGGTGTTCGACGATCTTCCTGCCAACCGATTTTCAAACGTCTTGTCACGACTACCGGAAGAGGTCACGACAGAAAAATTTGCTGCCTGAATCTTCTCTTGTCGATTTGATTCAAGTTGAAGTAATTTACACTGCATAGCTGGGGTAGCTCCATCAACAACTTAAGGTCTGTTCCTGTTCGCAATGCTCCCTTGTTAGTCAAACATCCTTCAAAACTGGGGCGATCCTTCGGATATCGTTTGCTGTGAACACAAAAACATCTCCTCGAACGATGGTGAAGTTTGCTTGGCCTTACGCTTCGGCCACAATAATTCTCTGTTGTGGTTTGGCCGTTTATTACCTCACCGCACAACATTTTGGTATCAACGGCTTCGCACAGTTTTCACTTGCGAAACGTTGGATCGCCTTTCTGGAAATCGCTTTTTTCCAAAGCTTTGCCATTGGCCTCACCTATTTCATCGCCAAATCACAATCGGAATCAGATTCTCCTCAACATGGCAACTACGTCATGGCTGGGCTGGTTTTGGTACTGGCCATACAGTTTGCCCTCTGGGCTATTGCGTCTGTGTGTGCCGAAGACATGGCCCACCTGTTCTTTGGAGACGCGAAATTAGTGGGACTCGTGTCTATAACCTGCCTACTATTGCTTGGCTATTCTCTTCACACAATTGCCCACGCCTCCTGGCGAGGCCAGTTCAGCATGGGGAAAACAAGCCTACTCGATGTCTTTAATTTAGGTTGCTTACCGCTGGCGGCTATCGCCCTCTCGGGCAACTCTTTGGAGAGAGCTCTGTGGTTCATGGCAATCGGGACATGTGGTGTCTCTGCTGCCGCTTTGGTCTTGATCCTCTCAACGGAAACAATTGCCATAGGGCAGATTAAAAACTGTTTAGAGCAACTTCTTCGGTACGCTGCACCGCGACTACCCGGAATTCTCGCATCTGCGGGTTTACTAGGGCTACCCGCAATCGTGGCAACCCATCTCTACGGCTTACAAGTTGGTGGGATTGTCGCTTTCAGCGGCACGCTCGTCCCCTTGGCAGCGCTGATCAGCGCCCCCTTCAATTCTGCATTCATGCCCTTTGCAACGGCCAGCCTTAGTCGGGGTGAGTCAGCACGCGTTCAACGAGTATTCCTTTGCTCTATTTTGGGAATTATAAGCGTTTCCATGCTTGCGCTGCTTACTTGTAATCTTATGGCTCCTTGGATCGTTCGCTATTGCCTCCATACAGAGGCCCCCCTGATGAGCGATATCTTTCGCTGGATGTCCTGGGTTCTTCCAGCACATGCTGCATTTGTCAGTTGCCGGGGCTTGCTTGACGGAGCGACATCACGAGTTCTCAACACAAAAAATGCCTTGTTGGCACTCATGCTGTTTGCCGTCGTGACTGCGATCACTCTCAAAAATGAATCTAGCCCTAAATTCCTGCTGATGGGTTGGGTGCTTTCGAAATATTTGCAAGCTGGCCTATCCATCTTCGACACAATCCACCTTCTCTGGCCAAGTCGGTTTTCAGTGCGAAAAACTCTGACTACGGCATACCGACGGCACACGCTGCCCATACACCAGAGCAAAGGGCACGACTAATACCACCATGGGGCAGAAATTTCACCACCGTCATTTCAATGCTGCGATCGCTGGTGTAGCCGCAGCAATGAGTCTTTTAGTTGGTCGCTGGTCACCTGGTCGCTTATTCGATGTCGCCTGGCAAAGTTATGCAGGAATTGACTTGAGCATCTTGCTCCAACCTCGTCATTGGCTGCTTCCCATACTTTTATTGACCGTATTGCCGCTGAGAATTCTTCGAGTACCGGCTCGACTCTCGAGTCCGATCCGACGGAGAAATCATCTTTTCAACCTCATGGCCTGTCTGTTTGTTTATTTAATTTTATCGACAGCCTGGGCCTCCCAAACGGATTTAGCGTTGGCCAAGGCCTACGAACTTATCATTGTTTTCGGCACGATTGCCGCAATCGTGGCCTGGATGAATTCTCAACAGGCCGCACTTTTCCTGCATTGGTTCTGGTTATCGATCACAGCATTTACCGGCTTCCTCGCATGCATGGCATTCCTGTCACTAACGACAGAAACACGACTCTCCGTACTTGGTGGGGGCCCCAATGTCTTTGGCCGTCTTATGTTTCTATTTGCGATTGGCTCTTTAGCATTAATCCGCCAAAGCAACTTGCTGCGTCTCTCGATTTGTGCAGCAGCGATGGCTTTAGTGATTCTTAGTGGCTCGCGTGGTGCCATGCTTTCCAGTGTCGTGGGGTTCACCGTCTATGCCTTCGCAACCCAAGGACGCCTTTCCTCACGCGCCACCGCATTCTTTGGAATCACGGCTTGTGGAATCGTTATTTCCATGACACCTGTCGGTGATCTCGTCTTTAAAACGTTTAGCGACCGCATTATCCACCTGACCTTCGAGCAACGTTACACCTCGGGACGCGAGGAATTACTCCAAGCAGCATGGGAGCTGTGGAAACAATCGCCAATCATTGGTAACGGTGTTTCCGGATGGGAAACGCAGCACCATGTCGGATTGAGCTTTGAAAGTACGTATCCTCACAACCTTTGCCTTGAGCTGCTGTGCGAAGGGGGCCTCATCGCCCTCACGCTCTTTCTCTTGATAATCGCTCAATTTCTCCGATTTCTCACTAGGAACCGCACCAAACTCCACGCACCAAGTGTCGCAGCGACTGCCATGTTTCTGATTGCGAGCCAGTTCAGCGGTGACTTCTTTGACAGTCGTGGCGTATTTTTCTGTCTGGTGATTGCGCCTGGTGTCCTTCAGCTACCGACGACTTGTCGAATTCAGAGCAAACACCTTACGGAGTCAGCAAGGCCAATTCAAACTGTGTTCGCGACTCCGCCAACATAGAAACCTCACTCACATGTCGACGGAGGAAGTGCTCCCCAAGTCGATCTTGAGCCTGCTTGGTCTAACGCAGTATGATCCGCATTCGCAAAAAATGAAATAACACCTGCGAGTTGGATCGTGCGCATTCTTTATCTTCATCAATATTATACGACTCCTCAGGAATCCGGCGGAACTCGTTCTTATGAAATGGCGTTAAGATTGGTGCGCGGTGGCCATGAAGTCCATATGATTACTTCCAATCGATGCGTCTCCTCACGGGGCTGGAAGGTAACGTTGGAAGACGGCATTCACGTTCATCGCCGTGGTGTCGCTTATTCAAACCACATGTCTTTTCTAAGACGACTTCGCTCGTTCGCTGAATTCGCCTGGCATGCAGGCATGCATGCTGCTCACATCTCTGCAGATGTGATTTTCGCATCGAGCACTCCATTGACCATTGCATTGCCCGCGGTTTACGCAAAACGTCGTCTGCGAGTTCCCATGATCTTCGAAGTGCGCGACCTGTGGCCAGAAATTCCCATTGCGATCGGCGCCATTAAAAACCCTTTGACAATTCAGCTCGCCAAAATGCTCGAACATTTTGCTTATCGAAACTCCGATCACGTGGTAGCCCTCTCGCCCGGAATGAAAAAGGGGGTGGTGCGTCAAGGGTATCCCTCAGAGCAAGTGACGGTGATTCCTAACGCAGCAGACCTCGAGCGATTCGACGCCGCCCCTCAGGTCGGACAAAACTTTCGTGCAAAACATACCTGGCTCCAAGACCGACCGTTAATCCTTTATACCGGCACCTTGGGACTCATTAATGGAGTCGATTATCTCGTCCGTCTCGCAGCGGACACTTACTCTCTGAATCCTGACATTCGCTTTTTGGTGGTTGGTGACGGTCGTGAAAAATCTGCCGTTGAAAAGTTGGCCAAGCGGCTTAAGGTGCTTGGAAAAAACTTTTTTCTGCACCAGCCGGTCGCTAAACAAAATATCGTGGAGATCCTCGCTGCTGCGGACATTGCTACCAGCACAGTAATCGACGTACCCGAACTGTGGTCCAATTCGGCAAATAAAGCATTTGATGCCTTTGCGGCAGGCCGTCCATTAGCCATTAATCATGAAGGCTGGTTGGCTGATCTAATTCGCCAGCAACACTGTGGCCTCGTTCTGGAGCCTACCGATACGAAAAAAGCAGCAGAAAAATTAGTCCGGGCTCTTGAAAATCCGGTCTGGATTTCAGAAACACGTCAGGCCGCCCGTCGAGTCGCCCGCGATGCGTTCGATCGTAATAAACTGACGCAGCGATTTGAAAGACTTCTCACCGCAATTGTTCAAGAGAATAAACAGCCGGCTCCACTTCCCCAAGCTTCCTAAGCCCGCGTTTCGGGCCTGTGCGGACGATCTTGACCGGCTACCGCATACAGCCATATACTTTGCCATGCTGTGGACTTGTTGGCTGCAGGCACGGACGTAATCATCGTTTTTCGTCTCTCTCCGGACAGATTTACTTCCTCTCAAAAAAAGTTAATCCTCGCCGATGAAAAAAGAACGTCGTCACGAACTGCAAAATAATACACTCCTGACCTACTTGCTCTCACGGTCAGAAAAATCGCGTGCCAAATTACAACCTCACTTCCGTGTACTCGGTTTAGTGGCCTTCGGTTGTGTATGCATTCCCATCGTTTGGTGGTTCGTCACACAAGGAGACCGTTCACCCGGAGCGCTTAGCTGGCAGGCAAAATATGCGGCGGCGTTGGAAGGAAATGCTGCATTACTGCGAGAAGTCGGCAAAGATCATCCAGATTCATCTGCGGAGTTATGGGCTAGGAAGACTGCCGCTGACATGGAGTTGTTTGATGGAAATCGCAGCTTGTTCGTTAATCGTGACGATGCTGAAACGGCCCTGCGTGAAGCAATCAAGGACTACGAATATGTGATCGAAAAAACACCTAAGAAATCGCTCTTATGGAATCAGGCAACCTTCGGTTTGGCCCAATCGCATGAATCCTTGAGTGAAGTCGCGACGGCAATCTCGCAATACGAAAAAGTGGCTGCGAGCGCGAGTGGTACGTCACTCGGACGGCAGGCGAGAGATCAAATGGACTACCTCAAACAACCAGTCAACGATGCGTTTTACCTCTGGTTCAAGGATCAAGAACCACAACCTCCAGCAGCTTCGGGAACAGCCGGAACAGGACTTGGCGGCGGTTCCCCAAATCCAACGAGCGAACTTGAGAACCTTGAGTCTGCACGTCCCGACTTATCTTTTCCAGGAGCTGATACACTGGAGCTCGACCTCGATGGTGCCGATCCAAATCGTGAGGATAACGATGCCGCTCCGGCTGCGACAGAAACAGACGCCGGTTCATCGCCTACGGACGAGAATGCTGTGGAGGCTGAATCTACCGAAGAAACATCGGACACATCCGAAGAAGACAACAACGTTTCCGCTGAAGCGACGGATCCCAATGCAGAGATCGACTCCAATAGCGACGACGCGGCAGCTTCACAAGAACCAAATCTCGAAGATTTGAGTAACGATTCTCAATAGAGAACGAATCCGGAAATATTGCGCAGGTCGCGATGACAGAACCGCTCACGCTTGTCGTCGCCTCGACTGAAGAAGGCCAGCGGCTTGACCTGTTTCTTGTCCGCTATGTCGCGACTCTAAGTCGTGCCAAGCTGCGGCGTGTGATTGATTCCGGAGGAGTCCAGATCGACCAAGAAGTCGTAAGGAAGCCGTCCTACCGTTTACGCACTGACCAACAGGTTTCTCTCGTCATCCCCGAAAGCTCTCCAGTAGAACCGCAAGCGGAAGACATCCCTCTGGAGATTCTATTCGAAGATGAACACCTGGCTGCCATTAACAAACCTCCCGGCATGGTCGTACATCCTTCCAAAGGGCATTGGTCCGGAACCTTAACTGCGGCTCTGGCATTTCACTTTTCTCAACTTAGTCAAGTCGGTGGTCCAACTCGACCTGGAATTGTGCATCGACTCGATCGTGATACGAGCGGCGTCATTGTGGTTGCTAAAAACGATCAGTCACACGTCGGCCTAGCGGAACAATTTCAGAACCGTTCCACTGTGAAAGAATATTTAGCCATTGTGCTGGGAACCCCCGACCGTGACCGAGATCTCATCGATCAGCCAATTGGACCGCACCCCTACCAACGAGAAAAGATGGCCATTCGAGGCGAGCACCCGCAGAGTCGGACTGCGGTGAGTGAATACGAAGTACTCGAGCGGTTTCGCGGATTTGCCGCCGTTAAGGTCACCCCAAAAACAGGGCGAACGCATCAAATCCGTCTCCACTTAACGCACATCGGACATGCAGTCTTGTGCGACAAGCTCTACGGCGGTCGGTCTCAAATCTCACGAGGCGAGATCACGGGCACGAGCATCTCCGATGACCTCCTCTTGGATCGTCAAGCCCTCCATGCCTGCAGCTTGCAGATTCGACATCCCGTGAGCGGAGAATTGCACCATTTTAAAGCACCCTTACCCACAGATATCCAAAGTGTGCTGGATTTGATGCGCGAACATCGCGGCTCCTGACCAACGCGGTTGCGTGCCTGACGCCCGCCCTGCCATTCCTTGACTGTGCCTGGTCTGTGCCTGGTCTGCTTCTTACCTACACGCGAGCGCCCCGTCATAGCGCAACCTGCGTCTCTGTCGAATTCCTACCGCGCCCACTCTCTCCAACCTGAGCTTTGCATATCTTAAACGACAGCGCATGTCACATGTTGCCTACCAAGTGGCTTCGGATCGATTCTAGCCAGCGTCAAGCAAGGCCGTCCAGCCACTGCTGTAGCGCATCTTTCTCTGGTTGGGCTGAAGGCGTATTTTGGCTGAAAGCACTTTGTTAATTACGCTAAAAGCTCTGACAACACTTGCCCGTGAACATCCGTCAAACGTCGCTGGATCCCATTGTGATAAAACGTCAATCTCTCATGATCAATTCCGAGAAGGTGCAAAAGCGTCGCGTGAAAGTCGTGCAGCGTGACAGGTTTTTCTGCTGGCTTGAAACCCACTTCATCCGATTGACCGTAACCAAATCCCGGTTTTACTCCTGCGCCAGCAAGCCAAGCGGTAAACACATCGGGATGATGATCACGCCCCAGACCTTCTCCCTTGGCTTCTGTAAACGGCGTACGACCAAATTCGGAAGTCCAAAAAACAATGGTTTCCTCAAGTAGTCCCCGTGACTCCAAATCACTCAGCAAAGCGGCTGCAGGCTGATCCAAGTGAAGGGCTTGGTTCGTATGATTGCGATGCAAATTCTCATGACCGTCCCAATTAATTCGTGGCGACCCCAACGCACCTCCATTATAAATTTGGACAAAGCGCACGCCTCGTTCCAGTAACCTGCGGGCAAGTAAATAATTTCTCGCACTGGCGCCAATGGTCGCGTCCTCCAGGCCATAGCGTTGATGGGTTGCAGCTGTCTCATCGGAAAAATCGATGACCTGCGGGATACTAACTTGCATCCGCGCAGCCAGTTCATAAGACTCAACCCGGGCTGCCAGCACATCGTCGTCTGGCCGCGCCGCAGCATAACGTCGATTCATCTCGATCAACTTAGAGAGGCCCAAGCGGCGTCGCTGTGGATCGATAGATTCCGGTGTTCGCAAATGCGCAATCGGTGAGTCGCCACGGGTCTGAAAGGCGACTCCCTGGTGCTCAGCCGGGAGGAACCCTTGGCTCCAGTTATTGGAGGCTCCATTAGGTAACCCACGGGGATCCGGCAGCACGACAAATGCTGGTAATTCATCATTGTCACTTCCTAGACCATAGGACAACCAAGATCCCATACTAGGAAATCCGTTCATGGTAAAACCTGTGTTCATCAGGAAACACGCTGGCGTATGCGAAGACGTCGAACTTACCATGGAACGGACAAATGCTATCTTGTCAGCACATTGCGAGAGATGAGGGAACAGTGAACTAAACCAGTGGCCGCTTTCACCATACCGCCCAAAGCTAAAATAAGACTTTCTTAAATTTCCCGGCCGTCCAAAGAATGGATCGAGTTTTCCTTTCCCGATCAACGGCTTACCGTGGAATCGCTCCAATGTTGGTTTGTGATCAAACGTATCGACCTGACTCACACCTCCAGGAGAAAAAATGTGAATCACCCTTTTAGCCTTGGCCGGAAAGTGAGGCACGGGGAGATTCGTCATCCCCTGCGTCTCGCGTTGCAAAAGCCACGCCAGCGCCAGCGACCCTAAACCAAGACCTGCGGTTTCAAAAATACTACGGCGCGTTATCACTGGCTCTTGCTTTGCCATTTTCAACTTGTGCAAATTACTGCACTCCTAGCACCAACGCGTTACTGCAGTGTCAAAAACTCGCTACTATTAAAAAGCATCCAACAGAGCGTCGCAAAATCTGCGTCTTGGACGAGATTCTCGGCCATTACCACATCGGTTTCATCCGGTGCGCGTCCCAACGTCTCTTGCCACAATAACTCGATCTGCGCCGAGAGGTCCGTGGCATTCGCTTGGATGCGTGAGGCAAGTTTCTCTGCTTGTCGCTGCACAAAAGTGTCGTTCATCAAAGCTAATGCTTGCAACGGTGTCACCGTACGGCGTCGCGATGGTGTCATGACGGAAGGCGCTGGACAATCGAAGGCATCAAGAAATGGATCCCGACCGGTATTTATCTTCATGCGATAAATCGTACGGCGATTATATTGCGGTTCGTCGCGATCAAAAAGCTTGTAGAAAAATGTATTAAAACGCGTAATCTCAAAAGGACGAAAACTCGCGCCTTCTAGTTTGCGATTAAGGTCGTTGCTCATAGTTAACATTGCATCACGTACCGCTTCTGCGTCTAAGCGACGAGGCGTAAATCGCCATAGTAAACGATTGTCGCGGTCGAGCGTTGCGGCCTTGGGATTAAAAGTCGCAGACTGTAACCAGGTTGCCGACGAAAGCATCCGACGATGCAGGCCCTTCAATGACCAATCACTCGCGACGAACTGTACGGAGAGCCAATCTAACAGTTCTGGGTGGCTGGGCCGCCCCCCATTCATCCCAAAGTCGCTCGGTGAGTCGACAATCCCGACTCCAAAATGGTGTTGCCATACGCGGTTGACCATCACACGGGAGGTAAGCGGGTGACGATCGTCAGTCAACCACTGAGCAAAACGTATGCGACGGTCACTCTCGCGAAAACCTTGGTGCAATCCAAGATTGGCTGGAGGCTCAGCGATTACGGAGAGTCCCGCTGGAGTCACAATTTGCCCGGGGGTGGCAACATTTCCACGTTCATAGATCACCGTTGGTGCCGGTTCGCGTCGAACTCCAACATAAGATTTGACAACGCCCGCCTCCAATTCGGTTATTTCCGCCTCTCGAGCCACCAACTTCTGGTTTGCTTCTGACAAACTCGCTTTGATCCTGGTGACCGTTGCTGCACGTGCTTTGGTTGTTTCTGCGGTAGGTAAAATCAGAGGTGAGTCGTCAATCGAACTCAGGTTCAAGATTTCCTCCGGGGTCAAGGCAACATGCCACACGGCTGCCAAGTCCATTTCCGCGCCCGCATTACGGCCATTCCGGTAAGATGGGGCCACGAAAAAAAGCAAGTTCTGGCGAGGCTCTAATGTCAGCGTGTCAAACGGAACCAGCCGCGTTTGTGGAGTCCCCAGAAATTTTCCGGTACTCGGGTCAGCCACATAAAGCGTCATCCGCCCTTTCGCTACCTCACCAACCACAGGCAGCGGTTCGAAAACACCTGCCAAATCGTACCAACGTCCCGTCTCCATCAGCGTTGTCGCGTCCAAACCAGTTTCCCGTTCGTGGCCGTTTCCACAAACGACAAATCTTGGCTGAGACGTCACTTGATCGTCACCCGCTGCGACCAGTTCAAAACCATAACTATCGCGGTTTTCGTCACTGCTATTGCCGACGCGAAAGACATCATCAATCCGGTTAAAGCGATCGTTGAATCGCACGCGGGCAAAGATTGTCAGGGCAGTTCTTTGCAGGGGAAGCAGGTCAGCATCTGCGGGGATCGACGGAATGAACGTCTCGCGAATGGCAAAACCGATGCCGTCAGGACCCCGACTTTGCGTCGCTCCCTGCCCCGTACTCAAGACCCAACCATCGGTGTTCTGCGCTCGAATTCCCGCCGAGGCCGGCTGCGTAAAGCTGGCAGTGCCATGCACAACAATTCCGCTTTCTCCTCCTTTGAGATCCAGGTCCTCTCGCGTTGTCGGATCTGAATTGCGACCTGCGAATTGCCACAATGCGGTAGCACGATTTAAAGGCGGTGGATGAATTTCGTCCTCTAAGGACCTCGCTTCGATTTTGAGCAAACGTGCGGTACGCCGCGCCAACCGCACATTTTCTTCGAGTTCAGATTTGCGCTGATTAAATTCTTTACGCGAGGACGGGGTAAGAATCGCATGCGCAATACGCGGATTACCCTCGGATTGGTCGACGCCATCGAACACGCTCTTCATGCGGTAGTAGTCCGCCTGCGGAATTGGATCAAACTTGTGATCATGACATCTCGCACAATTCACAGTCAGAGCCAGGAATGCCTGCGACGTAGTCCCCACCATTTCCGCCATTTGAACCTCTCGTGAACGCCGACGCTCCACGTCACTCTCGGTAACCGCAGCCGCATGATCAAAAGGCCCTGCAACTAAAAACCCGGTCGCAACAATACTTTCAACGGTCACTGGCTCTAAAACATCCCCAGCAATCTGTTCTCGAACAAATTGATCATAAGGCTTGTCATTGTTGAAACTACGAATGACATAATCACGATAAGGCCAAGCGTGATCTCGCGGCTGATCTTCTTCAAAACCATCACTTTCACTGAACCGGACCACATCGAGCCAATGCTGTGCCCAACGTTCTCCATAATGAGGCGACGCCAGCGTGCGGTCGATGAGGCGTCCTAAGGAATCTGGCCGGCAGTCCTCGATGAAACGCTCGATCTCCTCCCTCGCTGGGGGTAAGCCCAGTAGACCAAAGCTGACGCGCCGAATCACATCACGACGTTGCGCAACACGGCTTGGTTGCAACCCGCTCAGCACTAGTTTTCGATAGATAAATGCGTCCAGCGGCGATCGGCCCCAGTTGCGATTGTCCGTTATATTTGGCACGGCCGTTGACCTCACTGGCGTCACAGCCCAAAAGCGTGGTAACGTTACTTTTTGCGGCCAGTTGGCACCCTCCGCAATCCAGCGACGCAAGCGGTCCTGCTCGGTGGTGGTCAATGGCGTCCCATCTTTGGGCATCTGGGGCGCGTCACCATTGACACTACGGACTACCTCCAGGAGATAACTTTCCCCAGGCTCCCTCGGTACAACGTGTCCAGATTCAAACAGTCCTCGGCCCGTTGCCAGTGAAAACGCTCCCTTCGCAAGTTGCTCAGAATGGCAGCGAAGACAGTGCTTTTCCAAGAGGGGTGCAATGTCTGCGACAAAGTCAATCGTCGCTTCCGCGCTACAGACCTGCGGAGTGGTACCACACCACAAAACCAGTATTGCGGAACCCAGAACCCGACCTTGCCTCAGATAATCATGTCTCAAATAAAGAACAAGCCTCAACAGCAGCACCTTATTCAACACAAAATCCATAGCAACCTAGCTCAGCAATCACGACACGGGAGCCAACCCGAGCTATCTAAGTTGGAAAAACCGTACGCATCAAGTCTTGGGTACCGATCGCCTTTGTACAAACAAAATTTTCGCCGGCAGTAAAGCCAGCCGCAGCGCCCGCCATCAGGGCTGCGCCACGTACGCGCTCGAAGACATGCGCTTTCGCTGGCGGAAACTGTGTGGCATAACACCGAATTGAATCAATTTTCGCTTCTAAGAATTCTGAAATATCGACAGTGAAGTGACTTGAAAATCCCTCTAACGTCTGCGGTTCAAACGCCAATCGAAAATAAAGTTGTGCGGGAATTGTGTGGACTGGTAGACCGTCAAAATATTCGTCCCACTTACATAAGCGAGAATAAAAAACCGCGGCGTCCGTAATCAGCATCGCCTGCCAATGATCTGGCGATGCCATCGGAGTCTTGTCACCAAAGCCGATGACTACTCGAGGTCGATACTTGCGAAACTCTTTGGCCAAAGCCACGCGTGACTCAAAACAATCAAACAGACGGCGATTTGGAAGTTCTAACGTTATGCGTTTTTTGACTCCTAAAACCTCAGCTGCTTTCTGTGCTTCGGCCAGCCGCACTTCCGGTGATGGCGAACCGGGTGTCGGTTCGCCATCGGTCAAATCAATGACCCCCACCGCATACCCCTGCGCACTAAGTTTGGCCAAGGTGGCACCACAAGCGATTTCTACGTCATCGGGGTGCGCGCCCACTGCGATGACATCGAGTTGTGGATAAGCACCCGTGGTTTCACCCATGCTTCGTCTCTTTCAACGTTGCAATCAGAAACGTCGGATTCATTGCTTCGAACCGCACACGTTCCAACTGATAGACGCCGCGTGAAATATTAACCATCCAAATTTTTGCGTCCACAGATTTAGCATGAAGAACTTCACGGATTGCGGTAACATTTTCGATGCTGTTAACATTCGCCACAAGTCGGCCACCACCGCGTAACCGATCAAACGCCAAGTCAACGATATTACTGATTTGCCGACCGGCACCACTGACAAAAACCGCGTCTGGGTTAGGTAAGTCTTGCCACACTTCGGGAGCACGCCCTAGCACGGGTTTCAGGTTTCTGACTTCAAATCGTTCGCAATTCTGCGAAATTAGCTGATGGTCTTCGAGATCCATTTCGATCGCATACACCTCTCCGTCGGATGCGATCTGCGCAGCCTCCAGCGCCACGGAACCACTCCCAGCACCCACATCCCAAACCACGCTTTGACTGCCAATATCTAATTCCGACAAGGCAACACAACGCACTTCAGCGGGCGTCAGCAATCCTCGCTTCGGCTTGGATTGCAAGAACAGCTCGTCGGGATTCCCAAACAGGCGGCGGCCGGCCATCGACGTGGGACGATCCGGAATATTGGGCTTTCGAACCAACACCATCACATTCAACGGTGAAAATTCCCGTTTAGCCAGATCGCTCAATTCTCCTTGGGTCACTCGCTCGTCGGGAGCACCGAGATTTTCGCAGACATAGGCCGAGAAATAATCGATCCGTGAATCCAACAGTGCCTGAGCCACAACTGCCGGTGGACTAGCCTCCGTAGTAAAGAGCCCTACCGTTTCCGCAGTTCGGATTCGTTCTACCACACGCGACAAATCCTGCCCCGTCAGATTGGCAAGATACGCATCGTCCCAGCTTTCCTTGACGCGGGCAAACGCCAGTTGCATGCTACTTACGTTCGGAACAATCTCAAAACGTTCTTTACCAGCTCGGTCACAGAGATACCTCGCCATGCCGTAAAATAATGGGTCGCCAGTCGCCAACACAACAGTCCGGCGGTCTTCATGTGCTTGAATGTCCTCTACCACCGCATCTAGATCGGCTCCAATTTCAATCTTTTCCGCTGAAGATTTTCCGATCGCTGCAATCGACTGGGCAGAGCCCATGACAACTTCAGCACTTTCAATGAGGGAACGTGCTGTCGCCGTTAAACCTTCTACACCGTCATCACCAATCCCAATGATATGGATGTTGTTTTTCACCATTACCAACTTCCATTTTTCACGGTAACTTTACGAAGGCCACAAACATAGCTGGAATCCGAACGTCGGACAGGCGTGAACGATTTTACGTCAAACAGGTTCACTGCAACAGACGTCCAGAGAGACTCTCACTTTTTGTGAGAGTCCTATAAAAAAGGCCGCTTCTGAAGCGGCCTTGAAAACTCGTTTGTAAAATTGATTTTAGCGTTATGCTTGGAAAGAGCTTCCGCAGCCACACGTCTTAACCGCATTGGGATTGTCAAACGTAAATCCCCGTTTTTCCAATCCATCAAACCAATCAATGGTCGTACCGTCGAGATACAAGGCACTCTTTTTGTCCACGACTACATTGACGCCATGAAAGTCGTACTTACTGTCAGCCTGATCATCGAATTCTTTGTCAAAACCCAATGTGTAACTAAATCCGCTGCAGCCGCCACCAGCCACACCGACTCGCAGGAACATCGTGTCCTCGAACTTCTGCTGATCGCAGACTCGTTTGACCTCTTCTGCAGCCCGCTCGGTAAGCATCATCGCCATCGTACTTCTCTCCAAACTCATGGGGGGTGTAACTTCAAGCTTATCGATCACCTCTAGCCTATACAATTCGAGCAGCGAGGTGAAGCTCTTTTGTAAAACTGACCGAAAATTGCATCTTTTTCGGAAAAACACGTCCATCGGTTCAGCTGAGACGATTCATTCGGCGCAGACGTTTTACGGTTTCCGACACGAGTTCAATTGCAAAATCCACTTCGTCGGCAGTATTAAAACGCCCTAAGCCAAAGCGCAAGCTGGAGCGAACCAAGTCGTCACTGATGCCGAGAGCCCTCAAAACATGGCTCGGTTCCGGATTCGTCGACGTGCAGGCACTCCCGCTGGAAACGGCCAAATCGCGCATACTCATCATCAACGCTTCTCCGTCGATCCCCGCAAAACTGCAATTAAGATTCCCAACCAGCCGCCTACTCGGCGTTTCCAGTGCTGGCCCGTTGAGCGAAAGATCATCGACCGCCCGGCATAACCCAGTAAAGAGCCGCTGTCGAAGCTGCCAGAGACGCGTGTTTTCTACCTGCATCTCCTCAAGGCAAAGGCTTAAGGCGCGAGCAAATCCAACAATTCCTGCAACATTGAGCGTCCCGGCACGTAAGCTGCGCTCTTGACCACCCCCATCCAGTTGAGGCTCCAAACGCACGCGTGGTGCGCGCCGCCGGACGTAGAGCGCCCCAACGCCCTTAGGCCCATAGATTTTGTGCGCGGAAAAACTCATCAAATCGACACCCAGATCTGCCACGTCCACCGGAATCTTTCCCACCGCCTGCGTTGCGTCCGTATGCAACAATATGTCTCGGGAACGACACACCGACCCAATCTCCCCAATCTGCTGGATCACTCCGATTTCGTTATTTACCAGCATTACTGACACCAGACACGTGTCCGTTCGAATCGCATCCCGGAGCTGCTCTAAGTCGACGAGACCAACTTCCTCTCGGTCACACGGTGCTACTGGCACTAAGGTCACTTCGAATCCACGCCGAGACAGGCGATTGAGCGGGTCAAGAACTGCTTTGTGCTCTGTGAGAACACTGACGATGTGACCGCCTTGGCGACGATTGCTCTGAGCGACTCCACGCAGCGCCAGATTATTACTTTCCGTCGCCCCACTCGTAAAAACAATTTCGCGTGCCGAAGCACCAATCGCACTCGCAATTATTTGCCGGGCCGTATCAACAGCATCTTGAGCATCCCAGCCAAAAACATGACTTGTACTGCCAGCATTGCCATACGTCTCAGTCCAGTACGGCAACATCGCCTCAACCACACGTGCATCAACGCATGTCGTCGATTGATTATCAAAATAAACTGGTTTGCGAACCGTGGACCGTGAGTTCACCGGAATATATTTTTCCAGAGTTATGAATCATCGTCGCCAAACAAAGCTTGCAAACAAATTGCAGACCAGCTTTCGAAATGCTCTAAATCAGCGAGTAACGTCGCAACCGACTGAAAGCCGGCTTCGACAATCTCTTCTTCGCGAGGATAGACCTCGGGACGTTGAACATCAAAAACATGGACCACACCGAGATGCACTTTACCAACTTCCGTTTCATCGTCATTGATAAGCCCGACGCAACGTTCGTCATAGGGAGTCTCGATGCTGACCTCTTCTTCTAATTCACGCCGCATTCCTTGCGCATAAGCATCAAGTTCTGCTGCATCATCGGAGGAAATATGTCCTCCGATTCCAACACTTCGCTTACTGTGCAAACGCTGTTCGCCCTGGCCTTTGCCTCGTGTGTAATTAAAAATCTGCGTACTTCCGGTTTCATCTCGGAACCGAAAAATGACATATGGGATCAATTGCTTATAGCTTGGATCTTCCTCCATTTCGCCCCGCGGGCGATATGACGTATGTTCGGGGCTCAATAACTCATCTAAGTATTTCGCAACGTCCGAGTTAAATCCTTGAAAATAGCCCAGGCGGTGAAATAGCTCCGTGGGGACAACAAGCACCTGTTCGGTTTGGACGGCAGACACAGTGGACTCCTTTCGCACAAGTAACGCGGGAGTGGATGAGCTGTCAGTATAGCGCATCCGATATTTACTGACGAGGCACCGACACGACAACCAATGGAGACAAATCCTGCGATGCCTTAAAGAATTAGCATCGCATCACCGTAACTAAAGAATCGATACCGCTCTTGAATGGCCATCGCATAAGCGCGTTGGATCAGGTCCTCACCGCCAAAAGTCCGAACGAGCACTAAAAGGGTCGATTTCGGAAGATGAAAGTTTGTCAGCAAGGCGTCCACAACGCGAAACGCATAAGGGGGGCGGATGAATAGATCGGTCTGTCCCTGCCAGCCCATCAGTCGACCCTGCTGAGCTGCCGTTTCCAAGACGCGCACGGACGTCGTCCCCACGGCCACAAGACGGGCCCCAGCAGCACGACAACCCCGGAGGCGTCCTGCGACGTCCTCAGGTACATTACCCCATTCCTGATGCATTTCGTGTTCTTCGACTTGCCCCACCGTCACAGGACGAAAAGTTCCCAAGCCAACATGCAAAGTTACATATTCGTTCTTAATACCTCGTAGCTTCATTTCATTCAGTAGGGCCTCCGTAAAATGAAGCCCCGCAGTAGGAGCCGCCACGGCGCCCGGATGTTGTGCAAACACTGTCTGATAGGTCGACTGGTCGTTGGGGGTCATCTCCCCGCCACGAATATAATGTGGCAAAGGCACTCGGCCTATTTCATCTAAAATCTCCAAATAATCTCGGTCCGCTTCTGGCTTCGCCAACCAAGTTCCGTCATCAAGTCTTTTCAATAAACGTAAAATTAGCCGCGGACAAGCGGCGCGATCAACCAACGTAATGGATTCTCCTGGTTCCAATCGTCCGCGAGTCTTGGACATCACATGCCAGATGCCCCCTTCATCCACAGCCAGAAAAAGTCCATTCCAACGTCCTTTGGTCTTTGTACGGAATCCTGTGAGACGAGCTGGAACAACTCGCGTATCATTAAACACCAACGTGTCGGTCGTGTTGAGAATTTGCGGTAAATCGCGGATATGGTAGTGCTCGATCGTCCCGGAAGACCGGTCAATAACCAATAATCTTGCATCCGTCCGCTGTGAAAGAGGGAATTGCGCGACCAATTCCTCTGGCAGTTCGTAATCATAAGTGTCTATTTTCGTCATCGGCAAGCGAGATAGCCCCCACGTTTCAAAGCATTTTCTGCCGAAGTATAAAGTGGACCGCACCGACCGTGAAATCCAAATTCCGTGTCGAATCGCGATTCTTTGAAGTTTTACCCTGCAACTCCGTTTTTTGTCACGTTCACCAGCATTTATTTCGAGCGAAGTCGCTTGCCAAACCAACCTGCCACAATCCCCATTGGCTTTGTCACCACCGAACTTGGTGTCGGAGGTGCCGAGCGTTGCCTCACAAACCTCGCCACCCAACTCGATTCCTCGCGTTTCCGGCCTGTGATTTATTCCTTGGCAGCTCCACCAGCAAAACATCGCTCTGAGCTCATCGACCAATTAGCGACGGCTCAGTTACCAATCCATTTTTTAAACAGCGCCTCAAAGTGGAGCTATTTTTCAGTCGTCCGCCGACTCAGCCATTTACTTAAAGAACAGCGCCCAGAGATCCTACAAACGTTTCTTTTTCATGCGAACATTCTAGGCACACATGCTGCTAAGCGAGCGAAGGTACCACATATTCTAACCGGCATTCGCGTTGCCGACCCCTCACGTCCGCGACAATACTACGAACGGGTCGCAACTCGTAATGTCGACAAAATTGTTTGCGTAAGTCAAGCGGTTGCCCAGTTTCAAGAAAGCATTGCAGGCTTTCAAGCCCGCAAACTAGCCGTGATCCCCAATGGCATCGACGTTCAACGCATGGACGAGAGTAAGCCCATGGACATAACCGAGTTCGGTATACCCCACAACCGGCGAATCCTGACCTTCGTCGGCCGCCTTCAACAGCAGAAGGGAGTTGATTGGCTGATCGAAATGGCTCCCCAACTCCTTACCCCCCTGGCAGAATTCGATTTACTGATCGTGGGGGATGGGCCACAACGGACCCAGCTAGAATCTTTGGCAAATTCTTCTGGCATTCGAAATCGAATTCATTTTGTCGGCAGACAAAGCAATATCCCAGGCATCTTGAAACGAAGTGAATTACTGCTCTTGCCGTCACGTTGGGAAGGAATGCCGAATGTGATCATGGAAGCCATGGCTTGTGGTCTCCCTGTGGTTTCGACCAAGGCACACGGCGTCATTGAATTACTGGGGCCGCATGCAGATGCACAAACGGTGGCATTTAATGACGAGACAACTTTTCTTTCTTTAGTTAAACAGTTTTGCCAAATCCCTACTCACGCACAGCGACTCGGAAAATTGAATCGCGAACGCGTGCAAAACCATTTTTCTTTAACGACCATGGTCCAGCACTACGAAGCACTTTATGCCAGTTTAACCGAACCCCACGAACCTTAAACCGACAGCACCGAACCGATTTGCTTAACGGCCCCCGCCTCTTTGGCGCTAGTGATTTGACTCGGAAGAAACAACGCACCATTGAGCTGACCTCTGACTTTTAAATAGCCTTGTCCAAGTTGACACCAGCAAGATCCTCTCAGATAACTTTCACATGTTTCATCGTTACCGAAATGCGTCGTGGCAAGATTCTCTGAAATTCCAATTTAATTATCATCTAGCCCAGAACAAAAACACAAAACACGCCCGTCCGCATACCAGTCCGCTTGTGAAACTTGTCTGCCGGGTGTGAAATAGCTTTGCCGGCAAGACACATCACCATACAGCCGCACATTCACCTGCCACCCTTCCTCCATTAAAACTGACAATCCCAAAGTCTTTTTTTGCTGCCCGTATTATGGAACCCTTTGAGTCCGTCCACATTCCGGTGCTTCCACAAGAAGTCTTGCAGTGGCTTACTCCTCAGCCAGGTCAGATTTTCGTCGATGGTACTCTTGGTGGAGGCGGACATACCCAATTGCTTTTAAATTCACTCGGCTCTGACGGGATGATTATCGGACTCGACCGGGATTCCCAAGTCATTTCCCGTGCCGCTCAAAAATTCGCAAACCAACCAGTTCACCTCTTCCAGGAGAATTTCTGCAACCTCCCAGAACTTCTTACTGAACTCCAAATCGATTCGGTGGACGGCATTCTTTTAGATCTCGGTATCTCGAGCGATCAATTAGCAGATCGTGAACGTGGCTTTAGTTTTGATGCGGACGGACCGTTGGACCTACGCATGGACAGTAATCAGGGCAAACCTGCCTGGCAACTTCTCCAACGTTTGTCCGAAGAACACTTAGCCAACTTGATCTATGAATACGGCGAAGAACGCAGAAGTCGTCGCATTGCCCGAAAGCTTGTTGAACTCCGTCGTCACCAACAGCTCACCACTGCCAAGGACATCGCTGCGGTTATTCGAAGTTGCGTCCCGGCTTCAAGAAAACATCGGATCGACCCGGCCACCCGAACCTTCCAAGCATTACGTATCGCAGTCAACGACGAATTGAAATCTCTCGAAATCGCGTTACGACGACTACCTGACTGCCTCAAACCAGGTGGCAAGTTGGCCATCATCAGTTTTCATTCGCTAGAAGATCGTCCTGTCAAACACGCCTTTCGTAACGACTCCCGATTAACCGTACTCACCAAAAAGCCGATCGTTCCAGGGGACATGGAAAGCTTTCACAACCGCCGCAGCCGCAGCGCTAAATTACGTGTAGGCCAACGCGTTGAGGGCAGGCAATAGACAACTGAAAATCCAGTCAGCGTTCTATTGAAAGAGCGCACTGCCGATTCGTACAATCGTGGCTCCTTCTTCAATGGCAACTTCAAAGTCGTTACTCATTCCCATCGAAAGCTCTTTGAGTTGTACTTCGCAAGGACAGTCCAAGAGGAGTTGATCTCGCAACTCTCGAAGGCTAGAAAAATTCTGGCGAGCGGTTGCGATTGATCCGCGTCGTGCCATTCCCATCAAGCCCTGCACGCAAATATTTCTCAATTCAACGACCTGCGTTAATACACTTGGAAGGGCCTCGGCTGCAAAGCCATGTTTCTCCGACTCACCGGATATATTCACTTCTAACAACACCGAAACCTGCTTTGCGGCCTTCATCGCTTCACGATTGATCGCGTCAAGAAGGCGTAAGCTATCGCAAGAATGGATTAGATCGACAAGCGGCAACACACTGCGAACTTTATTCCTCTGCAGGTGTCCAATCAAGTGCCACTCCAGTCCCGGGTCGGATAAGGCCCGCGTTTTACGCATCAACTCCTGTGGTCGACTCTCGCCTAAAACAACACAACCATTCTCCCGCAGAATCCGAGTTTCATCCACGCCCACATATTTAGTGACGACCACGAGTTGCACATCGCTCGCCGCGCGTCCGCAATTTGCGGCGGCCTGCGAGACACGCTCACGAATTCCGGCAAGATTCGCCTGTATTTTTTCAGCATCAACAGCCACGATGGTCGTAAAATCACATTCCCAAGGACGTTAAGGGCCTCTGAACGCCGCCAGCAATCCCTATTCAATTTCGATGATTTCCTCAAGGGTTCCATCTTGATTAAAACGGCCAAACACAAACTCAAAAGCGGTATTTTGCCCCAAGACAGAGCGGTTTGCTGGAGGCGCTAAGGACCGATAAAGGAACCATTGCTCTTTTCCAATCTGCAAACGGTACCCAACCGCCACATCCGACGGTTGAATATGCAATTTTTCTGCCACTGTCAACCGACGCCATGTGCGTTTCTTTGCCAGGCGTTTTTTCGATAGATCAAAGCACAGCGGTGCATATAATCGCTGCGTCACTTGAGACATTTCGAGCTGCAGCTGCCCATCGCAAGTACCCAAAATGCCTGCGCCGGTGTCTTCTCGCCACTCTGGCAAACCGAGTGGGTAGGCGGTACCAAGCGTTCTGGAACCGGCGATTGTGCCTTCCCAAGTTTCCTCTTCTGCAGAAAACCGAGCACCTTCCGCAAGCGGCAACGCACCGCTGTATGAAAGCGTGTCAGTTTCCTTACCGAGGACCGCGTCGGCCAAAATTAACAGTTGATCTTCGCGGGCCAATACCATTTGCCGCTGAACCTTCCACCCGCCCTCGAATTGCGCTTCCAACTCCAGATAATCAACGTCGTTGTCTGCATACCAGCAAAGCTCTGACCAGCCGGATTGTTGCAATAAAGGTTTTCCGTTCACCGCGACTTGCGGTGCCCACGTTCCTTGAAATACCGTTGCACTCTCGCAATTCAGTTCAACCGCCATTTCATCACGTGAAAAGTCCGCCACAAAGTGTGCCGCCGATGGTGCCCAACTGGATCGCATGGAGGCTACTTCAGCCCACTCGGAATAAACCGAAGGCTTGGGTAATTCAACACGCATTGCGAAACGTTTAGCGGCTTTGTGTGATGCTTTACCACGAGACAGCACCACACGAGCGGCCGCATCGTCTTCTTCGTCGTCCGACAGTTCCAAGGCAGCAGCAATCATTTCGGCAGCTCCGAAATCATCCGGGCTGTTCCCAAGTACCTGCTTACTGTCAAAACGCACGAGTCTCAGACTTTGACGAACCGCCCAGTCAAATTGATTTTGAGCTGCCGATTTGAAACAACTCTTTCCCATGGTACGGGAGACGAAACCACAACGTGTCCAACAAGCCAACAAAGCTCGAAACACCTTTAGATTCCCTGCGTGAGGCATCCCCCTACCGTCCAACAGTTCACAAATACCTTGCGACAACAACTCGCGCGCGGGTTTCACTAATTGGCGACACTCCTTGAGTTCCGGGAACACGTAAGCCAGAGTGAGCGGTAATTCCCCTTTAAGTAACTGCTGCGTTAAACAATCATTGTCTTCCACCAGAGCAGAATTTTCTTTCGCAATGCCCATCAGAGTATCAAAAGCATCCGTCCAAGGAGCGGCGGGCAATGACAGAGAAAGAGCCGGCAAAGCGTGACACCAAGCTAAGCACTCCAAAGCATATCCCGGGCATCTCGAGGACGCAGGCACATCCGACAACCAGGTCTCTAAAGCCGCAGCGATTTTCCCATTGGACGACTTTTTTTTATGTGCAACCTTATCTAACGCTCGCAGTTGCTCCTCCGTCTTTTGCCAAGCAGGATGATGCGGCATACCCCACAAAAGGGCGGCTCCCTGCCCTGCCGCAACCACGTCGCGCAGCGGCCGCGGGTGTGCGCGTTGTGCTAAATGTTGACACCAGGTTTTCCAGTCACTAACACTCAAGGAAACAGAACTCTTCGAAGCAGAACTCTTCGA
>JAKVBY010000068.1:0-9030 GCA_022446825.1 Pirellulaceae bacterium
CCCGCCGCGCCACCCCAACGGTAAACTCCTTTGCCATCCACCGCTCCGCCCAGACCATAGACCTTTCCAATCCCCTCAAGATGATTTTGAAACATCAGCTTGACCGTCGCAGGCTTTAAGACGCGTTGGCCGTCCAGTTGGCCTTGGTTCAGCATCATCTGGCAAAAACGCGCGTAATCCCCCGCTGTCGAAACCAAGCCTGCGCCCCCCATCATTCGAGTGGGTTTCTGCATCACTTGCGACCTTGACATAGCGGGTTTGAGTTCACCACTGCGCGACCTGCGGTAAACGCGTGCCTGACGTTGACGATCTTCCGCTTTGCGAACCCAAAACTCGGTATCCTGCATACGCATTTTATCGAGCACTCGCTCGCGCATGATCAGATCCAGCGACTTTCCCTCCAGCACTTCGAGGTACCGGCCCAAGATGTCAATTCCATAGCCATAAACAAAGTCGGTTCCCGGTTCAAATTGCAAAGGACGCTGGGCCAACGCTGCGGAGAACTCTACCAACGTCATACCCCTTGCAAGTCGCATGCCTTGGCGGTCATACGAGAGGCCCGCCGAATGGGTCATCAGGTGCCGTGGTGAGATGGCATTATTAGCCGGCACGACCTTCCCTGCTCGCCTTATTTTCGGTGTTTTCCATTCGTCCAAGTGAAGGCCAATCGAATCGTCCAATTTGAATCTCCCCTCCTCCCATAACGACATTGCCGCCACCGCCACGAGAGGCTTGGTCATCGAATAAATTTTAAACAGCGTGTCCTTGGTCATCGGCAGCTTCTCTTCCGTCACCCGATAACCGAACGCTTCCCAATAGCCAATCGTACCGTGACGTGAAATCAAACCGATGGCGCCGGCGATCTCTCCCTCATCCACCTGTGCCTGCAACGCAGCATCCAACCTGTGCAACGCATGACTCGAGAGACCAGCTGCTTGAGCTTCTTCTCCATGCGTTCGCGGCGCGGCGACTTGCCCCTCAGCAAAAGAGACCAATAAACCCAAAACACCTAGGGTACAAACCGACCGCCAAATCATGCTACCGCTCTCCTTAAGGGGATCGAAGAATTCTTCGTCAAACGCCTGTTAACCGCGTGCTTCCACTCCTTGCCAACACGATGACCTCGCAAACCAGTAGGAGAACGCAAGTACATTCCGTCCGTCGTCTCGGCTGGGCCATACCTCTTCATGAACAAATCAGTTCAAAAAGCTGACTGCAAGTTTACTTACTGGCATGGCTCGCATCACGTCGTCCGCTTCCTGAAATAGTCACTGAAGCCATGACCACCTCGCAGACCGGTACATCGCCTGCGGAACACGAAATACCTTGGACCACTCCCATACGCAGTGTCAACCCCTCAAAAACACTTCTGGTTGACAGTGCCCACACAACAACTCTCTTAACGCAGGACAGACGCTTCGATCTTCAATAATGTGAACGGATAGATGATGGTGACATAGATCGCTCCCTCGGCGGTGACGATCATCGCCAGATGATTATAGAGAGGTGTCAGAGCACCATCCGGAAGGGTGTGGTAACCATAGTAAGGAGGGTGCTCGTCGTTGGTTGCCGGATGCCCACGCTTCGTACCCGGAGACTCAAAGAAAAAATTGGGATTTTCAACCCTCAGCACGCCTAGGTCTTCCATGGCATTTTGCTGCGGATCGAAACGCACTAGATGGTGCAGGTAAAACCGACCAAAACCCGTTTCATTGTCAACACGAATGACTGCATAGACCCTTCCATCCGGAGCAATACTCAGAGCACAACGGCTATCCGGATTACTTCCCGCCAGCATCTTCCCATAAGAGACGGCCTTCACTTCTGGTCCTTCACTGAACAAATCAATCGCATAAAGCGTGGGATCCTGCATTTGAATCAAATAGGCCGTTCTCCCATCTTGAGCAAGATTCCAGGTCGGTACCCAGGTACCTGGAGGCCCCGGCTTTAACTTGACACCATCCACAATAATATCCCGGACTTGCACCTTGCCAGTTTCTGGATTGTATTGTGCTAGGCCAAAGTCCTTAGTGATGACATTCGCGTGCCCCCGAGCGTCCTTCAGAGTTGTCCCAAAGACGGTTGGAATGGGACCCAGTGCTTGGTACTTCTTAGTTTTGAGGTCATAGGTCATCCAAGATTTCTTGGCGTCAATCAAAACTATGTAGAGCATGTCACGTGCTTCATCCGCGACGACATCGATGACCCCCATCTGGGGATGAGCAATCCCCAAAGACTCGGCAACCTCTGTGTGAGGGTCATAAACCATGACATACCCACCGGGATATTTTGTCGGATCGTCTGCTTTGGTCGGAGCTTCCATACTCCCCACGTAGATTTTCCCGGACTGGCTGACAAAATTACGGCTGTGGATCTTCGATTGCGCTTCGTTGTAACCCCGCGGCGCAAGCCCACACACTTGATTGGTGTCAATGACGATCTTCTGTGTTTTGGTTACAGGATCAAACTCGACGAGGAACGAATTGACTCCATATTTCGCCGTCCCGACATAGATTTTACCGTCCCGACCTTCACACAAAGAAAAATATCCTGATTCCGAGTTGTGTGTACTTGGCAGAATGTGATACGCGTGCCCTGTAACATAGGGAAACGGCGCTGATCCAGAAGAGATCTCTCTCGTCTTCCCTGGCTCCGCTGGCAGCGCCCGTGGAGACATCGTCAGTAAAAGAAGAATGACGAGTCCTCCCACCATCAGGCCACTAAGCTTTAGTCGTCTTCTCACTCCCTCACCTCCCGAGAACATGGCGGATGCCCGGCCTGGCCGACCGAGACATGCTGTGTCAACTTCACATTTTCCGGAATTTCAAGCACTCAAATCAGGCCTTTTACGACCGTTCCTTCTGGGAGCATCGTTATCTCGCGACCCTGGGCAACGAATTTTGCGTTGGGGTCCATCCCGAGTACGTGATAAACCGTGGCTACGAAATCCGCGACAGACACTGGGGAGGATTCTGGCACCGCACCGTAACGATCACTCGAACCGATCACTTGCCCCGTCTTCACTCCACCGCCACCGAGAGTCAGGCTGAAGCATCGCCCCCAGTGGTCGCGCCCCGGGCCTCGCTGATTCGCATTAATTTTAGGCGTACGCCCAAATTCGCCGGCGGTAATAACCAAGGTCGATTCCAACAAACCACGCTGATCAAGATCGTTCAGCAGTGCCGCATAACTCTGGTCGTAAATGGGCAACTGCTGATCTAAGTGAGGAAAAATCCCCCAATGATGATCCCATGCATAGATTCCGGTATCGACATATCCTTGAATCGTCACAAAACGCACTCCGGCTTCCACCAAGCGACGGGCCAGCAACATACCCTGACCAACACGGTTTCGTCCGTAGGCATCTCGCAACGTTGGCGACTCACGCGACAAATCAAATGCCTGCTTTGCCTTTCGCGAGGTTGCCAGATCCAATGCTCGCTGGGTGAACGCATCCTGTGCTTCGACCGCATCTCGATCGAGTTCACGCGCTGCCTGAAAACGATCCAAGGCACGTAATAAATGCTTGCGACCACTTAGGCGATTGACATCGACACCTTGAGCCGACTCAAATTCTTGCACTGAAAAGTCGACCGCGTTCGGATCTTGCTTGATCAGGTAAGGATTGGTCGTTCGCCCCAAGAATCCACCAAAACCGGGTGCACTATAGGCTGGGTGTTTCATATCCCCCAGATGAACAAACGCCGGTATGGGTGCCTGCTGTTTTTGCTGGTGGCAAAGTACCGCACCCATTCCCGGGGCCTGCAAGTTTTTGTCAAGCGGACTCCCACACATCAGATGCACATCCCCCTCTCCGTGTTTGGAAGTATAGGAGTGCATCGACCGAATTAACGAGAACTTGTCAGCGCAGCGACTGAGCTCTGGCAGTCGGTCACTTAAGCGCAACCCCGGAAGGTTCGTTGCTGCCGGTTCGTACTTCCCGCGCACTTCCCGAGGCATCTGCGGCTTCATGTCATACATGTCGAGATGACTAGCACCACCCTGCAAAAACATGAAAATGACATTCGTCGGACTTTCCTTGCAACGCTCCGATTCTCGCGCCAACACATTTGCCAAAGAGAGGCCCAATGGTGAGATCGCTCCCACCGCCACTCCTCCCATCGCAAATATTTCACGTCGATTCACGCGGCTAGGCATCGAGTTCAACAAGCGACTTCTCCTCGGATTCGGACCACCTCCAGCATCCTATCCTCTCGTCCCCACTTTTGCCACAGCGACAAGTTTGCGACACCACGCGCCAGGCACCAAATGCCGCCCAGCATTATCTAGGCCCGTTCAATGGAAACTCTTCATGAAAGGCGACCACGCGCATCGGTCATGACACACTCACCTTCTTGCCTGTCACCGACCCAGGGCCAGAATGCGATTCTTTGCGGGAAAACTAAGGGGGTTCGAATAATGATATACTTGACCCACTTCCTGTTCTTCCTGCTCGATAGGCGTGGGCTGTTCAATCACGAAATCACAAAAATGAGAGGCATTGAACACGGCGAACGCCAATCGCACACTATCGAGTAAACGGTCAAAACGTTGCGTTAAGTCAGGCAACGCGATCGGGCCAGTATCCACCTGCCACTTACTCTGGTCGATGCTGATATTCATCGTTTTAATTGGATATTCAACAACACACCGCAAACCCGTATCCTCGTTTCTGATTTCTGTCTGAGCAACAAGCGGCAACGAGGTGGCGGTTACATTTCGAATTTCCTCAAAAGTGCTAAGTTCCACCACCGAACTCCCGTAATGCAACTTCAAGCTCGGCTTGCCCCACAGCCGAGTTTCGTCGAGAACCTCGCGATATGTATCTCTTGCATCAACGTGCCTCCGCAGGATAAGCCAATTGCCCTCAGCGTAAATTGGCATAAAATCATAATTATCCGGCAAGAGCAAATTTCGCTCTGCAAAGGTATCCTCACTCTTGCATGAAGCACATTGATAGATCACTTGCTGACTGCCAGCCTCGTCGTCATAAAAGATCGTGCGGCTCTCGACCCAAAATCTCACCGCATTGAAACTAGCAGGGTTACAGAGAAACGATCTACCAAAATCTAAGCATTCGATCTCGTCTTTCTCGTCCGACCCAGCGGTCTTCACTAGGGTCGTAGCTCCCACACCAGCCAATCCAGCTGCCAAAAAACCCCGTCGTGTAGAATTCATTGTGCGTTTCCTCATCACTGAGCATCTGCTGCTAATTGTCCGTACTGCAGTTCATTGACCGAGCTGTGGTGGTACATAATATTTGCTCTAAAGAAGAAAAGATAGACAAGAATTCCGTGAATACTACCGTTCACATCGCCATGAATACACTCTCGCCAGTGGTGCGCCCGAGAAGAAGGACCACCCTTGGCACCCTCAGTTATTGCGAAATAAAACACCCACAAGGCGATTTACCTTGCAATGAGAAAGCGATGCTGGCCTGAGGCAAGGATGACCAAACACAGGAACTTCGCTTCAACCTAGATTGAGAAACAGCAGAATCCTCTAGAACTAGCCAGGCACATCTTGAATCCTCTCCAACACGAGCGAGCAAGCATCCCCTTCTCGGAGCCTGCCTAAGGATTTGATAGTTGCTCAGAAAAACCCAAGCACACAAAAACGAGAACTCACCGGTGCACTTTCAGGCAAATACATCAACGGCCCAGGAACAGAACAGACTCGTGCTGCGTCTCCTCACAAGTCACCCAAAACCCAGCCACGACCTGGCAATGACATTTTTTAAGACAGAGACCGGGTCAGGGAATTTCTTCTTAGACCACACCTGCGTAGATCCCTACTTCATCCTAAGGAACGGTCTCCTTGCCAGCCTGGCTATCCAGTAAAGTATCATGAAACTCCCGCACGACTTGAAGTGTGTCTCCGACGTCATAAAAATCGACTGTGATAAAATGGGGGTGACGACCAGTCTCCCGCAAACACGCCGTGAGTCGCGGCTGGAGCACCGCGCGAGCGTTTGCTTTGCGCGCCAGAGACACACCCGCCGTAGGGCGGGTGATGAAATGATTTAAGATAATTAAGGAATTACTCAACCGGCCTCGATTTACCACAAAATTAAATTTCTCTACCGCCTTAACAGAGAAAGGCGTCTCCCAACAGAAACGCCAGACATCGTGATAACCGGGCCAACTTCCCCCCTCCCGATCTGTAAACACCACTAAGCGTCGATTGGTATCCACCATCTTTCTCAACGTGGGCCACGCCTCCGTGACCGACTGACAATGCAATCGTTCGAGCAGGCTTGCATCTTTGAAGGCTGCCTGCACCACACTAGCCGGAACATAGGACTCAAAAATTATGGTCACGATAGCCTGAGGATGTTCGTCAAGAAAACGTCCCAGCTCGTGCAGGCCGTCGACTAATAGCCGTTTGCCGAGAAAATGACTGTTGTGAATTAGATACGGACGGCCTTGGAATAAATGCACATCGAGCATCAGGCCCCTCACTCCCGCGTTGAGCTGCTGTGTGAGGCTATGGTTCTGGTTTGGGAACAACCACCCTTCCGCTCGATTCGACATGGCATTGTGTGTCATCACCACGCTGCATTGATCGTAGCGCCGATCGAGATCAGCAGCAGGCATTTCGACCTCGGCCGCCTTACCAGCAGCTGTTTGGCCTGCAGAAACCAGCAGGCAAAACGCCAGCCGCAGCAACGCCGCAGATGAAATACCAGGTATAAACGGCGCTTTAGCAAAGGAAGCCATNTGCCTATCATACCACTTCGGCCGCGGAACTGACGTTTCTCTTCGCAAAACCCGCTTTCAGGGCAGATTCCGGAGCAGAGAGTACCGCGGTAGCCGGATCCACTCCCCAGATGGTCGCCGCTCGCTCCGAGCGAATCTACCCACGGGCTGGCAGTTCAAACATCACCTGCACCCCCACAACGCCTGTTCACGTCGTGGCCCTCACAAACCGTTTCCCTCACTGCGCGCCAATTATCGCGGCGCGGCGGGCACGACGGGAATCTCCAAATAACTCGGGTGGTCTAAATCGTGATAGATCTTCACATGGGCGACCCGGGCGTCTCGCTCAGTTTCATCGGCAACGACGCCGCCACTATTGTAATTTCTCTGGTAATGCATTGAATTCGGGGAGCGAAACACAAGACGCAAGCGGTTTCCTTTGGCCACGCGTCGGGAAAAAAACCAAAAATCGCAAAACTCAAAGCGTGTAATCTCACCCGGCACGACGAGTTGCTCTTCGCGCAGCGATTCTCGATAACGTGCCCGCAATTGCACGTCGCTTAACTGAATACTTTGGCCGTCCGGAGAAATTTCATGCAACGTGGCGATGAAATCAGTATCTGGAACATCCATTGAAATCCATAACACCAGTTTAGGAATTCCGGTAATTTCAACGGCGGACTCCAAGGGAGCCGTCTCATAAACAACTCCGCCGTCAAAAAGATTCTCCGCATAGCGTCGACTTGGAATTGCGGTCAGCGCATCGTTGTACGCTCCCGCTTCCAGCTCTCCTTCCACGGCGATCGGACTCGTATCGAGTGGATCATAAATGTAATGATCCGGGCCCGTCTCGCGATCTGGGGCATCTCGCTGTAAACGTCCCACGTGTTCTAAAGTATTTGCTTGACCGTTGTCTGAATTCAAATGAAGCTTCCATGACTTCTCACTGATCGCTTCCAAACTAGCGGCATACTTCCATTCCTGGGGCTCAGCACCGACAACAAAATAGGCGACTTTTTTTTGCAAGAAATCAGGCCTGGATCCGTCTTTCAGGTTCCAATCATACCACTGTCGATGCAAATCGCGCAAATCGAGGACACTCGCTTCCGGCATCACTAGACCGCCGATGTTTGACCGCGCAACTTGGCTGGCTCCGTGATCCCAAGGTCCGATGACCAGAAAATGTCGGACGGTTGCCTCCGCAGGTGCCAGTCGATGATGTTTGCGAAAATGCGTCAAGGCGCCCAGCTGATTCCCATCGTAGTATCCCGTAATGGTCAGGGCGGGGAGGTTCATCCGAGCATACTGCTCGTCTGTGGGACACATGGCGTCCCAATAAGCATCGACCGCCGGATGCTGGATCATGGTAGGAAATTCTGTCGTCTGATCTCCCACCAAATGATCGGCCTCTGCAAAAGGAGGATTGAGATAGACTTCTCGTCGCTTGGCAATCCAATAATCCCATGGCAAAGGCGGACCATCGGTCTTGCCACTTGTACTCATGATCCAATGCAAACACCATGCCGGAAAAATGTTGCCCCGCTTGGGAAAATCGGTTCCCGGGAAAGTCGGCACCGAGGGAGCGATCACAGCCAAATGAGGAGGAGACTGGGCAGCCGCCATCCACTGTACCCACCCGGTGTAGGAGCCGCCATACATCGCTACCTGTCCGTTGCACCAAGTCCGTTGTGCCAACCATTCAATCAGGTCATGGCCATCGGGCCCTTCCGTGGTAAACGGTTTAAAACGCCCGCCTTCGGAATTCCCTCGCCCGCGGACATCCACCGTTGCCACAGCATATCCGTGTTCTAGAAAGTGCCACATCCGCATGGCGAAACGTGTCTGCGTGTACGGTGTAAAATGCACGATCACAGGAACCCGCTCCAGAGAACCAGCCGGCCGATAGATCGTGGCCCCTAGATGAATGCCATCCCGCATAGGGATGCGCACCCCGGCCTCGACCACAACCTGTGGGGGGGACGACTCCACTTCTGCGGCAGTTGAAATCCCTGACCAAGCTGACAGGCCCGACCAAGACAGCATCCATACTGCCCAGGCAATTGCGTTACTTTGACTTTGCATCACTCTGGTCCTTTCACTACTGACAGGTCCCTGCTTGGCTCGCTTGGTTACCAATCCTTGCACCACCACGACGTCTCCTGAGTCCAACCACCCTCTCTCTCGGCATCCCGTAGCCTACTTCCGATCGCGTGAATCTCGCATGGACCAAAAGCACCCGGGCGGCGACTGGCATGACACTCGTGAGTTTCCGAGAGATCGGCCCAAAACAGCCAATCCATTCCCTCCCTCACTCAATCTCATCATCCAGAAC
>JAKVBY010000068.1:9130-11386 GCA_022446825.1 Pirellulaceae bacterium
CGAGCCCTCGCGCGCTGGGGAACCAGAGCATCAGACACCACCCAACCATGATAAACTTTCTCCGAGAAACGCTCTGCCGAGTAATTCTGCCGAGCAATATTGAATGAGGATCTGACGCTTCGGTCCACCGTGCTGCGGCCACTCCAGTTTTCCGAAGCACGCTAACCACGTGCAAGACGCTCTGAGAACGCCTGATGGACCCTATAGGCTTCGCTCATAAAGGCCTTCATTTCCTGGGTTTGCGGATTTACCCTTTTCCAACGACGGTAATAAATAAAAACGCCACCTGCCGCTTCCAGGGAAATTGTCCGATCCCGTGCAAAAAGATCCAACAAGCCCTGATCGAAAAATTCGCGGACATTTTCTTCAGCCGTAGACTTCAGGACAAAAGCTCGGGAGAAATCAGGGTGATCCTCAAAATCAATATCCTGCTTCCCTACGAGTTTTCCAAGGATGTCACGTTTCCCTTGAGGGCGCAACGAGAACGATGGCAAGCGCAGTGATTCCGCCTGCACAGCAGCGCCTGTCTGCCGTCGAACTCTTTTATGTTTCCCATGCCCCGTCACATATTCGTAGTCAAACAGCGAAATCTGCACGCCCCCTGCCTCTGCAACAAGCAGGTTGCTGAGTTGCCGTGCGCGGCCCAGCTGAAATAAAGAGAACTGCGATAACGACTGTTCTAAGAATGCGCCCTCTTTTCCCAGGAACGTCAGGTCGAGCTCCTGCGCTACGATCTTGAGGTCCCCCGTTCGTTTTTCGGCACGCCGCCGTGTAACGCGTTTGGCGATCCATATTCCCAATACCGTCGGGATGATCCATGCCAAATGGATCAAGGTCAGAAACAATGCGAGGTTTTCCTCGACCCAATTACGACCTGGCCCGGCGGCCTCGATTTCCATCTCAAGCTGTTCCCACTCAACGCCAAGCCCATGTTTTTGCTCTGGTACAATCTCTGGATGTTGCGCGATTTCTCGTAGCTCCTCCTGCAGTTGCTTGAGCTGCACAACATCTTGACGGTTCCGCGTCTGATACCTTTGCTGCCACGCTTGGTAAGCCGTTTCAAACGTTTGTTCAGAGGCCCGCTCACTGTCGGCGCTCAAAGGTTTGATTTGTCTTTCGGCCTCCTCTGCTGGGAGGGCTTCGCCATCTGCTTGGGCGATCTCCGACGGGTAGCTATGGCGTGGCAGCGAAGCCTTCAATCGAGCAGATTCATTTTCCAAGTCGTTATCTTCTCCCAGCAAGACTTCAACCAGCGTTCCACGCAAACCTTCTTTTCTCTGCAGCACAGATACTGAGTAAAGACCGACGATTTCTCTAGCGGGTACGAAATCCTTTTCACTGTTTTTCAATTGAGAAAACAAGTTCCCGCCCGACGCGGATTTCACTCTGGCAACTGCCATTTGATGAAAGGCGAGCGTCTGGCGTTCCAGGCATGGAACCGACGGATACAACGGGGCACAGCGCCCCTCCCACTCGAGGGCCACAAGCGTCTCTGTCGGACGTGCCAAAACACAATCCGATTTGACTCCAAAGAAAGCTCCGCCCAAGAGAAGTACGCAAACCGCAAGGCCCCGTATCATCGTCGGTTTCCTCATTTACCTTATCCTCTTTTATTAGGTGGTTATTCCGATCAACTCGAGAATCATCGTGACCTAGATCTTCCAGGATTGTCGACTCCGAGTCAGGCCGCGCGACCGTTCCCACCCGACAAGGTCAGGTCCTCGCTCCTCCTACTATCGTCCTGAAGTTTCATCGCTCTTACCCTACTCGGCGTGCTGAAAGGGTGGCCAGTCAAGGTATTTACTCAAGTCCCAAACTCTTTCGGTAGGCCACACCCTGCGATTCTTGGCCTCGCTTTTCGGTAATGGCTCTCCATTCGGCCGCCGCTTCCGACAGCGCCTCCGCAGGCGGCATCTCCTCCATGACAACTTGCCGTACAGCGTCATCGAGACTTGCGAGGTACTCGGAGCGTCCCGGTATGCGGAGGGCATGAATGGCCGTAAAGCCATTTTGTGACTGCTGCACAACGCTAGCAAACTCTTCTGCAGCCCGCCCGCGGATTCCCCTGGGCAACCACGCTGAAATCGTCGCTAGCTGACTCGTGCGAAACAACGTCGTGGCGGGGCTGGCCGTGGAAATTTCCGTACTCAACTCAGGACCCGCAATCCAAGTCAACATATTTGCTGCAGCTTCCCGTTGACTCGTCTCTCGACTAATCGACCCTACACGTCCCGAGATAGAAAGGGTGGCCACTCG
>JAKVBY010000068.1:11486-39497 GCA_022446825.1 Pirellulaceae bacterium
GAATAATGACTACGATGTTTGGAATAAGCTGCGGCGCGTGCCAGCAGCAATTTGCCGGCCCAACCAGGCGCCACCGATTCCAAAGTCGGTCTCCAGCCCTCCGAAGCCAACTCGCCACTTTCACTTTGGCGTGCGTGTTCCGCTAAGGCAACGACAAGTTGCTGATACTCGGACCAAGTCTGCGGAGGAGCAAGTTCAAGCTGTGAGAGTATATCGGCCCGATAAAGGAGCATGAATTGTGGCGAGCCAAGGGGCACCGCATAGACTTCTCCCGACCAATGCGTTTCTTGTCCGCGGGGTAGTTCAAAAATATCCCGGGCGCGGTAATGTTCCGAACTGACAAACTCGTCTGGCAATTTGGAAATCAGTTGTTGTTCAGCAAGACTTCCGAGTAACGCTGGCGCATATAGAACCACATCCGCTCCGAGTCGCTTGGCCTGCCGCAATTCAGCTGACGTCGCCGTCACCACATTGACCGTCCCCTCGCTACGTGCTTGCCATTGGCGTTGCACAGCGTCCGCCAAAGCCATGTCGTCAACTACAAGCACGCGCAGATCAGTTACCGTAATGTCGACGTGATCCTCGCTGGTAGGAACGCTCTCCGGAGAATTGGAACAGCCCGATAAAAGGAGCACCATCGAGATCGACGCAGGCAGTAAGGCAAACTTCATACGCGCGGCCCCTTCAAAATAAATACGCATGATGATTGATAGTGATCGATAGAGAGAAACTTCCCTGAACGGACGGAACAGAGGACGGTGCAGGTACGAACCCGTCAGGGGGGTCCGTACGGCAGCTCTGAGCCACCGCCATCCTACGGCTCATCGATCTAAAGCGTCAATCGGACGCCATCAACAAACGTTTAGTTTACCAAACAAATCACCAACCTATCGAATCGCCGCAAGCCCTCGAGCCGGTATGTCACAGCGGTGGGGCCCAAACAACGGCTATTAGCCGACGTCCCAAAGCGTTAAAATCGCCCTGGAACCGATCATTATTACGGAAGCCTACGCATGAGCATTTTTTTGGGAATCGACGTCGGTACTTCCAGTACCAAGACCTTGGCCGTGCACGAATCTGGACAAATCCTCGCATCAGCAGAGGCCCCTTATCCCCTCTACCATCCACGTCCGTTATGGAGCGAACAAGATCCCGAAGATTGGTGGAAGGGAACCGTCAAGACCGTCCGTAGCGTCATCCGCAAGGCCAAACTCAAAGCGGCCGATGTCAAGGCGATCGGCTTATCAGGACAAATGCACGGGTCGGTCTTCCTCGACAAAAAAGATCGCGTGGTCCGCAAGGCATTACTTTGGAACGACCAGCGCACTGCCTCAGAGTGCGCTGAAATCGAGCAACGAGCGGGAGGCCGGCGCGCGTTAATTCGCCTAGTCGCCAACCCTGCGCTCACCGGCTTCACAGCGCCTAAGGTCCTTTGGCTGCGCAACCACGAACCTCGCAATTTCGACAAGACAAGAAAGGTCCTGCTCCCCAAGGATGAGATTCGCCGCCGTATGATTGGCGATTATGCCACCGATGTTAGCGACGCCAGTGGGACGCTCTTGTTAGACGTCAAAAAACGACGCTGGTCGATTCCACTCCTGTCCAAGTTGGAACTTGACCCCGAGTTATTACCTACCTGTTACGAATCGGAAGAAATCACCGGGAGCCTGACACGGGCGGCGGCCCAGACACTCGGTCTAACCACCGCGTGCCTCGTCGTCGGCGGCGCCGGAGACTGCGCAGCAAATGGGGTCGGCACGGGCGTTGTTAAATCCGGTATTTTATCGACGTCCATTGGAACCTCGGGCGTCATGTTCGTTCACAGCGATAAGGTCGAAATTGACCCGGAAGGTCGGCTCCACACCTTCTGCCATGCGGTTCGTGGCAAATGGCACATGATGGGAGTCAGTCTCACTGCCGGAGGATCCCTTCAATGGTTCATGGATACACTCTGTGCAGAACTGTCTCGGAAAAAAACTAAAATCGACCCCTATGAGATCCTCACCCGCGAGGCAACTACCATTGCCGCCGGTAGCGAAGGGCTGTTCTTTTTGCCTTACCTGGCCGGAGAGCGCACACCTCACGCAGACCCCGACGCACGCGGTGCCCTGGTGGGATTGACCTTGAAGCATACCCGCGGCCACATTGCCCGCGCAATCATGGAAGGCGTCACCTATGCTCTCCGCGACAGTTTGGCAATCATTCGCGAGATGAGCGTCCCGGTACGACAAATTCGTGTTTCCGGCGGTGGTTCCAAAAGTGCACTTTGGCGGCAAATGCAAGCGGATATCTTTGGTCGCCAAGTCGTCACCATTAATGCGGAGCAAGGCCCCGCCTATGGGGTCGCCTTACTCGCAGCGGTGGGAGCGGGTGCATACAAAAATATCGAAGAGGCCTGTGCGGCCAGCATCCACATTACCTCCCAGACACCTACCCAGCGCGCTGCAAAAAACAAATACGAGCGTGCCTTTCCCATGTATCAACAGCTCTACCATTCTCTCAAGGGAGACTTCAAACAAATCAGTCAACTCGAGTCGTGATTGAGAGAGGTCACCCCGTCATTCTTGTCCCAAATCCTACCCCGATCATTCCCATAATTTCTGATGGTGCCTCTCTTCCTGACCGAATCCGACGTCGACCGCCTGCTCGATATGCCTGCGGTGATCCAAGTGGTCGAAAATGCTTTCCGGGCGTTAGCACAGGGAGAAGCAGAAAACGTGCCTCGCAGGCGTTGTAAAACGAGCGGGGCAATCCTGCACACGATGAGCGCCGCTGCCAATTACCTGGGACTCGTCGGTTGGAAGCAATATACGACCACACGCCAAACGGCAACATTCCACGTCGGCGTTTCCGACCAGAAAACCGGGCGTTTGCTTGCTCTCATGGAAGCCGACCGGTTAGGACAGTTACGGACAGGCGCGACCACAGGCGTGGCGGTTAAACACCTGGCGGCACCCGCTGCAGAGGAAGTCGGCATCTTAGGATCAGGCTGGCAAGCTCAAAGTCAACTCGAAGCCGTTTCGGTAGTTCGCCCCATCAAAACCGTCAAAGTATTCAGTCCAACTCGATCCCATCGGGACAAGTTCGCGGACTCCATGTCCCAAAAATTAGGGATCCCAGTTACGCCCGTAAGTAACTCAAAAGACGCCGTTTCCAATGTCCCCATTGTCATCACAGCCACCAATAGCGCCACACCTGTCTTGGCAGGCGAAGACGTCGCACCCGGGAGTCTCGTCTGTGCGATGGGATCAAACTGGTTACATAAAACGGAGATCGACGAAGCCACTATGCGGCGTGCAGGACCAATTGTTTGTGATAGCATTGAGGCCTGCAAGCTCGAGGCGGGTGATTTCATTCAAGCCCTCGGACGCGGAAACTTTGACTGGTCTCGTGTTACCGAACTAAGTACGATTGTGCAGGCGAATACGGGTCCCGCCGACTCGACAAACCAAATCACGCTCTTTAAGTCCGTGGGACTAGCAATTGAAGACGTTGCTACGGCGGCACTGCTCGTCAATCGCTCACACCAGAATCACGACCAGACACCGCTCACTCACTAGTTGCCGCCGCAAGACTTGGCCGCTTCGCCGGGGATATATCCATGACGACAAAGTCCACCAAGGGCGCCTGGCGTTGGATATTCTGTGAGGTACTGCTAATCGTGCTCGTCTTCTTTTTACATTCCGGCGGCATCCCTCCCGACCGCAATGAGACACACTATCTGGCCAAAGCAAAACATTACTGGAACCCAGCATGGTGCCACAATGATCTCTTCCTGCAATCGGCAGATGCCCACCTCGTTTTCAATTGGACCTTTGGTTGGATCACCCGTTACGTAAGCCTTCCTGCCGCCGCCTGGATTGGTCGGATTCAGATCTGGTGCCTTTTTGCCCTAGCGTGGCAACGCCTCAGTAATGCCCTTGTACCCCGCCCCCTTTTTTCTGCCTTGTCCGCAGCCATCTTTGTCGTCGTGCTTGACCGTAGTCACCTCGCAGGCGAGTGGGTCATTGGTGGAGTCGAAGCCAAAGGATTCGCCTATACCTTCGTCGTGGCCGGTCTCTGGGCGCTTGTGAGTGAACGCTGGCGTCTCGTGTGGATTTTTCTCGGCATGGCTGCGGCATTTCATATACTCGTCGGCGGCTGGGCGATGATCGCAGCACTGGGAGCCTGGGGGTGGTGTGGCAGGCACAAGGCTCCGTTCCTGTCACTGACCCGCCCCCTTAGTTTGGCTGCGTGCTGCGCACTTTGCGGCCTCCTTCCCGCACTTTTATTAAACGACGGCACGGACGAGGCCGTCACACGTGCGGCCAATCGCATCTATGTCTTTGGCCGTCTTGACCACCACCTTTTATTCCATCAATTTAACTGGACGTTTATTCTACGACACACCCTGGGGTGGTTACTCCTGGGCTTCTGTTACTGGTCACTGAAGTCAGACCCTGCACAACAGCGACTGCGACGATTCGCCACCGGCGCCTTTGCCGTTGCCTGTTGCGGGGCCCTCATTGATCAAACCATCATTGCAGCGGCATGGCTCACGGGTGGCTTCAGCCAAAACATGGCTGATTTGCAGGCCTCCCTCTTACGCTTCTACTGGTTCCGGCTATCGGACGCGACGCTGCCCTTGAGCCTCTCCTTAGCCTTGGGTGGACTACTTTTAAAATACGAGCTACGCCATCCATCCCGCAGCCAATGGGGGCTGGTGATTCTCATCCTGACGACTCTCGCTGGACTCACGGAAACCTATGTGCGCCGACACCAAGACATGCGCCCCGCTGCTGAACTGCAGATACGCCCCGTGCCTGACGGCAACACACAAAACGCTCATCGCCGCTACCATGACTGGGTAAGGACGTGCCAATGGATCGACAGTAACACTCCTCAGGATGCCATCTTTCTCACCCCACGCCATCAACAAACTTTTAAATGGTTTGCGAATCGAGCGGAGGCTGTTAATTGGAAGGATGTCCCTCAGAATGCACCTGCCTTGTTAGAGTGGTGGCAAAGAATTCAAACCCTCTACACGCCGCATGTAAACCGTTATGGTTTAGCGGGTCATGACTTCCGCACTCTCACCACCGCCTGCGAGCGTTATTCGATTTCTTATATTGTTCTGGACCGCAGTTTATCAAAACAAAACTTGCGTCTCCCTCGAGTCTATCCGCGTCTTGCCCAAGAAAAGGCGATATTTGAGGTTTACCAGATTCCCTACCAACAAACAAACACGCCACTTCGTCCACGACACCTCCCTCCAGCTGATTAAGACATCGTGACACCCGACCTTCCATTCATTGAGTCCCTGAGAGAACGCGTCCGCAAGCATTTACCTGGCCCATCTGCACAGCAATTGATGTCGCCACAATTTGCTTATGGACGACATCGCGGTACCCCATCTTGGGACACGCAAAGGGCCGCGGTAATTCTTCTTTTAACTCCAGACGGGCTAGGTCACTGGGCCATTCCACTGACCGTGCGGCCGAAAACCATGTCCAAACATGCGGGTCAAATTAGCCTGCCGGGCGGAGCGGCCGATGACGGCGAGTCCTACGAAGAATGCGCTCTCCGCGAACTACAAGAAGAGCTTGGCGTGGCCGTCGAAATCCACATTTTGGGCCGCTTATCGCCCATCTTCGTTTTTAATACAAATTTTTTTGTTATGCCAATTCTCGCGGTAGCACCCAGCCGACCGGATTATCACCCTAATCCTCTGGAAGTGGAGACGCTTCTTGAATTACCTACCTCACAACTACTGAATCCCCAGTGTCAAGGAAAGGGCTCGATCACTCGGGGCAGTCTCCACATCGAAGCACCACATTTTGCTCTAGGTAAACACCGAATCTGGGGTGCCACCAGTATGATCCTCTCAGAATTTCGGGGACTTCTTCGTCAAACCGGCACCGGCTCCTCTCTGAATTAACTTTTCGCGGCCGGTCGTCGCAAAACCATCCGCCCGTCGTACACATGACTGACTGGCGATATACTGGCATAATAATATTTCACCATCACGCATGATGAAGATAACCTCCCATGATTCAAGTTGGCATTCTTGGCGCAACCGGTTACACCGCACTCGAGCTACTCAAGCTTCTGCTGCGTCATCCGGAAGTCGAAATCACAACTCTGACAAGCCGGCAGGAGGATCGCCCACATTTGGCGTCAATCCACCCGGAATTGACAGGAAGGCTCAACCTCCACTTAGAAAATCTCGCACCACAGACCATCGCAGCAAAGGCAGACTGCGTCTTTAGCTGCTTGCCGCATGCTGCATCAGCTGCCTTGGTGAAACAGGTTTTAGCTGCGGGAAGTCGCGTCATTGACTTCAGTGCGGATTACCGCCTCCAGGATTTAGAGACTTACCTCAAATGGTATGGCGACGAACATCCGGACCCGGAGCGAATTGGACACGTCCCCTACGGTCTCCCCGAGCTGTTTGCGGACAAGATACGCAGTGCTGACTTGGTGGCCAATCCAGGTTGTAACCCCACGGCACCGATTTTAGGCCTGGCCCCTCTACTAAAGCAGGGGCTGATCCAACCTTATGACATTATCGTGGATGCAAAATGTGGGGTCAGTGGTGCCGGCCGCACTCCTAAAATGGCCACACTCTTCCCCGAATGCAATGAGAGCGTGACCCCCTACGGCGTCGGCCAACATCGGCACACCCCCGAATTCAATCAGATTCTGACCCAGGTTACCCAACAAGCAGTCGATGTCTTGTTTACGCCTCACCTCGTACCGATGAGCCGTGGAATTCTGACAACAACTTACGTCCTGCCTCAGGGAACCCGTGATGTTTCTGAGTTAATGTCCTCTCTCCGGGCCTTCTATGCGGACTGTCCCTTTGTGAGAATTGTCGAACATTTACCGTCTACGAAACACACATTGGAAACGAACTTTTGCGACCTCACCGTCCGTCAAGTTCGCAATCGCTTTGCCATTCTTGGCTCCATCGACAATCTCTGTAAAGGGGCATCGGGAGCCGCTGTGCAAAATTTCAATCTTATGTTTGGTTTCGATGAAACCACTGCGCTTTAATTTTAGACCTGGGACAGGAGCTCGCGGATGTCCATCAAAGTTCCCCAAGGTTTCACCATGACCGGAGTCGCCTGCGGAATCAAAAGCGACCTCAACAAAGAAGATTTAACCTTAATCTACTGCCCCGAAGGGGCGGTGGCTGCCGGAGTCTACACGGAAAATCTAATGCGTGCCCCTTGCGTCGACTGGGACCGCGACCACACTCCCTCCAACGACATTCGAGTCGTCGTCGTGAACTCCGGGAATGCCAATGCATGCACCGGAAAACAGGGCGTCGACGACACGCAGTCCATGGCAACTCTGGCGGCCGAGGCGGTGGGAACGTCGCCAGAGCACGTGCTCATTATGTCAACCGGAATTATTGGTACATTCCTGCCCATGTTGAAAATTGAGACGGGGATTTCTCAGGCGTGTAGCCACCTGAGCAATGATACAGACGCTTTCCTATCGGCGGCACGGGGCATCCTCACCACCGACAAATCTCACAAAGTTGCCGGCCGGGAAATCATCATCGCTGGAACACCCATCCGCATTGCCGGTATGTGTAAAGGGGCAGGCATGATTGGTCCGAGTATGGCCACCATGCTGGGGACAATTTTAACGGACGCGCCGCTTACTGCGGACGACGCGCAACGTTTGTTAGTCGAAGTCGTGAACGACAGTTTTAATTGCATCAGTGTCGAAGGTCATACCAGCACCAACGATACGGTATTATTGCTGGCTAGCGGCAAAGCGAAGCAGACCCCGCTGAGTGGCCAAGAATTGGCGTCTTTTCAAGCTGCCGTGAAGGAAGTCTGTGTGGAGTTGGCAAAGCAAATCCCGGCGGATGGAGAGGGAGCCAGTCATTTGATCACGATCGATGTAACCGGCACGGCGACTCGGCAAGATGCTTTTCAGATCGCCAAGACTATTGCGGATAGTGCATTGGTCAAAACGGGTATTGCAGGCGCGGATCCTAATTGGGGGCGGATTATCTCGGCGGTCGGATACGCAGGAGTAGACCTTGATCCCGCATGCGTCGGTCTTTCGCTCAACAACATTCCAGTCTATTCCAACGGAGGGCCTGTTGATTTTGACGAGCAATTGGCAAGTGACTCAATTCGCAAACACCGCGAGACATCAATTCAGCTGCAAGTGGGAAATGGCTCCGGAACGGTTCGCTTTTGGACCAGTGACCTCACCGTCGACTATGTGCGATTCAACTCCGAATACCACACATAGGGGGCCCGCCAGCAAATAATAACGCGTATCCCCCGACGATGAATCCTTTCCGACACTCCTCCTCGGGATGTCAAGGACGGCGTCTGTTACCTCACTTTCTCAGCGGCTTTGGAATAGCATTCGCACCACCTCGTCCGATCCCGACAATTAACATGCCTTCTCAGGGTCGCTTTTCACAGCCAAACCAGTTCTCCTGCAGTACCTTCTGCCACACCCACGATTCTTCAACTCATTGAATCGCATTTCCTTCCACAGTCACGTTTTCCGGCACGACCATCCCCCCACCCGTACCGCGTCCAATTCGACAGCCGGAAATAAGCCCCGTCGTTGCCTTACCTTGCCAATCAATGGGTGTCGTCATGGCCATCTTCTCCCGAGCGTCATGAATGGTGCAACCTTGAATCAGCAAGTCGTCACAGTCTCGAATGTGCAATCCGCAGGGCGTTGGATCGAGAATCTGAGTGCCGGTGATACTCATCCTCTGGCAGCGTTCCAATTCGATCAAGCCAAGCCGCTCGAGAGGAACTGTTTCAACCGTGTGTGTCCCCGCCTCGGCGTCTTCGATCACGTTGCCATGCAGATTGCAACTATGAGAATCTTCAAACCGGATCCCAGTGGCCAACTCTTTTTTGTCATAGTCCGGATTATGACCAAAAACGTTCGACCCAACGACAATATTGCGACTATGTTGAACCAGCAAATTGCGCTCGTGAGAACTATAGATATAATTCCCGGTAAGCGTCACACCACGAACCCAACGGAGATGTACGTTTTGTCGCTGGCTTCCAATCAGGTTGCCCGTGATCGTCCACATGCCCGCACGATGCGATCCTAATTTCCGGTTTCCAATGATTCGAATATTTGCACCGTTCGGACTGTCGGTCGCTTGAATCGTGTTACTGGAAATGGTGCCTTCACGTATCGAACCCTCTCCAGCGTCTCCAACATCGATATAAATTTCAGCCGTGGCAACGCCATCAGCGCCCTCAATCCCGTGACTTGCGTTATTGTTGTATTCAATGTCGTTACCGGTAATCTGCAGATTCCGAATTTCACTGCCTTCAATGCGAATCCCACCGAGCCGACAATAACTGATATGGGATGAGCAGATGATGGACTGGTGCAAATTCACCCCATCCAGAAAGACGCCCGCGCCGGTATTATGGTAGAAGTGGCAATGATCAATAATTATATTTCGCGCCCGCTCGACAACGTGCACGGCATGACGCACCCGCCGAATTAAAACCCCTGTTAACGTCGGCTGCATCACCCCACGAATCTCGATCCCATCCGCCTCCTGATGGTGCCCGACAATCTCAATATCCGCCACTGTGGGCATTCTTTCGTGCTGCCATTCTTCTTCTCGAAAACTACCTGGATCCGCTGTCGCACCGTGCGATGCGCGCAGTAAGATCGCCGGGCCTGCTCCATACATTGCAATCCTCGCCGTACCACCTTCGCCACGAATGGCGCGCCGACCAAATTTCGTCAAATCCACGAGTAAAGGTCGAACAATTTTGTAGTCGCCGCGAGGAAACCAAACGCAGCCATCGCCCTCATTGAGCGCATGTTGAATCGCCGCAGTGTCATCATGAATCCCGTCACCAACTGCACCAAACTCCTGCACATTACTCATCAACTACACCCCCAAACACCTTGACATGCCTTAACATTTTCTTTTCATGAAACTTTCATTGGCGCCTATATTACAGCGAGGTTGGCACGGCAGCAAACCTCTCATCGTTCTCATACCTGCTCTCTACACTACTTTCCCGTGAGGACGCCTCCGATGACTCGATCAACGATGGCTTAGATTTATGGTCCATCGCGAATAGAACCCAAAACGGCCCCAGTTTAGCGGCGGTAGAAGAGCGGCGTACGGGCGCAAATCCATGGCATCTCGAGATCCGCAAAGTCACTCCCTACCTCATCCCAGGTCCCGCTACACCTCACCCAACTACCGGCAAACACGAAGGGAGTAGACCGTTTACAAAAGATCGTTGAGAACCTCGAGACTCACAACCTCCTTTGCGGCTCAGATGAAACAGATGCCGGCTCTCTTAGGATTTCCACAACATCACCGTGGAGCAAGCAGCCGGCCAACTCAGCCATATAAAAAAGTCTGGCACGCTGGTAACAAAGGTACTTTTCACATCACCCAGGGGTTGAAGCGGGTCATCGGCGGCAAAGATCCACGATCGGCGGCAAAGCCTCCTCAGTGTTCCAATTCTTATCTGCCCTTACCGCGTCAGAGGGAGTTGAACCTTTGTACGATCGCAGGTTATGTTGTGGAATCCGGTGAATTCAGCTATTCAATTCTCGTGACTATCTTGAACACAAGGGTGCCGATGTCTCTTCATTACCGCATACTGCCGTTGCTCCTGCTCTGCGGATTTCATTGCCAACTGCTTGCGCAGGTCCATTATCACGACGACGGTTCACCATGGCTCCGCGAAGCTAAACGCGGTCCAGACGCCCAAGTGGGTGGATGGTACTACAACATGGGAATCACCGGAATCCGTGTGCAACTCATGAAGGAAGAACCGAATCATCTGCAGGTAAAATACGTCTTCGCAGATTCTCCCGCCGCAGGGAACGTGCGGGTTGATGACGTCATCACGGGAGCCGCTGGAGAAGCTTTTCAGACGCCTCACAAGAATGGCTATGGAGTCGACGTTTTTGGTGGAGAGGGGCCTATCAAGGACTTTGGCAAGGCTCTCGATTCCTGTCAGAACACAGCGGGCAAGGGAAATTTGGAACTTAATCTTCTCCGTCAAGGAAAACCGCAGCAAGTTACACTTTCAGTCGGAACACGTTACGGAAGCTATGGAGAAACGTTCCCTCACAAGTGCCCAAAATCGAAACTCATCTTGAGTGAGTTGTATGAATATCTCGCCTCCCAGCAAAGGGACGATGGTTTCTGGGGGGCGCCCCAGCACAATACATTTGCTCCGCTCGCGTTAATGGCGAGCCAAAATCCAAAATATGAGCCACAGATCCTTAAGTGTGTCAGGCAGCACGCGGCAACCACGAAGGCTAACGATCGAGGAAGCCTCATCAATTGGCGATATATGGCTGCCGGTATTGTGCTGAGCGAATACTACCTAGCAACCCAGGAAGACTGGGTCTTGAAAGAGTTAGAGGAGATTCGTGATTTCCTTCAGACCAGCCAATATACCCGTTCAGACCAAATCGCTGAGTCAGCAAAAGAACGCAAACTACCTCGTAACGCCACCCAGGCAGTTGGGGGCTGGGGGCACAACCCGGGATTCGAAGGCTATGGACCGATCGGCATGACCACAGGCCAAGGCGCCATCGTGTTTGCACTTATGCAGCGCTGCGGTATTGAAATAAACCGTATGCGCCACGATCAAGCCTACGAATTTTTAGACCGCGGCACCGGAAAGAATGGCTATGTTTGGTATGCGGACGAGGTAGCCCGTCACGACCAATGGGCCGATATGGGCCGAACGGGTGCCGCTGGCATCGCCAACTTTCTCAGCCCTTATCCGGAAGTCAAATACACGCAACGTGCATTGGCCCATGCTCGCTGCATCGGCCAACACCCTGAGTCTTTTCCGGACACCCACGGATCCCCCATCATGGGAATGGGTTATGCAGCTTTGGCGGCGAATATTGACGGGCCGAGTGTTCGGAAATTACTCGACAGCAATCGTTGGTGGTTTACTCTTGCTCAATGTCACGACGGAACATTTTATTTCCAACCAAATCGTGATTACTGTCCCTACGACTATTACGAGTCATCCCGGATATCCGCTTCAGCAGTCGTGGCGTTGATCTTTTCGATGCAATACGGAAACTTGCATCTTACCGGTCTTCACTAGTCTCCAACGCACTGTTCATCCCACAAGCCGTTCATGAACGGTGTGGCCGCCTGACGGAGGCCGGGGAGGTGCGGCACCGCCGAAATGACAGGTTGCAATTGCTGACAGGAAGCAGGCAAGTCACTGTATAGCGATCTTGGCAGATTTTCTTTCGTATCGGCCAACGCCCCACGCCCCACGCCCCACGCCCCACGCCCCACGCCCCCTGATGAATCTCCGACGCAAACGCGTTGGTGCCCAACGAATTTTGTCACCGGCAAACGAACCAGGCTTGACTGGTCCTGGAAAGACAATTCCTTTAAGTTGCCTTTACCTGCAAGCCACTTCATCGTGCGTCCTGCTGTTTTTCCAAATTTTCCCTGGCGATCATGATGACCTTCGCAGTCCCATTTCCGGCCAAACTAACCAACAACCCTACCTCACATGCCTAGCGTCCCTGACGTCATTATGGATCACGCCCATGCCGAAGGCCTCCGGCATTTCTTTGGACTTCCCAGCAGTGGCGTGCTACTTCATCTCCTCGACGCCGGAAGACGCAAGGGTGTGGAGTTTGTCGCCAGTGCCAGCGAATCAAGTGGGGCCATCTCTGCAGCTTACTACGGCTATTTCAAAGGCTGTGCTGGGATGGCCTTAGCCATTCAAGGAACCGGTGCAGGGAACATGCTCAGCGGCGCAGTCAATATTTCCTTCGAACGCAAACCGGTAGTATGCATCTCGGAATGTCCTGCCGACGACGATTTTGGGGATTGGGGACAACAAGGCGATCACCCGGCAATGTTTCAGAGCACAGCGAAATGCTGCCTGCGCGTCTCTGAACATAATGCCAGCCAAGTGATCTATGACGCGTTCAAGTCGGCCGGTGAACCACGCCTCGGCCCGGTGCTGGTCGAGTTACCACGCAATCTGGGAAATGCCAACACCACAGCCGAAGTCATCGTTCCGCCCCGCATTTCGCCACAGCCTCCTTCTCAAGGAAAGATGCAAGAGGCCTGCGACCTGCTTAGCTCGTTCCAAAAACCGGTGATTATTGCCGGTGACGATGTCCGCCGCGAAGGAGTTAGCAAGGAACTGCATGCCTTGGCTAATTCCCGACAGGCCGCGGTGTTATTGACGATGGACGGTCGCGGAATTCTTTCTGAAAAAGACCCTCGGTTTGGTTGTGTCTACACAGGAACTGCGCCCCCTCACACACTTTTCCGTTCTTTTTTGCAGGAAGCGGATGGCGTTCTTGTCGTAGGTGCTGACGGCCGCATGAAAGAAGCTCAATGGGATATCGACCTCCCGGTATGCGAGTTACTCACCGATCGTGTATTTCCTGCGCTTAGCGGCTCGCCGCAATTGCGTCTCGACGGCCTCCTGAGGCCGACCATCGAGAAATTACTCGCAATCGGAAACTCCACCGGCTTTTCAGAATCACGTATCGCGGAACTCCGCGCCAGTGTTCAGAGTCGATTTAATCGGCCAGCCTCAGCACAGTTTACCGCCAACGACGTCATCGAAATTACTCGCGAACAACTCCCTGCAGAGGGACTCCTGTTCGCTGAAACGGGTGTCATTCAAACGATGCTTGAAAAACTCTGGCCGGTCACCACGCCGAACACGTTTTTCGGATCGACAGTAGGGCGAACTATGGGCCTCACGATACCAGCACTGCTCGGTGCTCGATTAGCCCGGCCACATCACCCCATGGTCGGCTTCACGACGGACGGCAGCGCTTTAATGCGACTAGGCGATCTGGAATGCTACGCCAGGGTCGGCGCTGCAGTTCCCCTTGTCATCCTGAATGACGGCTGCCTGGGCACCATTCGCGCTCAGCAGAAATTCAAATCCATACCGAATTACGGCCTCGACCTTCGCATGGTCGACTTTGCACAAATTGCCTGCGCCGTTGGGCTTCAGGGTGTGACGGTTAATACTCCCGAAGAGTTTCGCGCTGCCCTAAAGAAAGCCTGGACATCAGAGACAGCCACTGTGATTGACGCGCGAGTGGATCCTCAAGCTTACCAGGACAGCATGATGCCTATGACAGGCATGACACCGTAGCTGTGGATGGAACCTGATTTATTTAATTAGCGACGCTATGGGTCGGGTACTGTCGGCAAAGTCAGCCACCTCACCTCCCAGCACTTGGAGTTGAGTGAGCCATAAATTGGCCAGCGGTGTACCTGGTGTGCACTGCAGGTGCTGCCCTCCTGCCANCCGCCCACCACCTCCGCCAGCAACAATCACCGGCAGGTCGTTGTATTGNTGNGTNGCNCCGTCACCCAGACCCGCGCCCAGCGTAAAAATNGTGTTATCAAGTAACGTTGTNCCGTTCGCTTCCTCAATGGCGTCCATCTTCTTTAGTAGTCTNGAAAACGCNGCAACATGAAAGCGGTCAAGTTTGAGGAGATCCTCCAANAACTCAGCCTGGCTATGCGTCATGGCGTGGTGACTCCGAGGTTGCTCAAGAATCCCCTCGTACTTGTTCGTGGTCGTCCAACGCTCGGGGGCAATCATCAAAGTACTCACATTCGTCAACCCAGCTTGGAAGGCTGTGATCATTAGATCGCCCATGATGTGAATGTATTCATTGCGAGGAAAAAAGTCTCGAGGACGGTCTGGTTTATATTGACTAATCTGCGACCGCAACAAATCAACCTTATCCATACGGACTTCAATCGTTCGAATCGACTCAACATATTCTGAGAATTTGTGACGATCGGCCTTCCCAAGTCGCTTCTGTAGATTCTTCGCATTCCCAAGAACAAGATCCGTAACATTCCGATAACGCGAATTTTGCTTCGTACTGAAGAGTCGATCATAAACCTGCCGTGGACTACGCATGGAAGGTGCTACGTGCCCCGGGCCATACCAGGACATATTATCAAAATAGATAGATTCGATATTGTCTTTCGAATCGTTGCAACTTAATTCCAAGGTAGCGAACGGAGTCGAAGTTCCGATCAAATCCGCGGCGACGTGGTCTAGGGTACGCGCGAGTGGATAAACCGAATTCACAACTTGATAGGGCGCACTGCTGGTGAGATAACAAGAAGCCGCCTGAGCGTGAGAATCTGTGCCGTTCTGAAACTTACGATCCAAGCCGGTCACTAAACTAACCTTTGCACGCCACGGATAGAGAGGTTCAAGCGTCGGCGTGAATGTCAGGGGATGACTACCGACGGGAGCATTTCTGCCTTCGAACCGCCAGACATTGTTCTGGCTCGCAAAACTTGGGAGTTTCCGATCCGTTTCCCCCGGAAAAAATCCGCGCCGCACCAAGCCATTCGGCAAATAGAAAAACCCCAATCGAACTGGAGGCTTTACCGGAGAGCGTGCGTTGGCAAGGCTCTCAAACCACGGCAGACTTAAGAACGAGCCCCCCACACCGACGATAAATTTCCGACGCGAGCTTGAGTCCATGCCCTCGCTAGTCTTTAGCATCTATAACTCCTCCCTCTGTCACGCTCACTTCAAGTCGCGGTACGGTAACACCCTTACTCTTCGTTTGAGAAAGGCTCGATTTCGACACTCCAGAATTTCCCCGAAATGTTAATTTTCGAAAAGGGTCGCTTAAGGTAACCATCTTCAATATATCACGCAGTCCGTCGTTCCCCTCGAGAGCGCGATCTGCAATCTCGTCGAGTGTTTGTGAATCAACCGCATCCAAAGGTCGCCCCAAAGCAAAAGAGAGTAAATGACCCGAAAACCCGCGTACAAAGCGACGCTTTTCACGCAATAAAACGTCTTTAAAATCACGAATGTCGCTGAACGCATGGCGATTAAACAGCGTTCCGCTCGCGTCGACTTCCCGGCCATTTTCATACTGTTCACGCCACAAACCGGTGGGACCATAATTTTCCAGGGCAAACCCCAATGGATCAATATCGCGGTGGCAAGCGGCGCAATCAGCCCGCGTACGGTGCTCTTCGAAGCGTTCTCGCAGCGTAAGATTCTCCTGCTCCTGCTGAATCTTTTCTCCAAGGGGTGAAACGTCCGCAGGCGGAGGTTCAGGAGGGTCGTTGAAGATGACGCTATTTAGCCACGCACCTCGTGTAATCGGCTGCGTGCGATGTGGTGTCGAGGTCATCGTCATAACCGCCGCATTCGTAACCACTCCCCCCCAACGGCGGTCGCTGACGGGTACTCTTTTAAAAGTGAGAATCTTGTCTTCTTGTTTTCCAACTCGTCCTTCATAAGCAGCTCGGAGCATATCACTCTGCCAAGTAAAATCTGCGTCAAGCAGTTCCAGCACAGAGCGATTCTCAATCAAGATCGTTTCAAACAACAGTAATGGTTCCAGCATCATGTGCATACTGGCTCGATACGCCTGGTGAAAATAGAAGTAACCAAATTTCTGTTTATCTGGAATGGACGAAATGAGACGATCTAACTGCAACCATTGTCCCGGAAAACTATCACAAAACCGAACCATTTTTGGGTCATTGAGCATGCGGTCCACCTGCACACGCAGCGTCTCCGGTTCGCTCAACCTGCCGCACACAGCTAAATCAAGCAAAGCATCATCTGGCACACTTCCCCAAAGGAAAAAAGAGAGCCTCGAAGCCAAGGCCAAATCATCCCCAACATCGGGTGCGCCGGCCTGCTTTTCCTCCGACTCGCCTGGGTCGTAAAGGTAGATAAATTCCGGTGACGCAAACGTCGCACCGACCAGCGTTTTCATCGCATCTGTAAACTCGACACCAGCCTGCAATTGGCTCTCGGCAAAAACCACAAATCGATTCAACGTTTCGGAATCCGGGGGCCTTCGAAACGCTTGTCTCAAAAAGGGCTTTAGCCGCTCTCGCACCAAATCCACTTGTGCCTCAACATCTTCCTTTTCCAGAGTTTGCGGGGCCATGAAAAAATCGTTCCAACAACCACACTCAGCTGGCTTTAAGTCTTTACTGGTCACGATGGATTCACTTAATTGCAAGAAGGACTCCATCAAGAGTGGAGAAAGCGTCAAATGATCCGCTTGCGTGTCATAACCATGTTCGGCCCGCAGATCCTGTGGAAAAGCGGCAACTCCCATAAAACCTTCCGCCCGTGCGCCATCGACATCTTTCCCCAAGGGCCTGTTTTGAACGCGGACTTCTGCTGGCATTTTGCCACTTCCCGGTTGAAAATAATCGCTATAACGGCGCATGACTTTTTCGTTTAACGGAAAAATGTCTCGTTCCAGTTCTAGAAGATCCACGACGGCGTTGTTGTATTGCCTACGATTCATGCGACGGATAGGCGTCGGGGCAAAAGGCCGGCTCCGCAACACCTCAACCATTTGCATGTTTAAGTGAGTAATCATCGACGTGCGCATTTGATCTGACCAACCTGACTCTTCTACTGGTGGCATCTGGTAGTCTTCGAGCACCTTCCTTATGGCGAGCAGAAAATCCGCATCTTCCTGGAGCCCTTTATTTTTTTCGAGCGCACTTAAATTAATCTGCCCCTCGACTTTTTCACCTTCGCCATGGCATGCGATACAATGGGCCTGCAGGATCGGCCAAATCTCGGCGGGGAACTGGTCATCCGCGCCCACTGGCTTCCAAGGCATGAGCATCAGCATGAGCACAAAGTGAACTAAGGGCATGCCGGCGCGTGCAAAAGCCAGCAACCTTCCTTTCCCAGAGGCTGCAATAATTCGCGTGCCTGTCTGCCCGATTGAATCACTCGCGGTCACTCAAACAACCCCCTCGTCACTAAAACAACCCCATCCCAGGAACATCATTAAGAGAATCGGTTGACCGCATGGATTGCTTAAGGATACCGGCAAGTCGCTCTCCGATGCTTACACTCACTATTTTCGCGCACTGCACTTCGAGAACGAAGCATTACACGGACGCCTCATCCCAGGCCAACGTCGTTCGATGCAGTACTCGCTTATATTTATTTTCGTCCCAAGCGGTGCCCCGATGCAAACAGAGCCGATTATCATAGACAACAATGTCATGCACTTGCCATTCATGGCGATAGACAAAATGCGGCTGCGTGCACCAAGCCAGCAATTCTTCCAAAAGAATGCGTCCCTTCGCCGTCGGCCAACCGACTACATTGCCCGCATACGATCCGACCAAAAGCGCCTTTTCCCCCGTTTCTGAAACTTCCCGCACAAGAGGATGTTCGGCCGGGGGGGTGTCGCGGAGAAATTCTGAACTTATCAAGTTCGGCGCTACTTGCTCACGTGAGTAGGCGAGGCTATGCACCGCCCGCAATAGTTCAATTTCTTTTTTTCTATTCGCTGGCAAAGCTGCGTAAGGAGCCACCAAACTTGCAAATTCCGTCGCGCCACCAGATGGAGGAACACATTTCGCAGCTAATAGCGAGCCTTTTAATGGCACGCGCCGAAACGACCCATCTGAATGCCACAACCGATTGGCCTGCATGTAAAGCGAGCGAGCATCCGATGGAGGAATTATTTCTCCCTGTGAATCCAAATTAGAGACGACACCGACAGGTCCACCGTCCCCGATCGGGTCGCTTGGAATCGTCATCTCCAGACGCCCGAAGCCTTCACTGAACCGGACCTGGTCTTTGTCCGTGATTTCCTGATCGCGAAACACCAGAACCGCATGACGGTAGAGTGCCATTCGGAACTCTGCAAACATCTCTGCCTCAATCGCATCCGTCAGATCAACACCTATCACTTCAGCGGCGATATATTCTTTAATTGCGCGAACTTCCAATGCCCACACTCCCTTCGTCGACATGCAAGTGATCTAGCATCCAACCGTCCTCACTTCGTTACAACACACCATCGTGGTGCCAAGGCGGCTGCGATCCGTTCGCCCGCCGAGCTCCCCAAACGCGACCGAACGTTTACTCTCTGCGTGACATTCTGAATCGCTGGGGGATCCCAACAGCATAACCAATGGCTGCAAGGAATTTTACGGCACGGCATCACCTGAGACAATTCCTGCAAATTTACCCCAAGAGACTCCGCAACAACGCCGTCCCATTTCCCTAGGCGCAACGAACTTGACATCGCGTTCCGGACGACGCACCGGTCCGGCAGTGGCTTAACCGCAATGAGGTTCTTTTTTCGCTGCGGAGGCCGCTCAACAGACCGTTGTTGAAACGCGTCTTCTGCCCCAAGCTTTTGACCTGCGATTGGCGATATACTGCCCTGACTCTCAGACCGGCACCCAGGTCGACATTTGGAATCGAGTCCAGCCTCTGAAGGGCAGACCAGCGGACTCACGAGAGCACCTGCGCCTCAAACGGTCCCTCCCGCGAGTATCAAGATTTGGCCGAAGCAGACAAATCAGTGCTAACCTTCTGCTGATCGCAATATTCCGTAATTGCCTCGACAAACTGCTCACCATAATCTCGCATTTTCTTCTCCCCGACCCCGCGCACCGTATGAAATGAAGGCAAATTCGTTGGGCGAATTCGAGCCATATCACGTAGAGTTTCGTCTCCAAAGACGATATAGGCAGGGACGCCCTGTTCTATTGCTAAGACTCGACGCAACTCTCGTAACACGGCAAACAAATCACGGTCGACACCCTCCCAAGAAGCCGCCTCAATCGCTGTTTTTTCTGTCGAGCGTGAGCGCCTGCTGTCCTTGCGTCGGAGTAACTGCGGGTGGGCAGCGCCCGCCAGTAACTGGTGCCCCGCGTGCGTAACCTCCAAAACGTTATATTCACCGACTTTCGCTAAAAACTCCTGCCCGACAAGCTGCTCGATCCAATCGCGAATACTCTGCTGGTCGTACTCCGCCAATAAGCCCCACGTCGACAATGCATCATGGTTTTGGTCCAAGATACGTTTCTCGCGCGATCCGCGCAGCACTAATGCCGTGTATTGGCCACCAAACCTCTCTCCTAATCGCGCCACACAGGAAACAATTTTTCGCGCAATGCCTTCCGCACCTTCTACGACATCTAGATCTCCCGCACAGACGTCGCAGGCGCCGCACTTTCCCTTTCCAAACGACTGACCAAAATGCTCCACAATTGCCCGGTGACGGCAACGAACGCCGGTACTGTATTCAAACATCTGCCGTAAGGATTCCAACGCTTCATCCCGCCCCTCGTCTGGTCGATCTTCCAACATCTGCTTCCAGAGCGCAAAGTCGCCCCCAGAGTAAAACAGGACGCATTCTGCCTCTAACCGATCACGTCCCGCTCGACCACTTTCTTGCTGATAGTTTTCCAGTGACTTGGGCATTCCTGCGTGAATCACATAGCGAACATTGGACTTGTCAATGCCCATTCCGAAGGCCACCGTCGCGACTAGGGTATCTACGCGTTCTTCAATAAATGCATCTTGATTGCGTTGCCGCTGGTCTGGCTCCATCCCAGCGTGATACGGGAGTGCCCGATAACCACGATCACAAAGTTGGAGAGCAATGCGTTCCACATCATTTCTCGTAATGCAATAGATAATCCCCGAGTCGCCGGGATGTCGGTCGAGCACCTCAGTGATTTGCATCATTCGGTTGCACCGGGGCATATTTTTATAGTTGAGATTAGGCCGATCAAAATCTCCCACCAGCATCTTGGCATTTCGAAGCCTGAGAGACTCAACGATGTCGTCGCGCACTTGCTGTGTTGCCGTCGCGGTGAAAGCGTGAATACTCACATGAGGGAATCGCTCGCGCAACACCTCCAAGGATCGAAACTCGGGGCGAAAATCGTGCCCCCAAGCACTGATGCAATGTGCCTCATCAATCGCGAAACGTGCTACGTTAACCTTACTCAAAAATGAGAGTGTGGCTTCGCTGACGAGACGTTCGGGAGCGAGATAGAGCAAACGTGTCGTTCCTGCTCGGACCTCATCCGCAACCTGCTGTCGCTCTGCAATACTCAAAGAACTGTTCGTGTATGCTGCAGCAATGCCGGACGATCGCAAGCTGTCCACCTGATCTTTCATGAGAGAAATCAGAGGTGAGACAACAATCGTAAGTCCCTCAAGACACATCGCTGGCGCTTGATAACACAACGACTTTCCACCGCCGGTGGGCAATACAAGCAACGAATCCCGCTCCTTGAGAACACATTCCATTGCCTCTTCCTGGAAGGGTAGTAGGCGATCGAAACCCCAATAACGTCGAGTGACGGTCAGCAGCCGTTGGTCGATTCCCTGGAGTTCATCGGATTTTCTGCTCATGGGGGTAAATTGTCGAAGAACGGCGTCAGACCGTCAATTGGAGTTCTTTTCCCGGAGAGGATTCGCGGAGCTTTTTTTGACCGCCTGCGTCGAACTCTCTCCTTTTCCTCACAGGGCATGACTCTCCTGGCATTACCTTAGCCCTGCACCATTGGCCACCGATAACAGCTGACATTTCAGACTCCAGACGCCTAGGAAGCAATTGAAGCGAGAACAAGCCAGTAAATGGTTGACGATGGCTGAAGGCGGAAGTTGCTGTTTGGTACTATTGCTTCCCTTCGATATATTGAAGAGGAAAAGATAACCCTCCGCAGGTAATGATTCGACAGCCAGATTACATACCTCTGTGGCAATAGTTTCTCCCGTTCGTTCGCTTCTGATGTGACAACATGCCGGTTCTCAAACTTCTTCAAGGTCGCGCGCGTCGTCATGAGTATCCCCTCAGCCAAAGTGCAACCGTCATTGGCCGAGATAAAAATTGCCACATACGCTTAGAACTCGAAGAAGTAAGCCGCCAACACGCTGAAATCCTCCGAGAAGAAGGAGGCTATCTCATCGTGGATTTGCATAGCCGAAATCACACCTACCTCAACGGGACCCGACTCGAGCCGAACAACCCAACCCCCTTGAATCATAGTGATCTCGTTAAAATCTGTGGTTATATTTTTTCCTTTGTTGAAGCCACTAATGACTCCCGCGCCTTCGGCCTCAACGATGACTTACGAGACCCAGTAGAAGAAAGGCCCAGCATCACCCTGCCAGTCGATTCTGCTATTTCTTCCAGTATTGATGGTACGTCCGGCGTCTGGGCTACACGCGCAGCGGTGAATCCAGAAATTAAACTTCGCGCGATGATGCAAATAGCCCATGACTTGCACAAAACCCTTGGCCTCGGCGAAGTTCTCGACAAAGTACTGGAAAGTTTACTTAAAACTTTCCCAACCGCCCTTGGTGCTGTCGCCGTGCTTCCGAGCGTCGGACAGCGCACTTCTCCCATACAAGTTTCTCGGACTCGATCTGGCAAGGCTACCGACAGCGCCTTCTTAAGCCAATCCGTTTTAGATTACGTGCTACTCAACCAACGTGCCGTACTATCGGAAGACCTAAAGGTCGACCCCCGTTTTTCCACTGCTCACAGCGTTTCTAAAGCAGAACGTCGATCTTTAATGTGTGCTCCGTTAGTGGGTGTCCAAGGGCGTTCGTTGGGGGCGCTGCAATTAGAGGCCGCCTACGGCGCCAACGCTTTCACCGAATCCGACCTAGATCTCGTCACCAGTATCGCGATGCAAATTGCCTTTGCTGTCGAAAGTACTGAGCACCAAGCAGCTGCAATTCGGCAACGTGACATGCAACGCGATCTGGAAGTCGCACACGAAATTCAGTTGGGCCTATTGCCCAGCGACAAGCCCAAAGTCGCTGGCTATCGGTTTTACGACTTCTACGCCCCAGCAAAAGAAGTGGGAGGAGATTACTATGATTACTTTCAGCTACCCGATGGACGGCTGGCACTCGTGCTCGGTGACGTCGCGGGAAAGGGCGTTCCAGCAGCGTTATTGATGGCAAAATTGTGTAGCGAAACCCGGTTACACCTGGCCATGGGCCGAGAACCCAAAGAGGTCATGCAACGACTCAACGAAGGTTTTTCTGAACGCAGCTCAAGTATGCGTTTTGTCACATCAGCCTTGTTGATACTCGACCCGAGAACTCATCAGGTCCAAACCGTGAATGCGGGACATATGCGGCCTATCGTGCGTCGCAATGCTGGTGACATTGAGGAAATTGGCGACCAAGAATGTGGTGTCCCCCTGGGAATCGTGAAGGGGTATGGCTATCAAGACTGTACTTTCACGTTGAGCCCAGGCGACTTGGTTGTCATCTACAGTGATGGCGTGACCGATGGAATGAATGCCGAAATGGCACGATTCGGTACCTCTCGTCTACTCACGACGATCTCATCCGCCCCCCAGACGGCTGATGGCTGCGGCGAATGCATTATCGACACCTTNCATGCTTTCGTGGGAGATTCACTNCAAACTGACGACATCTGCCTACTTTGCATGGGCCGCAACTGCGATTCCACTTAAATGGCTCCAACACCTACCGCACTCCAGACAGGCCAAGAATGCATCAGTCATACCCTCTGCAGGCGTCTCAAAAACGTCGCCATGGCATGTTAAGGCTCGGCCTTTTCTTCCGTTTCCGTGCCGACATCTCCTTCGGCTGCNGTATCCTCAGAATCCGCAGCCGGTTCCTCCGCCGGTTCCGCAGCCGGTTCCGCAGCCGGTTCACCACCCAACTCCAAGGGTGACAATGTCCCATCTAAAGCAATTTGAAAAACGGTTTTGGCATGTGGATCAACCACCAAAAGTCGTTCACCCTGGCGAATGATACCCACTGGGTTCGTCAGCCCGTTTCCCTCCACTAACTTGACGGGTTCCGAATTCGCAGCCACCTTCCATACCGCTTTCCCAAATCCATCTGTCACATAAGCACTACCGCTCGCATCGAGTGCCACGTTGTGCGGGAAACTAAAGGGCGTTCCCGAGACGACGACTTCCGTGGATCCATCTGTGGCAAGACGGACTAATTGATTTTTGTTTTTAACACCGGAAACAACCCACAGGCGACCATCGTCATCGAATGCTAATCCACGCGGCGCTGGAACCTCAGCAAATTTTTCTGGCTTACCTCCCTCTTTGGCAACCTTCCAAATGTAGTGCAATTCAAGGTCCGCAACATAAATAACACCTTCAGGGCCCACCGCTAGAGCCATTGGCATCCCGATTCCACCTTCCGTTAACGCAACAGGCTGACCTTCGGCAGAGAAGCGATAAACTTCGCGTGTGGATGTATCCCCCGCCAGCAACTTACCTTCCGTGTCAATCGCTAAACAACGAATGGCATTCAGTGGCGTTCGAAACTTTTTCTCACCCTGGTAGAAAAGCGACAGTCCTTCTGGGGAAATCTTCCAGATCCCGGGCAAATTACGGTCCGCAACAAAAATATCGCCACCCTCTTCTGCAGCCAACGCTAACGGGTAGTCCATCGTTGAGCCATCTTCTTGCCACGCCCGCACTCCGGACCCAGTAGTGACAACCAAGAGCAGCCCTATCAACAACGCAAACGATCGGCCATAACTCGTCATATTGTGCAAACTCCAACGCTTTCTTGATGAACTTCTTCCGCTTACAGTGCATTCCATCGGTTGATTCATTTTAACGACCCCCGTATGACATGTCCTGAGGGCACGAGCAACTAATTTTAACAGCACCTCAGCCTCCAGTACGACCCCAGCTCATCGAATTCGTCTTTAAATCCCAAACGCTGAGCTAATCTGCCTTAAATAAAGCAGGGCATCATCCAGTTCTGACGCTTCAATTCCTGCCTGGCGACCTTGACGATCACAATCGGCTAACAGCATTAATTCATCGTAACTCTCCGAGTTGCGAAGGCGCCGTTTTGCCCGTACTCCTAAAGTGCCATCCAAAATTTGATGAGCCAGCATATGATTGGCAATCAACCATTCGGTTCTTTCCGTAATAAAACCACTTAAGGCCGACAGTCCGGCTGTCACATGATCCCTTCCATCTACCGCCTTTCCCACATCATGCAACAAGGCAGCAAGCAGAAACTCTTCATCATACGGCAACTCATCTCTGCCTAAATCAAAAACCTGCAGGCTATGATAAAGCGCGTCTCCTTCCGGATGGAATTTCGGACTTTCCTTGACACTCTCTAAAGGCAACAGCAGGGATTCGAACACTTGAAATCGGTCAATTTTTTCAGCACCCATTTCGAGTGCTTCGTCGAGACAAATGTCGGGATATTCCGAAACAAGTAGCTGCTCAAGCTCGGCAATACTCGCCCTTTCCATCGCTTTACCAGTAATGGAACTCTTCCAGACATGCTGTGTTTTGTCGAAGGGATAAATCGTTAACTCAAACGGAAAACGGTCTCGAATATGAATATGGGTAAAAAGCCGCTTTTCACCATCCTTACGAACATGCTTGCGTTCCACGTCGTAACAAGCACCTTCTTCATCCAGAACACAAGTGACAGCATCCACACTGTTAGCGAAAACATGTAAATCAATATCTGACCCCATCCGCACATGCCCCGTCAAAACACTGCCGATCAGCCGTGGACGAAAACGACGCAGGATGCGCATCATTCGGAGCGATTCCAATCGCATGTCGTACAGGAACTCGGTGCGTTTATCGCCTTCGTATAAACGCGCCAAAGATTGAATCTCGGCGCGAATCTCTAGATTACTTGGAAGATCCACGGGCTTGACGCGACTTCGACTACACCAACGTGCAGCTTTAATTTTGGCTCGATAGTACTCCGATTCCTGTCGCGCATACATCAGCCGAGCCGCTTCCCACGTAATTTGCCGCCGCAATTTTGAATGACTCATAACAAAAAGGGACTACCCTCGCCGGTAGTGAGCTTTGCAAACCTGCGTCAAGCTTCCGAGGTAATGACTAGCCTTACCTAAAGAGCACCTGACATTCTAATCCTTCCGATTGTAGTCATGTAAGGAACCACGTTACCCCTGACAGACTGCGAGCAGATCGACCAGATCACGATGGCGGACCATCCACGCCGCGCACCCTTATAGTAATTTCATCCCAAAGGTCAGCCGCGAGTGGACCGCCTGCCGACGCCATCAGATTCTCCGCCAAATGGGCTTCATCGCACGTGCCGATAATCGCCGTATCACAATGTGGGTGACTAAGCGTATATCTCAGGATCAACTCGGCCCGCGTCATACCTTTCGGCAGTACCTCATCTAACTTTGCCGTCTTCCAAATGTCGTTCAGCGCGGGGCGTTGAATTTCCGCATCTGGCCCACCGTGGGCGATTCCCCCCCGCACAATGATTCCCGCTCCACTAGCGGCAGCCTTAGTAATGAGTTGATGATGTTCTGGGGATAAACACGAATAGGGTATTTGAAAGGTATCAAACACGTTCAACTCAATTAGAGCGGATAGAGAGGGCAAGGAACTCGAGGCTCCGATAAACCGGATCATCCCTTGAGATCGCAAATCTACCAGCTTATCAATCAAACCTCGCCGCTCTAACGTCTCCGCATCTCCGCCGTGAAACTGCAGCACATCGACGTAATCTGTTTGTAAACGCTTCAAGCTTGTGACGATATTGGCTTCCACCACCTCCGGTCGCCACACATGATCAATTTCGATACGGTCTGGGTGCTGCGTGTACGCACAACCACACTTTGTCGCCAGATAAAACTCACTTCTACGCGACCCGATGTATTTACCAATACGTTCCTCACTCAGCCCATAGTCTGGGGCAGTGTCAATAAAATTGATTCCCGCATCTAAAACCGCATGCAACATCTTTTCTGCGGAACGATCGTCAACCACCCTCACTCCCCATGTCCTCGGCCCGCGTATTCCCATACTCCCATAGCCGAGCTGGGTCACCTGAAGCTCTGTCCGACCAAGCCTTTTCTTTTTCATTCCTTACCCCTTCGCGGAATTGCCTCATCGTCTTTACCAATCACAAAATAGAGCTTTCACATTACAATTTTCCTACTGCAGAAACTTAACTCATCCACCGCGCACCAGAAAATCGGCCTCCACAAGATTGCCATCAAGAGCATGCCAAAACCCCAAGACACAGCACCACCTGCTATCTAGCCTCACCTTTAGAACACTCTGCAGTCACCATTGGAGCCAAGATTATTTTCGGACCAGCGACTGAAATCTCTCGGAACGCAGCTCACATTTTCGGCTTGGGTCCGTAATGTTTAAAGGAGGGGATCAGCGGGCCTGCCGTAATGCCTCCGTCCACACTCAAGACCTGACCTGTTACCCAATCGCTATCATGACTTGCCAGATAGACGGCCGCTGCAGCCACATCCTCTGGAGTTCCAAAGCGGCCGCTCGGAGTGTAACGCATCCATGCCTTGTACAGCTCGGAATCAGGATGCGGCGGTGGATCGTTCGGTACCGGAACGGCGCCTGGGGCAATGGAATTCGCTTGAATATTGTATTCCCCAAGATCGAACGCGACACCGCGAGTGAAGTTCGCCACCCCTGCTTTGGTCGCCTCATAAAGACTCGTCCAATGCGTCGCCCCGACGCCATGTACCGACGACATGGTGATTATTTTTCCACTCCGCTGTTCCCTCATCGCTGCGGCACCGTGGCGAACCGTTAAGTACGTCCCAACGAGATTTACTCGAATGAGCTCTTCAAAATCATCTAGCGTCGTCTCCAATAACGGCTTGCACCTACCAATACCCGCATTCGCCACGACAATGTCGATTTTTCCGAAACGTGCGACGGCTTGCTCAAACATTTTGACAACCTGCGGTTCGGAACCGACATCAACCTGACAGAGATCAGCATGCCTCCCGTGGCGTTCCACTCTCGCCGCAGTCTGTCCAGCTTGCTCAGAACTATTTCCATACGCCACCAGTACGTCCGCGCCTTCGGCTGCAAACGACTCGCAAATAGCCGACCCAAGTCCTCCCGACCCTCCGGTCACTACAGCAACTCGATTCTTCAATCGCATTGATGCGCTCCTTGCTTTCAAGAACAGCGGCCACCGTCTCATTGACTCTTCAGGACGGCAGTCATGACAACCTATGGCCGTTGCGACCCGAGTAAACTGTCGACCTTTTCGTCGACGTGCCCCCAGCTAGTATGGCAACCAACCACAGCCACCTTCGCGGAGCGCGCCTCCCTTAAAAATATACTCAGCAAGCCACGCTCACCGAAACCCGTGTTTACGCTCACTCCCAGCCCGTACCGCAATGATCCATAAGAACCGACTGGACGATCAC
>JAKVBY010000069.1:0-16190 GCA_022446825.1 Pirellulaceae bacterium
TCAATTCTCAGTGGTTTTGCCCTCAAACGCATGTTTTGCGATTTGCAAGTAAGAAAGGCGCATTAAAACTTGAAAAACCGTTTGGATCAGAACAATTCCGCACAATCGCGTTACAGAAATTCTTTACGGTATTCGTTAAATCCGGAATATCCATAGATTTTTCCTATTCGGTGTATTTTCTCAACATCGAGTGACGATCTTTGTTTGTGTGGTCAACGGAGGACTTCAAATGCCCAGTTTCCCAATCCCCTCATTTACTGGAGAAGTGCTCATGGCCAATCAACAAGATGTCATTACCCTCAATCGTCGAGGCCAGACCGATCGTCGTGAGACGGAGCAAGACCAGCGGCAATTGGATCAAGGTGTAACGCTGGAGCGGAGAGCAACCGATCGGCGGAAAGCCGAACGTCGACGTCAAATTGATCCGACGACCTGTGAGCGAGATTATAGCCAACAAGAGATCGAGTTTATGCGGGCGATGGATGACTATAAGCGTGCTAGCGGTCGCATGTTTCCGACATGTAGCGAAATCCTTGAAGTAATTCGTGGTTTAGGATACCGACGTGAAGACGACAGTGTGACCGCTGGTGAGCATGCAGATTTAACTGACATGGCGGAGCATCTTTATCATGTTGAAGCTGAAGATTTCCATACCGCGGAACATGATGAGATGGAATGATAGTAATCAGCGAACAAATCGATTGTGAGACGAGGGGGTGCCATAAGGTGCCCCCTTTTTTTACATGTTCATCGCTATTGCAGGTCAGGGTCTTTCTCAGTACTCTCCCCCCATCTTTTCATTTCTGCTTAACCGCTGGTTAGGTCGTGCGGAATACTGTTCCCTTTCAGCTTCGATTTGTGACGTAAAATTGCTGTGAATGGATTTGAATACCACTGTCGCTGGATTCTCACAGCGACAGTTGCTTTGTTCGTTGCTGCTGTCAGTGGGTGTCAACTCGCTGCTGATGGTCAAAATGTCAAGGGCGTCCAGTTCTTTCAGAGTGGCAATTATCCTGCAGCGGTTGAGCAGTTTCAGCAAGCGACACGAACGAACCCACAGAATTCTGATGCAATTTATAATCTTGCTTGCGTTCAGCACCGCATAGGAATGGATAAGAAGGACGAAACGGCCTTAAAGCAGGCTGAACAATTGTACCGTCGTTGTCTTCAATTAAACGCCGAACACGTAGACTGCCACCGTGGATTTGCTGTTTTGCTAACGCAAACAAACCGCCAAGCAGAGGCTTTTAATCTACTCAAAAATTGGGCTATTCGCAGTCCCGAGAGTTCGGAAGCGAGAGTTGAGTTGGCGCGTCTGTACGATGAATTGGGTGAAGATGCGGAGGCGGAACGAAATTTGGTTAGTGCGCTGCGTCTTGATCGCAATAACGCGCGCGCCTGGCTGGCACTCGGCTATCGCAAGGAGCAGGAAGGCAATATGGCTCTGGCACGCAGTAATTATCAGCGGTCTTACCAACTGAATCGTAGGCAACCTCAAGTGGCTCAGCGGATCGCAGCGATCAGCCAACGGCTCAGTACGAGCCTGACTCCTGGTGAAACTAGGGATGTCGGGGACGGTTCCGATACGCGCCTGCGTTGAGTGAATTTGTGGAGACTTGGGGGCGACTTCTCAGTATTGGGCACAGAGCGTAAAATCGACGTGGCGAGGCTTTGAGCCGCGTCATTTTCATTTGGGGGTGACTCAACGGTGGGTTTTTCTCCACCCATCTTGGGGTTTGAGGCTAGGTAGATTGCGAGCGATTGTTTGATGTCGTCTGACCGTGCCAAGGATCGGGTCTACAACTTTTCTGCGGGGCCAGCGAATTTGCCGCTTTCGGTGCTTCAAAAGGCTCAACGCGACTTACTTTCCCTTCCGGGTGTCGGTGCATCGATCTTAGAAATCAGCCATCGGAGCCGGGCGTTTCTGGAAATCTTAGCTGACGCAAAGGAGCGATTGCGTACGTTATTGGAGATTCCAGAGGGATATGAGGTGCTTTTTTTACAGGCTGGGTCCCGACTGCAGTTTTCCATGGTACCGATGAATCTTTTGCGGCCTGTCGGAGCTCCCGCAGAGTATGTTGTGACCGGTTCCTGGGGGAAAAAAGCGTTTGAGCAGGCTCGTTTGGTAGGCGATGTCAACGTGGTATGGGATGGCCAGGAGTCAAATTACGATCGTTTACCGCCGTCGGACGAGTTGATGTTCAGCGAGACCGCAGCTTATGTCCATACGACTTCAAACGAAACGATTCAGGGTGTGCAGTTTGCAGCAGATCTAGATGCAGGCGCGGCACCGCTAGTGGCGGACATGTCTTCGGACTTTTTGTCGCGGCCCATCAACGTCAGCAAATACGGTCTAATTTATGCGTGTGCGCAGAAAAATGCCGGGCCGGCTGGCGTCACCATTGTGATTGTACGAAATGACCTTTTGCTGCGGAGTGATGACCGTCTGCCAGGTTATCTGAATTATCAGGAACACGCGAAAAGCGGCTCTCTTTACAACACACCTTGTACCTTTGGTATCTACCTTGTTGGACTGGTGGCTAAATGGCTGCAAGAGGAAATCGGTGGATTAGCAGCGATGCAGAGGGTCAACAGGAGCAAAGCAGCCTTGCTCTACGATCTGATCGACAGCAGTGAGGATTTCTATATAGGGCATGCGCAAGCAGACTGTCGTTCACTGATGAATGTGACGTTTCGGTTGCCGTCTGTTGAATTGACGAGGCAATTTGTCGAAGAAGCTGCAGCGACAGGTTTGGATCAATTGCAGGGGCACCGTAGCGTCGGTGGAATTCGAGCCTCGATTTACAATGCAATGCCGACTGCCGGTGTCGAGTCGTTGCATAATTTTATGCGAGATTTTCGAATCCGGAATGCCTAAAATGATTTTATGTTTTGATTCCTTGTTTTGATGTGAGTGATGCGTTTCCCATGCCAACGGTTGTTGTTCTCGATAATATTGCGCAAGAAGGCCTCGAGCTTTTACAAGGTTACGATGGAATTGACGTTCAAGTCAAAACAGGTCTCAAAGGCGATGATCTCAGGCAGGTACTCTCCGAGTGTGACGGGGCTATTTGTCGTAGCGGCGTTACGATTAGCAGCGATGTGTTGAAGGGCAATCGTCGTTTACGAGCGATTGTCCGTGCGGGTGTCGGTACCGACAATATTGATCATGCCATGGCGACGCGACAAGGGATCGTCGTGATGAACACACCGGCCGGAAACACGATTAGCACCGCAGAACATACCTTTGCCATGATGATGGCATTGTCTCGGAATATCGCGCCGGCCTATCAATCGCTGATCAAGGCTCGTTGGGATCGCAAAGAGTATATGGGGACTCAATTATCGGGTAAGACGCTGGGTATTGTCGGACTTGGTAGAATTGGTCAGGAAGTTGCCAGACGTGCTATTGCCTTTGAAATGCGAGTGGCCGCCTTCGACCCGTTTCTTTCAGTGGAGCAAGCGACCAAGTTAGGGGTCGAGTTGGTTCCAGAAGTCAGTGACATGTTTCCTTACGTCGATTATCTGACCGTTCACACGCCACTCACCTCGGAAACCAAAAACCTTATTGATGCTGCTGCAATCGAAAGACTTAAGCCGGGTGTGCGCTTGATCAACTGTGCCCGAGGGGGGATCTATAATGAGTCTGCCTTACTTGCAGGTCTGCAGTCGGGGAAAATTGGTGGGGTGGCACTCGATGTGTTTGAGCAGGAACCTTGCCTGGAGAGCCCATTATTTGAGGTTCCAGGAGTGGTGTGTACGCCCCATTTGGGAGCAAGCACGGAGGAAGCTCAGACTCAGGTTGCGGTGGAAGCTGCTCAGCTGTTGGTGAATTATTTGACAACTGGAGAGATAAGGCATGCCATCAATATGGCTGCGATGGATCCGAAGACATTAGAAGAATTGCAAGGCTATTTAGATGTTGCGTACCGACTTGGATTGTTGTTGTCGCAGTGGAATGATGGTGGAACTTCGGCTTGCCAAGTGCAGTATCGTGGCGAAGTCGTTGATAAGAATACGAAGCTTCTGACAGCGGCATTTTGTGCCGGGCTGTTAGAGCGGGCATTGGACGAAGATGTGAATGTCGTGAACGCGGAGATATTACTTCGTGAACGCGGGGTCAAATTAAACGAAGTGTCGGATCGTGAGTTAGGTGATTTCAGTTCTTCCATCACCGCGACCGTAGATTGCCATGGTCGGACGTTTACAGCAGCTGGCACGCTTTTCGGCAGTAAGATGCCTCGTCTAATTCGATTGGGGGGGTATCGCCTTGAGGCCTATATGGATGGCAACTTATTGTTATTTGCACATGACGATGTGCCAGGAGTGATTGGCAATGTCGGAGCGATTTTTGGAGATCATCGGATTAATATTGCGCAAATGTCTGTAGGCCGCGAAGGTGAGAATCCAGGTGGTGCTGCGATCGGTGTACTGAACTTAGATAGCATTCCTCCCGTTGCTGCGCTTGATGCCATTCTTCAGCAAGACGGGATTCACCGAGTGAAAGTGATCGAGATGCCGGCGGCAGGCAACTTGCCCGGGTGGCTGATCTAAGGAGCATTTTCAATATCTGTCTGCTCGTTACCCCGCCGAAGCATGCTGCCGGCGCCAGCCTAAATAAGGTGCGTTACCGAAATTTTCGCGTGTGAATACGAGGAGTCGCTTTCTCAAAGAACGGCGAGCCAAGTGCTCTGTAGTTTGGCTCAGATATTCTGTCCAAATGCGTTCTCCGTAAGCGTAGTATTCAATCTTGTTTCCGTAGGGCGTTATTACATTGAGTTTGTTGACCACGAGTCTGGATCCTTCTACGTGGATACCAGGCTTCCTGCCGTGAAGACGATTGACCTCCTGTTTAATTCTATTTCATGATCACAGCATCGACCTAGGGACCGTTGCACCGTTGCTGAGAACGGAAAACTTCTGGAAAGACCCGTTAGCAAAAGTTTACGTTAGAGTGCAATCGGAGCGGTTGGAACAAAAGCAAGAATTAAGCAACCCGCTTAGTCGTCACAATAGCGCGGCTTCATCATATTTGGGAAGATTTATTTAGATTCGGATGTGGCAAGTTCACGCAGCCACTGCCAATCTTCCTTTATTTCGGCTATGGAATGTCTCAAACCAGAGAATTCTCGTCGTAGTTTTTTACGTGTAAGCAAACCGATCAAAATCCCACCTAGGCAAAGGCTAATGGCGATGATGGTGGTGGCGACAGGAAAGTTACCGGCATTTAGACGCTCGTGATCTAACCACAGACCAATTGCGGCAGCCAATACGGATGTACCGCAGAGAATGGATAATCCACTGATGAGACCGCTAAACGCACACCGCTTGGTAAGTTGTACATCGTTTTGGATTTCGCAGAGCAGCAATTTCTGCCGTAATCTAAATAGTTCGGCTATGTCGGAGCGGACACTACTGCTTTTGTTTTCAGGTGTTTGTGATGATTTAGCCATCGGTATGCTCGTTTTCATCGCGTTTGCGGAATCGGTACAGTTCGGATAATCGTGACTTGCGAATCTTGCTCCATACGACAAAAAATAAATCAAATGGCTTCTCTTTGGCTACCGATTCTGAGAAATTGCTTCTGACAAATTCCGCCAGCCAGCGACCCGCGAGGACGCTCCAGATAATTCGGGAAAAAGTCCATTTGACTGAAGAGTTTGACGGCTTGGATTCTAGAAACGGAGTTGCCATGATTCGTAAAGGAGTGGCAACACGGCGAGTTAAGCGTCGCCGGTGTCGCGCAATCGCCCGCTGGAGTTCCACGATCTGCGTATCGGTTTTAACGCATTTGGGGCTTGTCATGTCATTCCAACCAGAAAACGTTGTTACCGCCCTATACGACGTCCAAGAAAGTACCCCAGAGCTGTAGCGCTCAACACACCAATCCCGGGATGCTTACGAATAAAATCAAGAGTTTCATCAATCACGTCTCCGACGGTGCGGTGCTGGATTTGCTCCAATTGGGCAGTGGCTTTGCAACGTACTTCTTCGTATTGATTTTCGGCTGCTCGGAGGGCTTCACGTGCTGCCTGGAGTGTTTTCCTGGCAGATTCTACTGTTGTATTGGCCGTATTGGTTGATTTTGACCTAGGGCGGGTGGGGCCTTTTCTAGACTGGTCACCCGTTTCTTTGCTCTTTGCCATAATGTGCCGTTAATTTGGAGGAATGTCAGGGACCATCCGTGCTTTGAGGGCGCATGCGAAGCAACGCCATTGCCAGCTATCTTTTACAGCATAGCTCACGGAATAGCCTGTCTCAGAAGCTGTTGTCCTTCTATTTGGGGAAAAAGCTACAACCCGAAGTAGGCAGGTTTCAGGAGCACACGAGTCTAGAGATCTTGTGTACGGCCTGCGCGGAGAATTTCATGAAAGGTAGGGTTTTGCTGCCATTTCGGTTCGAGGCCTTTGGCGTTCTCAATAAACCCGGAAACTGTTTGTTCCACAGTCCAGACGCTTTCGTGATGAAAGCAGACGAGAGGTACGTATTGTTGGCGGCGGTTGTCTGCAGATAATCGGTCTGCACTGAGAAAAACACTCCGTCGAATCCCGAGCGATTGCTTGGGTAAAACAAGTTCTGCTTCCGCGCCTGGTTTGATCCGCATTGGCAAATGGGGAAGATTGGGCTCCAGGATGCACCAGACTCCGTGCCTGTTCCGGAACATTGGCCATGAATGTCCTTCGTAGCGAATGCGTCGCTCTCGGGAAACGCGTTTTGAGAGTCCACCCAGTACAACCCGGACGCGATGTTTGGGAATTCCAGCCGCTAGCAATAAACTGGCACAGAGAAATGCTTTGTCTTCACAATCACCGTGTCCGAAAGCGAGCGTTTCTGACGGGAACTGCCAGAAGTCGTGCTTGCTGGAATCACGACGATATCGAATCCGTTCGACAACAAAATGCCAGACAGCTTTGGCCTTGGTGTCGAGAAGTTGGCGTCGATCGATTCCGTTAAACTCACGTCGATGTTTTCGTGAAATCTTTTCCCATGTGCGCCCCGCAATTTCATCTTCGGGCGGTGTAACCCAGCGCCGAATATCAAACGAGAAAAAATGTCTACGATTGCGTGCGTCCAGGTGAAATCGCTTGCGATGAACAACCGTATCCATCAAGAGGCTTTTACCTTCCCAAAAATAATTCTCGTTGCGATTTTTGGTTGCCATTTGTTTTTACTCAAATCGTTGTCTCGCGACGATTTCTGGAAAAACTTGGTTCTAGTTGTGGCCCTTGACGGTGCAATGATATCAAGCGCTCTCAAAAAATCTAGAACGAATATGCTTTGTACGTTGATGAGAGTTGACTGGCAGGGTACCTCGGTACGGACATCGGCCTGCTGGCAATTATTCGGATAACTACGTTCGAATTCTCGGCTTGAAGTCTCTGACGTTGCTAAATTGACCGTCGAGCGACAGGGTTCGAAGGTCCGAAATGAAATTGAGAGTTCCTTGAGGTACCGGCTCTGAGCGTTTTACGCCGGCTTGTGGCTAATATCTGCCAACGGGAGCGGTTGCGGATGGCAGGTGTCTACATTCGAGACGCCTCCTGTTTTGCCCCTGCGAAGCACTTTTTCTAGGCTAGGCGTGCGCTAGAGAGAATCATTTCTGCCCGAGATAAGGAGTGAGAAAACGGACCCGTTGGTGTTTGGAGGCGGATCCCGTCGAGAGTCGCTTCGGCCAGACTACAGCTCTGGGATATTCTTAGATCATTTGACCTTGCCGACAGATTTACTTTTCGACACACTACCGCCCTCTTTTTCGTTGCGCAGATTCTCTCTAGCGGCCAGTTGATTTTCTGACTGCGGTGGCAATATGTCTTCACGTTATTCTGTTAAGGGTCTTCTGGCGAGCCAACGTTTTGGCCCGACACTGATAATAGTGGTTCTTTGCGCGACGATATTTGGTTGCGGATTACCAACAGGCAAACTGAGGAATGCTACTCCTGAGAGTTTTAATGAGTTGTCTACGATTCTAGAAAATCCGTTGTTTGTCTCTGTGACCGATCGAGATTTTTTGTGGAACGAAGTTGTGGATGTGGTTGACGATTATTTCCAAATAAAACGAGAACAGCCCGTACAACTCGTGGAAAGTAATACTGTCGACAAGATTCTTGTGGAAGGCACACTCGACACCTATTCTCGTGTTGGGTCAACTTATCTTGAACCTTGGCGTCGCGATTCAACAAAAGGGTTTGAAAAGCTCTATGCTTCGTTGCAATCTATTCGAAGGCGTGCTGAGATTCGCGTTATTCCAACACCTGGTGGATACAATCTCGATGTGGCTGTCTATAAAGAGTTGGAAGACGTCGATCGGCCGGAGCGTTCGACCGCGGGTTCTGCTACTTTGCGGCACGATGGCTCGCTAGTGAGGCAGCAAGATCGGATAGATGGAGGTCCAGTAACGTTAGGTTGGATTCCACAAGGTCGAGACGTGTCGCTGGAGCAACAGATTCTGATTGAGCTTCAATCGCGTCTCACCAATATTAATGTGCCACGTCTCACACCAAAAGGAAGATAGAATCTTGCTTACGCGTGTGAGAAAGGTTCTTTCGGAAGTGTCGGCGAATCTGCAGGTGTTTTGTTTGTCGGCGTTGGCAAGGCTGGTTGTGAGTTGGTGACAACAGGCAGTTTGATCGTGAATTGCGTTCCTTGACCTAGCGAACTTTCAACACGAATTCGACCATTATGATTTTCGATGATATTCCGACATGCGGAGAGGCCAATGCCGGTGCCGCCTTTGCCGGTTTCATCTGCACCGGACTTAGTTGAATAGAAGGGTTCGAAGATTTGCCGCAGTTTTTCCGGTGGAATGCCGTTTCCAGTATCACGGATACTGAGCGCGACCATTTGATCTGCCTGGTCGAGTGTCACTCGAATCAAGACGCTGCCTCCTTCAGGCATCGCTTGCCGAGCATTAATCAAGAGGTTGAGTAACACTTGCTGGATTTGATTTCCGATAGCGTAAACGGGTGGCACGTTGTCGAACTGAGTTTGAACGGAAATTCGATATTTGCTCATTTCTCGTTCCAGTAAGACAAGTGATTCACTAATGATTTGCTGTAAATTTGTGGCATCAAAACTATCGTTTCGGTTTCGCGCCATACCCAGGACAGCATTCGTGATTTTCGCTGCGCGCTCACCAGCGGAAAAAATCTTCTGTAAGGCCTTGTCCCGTGTGGCTTCGTCCTTGTGTCGGAGTCCCATCTTCGCGTAGTTGATGATGGTCATGAGCACATTGTTGAATTCATGAGTGGTTGTGCTCACTAACTCTCCTAGTGCACTCATCTTCTGCGCGTGATCCAACTGCTGTTTCACGAACTCGAGTTGCTCTTCGAGTGACGCTTTCCCGGACGCATCCGTAGCTGACATTCTTTCACCTCGATGGTTTGTTCCACACAGAGCCTGATTCGTTGGCCGCAACGTAATCGGAAAACTCTATTGCCTTTACCATAGTTAAGTTGGCTCGCCCATTTTCCCGAAAGGCAGGTATTAACATCTTGGTACAAATAGGTTTAACGCCCAAGTGTGATATCGTCGGATTCAGCTGGGCTTCTGAAACGGGAACCCGTATAATCCGCGCGGTATTTGAATTTACTTCAAAAAAATGGAGTTCACGGGGTGACAGCATGCGGACGGTCGAATGTTTAGAGGAATACTTACGCGTGGCCGAGCAACGGGGATATGAAATAAGGCAAGAATGGCTTGACGGCAATGGTGGGGGAGTCTGCGAGTTTGGCGGTAAGAAATGGCTTTTTGTGGACTTGGCGCTCAGCACAGTAGAGCAGCTAGCTCAGGTGTCTGAGGCTTTGGAGGCTGATGCAGATCTCACTTCGAGGGTGATTTCGAAAGGAATTCACAAGGAAATCCGAACACGTCATGTGGCATGAACTTGGTGCACTTCTCTTGAGCGAGTTTGAGAAATGCAGAGGGCAAGTGACGCAGCCTGTCTGTCTGAACTGAAAGTTTTGGGCTGCTTATGCATTTTCTTAAGGCGTGTTAATTCTCACCCTGTCGCTAAAGCATAAAGGAACGCCTTCTCAATTGCTTGGTTTCGATTCACCCGAATCGCCGTTTTGATACCAGATACGGATGAACTGATGCCAGTGACTTGCCATGTCACCGCTTGTTCCTAGTGAGACGTCTTGCGGACCTTCTTCAAAACGGCTCCAAATATTAGGGAGTACGACGGTCTCTACATTAATAACGTTGATATTGTGTTTTGCGATCCAGACGTTGGCAGCTTCCATGGCTGTTTCAAAAGACTCGTATTTCCCAGCCTTAAATATACGAGGTGGATTCAGCATTTTGGGAACGAAGTCTTTGAACTGTAGCATGTTTTCAGTGGCTTCTATTAATGCTGAGGAGTGTATAGTTGGTGTGATTCAATATACTTTTCGACCGCCCGTGGCGTTTGGTAACGTATGCTTTGCTGCATCCGAACGCAGCGGCGCAATTCAGTACTGCTTATCTCAAGGATGGGCATTTCCACTTGCTGGGCCTTCACAAGATGAAGGCGGTCTGCAGGCAGCATGCCATGAAGTACCTCAAAGCTTGGTTCGGGCGCCCCTTCGCGCCGCACAACAATGGGTGTGGCCAGTGTACAAATTGAATTGGGCTCGCGCCAAGTTGGTAGGTCATTCAAGGAGTCCGCTCCCATCAAAAAGTACAATTCGGCAGATGGCTGCTGGCTACTGATCTCTCGCAGTGTATCCACCGTATAGCTGATACCACCACGATCTACTTCAATGGAGGAAACATGGAAGCTCTGGTGGCCGGCAATCGCGAGATGTAGCATTTCGATGCGTTGCTGTGCCGGTGTCAGTAAGGAATTTTGTTTGTGTGGGGGAACGCCAGCCGGAACGAACCATATTTGGTCTAAACGACATTTTTGTAGGCATGTTTCTGCGATCAGCAAGTGCCCGTAATGAACGGGATCAAACGATCCACCAAAGATTCCCAATCGCATTGTCGATCTCCCCTGGCAGATATATTTCCTCGATGTCCGTTCATTTGTCGAAATCACCGTTAATGACTCAGGCAAACACCGTCTCAGGTTGTGACTGTGACGATCTGTGTTATCGTAGCGGGCGATTAATGGATTGCCTATTGTAATGGATTGCCTATTGTTCGATGGATCGACTTGGAGGAATCGTGAGAAACTTTCGTTTGTACGGTCAGTAGTTAATGAATGCTCAGCAGCAGCCATTATTTGAAACGGAACCTGCTCCGTGGGAGTTGGATGACTTAACGGACCAGCGGATTGCCACGGTCGTATTACCGGAGGCTCCCTTTGGGCCTTTTGATTATCTCGTTCCGGAGGGTCTGCGTGCAAGCTTAACACCAGGACAGCGGGTCCGCGTGCCTTTGGGGCGAGGTAACCGATTTGTCATTGGTTATTGCACGGGACTCAGGAATCAAAAAGTCGTCGGCCGACCGTTAAAGCTAATTAAGTCGTTAGTAGACCAGTTTGCGTTGCTTTCACCGGCCATGTTACGTCTGACAGAATGGATGTCAGAATACTATTTGTGTCAGCTGGGGCAAGTCTTAGAAGCGGTGGTCCCGGCTGGGGTTCGTGGGCAAGCAGGGACAAGAGAGCAGGCTTTCCTTTCAGTTCCGACCAGTGTCTCCGCACGCCTGACTCAATTAAAACTTCCTCCCAAGCAGGCTTTGGCGTTGCGTGTGTTAGCAGCGTCACCTCAGCCTTTGACCCCTTCGCAGTTGGCAAAATTGGCAAACTGTACGGCCGCACCGATTAATGAGCTGCGCAAGAAGAAGCTTGTGACGAGCGAGACACGCAGGATTCGAAATACCGACGTCGATGAGTTGCCAATCGCCCGTGAAGCCGCTCATGAGTTGAACCCCGATCAGCAGCAAACACTCGATGCGATCTGTGAATCAATCAATGCAGGAAAACACAAAACCCTCTTGGTTCACGGGATCACAGGTAGTGGGAAGACCGAAGTTTACATTCGCGCCATCGATGAAGTTATTCATCATGGTCGGCAGGCAATCGTACTTGTCCCTGAAATCAGCCTGACGCCTCAGACACGACGCCGGTTTCGCTCCCGATTTGATCATGTTGCCGTATTGCACAGCCATTTAAGTGCCGTGGAGAGACATTTTCATTGGCAGCGAATTGCAAGTGGCGAAGTTCAGGTTGTTGTCGGTGCTCGCAGTGCTATTTTTGCACCCACGCCGCAGTTGGGATTAGTCGTGATCGATGAAGAGCACGACAGTTCATTTAAGCAGGATACGTTGCCACGTTATCATGCTCGCGAAGTAGCCTTATGTCGAGCGCGGATGGAAGAAGTGCCAGTTGTTCTAGGTTCGGCAACTCCCTCATTGGATTCGTGGCAAAGGGCAAGCGATGGTGAATTTCAACTGCTGCAAATGCCATCGCGAGTAGAGGCCCGGTCTTTGCCCGATGTGGTTACTGTTGATCAACGTGTGGAACTCGAAAATCCGCGTACTCGTGGTGCGATCAGTCGCCCATTGTTTGTGGCGATGAATCAGGCTTTGAAAGAGGACGGCCAGATTATTCTGCTGCTCAATCGACGGGGTTTTTCTACCAATATTCAATGTCCCGCCTGCGGGCATGTGGTGTGCTGTCCCAATTGTGATATTTCGTTGACGCATCATCGTGAGGGTGAGCGAACGGTTTGTCATTATTGCGATTTCGAGGCTACAGCTCCGGCAAAGTGTCCAGAATGTCATTTTGAAGGCATTCGCTATGGTGGTCTTGGTACTCAGAAACTTGAAGCAGAAGTCCACGCGCGGTTTCCAGGTGTTTCCTGCTTGCGGATGGATAGCGACACCATGCAAAAACATGGTAGCCACGAAAAGGCGCTTTCTCTCTTTCGGGCCGGCGACGCAAAAATTTTGCTGGGCACACAGATGATTGCCAAGGGGTTAGATTTCCCTAATGTGACTTTGGTCGGTGTTATCAACGCCGATACAGCCCTGCACTTTCCCGATTTCCGTGCTGCAGAACGAACGTTTCAATTGGTTACGCAAGTCGCTGGTCGTACCGGGCGTGGTGAAAAGGGAGGTCGAGTTCTGGTGCAGACGTTCAGTCCAGATCATCCAGCGATTATGGCTGCGGCGAAACATGACTATGCTGCGTTTGCGGAAACGGAACTTCCCAATCGCCAAGCTCACGGTTATCCACCATTTGCAAAAATGGCACGTCTGATTGTGCGTGGACCACAGGAATCTACCGCAGAGCAATTTACCGAATACGTGGTAGAACGATTAAGAGTTTTGGCCACGATGGGTAGGACTGGGATCGAAGTTATTGGGCCAGCACCAGCTCCGATCGCCAAGTTGCGAGGCAAATTTCGATTTCATTTGCTCGTTCGTGCAGAGAATCGAGACGTTTTACGGGATGTCGTCAAGGAGGCGACGGAAAGTCTGAAGCCTCCCAATGAGGTTCAATGGGCAGTCGATATGGATCCTATTGATTTACTTTAGTGCCGCTTTGTGTTGTGCCGAAATACAATTGCTCTGGTTTCAGCCGCGGGCGATCTTTAAAATACGTGTGACAGGTATTCCGTCGTTCTTTTGCCACTGGCGTCGATGTCTTACAAATCCGTCAAACGTGTTCTAGGCGAGACTCATTTAGAGCGGAAATGCCGTTTTATCTTTTTTGTTGCGATGACAACGCTGATTGTTTTTGCCTTTGGCAGCGTTGAATACAACGTTGAAAAAATGGTAATGAAGACAATTCGTAGTAAAGGGCAGCATTTGACGGAAATGAGTCTCCTTAAGCTGCATTACGATGTCATTCAAAATGACGAAGAGTTCGAAGGTTTGGGTGAAGAGATGATTGAGAGCCTGGAAAATCAGGACTACGAATTTAAGTTTTTTGCTGAGCGACTTAGCGATTTTCGTGACGAACGAAGTACAGATTTTCATGCCATTGCAGAGAACGAAGACCTGGAAATACTTCAATCGTTGGTGCGACAGCGTTTCGAAGCGCTCGAGGCTCATGCCGTCTCATCCAGGGAGGGTAAGGAAACGCAGGAAGGTCTGGAGGAGGTGAGTGATGCTGCGATTGGATCCTTGATGTCATTCGAACTTTCGCAGGACGAGCCACCACACATCGGAGTTGCCCAGCCAGAAATTGGTGATGGAGAATATCATTATTATCAACCGATTGGGTGGAAGGAGAGTTGTTTTCGATGTCACATTCAATTAAGTGATACGGGCAGCCTCATGGCTGCGGATGCAGCGATGGTAGAAAACCCGTTTGGCCCACCGGTGATGATCCGAGTGTCGCTTCCTTACGCCGACGTCAAGGATTCGATTAATTTTGCTCGATCCCTCTTGGCATTTGCCGCAATTTTGACGGTATTTCTTGCTGTTGTAGCACTCTACGTGATTGTGAAATATGTCGTTGTGAAACCGCTTCAGCACTTGCGAGATGTTAGCGATGCGATCAGCCACGGTAAAACAGATTTGCGAGCTGAAATCAACACAGGTGATGAGTTCGAGCAACTTGCACAGTCATTTAACCGCATGTTGCATCACCTCACGGAGGCGCAGGGTGAATTAAAGCAAGTCAACACTGAGTTGGACACCAAAGTTGATGAACTTGCTCAATTAAACATGCGACTCTATGAAATGAATCGCCTGAAAGATGACTTTTTAGCAAATATGAGTCACGAATTGCGAACGCCCCTGAATAGCATCATTGGCTTTTCGGAAGTGTTGCAGAAGATCAATGCATTGGATGAAAAGCAACGTCGATATGCCGTAAACATTCAAAAGTCAGGAAGATTGCTTTTGGAAATGATTAACGACATTCTAGACCTTGCCAAAGTTGAAGCCGGCAAGATGGAAATGCGCCCGACCGAATTTCAGGCGGATGTGATCATTAACTCCCAATGCGATATGGTGCGTTCGTTGACGGATGAGCGAAACATCGACCTCGTGCTAAAGGTAGATGGGGCAAAATCACCAATGTTGCAGGATCAGGCAAAGGTGCAACAGATCCTCACCAATTTATTGTCGAACGCGATCAAATTTACGCCGGAGGGTGGGCGAATTACCGTGTCTGCTCGACGAGACGTAAAAAATCGATTGGAACTGATCGTGAATGACACCGGAGTCGGCATCTTGGAAGAAGATCGCGATGTGATATTTGAAAAATTCAGGCAGAGTTCTTCGGTGCTGGGAGAAGATGGCTTAACTCGCGAATTTTCTGGCACCGGACTTGGACTCTCCATTGTTAAGGAGTTGTGTAAGTTGTTGGGTGGTGAAATTAGCTTTACTAGCGAGGTTGGCAAGGGGAGTACGTTTCGAGTGCAATTGCCGTGGCGGATTACGGAGCGCTCGTATTTCGAAACGGAGCTTGCTAAGAAGTTGCGTGAATTGGCAAAGGTGAGCTCTGGCAACGACGAGTTCTTGCCGCATCACAGGGCTACAGATGAGACAATAGCGGATCCGCAGACGACTATTTCTACAGTTCCCTTCACTGGAAGTGAAACGAAAGGATAATCGCTCATAAGGTGCGAGGTCTCTGTAATGGGCGAACGTGCAGGGGTCCTTGGTGGCCTTAGCCCTAGTTTGGACACTTTCGTTATCGACAGAAACATGACCGGATCAAAATCACTTGTACATCTATTTACCGACGGTGGCTGCAGCCGTAATCCAGGGCCCGGTGGGTGGGCGTTTGTACTACGTCATGTCGCTACTGGTCAGGAGAGAGAAGAGTCTGGTGCGGAGTCGGAAACGACAAATAATCAGATGGAATTAATGGCAGTTATCTGTGGTCTCAAAGCTCTCAAGCGAAGTTGTCGAGTGGAATTGTATACCGATAGCGAGTACGTTCGACGAGGCTTGAAGGAATGGATGGCTGGCTGGAAAGCTCGTGGCTGGAAACGCAAGGATGGCAAGAAGCTTGTACCGGTGAAAAATGTCGAATATTGGAAGCAATTGGATGAATTAGTGAGCGTTCACGAAATTAACTTCCACCGTGTTGCAGGCCATAGCGGTCACCCGGAAAACGATCGTTGTGATGAACTAGCCGTTGCCGCTTATCAGCACTTGCTCTAACGGTTCGCCCACTGGCAAAGTCTTGCAGGCGAGGCCGTGAAGCCTTTGGCAAACGGCGTCGACGTGAGGCGTGGTTTTACAGAGGCCACAGTTTGCCATCGGTGGGGATGTTCTCTTTCATCGCAAAACCGCGTGCTCGT
>JAKVBY010000069.1:16290-39279 GCA_022446825.1 Pirellulaceae bacterium
GTGCCCCGTTCAGCTTTTGCGTTTTACGGCCAAACGAATGCGATTCGTTTCTAGATGAATCCGCTAGATGCTGGTTGCGTTTCACCAAGGTAGCAGTCTTGTGACCAACACCGATTTTTGTGTGTGGTCGTTTGTGGCTGATGTTTCGAGATGTTGTGATTCGTTAACGGTCCCAAGGAAACTGCATGACGGGAGAATTGGCATACCGTTTGACAGCGAAGGTTAGTTGACAGCCAGTGCCAGGCTGCAACGTTAACTGGATTGTGTCATTGTTCATAATGAGTTCCTGGCCATTGTCGATTGCGACCGACTTGAATTGGTGTTCCGCATAACCGCCAGCTTGAATGGTCACGCTGCGTGGCTCTAGTTGGTTGAGATTTACGAGGGTAACTGTCGTTCGATCACTCGTCAGCTCTTGAACCAGGGCCGCCATGTCGGTGGGGATTCCAGCACGGCGACGGAGAGGATCGAAATATCGTAGGCGGCAATGGAGAACGGAACCGATATGTTCCGGATGAATTCCTCCTAGCATGAGGTGCACGAGGGAACGGACGCTTGCCGGATTGAACTTCATCGGATCGTCCGCTAGACGCGTGTCGGGGGTGGTTTCATCTTCACGCATTGCTGCCACGCGAGAGCGTACTTGAGCGAGGTCTGCTCTTAGTAGCGTTTCGGCAAATGCAGACGCGTCTTGATGGAGGCTTTGAATCCAACCAGGGATGGTGTTGCTCATGGAAAGGTAACGCAAGTTAGCTTGCTTGGCAGTATATTTGTGCGGTGTGAAATGGTACCACCCCTCATCGCCATACATATGGGGATACATCATTTCTCCGTCGATTTCCCGTCCCGCTTCATTAATCGTACGAATTTGTTGACGCCATGGGTCTAGATACTTTTCGTCTCCGGTCAACATGTATGCGTTGGCGAATCCGACAAATCCGATGTGATGTGTGTTGCGATGTGCAATGCTGCCGTCCTGTGGCACTTCTACGCTGAATGACCAACCGTAAACACCGCCATACCATTTTCCATCCGTTTCTCCTCCGATGGTTCCATCTAAACCGATGTTGGTGGGGATCATGTAGTTGTTATCAATGATACGCTGTCGCCACGCGTCAACATACTCAAGTAACCAATCGCGATATTTCTCTTGACCAGTGAGTATGTAGGCATTGAGCGCGAGAGATGTCGCTGCGAGATTTTGAGGATGATCGCCGACAATGTCGTTGTAATCTTTGAAGTGCGCGATCATTTGTTCGTAAGTCTCTTCGCCGTGCCCCAAAGAGAACCGGTCTTTGACTTCAATAGGGTCTCCGGCCCAATCTAGGCCAGTCGCTTTTCGTAAAAGTGGTCCACGACTTCCATTGAACATGCTGCGAATGATTTTGTGTTTAGGATCATAGTTCAAAGCTTGGGGGTCTTCGTTCATGTAAAATCCGGCGAACCTGCGGACCCGGCGTTGAAAATTACGATCATTCGGATCGGACAAGCCTTGAAGATTGAAGACGGTTAGGCCTTCGCCGTTGTGGAGCCAGTCAAACATGACTGGAAATTCTTTGTAGTACATGCCGTCGCGGGCAAACGGGACTTCTGTCGTTTTCGCTTCGGTGTATTGGCGTAGATGTCCTTCCCACGCTTTTTTGTACATCTCGAGGACGATATCCGGTGCGCCGATGGCATGGAGCAGAGGCCAGTCATTGCAATTTTCGATGGCGTCGTCTGGGCCATCGTCGCCCCCCCAGCGTTCGACACAGCGTAAATAGCCACGTTCATCAAAATACTTGGCAAAGAATTCTTCGCAGGCCGCAGTATTGGCACGCAGTAACTCTCGTTGTAACAAGGCCCAGGTGGGCGGTGACATCGGTGTGCTGATTTCCAGAGTTGGCTGGGGCCGTGCAATTTGTGTTGTCAGTAAACAAATCAGTATGGTGAGCGTACAGCAGAAGTAATGCGAAGCTTTGATCATTTGATGTTCCATTTGTAGGGCTGAGCACATGCCGCGAGGTTTTGATTAACCGGAATTGTCCCGAAAATAAAGTTGGCCTGACTGTTTTGGAGTTTTTTTACCGAATTATCAATATGGTCGCCAGCATTTTTTACCGTAGTTACCAATTAATTATTTCACCATGGACCAATTTCCCGCACAATTTCAGAATCAGGAACGCTGGCAAAAACGATTGATTCGTGGGCTGCGAATCAATCGGGCCATTGCGTATGCACTGTTGCTGCGCGGTTGGCAATTAGGTGCTGGCGCGGTGAGCGTTCTACTGATTTCGATGTTCTTTTCAGAAGAAGTGCAAGGTTACTACTACACCTGTTTTAGTCTACTTGCGTTGCAATCTTTCTTTGAGCTTGGTTTGCAAATCGTGATTGTCAGTTCGGCAAGTCATCAATGGGCAGACTTAAAGCTTGACGTGAAAAAAAAGATTGTGGGGTCAGTCGACTCACTTTCTCGCCTGATAAGCCTGGGACGCATGATTGCTGTCTGGTATGCCGCAGCCTGTGTGGTGTTTGTTGTGGTCGTTGGCATTTGCGGTGCGATCTTCTTCGCGCAAAAAGAGGCCACGCTTGTCACTTGGCAAGGACCTTGGTTGTCTCTTGTTGTTTTGAACGGCTTGTTGTTGTGGACGCTGGCTTTTAATGCCTTACTTGAAGGTTGCAACCAAGTTGCCTCGGTGAATAAGTTTCGAGTGGTGCAGGCAGTCTGTGCAAATATTTCGGTTTGGACTGCCATTATGTTAGGCGCTGGTTTGTGGGCTGCAGTTGCTGCTACGGCCGCCCGTCTTCTTTGCGATATCTATTTTTTAGCAATCCATTACCGGCATTTCTTTGCAGTGTTTTTGTCCCGCAGCAAAGGCCCTCAATTGAAATGGGGCACGGATATCTGGCCGATGCAATGGCGCATGGCCATCAGTGCCTTGTTTAGTTATTTCGAGTTCTCAATTTTTACCCCTGTCATTTTTCATTACCATACTGCTGAGATCGCGGGGCGTACGGGAATGACGTTGACATTGATTTTTGTCGTGCAGGCAGCTGCTTTGGCCTGGGTGCAGACGCGTGCACCGCAATTCGGCATGCTTATCGCAAAGCGAGAGTTTGATGAGCTAGATCGAATTTTTATGCGTGCCTCCCTAATTTCTACGGGTGTTCTCGTTGGGGGTGCGGGCATTTTATTGGGATTGATTTCTCTGCTGCAAATTACAGAAATGCAGCTGGGAGAACGCTTATTGCCCTTGCTGCCGACGGCCTTGTTTTTGTTGGCGCTGATTGTTAACCAACTGCCGAAGTGCCAGGAAATCTATCTCAGGTCACATCGTCGTGAACCCTTTGTTGTGATCAATATGCTCTCCAGTGTGGTTGCAGCGACGCTCGTGTGGGGTTTGGGAGGCGGCGTTTGGGGACCGACGGGTGCGGCGATCGGTCTCTTGCTTACAGTGACTTTGATCAACTTACCATGGAAAACATGGGTTTGGCTGCGTTGTCGGCGCGACTGGCATTGAAAACTCGTCATGCGATTTCTTGCCCGTGTAACGAATCGCATGTTTCCAAGAAACCTCGCTTGTTTTCTAGAATGTAGCTTGATCAAATGGAGTCCTGCATCGAGCGTTCTTAGAAACTTACGAGACCCGAAAATATATTCTGGACGGCACGTCCCTCAGGAAATAGAAAGTTAGCTCATGTCAGAGAAACCTCAGACCGATTCAGTTGCCGGGCTTGCGCCCTACCCTGGTTCCAAGGGCATTCCGCGCTGGGATCTCGGTGAGCTACCCGATGCGCCGACCTTTACTTGGAAGAACTGGATTGGCATGGTTGGCCCCGGATTGCTAATGGGAGGTTTGGCAATCGGTGGTGGAGAATGGTTGATGGGTCCGATCATCACCGCCAAATTTGGTGGGGGACTGTTGTGGTTGGCGCTGTTCAGTTTGCTAGGTCAGTTGATTTACAATATTGAAATCAGTCGCTATGCGCTTTACACCGGGGAACCGATCTTCACGGGCAAATTTCGCACATTGCCCGGACCGATGTTTTGGGTTGGGGTTTATGTGCTTTTGGACCTAGGAACGCTTTTTCCTTATGTCGCCTCGGCAAGTGCAACGCCGTTGGTGGCACTCGTTACCGGCGAGTTACCCGATCCAATCAAAGATGAAGCGTTGTTGCGCAATGTCGCCATTGGTGTCTTGGTCGTGTCGATGATTCCCCTGGTGATTGGTGGCAAAATCTACAACGGGCTGAAACTTCTCATGGCCTTTAAGTTGTTTACGATTTTGGGATTCTTGTTTGTTGTTGCTCTGTTGTACTCCACTCGATCCACTTGGTCGGAAATAGTAGCTGGATTTGTGCAAGTGGGTAATGTTCCTGTGCTCAAGGGCGAAGATCTGAATGGAGATGGAGTTTTGAATGAAGGGGAAGATTGGGATGGAGACGGACATCTCGATGTTGTCGAAGAAAAATATGCGATGGATCTGGATACCGATAACGACGGCAAAAATGACGATTGGAGTGATCGTAACAACGATGGCAAGAAAGATAAGTTCAATGATGTCGATGGAGATGGAATTCGAGATGGAAGTCGGACAGAGAATGTTTTTGCGGCACTGTTGGAAGGACGGTTTCCTGCCATCGATACTACGATGATTGCATTTTTGTGCGCTTTGGTCGCGATCTCGGGAGGTGGAGGTTTGGGGAATTCACCCATCAGTAATTACACGCGAGATCAAGGGTGGGGTATGGGGGCTCACGTAGGGGCAATTCCCACCTTCATTGGCGGACATCAGTACCAACTGTCCCACGTAGGCATGGTCTTTGAAGTGAACGAAGAATCCTTGCCCCGTTGGAAACGTTGGTACAACCATGTCCGTCGTGATCAGTTGTTTGTCTGGTTTCCTGCGTGTGTGTTTGGAGTCGCTTTACCTGCGATGTTGTCGTTGCAGTTTCTACCGCGTGGTTTTGAGGTTGATAATCAGTGGTTAGCCTCCGTGATGACAGCCGACGCGATACGGGATCATGTCGGCGATCGCTGGGGGTATTTTTTCTGGTTCATGACCGTCTTTTGTGGTTTCTTAGTGCTTGGATTTAGTGTGGCACCGGCGACGGACGGGTTCATTCGTCGCTGGATTGATGTCTTTTGGACTGCCAGCGGCAGCATGCGCAAGTTGGACCCCAAAAGCATTCGTTATGTCTATTTCGGTTTGTTGGCCGCCTACACCATCTGGAGTGCGGTGATTCTCTACATAAGCAAACCCACGACCTTATTGTTAATTGCTGGTTTATTTATGAACTTTGCGATGGGCGCGACGATGCTGCACTCACTGTTTGTGAACTCGTTGCTGTTACCAAGAGAGCTGCGTCCGAATTGGTTTTCACGATTATGCCTTTTTCTAGCAGCCATGTTTTTTTTCGCGGTTGCGACGATTTCCACCTGGATCACAGTTCAAGAAAAATTTGTCAATGTGTGACTGTGTCAATGTGTGACAAGGAGCCTTGCGTTATGAACCCGTTGAATGTCATCGTGTTGCCTCTGCGTGACCTTCCCCAACCTTGGTGTGGAGATGTTCTGGATGCCTTGGGGGATCGCCATCGCGTCAAGATGTTTGATCGGGATTTGCCGGTGGCTGCTCAATTCGCGGGAATCGATGCGGTGATTGATCAGGGCGGTAGCGTTGGTACTCGTGAAATGATGGACGCCGCGACCGAAGCACGCCTGTGGCAAATTCTGGGCACTGGGTTTGAGCATTTTGACCTCGACTACATCAAAGCGAAGGGGGTTCCGGTGGCTAATTGTCCGGGACCCTTTAGTGCTGTTGCTCTTGCCGAAACAGCGATGATGTACGTCTTAATGTTATCGCGAAGTTTTCACCAAGCTGCCGAGAATTTTAAGACAGGAGTTTTGTATCGACCTTTGGGCCTGGAGTTAGCAGGCCGACGATTGGGGATCATTGGCTTTGGAGCGAGTGGTCAAGAGTTGGCGCGTCGTGCGCGTGGATTTGGGATGCGCATTCATGCCATTGACGTGAGGCCGATTGAAGCTGAGATTCTCGAAGAATTACAACCAGAATTTGTTGGTGGTCCGGAGGATATGGATCAGGTAATCGCTGATTCCGATTTTGTGTCATTGCATCTGCATCTGAACGCTGAAACGCGACATATTCTTAATGAACATCGCATTGGTTTGATGAAACCATCTGCTTATGTGATCAATATTGCCCGTGGCGGATTGATTGATGAAGCTGCGCTCCATCGAGCTCTGGAAGCAGGGGCCATTGGGGGCGCAGGGCTCGATGTGTTTTCGCAAGAGCCTCCTGACCCCGCTTTGCCTGTTTATAGTTTGCCGAATGTTGTTGTCACGCCACATACCTCAGGTTGCACTGACGGTACCTCACGAAAACGAGCGGCGTGTTCAGCTGAGAATGTTGACAGGGTGGCCCAAGGTCTCGAGCCACTTTACCGCATTGATCTCTAACTAGCCTTCGTGTGGTTGCGAGTGCCCCAGTGCGGTTGTGAGTGAGAGTGAGATGGTCACCATGCGATGATAATAGGGAGTGTTCGGTCGTGCTCCTGAAAAGGCAGCGAGATGACACTTTATCGGAAGGTCATGTCATGCAAGTGACTTTGTTGTGTGGCGGCTATGGATGTGCACTGTAGACTTGGAGCGATGCTGTACGAGTCGGTGTAACGGTGCCGTTTGTTGAGCGGCTTGAGGATCTTGGAAAATCTCAATCGGTGGAAATCATGGGGACTGTTGGTTCGCCCCGGCGGCTGAGACTCTCTATTGCAGCAACTCAACGGGAATTGACAATGGTCCGGTAGGCCTGGAATGCTTGTGCGTGATCAATCGTTTTTCCATGAGGCGATGAGTGCAGCAGGATGGCATAGCCTAAGTGAAAAACTTCACCTCTTTTGACAAGAAGTTTGCTTGGAGGCCCCTGCTGCATGGCTTGGCGGCCAAAAAGATTGCAGGCGAAGAAGCCGTATCCGCGATTGTGCCACCACGACTCGCGGGCGTTATGTGGTGAGGCCATTAAAGTCACTCCTACTACGGTGTCATCAATGGTTCCCGAGTAATCACACCAAGCAGCTGGTTGGCCCCAAGTTTTGTCGGCCGTCGTGAGGCCTCGGCTGTTGAGGATGCGACCGTTGCCTCCATCTTCGCGAATTGCGGAGGGGAGACGAATGCCCAGCCCCATTTCCTCCTGATCGCCGAAATAAAAGTCGTTATTATCCGACTTGAAACTACTTTCCGTAATGATCAGCCATCCTGCGGGAAGATTCGCGAAGGTATAGCGACAGGTTTCGGTACAGATGAGGGCGTGCTCGTCTTCTGAGAGATATTCGTTTTGGACGGTGAATCGTCCAGTATCTTCAGTGATATGAGGTCTTTCCAGGAAGCCACGGTGTGCGATTTTTGCCTTGAGTCGCCACGAATCATGGCCACTAAGGTCGCCAAACGCTAACCAAATTCCAGGATGCATGGGGCCGTGATCTTGTAGTTCCTTTGGATCTGGTGGATGGCTGCGAGTGACCTGAATTCCGGCGGGCGTGTAGACGTGTGCAAAGTAGGGACGCGTGGTGATGGTGTCTTGGTAGTAATAGGTTGCCAATGGCCGTTCTGCGACTGTGATGCTTACTTTGCCGGGCGACTCCGCAAAACGGATTTTAAAATCGTCTTTTGCATGACCCAAAGGGACAAGCGTCAAGAGCGTTAGCGCAAGCCACATGCGGCTAATGTTTAACATCAGTATGGTTTCTCCTGATCATTTTCCGGTAGGAATTCTTTTATTGACATTGCGGCAATATGGCTCAATCCGGATGAGTGTCGTTGAATGCGGTAATCTTGTAGGAGCTTCTGGGATCTCGCGTTGCCAAGACAAAGAGTCGTTTAGCTCTCCTCGGGAGTGGCCCAGTGACCATCACGATAAGACCGGGAAAGTAAGGCGTTGGCTGTTGCATTGTCCAGGATCCGTTCGCTGGAGCTGTCAAAGGTAAAGGATTGGTTAGTGCGACAAGCGATGTTGGCGAGATGGCAGAGAGAGGCGGAAAGATGGGCTTCGTGCGCAGGTGCTGTTGGTTTGGTGTTTTCACGAATCGCCTCTAACCAAGCTGCTAAATTATTGACGACATTCATTTCGGGGGTAACACTCGGTTTTTGAGTAAGCGGTTTATTGCGTTCCCCCCAGAGTTGAAATTTGCCGCGACGGCTGAAGAACATTTTTCCTTTTGTCCCTAAAAACTCGACGCCACCATCGACGTTGTAAGGGTAGTTTGTCGACCAAATGCGCATTTCGAAGATTAGTTGGCGCCGATTGCCGACATGACCATCCCCAGGATACTCGAAGGTTGCGGTAACCGTATCTGGGAACTCTTGGTCATCGTCGAAATAGTATTTGCCGCCGCAGACCGAGATATTCGTTGGATGGGTGTTCATGCCGAGTCCCCAGCGTGCCATATCGAATTCATGAACACCATCGTTTCCGAGATCACCCGTACCAAAGTTGTACCACCAGTGCCAGTTGTAATGATGCCGGTTTTCCTGAAATGGTAACTTGGGTGCAGGGCCTGTCCATTGGTCGAAGTCGAAACCAGCAGGAGGGGCACTGGGCTGTTTTTGACCAATGTGATTGCGACGTTGAATGTTCCAGGCTTTGGCGGTCAGGACATCACCAATCACGCCGTCGTGCAGCATTTGCACGGCTTCGATGAAACCCTTGTTGCTGCGGGCTTGTGTGCCGTGTTGAACGATCTTCTGGGTTCGCTGGCTGCACTCAACGAGTAAGCGGCCTTCGCGCAGATTGTGCGAGCATGGTTTTTCCACGTAGACATGTTTGTCAGCGTTCATGGCCAAAAGTGCCGCAGGAACATGCCAATGATCTGGTGTGGCGATCGTTACCGCGTCGATGTTTTGGTCGTCTAAAATGACACGGAGGTCATTGACGGCCTTGGCCCCGCCTGCTCTCTTTGCTGCCTCAGTCCGTCTGCGTTCATCGGGGTCACAGACATAAACTATCTCGACGTTTTTATTTCCCAGAGTTCGAAGTCCGTCAATGTGTCCGCTACTCCCCTGCCCTCCGCAACCAATTACCCCGATGCGTACACGGTTGTTGCTGTTGGACGCGTGCACGAATTTGGGCGCAGACAACGATAAACTCGTAGCGCCTGCGACGCCCAGGCTTGTGTCCGTGATGAAGTGCCGACGATTCTTCAAACTCATGACTTGCTGCTTTCCTAAGTTCTTATTAATGAAATGGGTTTTGTCTTTGTTACCTGAAGGTTGATTAGGATTCTTGAGTCTTTTTCAATTGGTCGAGTCCGCTGCCAGTCGGCACGTTGATGAACAACGCTCCAAGAAAATCGTTTCCAGTGTTGCTCAATTGGTGTTCCGCATCGGGGGGGATGTAAATGACGTCACCCGAATTGACGTTGGTTATACTTCCATCTAAATCGATGGTTCCTTGGCCCTCGGTAATCACCACAAGTTCCTCGGCATCGGGGTGTATATGTAATTCCTGAACATGTCTCGCTCCAGGTGGTATTAGTACATGGTGTACAAATTGAATTGTTCGCAAACAAGTCCGCTCATCCGAAGCCTCGGTTTCGTAGAGTCGGCGCACCGGCGCAGGCTGTGACGATCGATCAACCCAATTGCCGTCGGTATCACGCACTTTGTATTGAATAACGCGATCTGGATTGTTATAGAGTAGGCTTTGGATGACGTTGAATGACTGTGTTTTCCAATTCGCAACTGGCATTGCCGTAGGTTCTCCTAGAGCGTCATGGTTTCGTGGACAAAGTTCCGTGGACAAACACGAGTCCGAGGCCCAGCGCGGAGTTTGGTGCCACGGTCAAGGTGAGTCTGATCCTACTGTATATCCACATGGTCTTCCATTGTTTCCAATGTTTTGATTCCGACAGCGACTAATTGACGGATTGATTTTCCGATAAAACGATTTTGTGGAACAACTCGCAACTTGCTTTGCTGGTGGGATGTTGCACCGCGATGCAGTGGCAGGCAAGGATGTTGCTTGTTCGCAAGTTAGCGTAATGCGTACTACGATCAGGATATAACGTTCACAAAATAGCGATTCTGTGATTTTGAAATGACCATGGGCGCGAGTTTCCGGTGAGAGTTCTTGATTTCAAGCGATCTGGAGTGAGTCATGCTAAAAATGCGTTTGTTGATTTTTGTTCTAGTTTCATGTTTTGGCCAATTCCTTACAGCAGCAGATTGGCCAAGTTTTCGCGGACCTTTTGGAAACGGATTTTCCCCTGAGATAGACATTCCCGTAGAGTGGGATTCCCAGACAAATATCAAGTGGAAAGTGGCACTTCCTGAACCAGGGAATAGTAGCCCGATTGTTTCCGCAGGGCGGATTTTTGTAACTTGCGCGGAGAATGAGGGGCGGGCCCGAAGTCTCTTCTGTTTTGATGCAAAAGACGGTAGCCAACGCTGGGTTCGTACCGTTGATTTCCAGCAAGTGATCCCAACGCATGAGACAAATAATTACTGTGGGTCAACTCCCGTAACTGATGGGAAGAGTGTTGTGGTGTGGCATGGCAGCGCGGGGCTCTACTGCTACGGTGTCGATGGGCAAGCTCGCTGGAATCGCAATTTTGGTGAGTTTCGTCATATGTGGGGGTATGGTGCTTCGCCCGTGTTGCATCAAGGGCGGATTATTTTGCACGCCGGTCCCGGTAAACGCGTTTTTCTGATGGCGTTGGATCTAGAGACTGGTGAGACCATTTGGTCTACGGAAGAACCAATCGATGGCGATGGCGAGCGCAACGCAGCAAATCAGTACATGGGATCATGGAGTACCCCAGTGGTGGTTCAGGACGGCTCCCGTACTTTGGTTGTTTGCAGCATGGCAACACGAGTGAATGGTTACGATCTAAATTCGGGAGAGATTGTGTGGTCTTGTGATGGACTGCGTGGAGAAAACGGTGATCTTGCTTATACCTCACCGATCATTGCCGGTAATATTTGTGTAGCGATGGGAGGGTATCGTGGGCCAGCAATCGGTTTCCAAATTACAGATGAAGAGACCAGCAAGCAAAAAAAGTTACTTTGGCAGGTCGAGCCAAATCCGCAACGCATCGGTTCGGGGATTTTTGTTGACGGTTACATTTATTTGGCGAATGCTGGGCCGAGCGTGATTCAGTGCCTTGATCCCCAGACAGGCAAAATTGTTTGGGAGGAGCGGTCCGGTGGTGTTGATCATTGGGGATCCTTAGTGACTGCCGGTGGCCGCATCTATGGGACTGACCAGGATGGAACGACGCACGTTTTTCTACCCAACCCAAAGAAATTTGAGTCGGTTGCGAAGAACCAACTCCAGGAACCGAGCAACTCGACGCCTGCTTTTTCTCGAGGGCACATCTACATCCGCACGTTTCAACATTTGTATTGTATTCGTGAAGAAAATTAAGCAGATGCTGGTCGTCCATAACCCGCAGGCCTCTGGTTAGAGAATGGGGCGGGTCGATTCTTTCAACGCGTGGCAAATTGGTAAGCGACGATCCGAAAATCAGGCGCACCAGCAAGAGACCAATTTTCAGAGTGCCATTTTGGACGGCCGGTGTCACCAGAAGTTTTCAACGCATCTCAGAGCAGGCAAGCGAGGTTCACTTCAGGTTCATCAAATATTAACGGTTTGATAACACTTCCTTCGCGCAATCCTGGTATCCTGTTCACCCAATGCTCACTTAAACTTAATTAATATGATGCCCTGCTGATTGCAGTGCCCCCACTATCCCGCCTACCCAGTTTCTCTATGTTGTCGCGTTGGTCCTGTGATCTTCGCGACGAGTTTTGGGAAAACTCAAGCCAAAGGTTATACGAATGCCCGACTTTCCAATGCCCAGCTTTATAGCGATTGCGGCATGCGTTGGAATTGCAATGCTGATTTGGGATTGCTTAGAGGTAGGACGAAATGATGCAGCAAATCTTGTCAACGCGGTTTTTGGGGCCCGTGTGCTCAGCCGCCATAAAGCGGTCATGATCGCTGCTGTGGCAGTGATTCTTGGGGCAACGTTTTCCGCACCCGTTATGGAGACTGCTCGGAAGGGTATCTTTGACCCCACAGTGCTGACGATCGAGAAGGCCATTTCTATTTATATCGCTGTGTATTTTGTCGATACTGTTTTGCTTTATGGTTTCTCTGGATTTGGCATGCCCGTCAGTACCACGGCTTGTTTGGTTTTTGAACTTGTGGGTGCAGCGCTCTTCCTGGCTGGCCCGGAAAATGTTCAATGGCCCAAGGTTATGAAGGTATTAAGCGGTATTATTTTGTCCATTGTGATCAGTGGCATCGGATCGTTCCTGATCATGCGCGTCTTTCGTGGCGCGATACGTGATAAATCCAAGGATCGGGCGACCGTCTTTCTCCACGGGCCCTGGATTTCAGGTGCGATGTTGACTTGGCTCACCTGGTTTTTGGTTTTTAAAGGGTTGAAGAATGTTAGTTTTGTTAAGGACTTAAAAGCACTGACATTTGACGTTCATGGTCCCGTGTTGGTCCTTTTCTTCATTTGGGCTGGTATGACGGCACTATTATCCGTGGCCCTCATCCTTTCTCGGCAGCGACTGAATCAGTATCTATTTTCTGCTACAGCCGTGTTGGGAATGATCTGCCTGGCCTTTGCCTTTGGTCAAAATGATCTTGCGAATGCAGCTTCTCCTGGTTTAGCCAGTTTGGCTTTATGGCAAAGTGGTTCTGGTCCGACAGATTTGGCGGACATTGCCTCCAAAATTCCGATTCCGATTTGGGCCTTGTTCGGCTGCGGCCTCTTAATGGCGCTAGGAATGTTTAGTGATTATGCGCAGCGCGTGACGCGCGCTGCGATCAACACGGGTAGTCAATTCGACCAAGTAACGCTTTACGCTCCCGGTTGGTGCAAAGCGATTGCCCGAGGAATTATTCGTGTGGGAGAACGCCCTCAGTCGCTGGCTCCGGAGCCCTCATTGACTTCCACAGGTAAGAAAGTCCATTACGATGCCTTGCGCGCGTCCGTAATTACAGGCGTCAGCGCGGGAGTCATAGCGTATGCTTCTGGACAAGGGATACCCGTCTCCACGACCTATGTCGCCTTTGCAGCAGTGCTGGGGTCGGGGGCAGCGGATCGGATCTTTTCACGCGGAGATGCAGACACCAAGATGGGCCGCGCTATATGGGTTGTGACGTGTTGGTTCCTGGCACCCGTCGTGGCGATTTTGGCGGCAGGGACCGTGGCACGCATTGTGTTCCATTTGTCGGCAGTGGGGATCATTATTTGCATCCTACTCAATCTCGGTGTGCGGTATCTGTTTAAGCGGCGCAGCGATCGCCATGAACAGATGCATCATGTGGAGCCAGCAACAAAAGAAGAGGGCATCTAGGCCCCGCGGCAGAGCACTCATCGTAGAACGGTTACTTAGCTGCGGGGGATGTTTTAAATGCCTGGATACCCTCGCCAGCGGTGTTTTTCAGCATGAAATAATCGGTGCTGTAACTGACAAAACTAAAACCTTCCGCTAGGCGTTCCTGGACTTCTTTTGGCGTTCCCGCGCCGGTTCCAATTGCCACATCGTGTTTTTTTCCGACTTCTAAGGCCCGCTCGATGGCGGCGTCGGATTCAGGATGGGGCATCTCAATCGGATTGCGGCCGTATGAAAGGCAAAGATCATAGAGCCCTAAGAAGATTACATCCAAGCCTGGAACGGCAGCGATTTCATCGAGATTTTCAACGGCTTCTTTGGTTTCCAGAATCATGGCGACGATGATGTGGTCATTGGCGCGGGCTAAGTAATCCTCGTAGTCGTGGGCGTATCTGGAAGCACGCAGCGGCCCAAATCCGCGTTTCCCGACAGGTGGATAACGTGTGGCCTCGACGACGCGAGCAACTTCATCTGCCGTCCGCAACATGGGCACGAGAACTCCCATGCCACCGATATCCAGAGCCCGCTGGATTTCGATCGGATCGCCACGTGTGACCCGTACGATGGGAGTGGTCTCGGTTCCACTCATTGCCATCAGCATCGTTTCTACTTGTGGTGCGTTGACAGCGCTGTGTTCGGTTTCCAGTACGAGCCAATCAAAACCAGCATGGGCGAGGAGTTCCGTAACGTGAGGGCTCCCCAAGCCAACAAATGTACCCATGGTGGCTTTGCCGTTCTGAAGCGCCTGTTTTACGGGGTTGTCATTCATCTTCTTTTGCACCTTGCTTGTATGTGATCTCTGGCTGCAGTAAAAACAGCATAGAGACTAAGTTCCATTCGTCAAGAATTATGTCTGCGTCAAGCCAAGGGAATTCGCGATGTTTGCTACAAAACTTGATCACTTTGCAGTTACCGTACGTGATATGGATCGGTCACTAAAGTTTTATTGTGATTTGCTGGGACTGAAAGCAGAGAGTTCTCACGATTTGGAAGGTGAGACGATTTCCCGCATGGCTGGCAAAGAGGTCGTTCGCATGAAGGTGGTGCGTCTGATTTGCCCAGAGACACCGGGAGTTCAAGTCGATTTGCAACAGTATCTCGAGCCGGAGGGGAAACTTGCAGACAGTAAGTTGGGTGACATCGCCAATAGTCACTTTTGTGTCGAAGTGGAGGACCTGCCTAAGGCGTACGAAGTTTTGAAAAGTAACGGAGTTGAGTTTGTCAGCGAGCCAGTCGAATTCGATCTCGAACATGAAGGTAAGATTGGCTGTGTCTTCTTTCTGGACCCCGATGGCTATGTGTTAGAACTAACCGAATATAGAACCCCATAAGCGATGGCAACTTATCCAGAATTACAAACCAAATCGGTGATGGTCAGCGGGGCCGGCCGTGGTATCGGACTTGCTATCGCTCAGCGTTTCCTCGCAGAGGGAGCACACGTTTTACTGACCGATATTGACGAAGGGGAAGCGGCAGGGGTCATCGCAACTGCCGGTTCCAAAGCATTTTACCGACAGGTCGATGTGACCGATTTAGAGCAAGTCGAGGCGGCGGTTGCCTCGGTTGTTGAACGATTTGGTGGGCTCGATGTGATGGTGTGCAATGCCGGAATTGGCGAGATTGCCCCTCTCGTTGAGGCGACCACGGAAAGTTTTGATCGACAAATGGCGGTGAATGCGAAAGGGGCCTTTTTTTGTGGGACCGTCGCGGCACGTCAGATGCTGTGCGCTGGACGCGGTGGCCGGATCATTCTCAATGCCAGTGGCGCAGGGAAAATAGCACCAGGCAAGGCAACCCCGTTGGGCTTGTACGCGATGAGCAAGCATGCAGTCGTCGGTTTGACAAAGCAGCTTGGCGTTGAAATGGCCGATGCTGGAATTCTCGTTAATTGTGTTTGTGGAGGGATCGTTGACACACCAATGTGGGATCTCATTGATCGTGAAGTGACACAACGCACCGGTGAAAAAGCTGGCACGTTCAAAGCTGCGGCAGTCGCTTCAGTCCCTGTCGGACGCATCCAAACGCCACAAGATATGGCTAACACGTTTGTCTGGCTTGCCAGTGACGAAGCAAGCTATATGGCAGGGCAAACCGTCAATTGTTCTGGTGGCTTATTGCCCTATTAATGCGGCAATTGAACTTCAGCNGACTTGNGNAANTCNAANTCTGTGGAAAANGNGCNAGCCTTGNGTCTGCAGGTCNCTGNATTGGTAGTTCAATGNGCTGCGGTGGAGATGGCNGCCAGACTNAGAACGCTAGATCCGNGACTTCNTGAACCGCCGGTTTANCCTGAAAATAGCTTTCCNATTGAAANCCAAAGAGNCGTGCGATGATCAGACTTGGAAATTGCTGATATTTATTTCGATAGTCGCGCACGTTGCCGTTGAAAAACCGACGCGCAGCCTGGATGCGATCTTCGGTATGAACGANCTGTTGCTGTANGTCTAAATAATGNTGATCGGCNTTCANGGTGGGATAGTCCTCGACTAGACCGATCAGTTGCTGCAATTGGTTGACCAAGAGCGTTTTATCTGCTGCTTACGCGTCAATGGTACCTTGATTGGCGACGCACCGATTTCACAATTGGGTTACACGCTCGAACAGTTCTTGTTCGTGTTGTGCGTATCCCTTAACAGTCACCACTAAATTCGGGATTAACTCGTAACGTCGTTTTAGTTCGGTATCCACGTTGCTCCACGCTTCGCCGATGTGATTTCGCAGTCCCACCAGTCCGTTGTAGTTCAGTACAACAAATAACACCATCACCAGGAACGCTATGCCGAAGAAGGCCCCTGCAGTTGCCATCGCAGTTACTCGAACAAGTATTGTGGAATTAAAGTGCAAATTTGCTGCAGGCGTTTATAGTTTAGGCGGATTTGATCAACTCGTAAACGAACATTAAACCCTACGGCGAGTGCCGGTCCGTCAATTTCCAAGATCAGATCGTTGTTGTCTAAGAGATAATCGATCATTCGAGGATGGAAGATGTCATAGGCGAAATTCTTGTTCTTGGAACGGCCGCAGTATTTTCGAGAAAACTCATGCGACTCGAAATCGATGTCATCGTATCCCACAGCCTGAGCAATTTTCGAAAAGATTCCCTCGCGCATGACGGTCAATTCTGAGAACTGTTGAGGTATCAAGAGGATAAAAAAAGAAAACCGGTGATGCCTCGCATTTTCCCCGTTTGTTTTTCGTTTCCCGTTCGAGTTTCGGGAATACGTTTCAAAGTGATAGTCGAAGATGTAGATCGATTCCTTTTGCTCGGTTTGGCCGGATAAGATGTTGTACGCATACCGATTGGTTCCCTGTGCAAGTTTATTCAGGAAATTAAAACGGTCCGCCAATCCTCAGGCTTTGCCAGCCACATACTGAAATCCCAGAGTGTCTGCCAATTGCTGAAATGCTTCACGCCGTTGACGCTCTTTGAAGATTCCGTAAAGGAAAATTGCCAGACAGATGCAAGCTGCCAAAAGCCAAAACAAGATGGGCTGCAGGCCGAGACTCGTCGAAAGTTGTGAACAGACGTTGGTTGTGCAGGTTGGTTCAGCGCCGTTTTATTCGTGGCCAAACCGGTGAATCGTGCTGCTACGAAATGTTTCGCCAGGGCGTAAAACTGTACTGGGGAAATGGGGTTGGTGTGGTGAGTCGGGGAAATGCTGGGTTTCCAGGCAAAAGGCTTGATACTTTTTGTAGATGGCCCCAGCGAACCCCGGGACTGCGTCCATGTATACCGAGGTGTAAAATTGGACTCCGGGTTGATCGGTAAGGACTTCTAGCGTACGCCCACTCTGCGGGTCTTTAACGCGGGCACAGCGACGCATCCCGCTGCCGTTAATGACATAACAATGATCGTAGAGAACTTTTCCATCGACCAGTTGAGAACCAATTTGGCGAGCGTCTCGGAAATCAAAAGGCGAATCTGCGACGGGCACGAGTTTTCCTGTGGGGACCCCTTCATCGTCGATGGCCAGATATTGATCACAGGCTAAAGTAATTTCATGGCCCAGGATATTTCCAGAATTGTGCCCGGCGAGATTGAAGTAGGAATGGTGGGTTAAATTGACGAGTGTCGGTTTGCTGGTCACGGCTTCGTAGTCGATTCTTAGTTCATTTGCGTTGTTTAGCTTGTAGGTCACGGTCGTGTCGAGTTTTCCTGGGTAGCCTTCTTCACCATCTTGACTCGTATAGTGAAACTGGACCCCGACAAAATCATCACCTTGTAATGGCTCGGCCTGCCAGACACGCGCTTTAAACCCTGTCGGCCCCCCATGGATATGATTGTCCCCAAAATTCTTCGTGAGCTGGAAGGTTTTGCCATCCAATTCAAATTCAGCGTCTGCAATTCGATTCGCGAAACGCCCCACAATACAGCCAGGCCAAATCGTGTCGTTGAGGTAGCCGGTCATGTCATCGTAACCAAGCACGACGTTCGCCAACTTGCCATGTCGATCAGGAACATCCAAGGTGACGAGTGTGGCACCATAGGTGATGAGTTTGGCTTTAACACCATTGGCATTTGTGAGCCAATAGGCATCAACTTGTTGTGCGTCGGACGTTTTGCCAAAGGGCTCTGTCGTCACGCTCAGCTGATGGTTTGTAGATTGTTTTAATGAGCTGAGGTACGCCAATAAATCGCGCAATTCGTCTGGTTTTTTGATTAGTCCGGCCGGCATTGGCGACGTTTTCATCACCAGCCGTTCTTCGATGCCGTTTTTGTCGACTTCGACTCTTTTGGCTTCGGCTGTCAGTAACTCAAGTTTGTCATCGGTTTCGCTGACGACTAAACCCGAGATAATTAAGCCAGCGTCGGTCACGATCGTCGTACCCTGAAAGACGGGAGCGATCTTTTTGCTAGGGATTAGGATCGACTCTACTAGGTAGGGTACCGTAAAGCGATTGGCTGCCGCAGCGAGACTAGGTCCCCCTGTGGCCGCGATGTTCGTGTCGGCTGCGTGACATTTCGCACAACCAATTCCGTCGGCGCTAAACAACTTACGACCTTGGTCTACATCTCCGGTGGCAAGAGCTTGTGACCAATCAACGGCGAGTAATTTGGGGTCCAGCATGGCACCATCCGCTGCTGCGCGGAGTCGTTCGGCCAACCCTGCAACATCAAGTTTCTCGGGCAAGCTCCATTTAACGTTGGAGTTAATGGATCGATAATGCAGGTACAGATTATGTTCGTCAGCGACATTACGAATTCTCAAGAGAAGGTCATTACTTCCTGCCTCGAGCGTCAGGAAGATCACATCCTGCAGTGGTAAACCGCCACGTATTTGATCGACTTCGTAGACTAGCCGGCCATTGTGCCACACTCGCATGCCGTCGTCGGATCCCGGCATGAAAATGACTTGCTGACGCCGTGGACTTTCGAGTCGAAAGTAAACATAACGCGAAGTGTTATCGGCGTGACCAAATTGTTGGCGAAAATCGAACATGGCCGTCTTGGTCATTTGTTCCCACGCCAATGTGTTTGCTCCCGTGTCGTAGGTTGTGGACAAATCGACCGCGCCGGTTTCCGGTGTGTGGATACGGGAAAATCCCTCGTCACCATCAGCGAACGGACCTACCGTCCAGACCGTGTGGACTTCGGTGATCGGCGCTGTTTGGAGACGCTGCCGTTGAGTTAAGGCACGAGCTTGCTCGATGCCAGGTTCAGCACGATCGTCTTTGAGTAAGGAAAGGAAGTGGGCCGCCTGCAGGCGGACTTGCCCGTCGGTGTCTTGTAAACGCGACAACAGAACCTCAAACAGAGCCTCTTGCTGTTTCGAGTGTTTGCCGGCCGCCCAATGTTCCGCCGTGGTGAAGATGCCAACCGGTCCCAGGGTGCGGATGTCGATGGTTTCATTATCATAAGCTAATGTGTAGACCGCTTCGTTCGGCCAGGGTTGGAGCGGTAATTCTGCGGCGAGGGGTGCCAGAGGTTCTGGACTTGTCAACCGAAATCCGCTTGCCAGAACGCCGGCTAGGCGGATGCGTGGATTGTCATTTTCACAATATGATGCGAGCTGTGCATGGGTTGCCTGGGCTGCTAAATATTGGGCAGAGACTTGCCGGAGATAACTATCATCGCTGATCGCCGGACCGCTGAAGAGTTCTTCAGGAACGGGCCCGCGAACATGAAATAATCCAACGATGGCGGCATGTTGGATCTGCGGATTAGGATCCCGCAACGCTCTGATGAGTTGAGTTCGAGCAGCGGGTTGTCTGGAAGCGTTTTCCGCCAGGATGCGTACCAGCTGGAGTCGCAGGTTGTCGTCCTCGATGTCAGTGTGCTCGGCAAAGACTTGCGATCCGTTGGTTCCTCGCGCTTCGTAGTGAATCGAAGCGGACAGCCACGCCAGGCTCGCCGCATTTCCCTGCTTGGTACCGCCGCGTATCTGCGCCAAGGATTGTTCTGCTTTCTTTTGAATCACGTTGGTTCCCCGGCGCATTAATTCGACAAAGGCGCGGCGACTACGCCACGATGAAGGATTATCCAGTTCCGTAAACAGTTTTGCTTCATCGACAGCTGTGGCTTCATAGGCGTCGAATGGATGATCGTCGGGATCGCCTTTGCGAGTGATCATGATTAAATCACTTTTGTATTTCGGCGAACCTTCATTGTGGGACATGTAGGCGAGCGTTACAAAAATTCGGCCACCACGCCCGACGGCGACTCCCACCGGACGTGTTTGATCGAAGCCCTGGAGCAGCACTTGCTCATCTGCCTGAAAACTCGCACCACGAGTTTCTAGCGGATAACGTGTTAGCGCGCGGGTGCCCCAGCGTGCTAACAATAAATTTCTCCGATATTTTTTAGGAAGAAACGTTTCGTCGTAATAGGATTGTCCGACAGGTACTGCACGCCCCATTTTTGTGAACATGGTTTCCAAGAGGTCTTTGCGGTCTGGTGTCATGGATGGCATCCAGCCACGAGGCCAGCCGAAATCTGCGTGGGGAGTGACGTGGAGCAGGCGTCCAGGAACGAAATCGGTGGGCAAGCCTTCGTGATCATTGTCATGGGAAAATAGGTTCCATTGCTTGTCAAACACCAAGCCACAACTATTTCTGGTTCCTCGTGCAACGACGCGCAGCTGGCTGCCATCGGGGCGACACCGCAAAATCCCCCCTACGCCAGTGAAAGGAACCTTGGTCCCAGCAGGCTGAGTGAAATAAGTCCAGTGCCCCCAATGATCGGGTCGATTGAAATCCCCGTACCAGACCAGCAGATCTCCCATCGACATATACAGGTCGCCATCCGGTCCCCAAGCGAGGCCATGAAAACATTGGTGAGGGTGAAAATCCGGATGGCCCCAAATTAACCGTTGGGATTTGATTCCCTGGCGTTGCTTGACCGCCTGCGGCAATAAATACAAAGCGCGATTGGTCATGCAATAGAGATCGTTTCCGCGAATCTCGATATCGTAAATCCAAGACTCGGCCGGAAATTGGTGCAACTCTTGACGTTCCAAATAGCCGCCGACTGGGTTGGGTTCGTAGACGAAGAGTTTTTCGCGTGCGCCGACAAACAGACGTCCCTCGGTATCAGCACGAATGGAAAGGAAGGAATCGTCTGTGGACGAGTCAATGTGAACGACCTCTAAGTCTGGATCGGTAAGCTCGTAGGCCGGGGAGTCGGCTCCATAAAGGCTTAAGGGCGCAAGGATGGTGAGCAAAACTGTAAAGGTCAATTGTTTGGTGCGTGTTTGTAGCGGGTGCATAACAGTAAAACTCGAGTAAAGAGAGATTTTGAAGAGTTATCCTTTAAAGAACCAGATTTTAAAGGAGTCGCAGGAGAAACGGAAGTTGTCCCCAAGCCCATGCACGAAAGTACCTCGGCAACTGGTGAATAGAGAATCGCTACCGGGAGACGTTGCATTTTGTTGAGTCCCGGGCTGTTATCGCGTTCAATCAGGGACCGTTATTCCTTTAATTGGACACCAATCGTGACCAGGTCATTAAAACGGTCCACAGGTTCTTTTGCGGTCCATGCGATGCCACGTAATAGCAGGGTGCGAAACAAAGGGTCGTCGAAGGTCCAGGAATAGTGTCCCAGGATGGAAACAAAAACACGACCTTTTTCATGCTCTCGGCACCAGATCAACGGCTGCGGCTGGTTTTCTTCGATACCGGTTGCCAAACGCGTGACGTCGGTGCCCTCACCGTCTAAATGCCAATAGCTTTCATCGTAAAAACGTACGGCCTCAAAGTTTCGCGTAATCGCGTGTGCACCATCGAAAGTCAAATCTAAAGGTCCGTGTCGATAGCCGATGGCGATGCCGGCAGCCATCCCAATCCGCCTCGCTAATCCAGCAGCTCGATTGCCACCGCCGATGGCCCAGTGGATCAAGACGAGTCCTCCACCCCGAGCGAGGAAGGCATCGACATCTTTTGCGCGACGGTCGTCCCAGGTTCCCTTTTGATAAAGGATGACGAGGTCTGCGTTTTCAAATTGCTCTTCACTCGGCCAGTTCACCGCAGTAGACACCCGCACGTCTTGCGCGGACGCCAATAGCTCGTACCAAACTTTCTGCCAAGCGGGATAATCATGTTCCCCGAGGCCGTGATCTTTCGGGCCGGCGACGAGCACAATGTTCAAAGGTCGCAATGGATTTGATAACTCATTTGCATCTGCCAGAATCTCTGCGACTTCTTGTCGCGACCGCCTGATAGGTCCATTGGGTGCCAGATTTGGCATGTGTGGCGCCGCACTCAATAGATAGGTCATCAAATCTTGAATCTCTTGTGATTTCAATCCCTGTAACAAATCGGGTGGCATAAACGACTTTGTCGTGGGAACGATTTTTTGCACGGTTTTCTTCTTGGCACTACTGCGTTTGCCCGTGCGATCGATAACCAACAGGTCGTCGCCAGAGATGCGGAGAATGCCGCTTAATGGCGTGTCATTTTCAAGGGTTACTTCGTGAATCAGATATTGCTTAGCGACTTCGAATTCGGGTAAAGAAATGTCGCGGAGTACCTGCTCGTAATTGGCATCGACCAAATCCGACAAATCTGGACCGACCGCGACTCCTGTCCCGTGCAAGCGATGACATGTCGAGCATTTGGCAAGGTTACCATTGAAGATGCGACGCCCGCGGGCCCAACTTCCTGCTGCCAGCACATCGTTTGATTTGTCAGGAAAATTTGTCGCCGATTCGTTAAGGTCAGCTCCTGGCAAAACGCCTACAAGCGAACTGCAGAACAGTAGAATCAAAATTCGCTGCACGGGTTGAACGACGCCCAAGATTAAATGCCTTGAAATCACTAGTTAAATCATGAATCTCTAAATCCAGATCGACGCAGATCGACTCTGGTTAAATCATTGTACTGGATTCATCGCCCGAGTCGCAGCCGGTACCGGGGCAAGAAAAGGCGAGAACTCCGTGTGCCGGAAGGCATGGTTTTGCGCGACGTTTTCTGAAGAACTACGGATGCGACGTGGCTTACTGGAAGTTGTTCAGAGTGATTTCGACGGCATTTGTTTCAGGTAGGGTGGTAAAAGGGCTGTCGTTGTGGCCAGCTCAGGCAAAAGGTAAGAGCGGTTTGGATGCTGCTAGGTTTTGACTTTAGCGGCTAATTTATGCACTTAATTT
>JAKVBY010000007.1:0-8528 GCA_022446825.1 Pirellulaceae bacterium
GTGATTCGCACTAATCTTAAAGGCTGTTTTCTCTGCATGCAGCAGGCCGCTCGAATGATGAAAGAGAACGGTGGTGCAATCATTAATATCGGTTCAGGAGCCAACAAGGTTCCCTTTCCGGGACTTGGCGATTACTGCGCATCGAAAGGTGGAATCGAGAATCTCACCAAAGTTGCTACTGCAGAATTTGGCCAGTTTGGTATCCGCGTGAACTGCGTGGCTCCGGGAGCAATCGAAATAGAGCGAACGAAAGATGAAGCAGGCGACTATGCCGGTACTTGGGCACCCCTCACACCCATCGCACGCGTTGGGCAGGTCGAGGACGTCGCAGCGGTGGTCGTTTTTTTGGCTAGTGAACAGGCAGAATTCACTAACGGTCAAACTCTTTATGTCGATGGTGGTCTCTGGTCCCGTAATACTTGGCCTTACCAAGTTGATGAGGACTAACAGAGTTTACCTTGATTGCTTTGATCTCATACATAGTCCGATGTGAGTCGCTTGTCTCAATCTAAGAGCAGGCAACAAGACTTTTCTTGTTTTAGACACCTCGCTCTACAATCCCGAATAACGTCGGTTCACCAACGCTTGCGAATGAGCTAATGTATTCTGTGTTGCTCTCGAGGTTTTTACGATCTAGGTGGATCACCTAACCACGTCCAGAGAGCGTCCGTTCCATCCCCATTGCAAACACTTTGATTTCAGTTAACTTGCCAGCGATTGGCTCAACTTTAGCCTCTCACCCTGAGATCAGATAACTAAGCCCCTGCCATGTCGAGATCCAATGTCCCCACAAACCCGTTTTATGTGGTACTCGTGATGGCGGGATTTACGTTTGGCATCACCGCTTCGGCCTACGGTTTCATGCTCTTACAACAAATTCGCCAAGAATCGGTCAATGAAGATTGCCCACCTGGCATCTTCACCTTCCTAGACGAGCACGGAATGACGTTACTTATCGCCGAACTAGGGTTACTTGCTTTTTCTACGTTTGCGACAATAGGAACGGATGCATTTTGGCGAAAACGTGCTGAGCGACGACGGACGCTGTGTCAGCAAGAAGGCTCACAAGAAGAACCGAAGTCACCCTCTTAGATGGGAAAGAAAGTGCCATGAAAGTCAATCATTACGAACGTGTTGACTCACAACCTGTTGACATGGAAGGGGCCAGTGGATGCAGCGTTCGATGGTTAGTTAGTGAAAGTGACGGAGCTCCTAATTTTGCAATGCGCCAGTTTGAAGTTGCGCCCGGTGGTTTCACCCCGCGACACAGCCATCCTTACGAACACGAAGTGTTTGTCTTAGCAGGTCACGGTATTGTCATCGAAGGTGAAAAGGAGCATGCCTTGAATGAAGGGGACGTTGTGTTTGTAAAGCCCGATGAAATCCATCAGTTTCGCAATGTTGGCAAAGAACCAATGAAGTTTCTATGCCTCGTCCCTAATTCAGCGACTAACAAAAATGTGACCGTCGCGCCCGAGTGCGGAACAGAATAGAAACCTCTCGGTCTTGCCCGTTACGTACTCCACTCCATGGAGATTTCTTCCCTAGGCCATGTGACTTCCTAACGCTTGCTTATGCTTGTTATTGCTGACCGCATCAACCAACTTCGTACAACCATTCGGCATCACGACCAGCGTTATTATGTCGATGCCGCACCGGAGATTAGTGACCGCGCATACGATCGTCTACTGCATGAATTAGGTCAGCTAGAACAAAAGCATCCGGAACTAATCACACCCGATAGCCCAACACAACGTGTTGGTGGAGAGCCGATTGCCGGGTTTACAACGGTCTCTCATGCCTTACCAATGTTGTCTATCGACAACACTTACGACGAAGAGAATTTGCGCAAATGGTCTGCGCGTTGCTTTGAAACTCTCGACGCCACGCTGGCAAATGTAGAAATCGAGATTGCTCAAATTACAGAAAAAGAAGACCAACTCAAAGGTCAACGAACTACGGAGGCTGCAGCCAACAGAAAACAATTCAAAGATTTTCGCGAAGCTCGACGAGAACAACAACGAGCCGCTCTAAAAAATGCTACGCAGCAAGGATTTCCCATTACTGGTGGTTATTGGGTTGAGCCCAAAATTGACGGTGTTGCTCTCAACCTTCGCTACGAAGAAGGAATTCTCCAACTGGGTACAACGCGCGGAGATGGACAACATGGCGACGACGTAACACAGAACATACGCACGATCCGTGACATTCCACTCAAACTAAATGGGGACGAAGGGCCAGCCATTCCAACAATTCTCGAAATCCGCGGCGAAATTTTCATGCCCTCGGCGGAGTTTGTTCGCATCAACGCGATGACCGTCGAAAATGGAGCCGAACCTTTCGCTAATCCCCGCAATGCAACCGCTGGGACGTTGAAACAACTGAACCCACAGGTCGTCGCAGAACGCCGCCTCGAGTTCATTGCCCACGGATGCGGTGAAGTCACCAATAATACCTTCGCTTCGCACAGTGCGTTTCTCCACGCCTTACGTACCTGGGGAATCCGCACAAACCCATTGGGCCAAACGTGTGGTTCAATCCACGCAGTCTGGTCACGCATCCAAGAGTTTGAAAACGAACGTAATGATCTTCTCTATGCGGTCGATGGAGTGGTTATCAAAGTAGACCGCTACGATCATCAAGAATCTCTAGGTTCAACCAGCCGTTTTCCGCGGTGGTGTATTGCTTACAAATATGCAGCAGAACAAGCGATCACCAAACTCATCCAAGTCGATTGGCAGGTCGGAAAGACAGGAAAGCTTACACCGAGAGCAACGATGGATCCCGTTTTCGTGGCGGGAACTACGGTAAGACATGCTTCCCTCCATAACCTGGGAGAAGTTATTCGGAAGGACATCCGTGTGGGGGACACGATCGTCATTGAAAAAGCCGGAGAAATCATTCCCCAAGTGGTCCGTGTGATCCTTGACAAACGCGACAAAGAAACGCCACCGATTGTCCCACCGGACGTCTGCCCGGAATGTAGCAGTAAGGTTGAAAGCGAGCACGATTCGACCGGTAAGGAAACCGGGCGTTATTGCACGAATGCAGAATGTCCTGCGCAGTTGAAGGAACGCCTGATTCATTTTTCGGGACGTAATCAATTGGACATCGACGGTCTCGGCGACGAAGCCATCGTGCAACTCGTAGAAGCCGGTTTGGTAGCGCACATTGCTGATCTGTACTCCATCACCCAAGAGCAATTGGCAAATCTAACGCACGAAGCAACCGTCCGAGGTAAAAAGGTCGAAGTTCGTTTGGGTACAAAAAATGCGGAGCGTATACGCAACTCTCTCGAGGTATCCAAAAAACGCGGCTTGGCCCGCGTGCTCGGCGCTCTGGGAATTCGCCATATTGGCATGCAAACCGCCAGAATTGTGGCATCACACATGAAAGACATCGACGAGCTGTTAAATGCGAGCGAAGAAGAAGTACGCTTGAGCGTCTCCGAAACACGTGCTGAGTCGAAGTTGCGTTCCGTCAAAGAAATTGCCAATGCGTTCTATACAGCGCTCCACTCAAGGGAGGGAATTTCATTGATCGAAAAAGCACGCTCCCTAGCGCAAACCTCCGACAATCCTCAAGAGGTTTATCATCTGCTGAAGGCAATTCCCGATGGCGGTGCAACTTGGCGAGTTAAATGGGGTAAAGGAGACGGAAAGAAAGATCGGATTTTGAATCATTTTGAATCGTTGGAACATCTCACGTCCGCAGACAAAAACGAATTTGTTGAACTCTTCGATGACGAGGTTGTTGGACGTTCCCTCTATGAATTCTTACATTCCGAACGGGGAAGCAACACTTTAAAGCGTCTGCGAGAAGTCGGTGTGGAGCTATTAAGCCACGACGCATTAGAAATAGATTCCTCTTCACCACTGGTCGGTAAAACCGTCGTTATCACAGGCACGTTAAAAAACTATTCGCGAAATGCCGCTCAAGATGCGATGCGTGCTGCAGGAGCAAAAATCACGTCCAGCGTCTCCAAAAAAACTGATTTTGTGCTGGCGGGTGAAAACGCTGGATCCAAATTAGCAAAGGCACAAAGCCTCGGTATAACAGTCCTGAGCGAAGAAGATCTTTTAACCATGCTAAAATAAATCGATGGTCATACAGATGAGGTAAATTCCAGCCTCATTTTGTTCACTTCCGAGGCCGATAACCAGCGAAGCCGTAAATAGCAAGCCTGCGTGGAGAAATGGCTTTCAAGCACACACCAACTTCAGTGAATCGTCCTCTCAACGCAGCAAGAACACCACTTCGGCCCAACCATGCAGCGACGTTAATCAGAGACCGTTTCCGGTTGCTCTAAGGCAATGATCGTTTTTGCGCCTATTTTTTGAAACGACAAGGCATCGACTGGACATGCGGCCACGCATCCACCACAACCAATGCACGACGTCGTTTCCAACCCAAACGCAATCTCAATTGGCTTGCGATCTTTGTGTGCATAATCCGCGACCGGAATCCCCATGGGGCAAGCCTGAGTGCACAATCCGACTCCACGGCATTTGTCATTTGGGACGACGGCAAATGTTGACTTACCGAACCGACCGAACCACTTCATCCAACGTGCCATGGGACAACCGTATCGACACCACATACGAGTACCGTAGAACGGGTAGAGCCCAACGCCGATGATCGAACCGAACATGAAGTCGGTCAGAAAATCCTGCACATACCAGATACGATCGTGGGTGGCGGGGCGAATGACATGATAAGCGTTCAAAACTGCGGAAAAACCAATTGCCAAAGACAAGATCAGCATGAGATTTTGAATCCACTCTAACTGCAACGAGATCTTACCTCGCGGCGTCCCCTCTTTGACCCACTTAGAGCCCCAAGTAGTCGTGCCGACAGTTTCAGCGAGATTGCCGCATGCACAAATCCAACTGCAATATCGCTTACCGAAAAACCACACAAAGATAGGAATGAAAAAAAACATATACAACATGGCGCCGGCGCTAAAGAATGATGGGGAGAGATACACATGTGCCATTTTGTGGGCGAGGTGAAACGCCGTCACCGTCACCAGAGTGCCGGGCACAAGTGGTTGGACAAATTCGATCCCGATCGCCTGGTGTGAATTGCTGTCGGAATCTTCGGAGTCGATGACTTGAAAGGAATCCGCGTTTGCCAAGACATCGTCTAAATAAACGAGCAGAGCATATTTTGTCTGCGTTGGGCTGTAAGTAACAGGTTTCGCTAACGAAACCATGTTTCCCTGAGATTCAATGCGAATTTCGTTCTTAGTAGCTCCATCCGACCATCCCAAACCAAACATCGGTAAGACAAAGGGAACGAAATAAAAACCAATCGACTGAACCAATAGTATGCTGAGGAATTTCGACTTTTGATACCTCGGCAGCGGCTTGCGGCCCGCTGGTTTTCCATAGGGACTTTTGCCACCTATCAAAAGCTTCACACAGATCGTCACTACAACAGCCGTGTAAACCGTCTGATACCAGAAGTTAGGTTTCTTTCCCCAGAGAAAAAAGAAGTCCCCAAAGGGATCTGCAATGCCCAACAGTCCCGTAATCCACTCGGGATAAGACTTGATTACATAAATCAAAACGACCGCCGGAAGAAATATTGCTAAGACAATCTTTTCGGCGTTTGATCGTTTCATGCTGCCTCCCCCCGGTTTCATCATCCGTCAAAAGGCGCTCATTCACTGTCGAATGATTAAGCGATGCCAGCTGGATTAAAGTAGTCTGGTTCGCTTCCTTGCTTCCATTTAATATTACAACCGATGCTGGGAGTTTGGTTTTCTGATACACGGTCTCCCGCAAGCACAGTGTCGACCGCAGTTCGCAAGTCCACACCGGTCACTGGAACTCCTGAATCCGGTCGACTTGAATCGAACTGGCCACGGTAAACAAGTTTTTGGTCATGGTCAAAGACATAAAAGTCGGGGGTACAAGCTGCTCGATAAGCTTTCGCCACGCTCTGATCTTCGTCATAAAGATAGGGAAAAGAATAGCCGCGCGACTCTGACTCATGCACCATTTGCTCAGGTGAGTCTTCCGGATGTTTGCTCACATCATTCGAACTAATCGCCACCACTGCGGCTCCCTTCATTTGATACTCACGACCGAATGTGGCCAATGCATCAGCAAGATGTTTCACAAACGGGCAATGATTACACATGAAAATCACAATTAGGGCCGCAGAATCAGAAAAGTCGGCTTCGGACACAATCGTGCCATCAACATTTGGCAGCGCAAATTTTGGCGCCTGTGTACCGATGTCCAACATCGTGCTCGCCGTTTTTACCATGAATGAAATCTCCTCACCTGAACTCATATATCCACCTAAGCAGCCAAAATAATACCGTGGACCGGCAGCCGATGCTACTCTCTCGGTCTATCTCGGAGACGTATTTTCATCTCTCCACAGGTCGATCTTGACAAGATGGCCCTTGGCCCACCATGGCTGCTTATCCGACGCTGCTCACATCAAACAAATCGCAGGCATTTTGATAGGTTATCTTGGCAAACTCCTCCCCAGACAGCCGGCGTTCTGCGGCGATGCAATTGGCCGTATGAACGATCTGTGCCGGTTCATTGGGACGAACGGCACGGTGCGGATGGGGGGAAAGATACGGAGCATCGGTTTCAATCAATATTCGATTCGCCGGTATCTGTCTGGCCACCGCTCGCAAATCGGTGGATTTTTTAAACGTTACCATTCCGGCAAAACTAATGAAAAGTCCCAACTCCAAACATTGCGCCGCTAGATCCGCGTCGCCGGTGAAGGAATGCATGACCCCGCGAAGAGGACCTCGCTGTCGTGCCTCAGCCAGCATAAGGACAACATCGGGACCACAATCTCGCATGTGTACGATGAATGGTAGCTTGGTTTCTTGAGCTAATCGCAAATGACGGTCAAAGTAGTCCTGCTGCATCTCGAAGGGAGTGTCGTCCCAATAACGATCAAGACCCGTTTCGCCTAAGGCAATGACTTTTGGTTCTTCAACCAGTTTACATACCTTGTCCCAGTCACCATTTTCTGCGGCCGCACAACAATTAGGCTGAATCCCCACCGCCGCATAAACGCTCTGAAAACTCCCTGCCAAAGCGACGGTCGCTCTACTTGAGTCGGCCGTCGTTCCCACCGCCAACATTTTTTGGACCCCTGCTTGATCTGCGCGCGAAACGACGTCCGCACGAATAGGATCAAACTGGGTGTCGTCTAAATGCAGATGGGTGTCAAATAGTTGCATTTTGCGCCTGCCTTAAAAACGCCGCCGTGACGACTCAGCACAGTGACCGCCGGTTGGGCACTTTATCTAACGACCGTCATTCATCAGCGCGTAGCGGCCAGCTATCCAACCGGTTGCTTTAACTCTTCCAGCAACTCCAGATGGGCTTTAGATTCACCGAGTGCTTCTTCTGCGAGTGCCTTGGCCATCGGAGTCATCTGAAGATCTTCGACACAGGTTTTAATTGCATCCATGTCAGCAAGCTGTCGAGTGACCAGCTGGTCGAGCAAAAAACTTAGACTCACATCGTGATAACCGGGGAATTCCATCGGGAAATCACCCGTAGCCAAAATACCACCTTGCTCGAGTACAAAGCTGGCAATCCGATCCGCTGTCTGGGCGTGATCGTCGGTGATAGCGGCCAAAGTTTCCAAGATCTGTCCGTTGGTCTCTGCTGACCAAGGGCAAGCAAACTTCATATAAGATGCCAGCGAACAACGGTGGATTGTCACCAATCGGTTTAGAATCGCAATAGTTTCAGCCGAAGCCATCAGTATTTGATCTCAGACAATTTAAGTAAAAAGGTGCTGGGCCGCAGTGCGGGCGCTATTGCTTAACCACTCCCAATTCAGCATTAAAATTATCGTTGGCAACGTGAGCAGAAACACAAATCCTCCTGCCAAAGACGCCAACGGAAATGCGAATGCTTGGCGGTCGTCCGGTTCCGGTTCCATGACCATGACTTTGACAATCCGCAGATAGTAAAACAGACTGATCGCGGTGTTCAAGCCACCGAACGCCAAAAGCACTGCTAAATACGTGGCTCCCGTTGCCTGGTAACTTTCTGCAACGGCGGCAAAGACTGCAAATTTGCCAACAAAGCCCGCAAGCGGCGGCAAACCAACCAAACTAAAAAGAATCAAGGACAAACAAATCACGACCCCCGGGCAACGTCGGATCAATCCGCTGTAATCGGCAATCTCTTCGCTACGCATTTCGTTACGCAGAAAAGCCACAATAACAAATGCCCCTAGATTCATAAACAAATAAATAGCGATGTAAATGCCGAGGGCTGCAACGGCACTGCTGGCGCCAGCGCCGCCGACGGAAACAAGTGCCAACATCGGTGGTACGGCCATCATCATGTAACCGGCATGGGCAATGGTGGAATATGCAAACAACCGTTTGATATTCGTTTGACCGTAGGCAGCCAGGTTACCAAAGGTACACGTGATAATCGCGATGAAGGCCACCAATTGGGCAATGTAATTTCGCACAGGTGCCAAGGCTTCCGTCCCCTGCTCCTCTACTTCAAGATCCTGATCAG
>JAKVBY010000007.1:8628-14262 GCA_022446825.1 Pirellulaceae bacterium
CGCCAGCGCTGCCGCCTTTGAGGCCACACTTAAAAAAGCGCCGACTTCCGCACTGGCACCCTCGAATACATCAGGACACCAAAAATGAAAAGGCACGGCCGATAACTTGAACGCTAAACCGACCCCCAGCAACAGACCTCCAAATGCCAATGCAACCAACTGGCCAGAACCCGATTGTTCGAGCATCATGGCGGCAATATCCATATTCGCCAGGGTCTGAGCAATCGTCGGCAAATGCGCCGTGTTGACCACACCCGCAATGAGGCTGATGCCATACAACATGACACCTGCAGCGCCCGCACCGTAGACAGAATATTTGAGAGCTGCTTCACTGCCTTGACGGCGCCCCTTAAGCATTCCTGCTAAAACATACGATGGGACACTCGCCATTTCGACCGCTAAAAAGATCGTCATTAAGTGATTTGCGGAGGCCATCAAACACATGCCCAGTGTTGAACCCAACACCAAAGTATAAATATCGGGTCCATCTTCACGGTCCGGTATGCCAGACAGTTTTGTAAACAGAATAAACAGGACTGCAAACACCAAGAGGATTCCGCGAATGAAAACGGTGAATCCATCGTACACGAGCATGCCCGTAAAGATTTCCATACGTTGGAAACTGGCTGGATCAGTCACAAGTCGCCACGGTTCAGCAACCACCAAGGCGAGCACCGACCCGACAAGGGCTAGGTAGAAAACATCGAAACGTTCTAGTCCCCGAATTAACCTCACCAGAAGAATCAGAACCATGAGAATGCACAAAAGGATCTCTGGTCCAAATACACCCAGGCTCGAGTAAGCCTCAATACTGGTCAAGCCACCTTCGGCCGAGCCTTTCGTGTCGATGATCAATTCGTTTACAAGGTCGTGTAAGTTCACGATGTACGTCTCATTTTACTTAACGAGGTTGCTACTCTTTAGTCGATGCGACGAGAACTGCTTTGAACGTTCCTTACTCGGAAATTAGTCGAGAGCTGATCTCTCTTTGTATTGCCGATGAAGTTCACTGCTGGTTCATTAGCTGCAATACGAACACTAGACGCCCTGGGCAGCCCAGAGATTTCGTCAGCGGCTGATTGCGGCAGTGCCGACCTTCCTGGTCTCAACTTTTGTTCATGGCGCCGCGTCCATTCCGTCAATTCAATGACTTGCCGATCAATTGTGGGATCCATGTACTTCAACACGAAATCGTGCGGAAAAACTCCTAACAAAATAGCGCCGACAAACAACACTCCGGCAATGACATTTTCTCGCCAGGTACTTGGCGTCAGCGCTTCTTCATGTGGACCGTGGTACTCTGCCCCCAAATAAACCCGCTGAAGCGCCCATAGAATATAGGCAGCCGTCAGCACCACCACGGCAGCTGTAATCACCGCCAGGATCTTGCTGAAATTCCAAACCGACAAGACAACAAGAACTTCACCGATAAATCCGCATAAACCCGGTAGACCAAGTCCAGCAAAAAAGAGCCCGATGGCAAGCGCCGTATAAACAGGCATCTTCCCAAACAGTCCCCCGAACTTGTCCAGTTCGCGATGGTGGACTCGGTCGTAAACAACACCAACCATGAAGAACATGCCAGCCGAGCTAATCCCATGAGCAATCATTTGGAACATCGCGCCCTTGACGCCCATAATCCAATAATCCGGGTTGTACCCCGTCGGCGAGGCCATGTGGGCACTCCACACACCAAGCCCCAAAACGACGTACCCCATATGACTGACTGAACTGTATGCAACTAGACGCTTGAAGTCCTTCTGAGCAAGTGCTGCAAAAGCACCATAAACCATGCTGACGACGCCCACACCACAAACCAAATACATCAGGTCATAGCCGCCGTTGGGACAAATCGGATAACAAATACGAATGATTCCATAGCCGCCCATTTTAAGTAACACGCCGGCCAGGATCATCGAAATCGGTGTGGGCGCTTCTACATGAGCATCCGGCAACCACGTGTGCACGGGTACGGACGGAACCTTAATCACAAAACCGATGAACAAGAGCAAAAACGCCCACCATTGGAGCGATTTCCCAAACAGCAACTCTTGATCAAACAACGTTGTATGCTGGCCCATTGCCGTGAGGGCTAAAAGATTAAAAGTATGAACTGCTTCACCTTTTTCAGCACTGGCCGCGAGCGTTTCAGGGGAAATGTCCACGTGGAGGTGTTCCCATTGAACCGCCGCATTTTCACCGCCAGCACCGACATTGGACAACTCATAAAGATGCGCCAGATCGCTACTGAAATAAATCATCAAAATCGCGATGAGCATCAACACACTGCCAACCAACGTAAAAAGAAAAAATTTGATTGCTGCATACTCACGGCGAGGGCCACCCCAGATGCCAATCAAAAAATACATCGGTAGCAACATGACTTCCCAGAAAACATAAAACAGGAAAAAGTCCAACGCCAGGAAGACGCCAAGCATCCCCGTTTCCAGCAACAGAAACATGACGCAGTAGGCTTTGACATGTTTTTTGATCGACCAACTTGCTCCCATCGCCAACAAACTGACAAAGGCCGTCAGCATGATCAACGGAAAGCTAATGCCATCGACGCCCAACTGATAATAGATGTCAAAAGATGGAATCCATGACTCGTTGACCACATTTTGCATGTACTTGGCAGAGTCGTCTCCGGCGTCGTAACGGAAGGCCAAATCTTCTCCAATGCCACCCGGGAGAAGAAGTACCACAATCGTCAATAAGCAAACCACTGCGGTCACACCCAAGGTGAAATAGCGAATCCCCTCTTCGCTATCTTTGGGGATGGCCGCAATGATCAACGTACTCAAAGCGGGAAGAAAAATGATGGCCGATAGCCAAAAAGTAGCGTCGCCCATGATCTAGCAAATCCTAAAGTTTAATTGTTATTNATTNAATTCGTAACGATTCGTAATCGCTCACNATTGACAAACTATGTACTCGTTACATCGCCANCAGCGANCGTGTCAAACTCACCAATACGAAAACAATGATGGTACCCATCACAATGAAAACCACATAATGACGCANCTTGCCTGTTTGAAAACGTCGCAAAAAGAGACCGATCGCATAGGTCACACTTGCCACCCAACCGATCGAACCATCCAGCAAGCGACGGTCCAAAAGACTATCCCACATATTCGCAATCCATTTCGTCACCCGCGCAGACCCATCGACAAGAGCATCCAAGCCATGCTTGTCACACGCGGCAATCACACGACTTATCGCGTGCGTTGGTCGGATCCAGATCAAATCATAAAGTTCGTCAAACCACCACTTATTAAGTAAAAAATTGTAGATCGGCTCGAATCCTTTGCGGACATCGGAGGGACTCAACCAACCAAGAGCATACATGACCGTCGCCAAGCCAAGGCCGAACCAGGCTGTCAGAGTAGCCAAAATCGTTACCGGCGTTTTGTAATCGTGGGCATATGGCTCGGCGGGCCAAGTCAGATCAACCAGCTTGCCCTCCATGGCATTTAAAGCGCCGTCCGGACGTGCCTGTCTCAACAAACTTGACAAGACAACATTCTCATTGCCGGCACTAAACCAAGTTATGCCAACAACAAAGACCAAAACGCTCAACACGAGTGGTAAACAAATGAGATTCCCATGCGAACCGTGATCGTTTTCATGGTCCAAGCCTGGCTCTGCCGGCTGCCGAAACTTCCAAAATACGAAGAGAGAAATGGCAATCGCTACCATGGCTCCAATCACCAATTCCACCCTTTCCGACCACGCCACAACAACGGCAAAAACGGAAATCACAACTAAGGGAATGTACATCGCTTTCGGCGATTCGTGGGCATGTTCGTAGCGGTGTTGATTGCGAGGTGTTCCGACAAAGGTCAAAAACCACATACGAAACATATAGAAGGCTGTGATCGCCGCACCACCGGAGGCTGCAACGAAAAACACCGAACCCAACATAGAATGGTTGTGGCCCATGAAAGAAGCAGCTTGCTCAAGAATCATGTCCTTCGAGTAATAACCGCTAAAGCCCACCACGAAGGGAATACTAATACCGGCGATCGCCAAACAACCGATGAGCATCGTAAATGCAGTCACCGGCATCTTTTTCCAAAGACCACCCATTTCTGGCATTTCGTTCGTATGCACAGCATGAATCACAGATCCTGAACACATGAACAACAAACTCTTGAAGAATGCGTGGGTAATCAAATGCATCATTCCCGCAATCCAGCCACCAATGCCAAGCGCCAGCATCATGTAACCTAACTGGCTGACCGTCGAATAAGCCAACACTCGTTTGATATCCGTCGCAGTTATGGCAATCGTCGCTGCCATGAAAAGTGTGATACAACCAGCGCTCGCAATGACCAGGAGAACCTCTGGGGCAAAAACAGGAAAAAACCGCCCCACGAGATAGACTCCGGCAGCAACCATCGTGGCGGAATGCACCAACGCAGAAACCGGGGTGGGTCCCTCCATCGCATCGGGTAACCAAACATGGAGCGGGAACTGGGCGCTTTTGCCCACGCAACCACAAAAGATCCCCACGCCAGCAACAATCAGCAACCAATAACCAAACCCAGCCGCGCGCGCCTGACGGGTTTGAGAGCCAATCTCGGACGCGGAAGCCTGATTGGCCATTTTTGCATCTGTAAACATTACGGAGTGGTCTGCCACAACTCGGTCGACGATCATGCCATCGATCGAACTGTGCACCATCCCATCGGGGGTGACAAGATCGTAAGCGCTGCCTTCTCCATCAGGATGATGTTCACCATCCGGACGAACTTGACTAAAAATTCCTGGCAAATGACTCTCAACCGAGACATGGTCCCCCTCGACTGACAAGATGGCGGAGGCGTCCCGACTTAAAAAACCAGAAATCGCCCATGAAGTGCCCTCGGGCTGTCGAACGACTGCCGCATGCCGTGGTAACACCACGTCATGCTGTGCAAGATGAGTTCTCAGTTCCGTGGGCAATTCACCATTGTCAAGCTGATCCTCGTAGGCAGCCAAGGACAAATCGCTAATTTCAGTCGTTTGCTGAGCATCACCGAAGGCAAAGGTACCGAGACTACCCCACAGGGCCATCAGACCAATGATCATGCCAAAGTCGCCCACGCGGTTCACAATAAATGCTTTGTTCGCAGCGGTGGACGCACTTTTCCGTTCGATGTAGAAGCCGATCAGAAAGTACGAGCAGATCCCGACCAATTCCCAAAAGACAAACACCATGGCAATATTGCCAGCCAAGACAAGCCCCAGCATGCTGAAACAAAACAACGAGAGGGACTGAAAAAAGCGGCTATACCTGCCGGGACGCGTTAGAGCCGAACCGTCGCTTAAAGTGACATCATGGTCGGTGTAATCCTCTAGTTCATCGTGCATGTAGCCCGTTGCATAAAGATGAATCATCGACGCGATCAAGGTCACCATGCAAAACATGGTCACCGTGAGCGAATCGATGTAGTAACTAATCTCCAGACGAAGATTTCCAAATTTTCCTAAGGTGTAATAGACCCCCGACACAAAGACATTCGGCTTTTCCTGATAGGGCTCACCGTGACCACCGGCATGTCCGTCGGCATGTCCGTGCGCCTCTGCCTGATTGCCCACCCCATGCGAGGAGTCGCCGTGGCCAGCATGGCCGTCATCTTCATGCTCATG
>JAKVBY010000007.1:14362-95594 GCA_022446825.1 Pirellulaceae bacterium
TCGCACAACGACCGAGTGATGGTCGTCGTGGGGAGGCAGATGGGGGTCGTGCTTTTCCAACGCCTCCCGATGTGCGGGAAGCCACATGAAGAACAAGGCCGCAAAGGAGAGCGCCGCTGAACCAAAAATAGAAACCATCGCCACGTATCCAGCGCCAACGCCCGCCTTGCCCATTTTTGGCCCTGCAATCAGGATCAAGAAAAAGGACAACAACGGCAAAAGAACCGCAGCACCAAGCATGTAATGGATGTATTCGGTTGCGCCCATTAGCCCTTCAACTCATCAGCATTGTCGACGTCAATCGTCGCGTGGTTGTTATAGAAGTTCAATGCAATCGCCAGCGCGACGGCCGCTTCACCTGCGGCAAGAACAATGACAAACAAAGCTATCAACTGACCGTCCAACCCCAACGACGACTCGCGCAGATACTTACTGCCAAAGGCAACAAAGTTGACGTTTGCACCGTTGAGCACGAGTTCGATTCCCATCAGCACACCGATGGCGTTTCTTTTCGTCGCCATGCAAATGACGCCCATCACAAAAAGGACGGCACCAATCACCAAATAATGTGAGACTGTGAGTGGTTGATCAAAGAAACCCATGTTTAAATCTTCACGCTCCAACAACTAGGCAGATGCTCGTCGCTTTGTCCTGGCCATATAGGCGGCCCCAATCAACACAACAAGCAAATGAATGGAAATAATGACAAAAGGAAAAAGATACCCCGACATACCGGGCGCCTGCAGATCACCTTCCTCTAAATCCAGTTTGTCAACGCGCAGTCCAACTAAGCCTGCCCCCACCGTGGAAGCCGAATTTGCCTCAACAACCCCAAGTTTTTCTTGATTTGGATTGGGTGAGGACCAATCATCCACGCTGAAAGCCACACTCACCAACAAAACAAGGAATGCCCCACCGACGACCAGTGACACGACCCACTCAGCACCATTCGTCTTCATCGACACAAACCGCTCTTGCGCGGTCAACATCACACCAAAGATCAGCAACACCAAAGTGCCACCGACATAAATCATTAATTGCATTGCTCCAACAAATTCAGCACCTGCCAGAAAAAACAATCCGGCTGTTGCGCCAAGCGAGATCACGAGATAGAACGCCATCCGCACAACATTGCTGGAAAAAACCACTCCAGCCGCAAAAACACAAGCGACGAGCGCAAACAAGGCAAAAAAGAAGGTTTGCCAGTTAATGGCGGCCAGCAGCATCATCCACCTCCACCATCTTGCTTGGAAACCAACTGTAGCGTGTCGACGACCGCTGCCCCAGGCAAGCCTGGCTCTTCTGCCCCATCTCCCACAGCCGAGACCGACTCGGATGTGTCATTTCCCTCGGCCTCGTCAAATTGAGTCCAACCTTCTCGAACTTCCCAGCGACCGTGTGCTGGAAACATGTCATTAATGAAGGGAATCCGCTGACCATCACGCCACACACCAAAACCCCCAGTCTGCCAACCAAGAGCGCCGATAAAGCAAAAGGCAGCGATAGGAACACAGTACTTCAAGCAGGTCGTCATGACTTGGTCAATGCGCAAGCGAGGGAGCGTCCAGCGTACCCAGATCATAACCGTGACACCCAAGACACCCTTGAAGATCAAGTTGACGCAGCCACCGAGATTCGCCAAGTAGTTGAGGAAAACGTTGTCTGCATTTGTGAGCGGTGACAAAATTGGAATCGGTCCATTCCAAGCCCCCAAAAAGAGAATCGACGCCAAGACACTCACAAGCATCATGGACCCATACTCGGCCATAAAGAAAAAACTCCAACGCAGACCTGAGTACTCGGTATGAAAACCGGCCACCAATTCACTCTCTGCTTCCGCCAAGTCGAACGGGGCTCGATTTACACTAGCCACCGCACAGGTAAAGTAAACCCAAAAAACAAGGAAGGTGAACGGATCATGAAAGATTAGCCAATTCGTAAACAAACCTGCCTGCATTTCTCCAATCGCTACCAAGTCCATCGTGCCCGTAATGAAAACCGGGATCACAACACACATACCTAACGGGACTTCGTAACTAACCACCTGAGCGGCTTCGCGCATGGCGCCGAACAACGACCACTTCGAACCGGATGCGTATCCAGCAAGAATCACCCCAAACACTTCAAGCCCAAGGATTGCCAAAACGAGGAACACGGCAATATTTACATGCTGAGCAACCCAACCAATTGAAAACGGCAAGGGCACCCACGCCGCGAAGCTTGCTACAAAGGCAACATAGGGTGCGATCCTGAACAGAAAAGGATCCGCATCCTTCGGCATGAGATCTTCTTTTCCCAGGAGTTTGATTCCATCCGCCAATGTCTGCAGCCAACCAAAAGCTCCGCCCACGCGGGTCGGGCCCAAACGATCTTGGATGCGTCCCGAAATCTTTCGTTCCATCCAGATGAACACAAGGGCACCAACTGCCACAACGTGCAGGATGAGAACACATGGAATCATGGCAGCAACAATATGCGCCACCTCGGGCCAAATGCCCCACTCGGTTTGCATATATTCTGCCAAAGCGAATTGTCCTTTTGCAGCGGGGCAAGGTGATCAGCAACCCGATCCCGCGAGACATTTGAAGCGTTATTACAACTAGTTATACACCAGCAAAAGATTGTGAAATATGGCACAAAGTCCAAGCGATGAACAAGCCCCCGAAGGGACAAAATTGTCAATAAATCGCCGTTATTACCGATCAATCTCACCCATCACGACATCTAAAGAACCGACAATCGCCGGAACGTCGGCAATCAAGCATCCTCGACAGAGTTCGGAAGTCACCGANAGATTGCAGAAGCAGCTACTNCGGGCACGNACNCGCCACGGAATCGAACTCCCATCGCTGACGAGATAGAAGCCCATTTGCCCCCGAGGTGCCTCGGTTTCCAAGTATGCCTCACCCTTGGGCAGTTTCTGAGTCAACTTAATGGGAACACCCCAGTCCCCCGAGGCCGTACTGTAGCGATCAATGGCTTGGCGAATCAAATCAATCGCCTGAATCACCTCAATCATGCGCACAAAGAAACGATGCCAACAGTCCCCAAGAACGGCATCTACCGGAACGCCTGGATAGTCGTGATCCGTGGGATAGGAACCGTCCTTCTCAACAGCAACTTCGAATGCATATCCGTCATACATTTCCGTATAAATCTCTTCACCATCGCGCCGCAAGTCATGATCTACACCACTTCCTCGCAGTACCGGACCTGTACAACCATAGTTAATGGCGGTTTCGGCCGACATTACACCAATGTTGGCTGTACGTTTCACAAAAATCGCATTTGTGGTGAGCAGAGCGTGATATTCAAGAATGACAGGTTCAAACTGCTTGAGGAATGCCTCCAGTTTTTGCAGCCAACCATGGGGCAGATCAGCCGTTGCCCCACCTGGCGTCAAATAGCTATAAGTCAGACGAGCGCCACAGGCTTCTTCAAACAAATCAAGAATCTTTTCGCGTTCCCGAAAGGCATACAGAAACGGGCTGAACGTGCCCAAATCGAGTCCATACGCACCCATCCCTACCAAATGACTTGCGACACGACCAAGCTCCGCAATGATCACCCGCAAGTGCTTTGCCTTCTCGGGCAAATCGTGCTGCAGAAGTTTCTCAACACACAGCGCCCAACCGAGATTCATATTCATCCCGGCTAAATAGTCCATTCGATCGGTGTACGGAATCCATTGCCGTGGTGTCAGGTTCTCACCAATCTTCTCCGCACAGCGATGCAAGTATCCTAAATGGGGTATCGTTTCAGAGACGATCTCCCCGTCGGTTTTCAACACCAGTCGTAGCACACCATGCGTACTTGGATGCTGCGGCCCCATATTTACGAGCATCTCGTCGGTACGCACATCGAATTCAATTATTCGAGGGTCTTCTACACTCGTAGCCATCATTCAAATCGCTTTTTAAATAGTCAGATGGAGGCGGCGCAAACTCGCCACCCGGTAATTAACGGCCGCGAATTCCGTGGTACTCAAGTGGCATTTCATAGTCTTTTCGCAACGGATACCCAACCCAGTCCTCTGGACACAAAATACGACGAAAATCCGGATGCCCCGTAAATTCAACTCCAGACAGGTCATACGTTTCACGCTCATGCCAATCTGCAGTACGCCAGATTTGACTCACCGACGGGATTTCAGGGAGTTGCCCGTCAACGTCATCTTTCCAGCGTTCTAATTGAACTTTCACGACCAATGTGTGCTTTTTCACAATGCTCGAAAGATGATAAACCACTTCCAAATGTGGCTCAAATTTCGCTTTGGCGGCTTTCTTGGGGTCCGGCTCACAGAAATCAACCACGGTGATGCAATTCAGCATGTCAAAGCTGAGATCGGGATCATCTTTGAGGTACTGGCATACTTCAAGAAGCCCATCTGGTGAAGTCTCAATCCAGGGATCAATCGCTTCCAAATTGGAAGCGGTAATCTTTCCGCCAAATTTCGATGTCAATTTTTCGATAAAACTCTGGCCGCTCATAGAACATCACCGTTATCTAACATCTTCATTTTCAACGCGATTCCGCATCTAGATCAAAGCGATAGGCTTGACATTCTTCCAACCCGCCAGCCAACAAGAATTCCGGCAGCAACGTAATCGATGCAGCCAGACAACAACTACAAGGACAACACCCGCTCGTTAGGATTGGAAGCTGAAANCGGCACCGTTTGATTTGAAGCTGAAGCACGTTCCATCGAAACAGCCCGCACCCAATCTAAATCACCGCGTCGCCACACGTAGGCAAAGCCGACAAGCAAAACAAGGAAAAAGACACCGATATCAACAATAGTTAAGACCGCAAGTTGTCCTGCTCCGGCCTTGACAATTTGTCGGGATTTGACCAAATCGCTGGAACCTTTGACGCGATTTTTAAGGCTTGTGGGAACTGCCTGGGGATCTGGAACGCGAGGATTGCGAACACCCATCTCTCGATAAATTGCTTCGGCACTGGGAGTTAACGCAAGCCCATCACCTTCACGAACCACTACCGCATTGGCTTCATGTGGATCAGCTAGATTTGTGGCTTTGCCAAAAATGACGGCCCAGGGAAAAAAGAACGCAACTTCTACGTCGAAAATAATGAACAACAACGCCACCACGTAGAAGCGCAAGTCGAACTGTACAAAGCTGGAACCAATGGTTGGTTCACCACACTCATAAATCTCTAGCTTTTCCGCATGAGGATCTTTGGGGCGGACAAGCCAGCCAACCACCAAATTGGCAAACAGAAACAGCAATCCAACGACTGTGAAGAGCGTCAAACAGGCAACGACCGCAACGGAGACTCCAACTGCAGATGACATGTTTTACCGTCCGACCGTTCTAAACAAATACCGTGAATTTTCAGGAATGCATTGTGAACGCAAAATCAATCCACCCACGGATGCACTTCACGTTAAACTTCAGTGTCAACAAGAATTGTAAATTGCGGCAGCAACTTTGCAAGGGAGCCGATCAGCACCAAGCAACTTATTCATTCACCGGCGTCGACACTCATTTCCACCGGTAGCGGCTGCCTCCCCGTAAACCCAGCCTCCAGCTCATGCCAGTGGAGAATCTCAGGTTCATCAAACTTCCAACAAAGATAAACAATGCGTCCTTCCATCAACGACGGAAAGTCAACCAAACCATCTTCTAGTCCTTTGGGCTCAGCACCCAAATCGCGGATCTCTTCCAGGTAACCCCGGAGCCGTTCGATATCGGCTTCGAGTTCTTCTTGCATCTGGCGAAGTTCATCACTGTAAGGATCAGCTACTTTGGCATCGCGACCATCAAGCAAATGTTCCAGACGCTGACGTCGCTCATGCACATCCCTAGCCAACGTCGTTAGATCTCCCACAATAGCTCGCACTAATGGAAGCGTTGCATTTGCTTCTTCAATCGTAAAAAGCTTTTCTGGTTGATAATTCGCGATATTCATTCGTGCCATTCTCGAAAGAATTAGCGGCTATTGATTCGGTCCACCGTGAACCGGCTCCGAGAGTACTTTTGACGCAGCAACCGCAGTCGGATTGAGTGTTGCGCGTCCCCAAGAAACATCTACCGGGAGCCTCGAAAAATCCACAATACAGCCATCCCGGCTATAGCAACTCAAGTCGTGCGTCGCTCCCATGAAAATACAATCAACGGGACACGGTTCAACACACAACGCACAGAACATACACTTCGAGTAATCAATGGAAAAACCTGTAATTTTGAAGCCTTTGCCATTTTCAACGCGTTCCTTGCCAATGTAAATACAGTCTACAGGACAAGCTTTGGCACACTGATCACAGGAAATGCAAGTTGTTAAATCGTAGCGGTGAAACCCACGATAACGTGCCGCTACCGGAACAGGTTTTTCGGGATACTCAAACTGGTGCGTAAATGTACCACGACCATCTTTGTAGGTGATGAGCCAATAGCGCAAAGTGATCAACATGCCACGGGCAACCGTGTAAACCGCCGTGATAACGTTGTGAAACCAATTCCCCATGCGCCTTTTCCGTTGAACCCTACTACAAAAACCATTCCGACAAGGCGACCCGTGGTCGCCTCTGACCCGAACTCTAAAGACAACACTCAACCCATGAGGCCAGCACCCCATTAAGTCAGCCTCGGATTATAGACACCGACATTTTCTTCGCAAGCAAGGGTAGCCAGGAAGGGGGATATCGCTGATTGGTGCGGATGGCCCCAAGGGGTTGCTCCGCAAGCCAATACGACTCCGGGAAATTTTGAGGGCTTAGCAAGCGGCAAACCGTTTGCCGTCGTCTAATGATCTCGAGCGTACCCTTAAGAAAAGTCACAAGTGAGCCTGCTGGATTATAAAAAACCTTCATTTTCTCCTCGGAACCGATCCGCACAAAATAACAAGCCACCCCAACTTGCTCGCCAGGCCGTGAAGTCCATGCGACGTGGTACTCCTAGCCAAATGCCACGCGGTGCCCCCTAGAAACCCACCTCAGCGGCGCCACCGGCAACGGTTGTCCGGATTCTACGGCTCCGGAATTCTCTGGGATGGAAAATAGACGTAAGTACTTATTAAAATATGATTTACAGATGATGAGTAAATAAAGACTGAGGTTCAATCGCTGTTAAAGGATGTCAAAAGTAGCGATGGTTTCTCCGGAATGTCGCCTTTTCTCCACATTCTGGCTCTGACAATGCAGGCTTTGCTTGACTCCCTCTTTACAGCACGTAGAGTGGAATGAAGAGTAAATGTGCCAGAGGCACGACCGTAACTCGTTATTAAGGCTCGTCTGCCGCGTTGCTGGAGCAAGAACGCTCATAAATAAAACTTGGGTGAGTTTTCGGAATTGAATCCACGGCAAAGCGTCAAAGGAATGGTTTCATGTTAGTACTGTCTCGAAAAAAAAACGAAAGTATTGTCATCAACAATGACATTACGATTGTCGTCGTAGAGATTCGTGGGGACAAAGTTCGCTTGGGCGTTGAAGCACCAAAAGAAATTCCAGTCCATCGTCGCGAAGTTTACGATGCGATTAAGAAAAACGAGCAAGACGGTCAAGAAACCGCTGACGAAACCGATTCTACTGGCAACAACTAAGGTTTTCAGGCACCTTCAAATTCCCTCCCACGCCAGTTCTGGCGTGTTCTTCACGGCCCTGTCTGAGAAGCAATCGACACTCCTGACGCTGAAAGTCCGTTTTTCGTGGCTCCTCCGGCCCGTGTCCCTGGCAATCTCCACTTGACGGTTTCGCTCAATCGGCATTAAAAATGNCCATAGAGTGACGTATCCGCTTGTGGCAACGCGCTTACCGGCCCCTTCGTCTAGCGGTCTAGGACTCCGGCCTTTCACGCCGGCAACACGGGTTCGAGTCCCGTAGGGGTCATTTCTTGAAAATTCAGGCTCGCTGCNTCCAGANTTNTTNCTGGGNNCAGCGAGTTTTTTTGGCCNGGGNAGGAATTTCTAGTGCGGTCCGAATGTGGACNANCCCGGCTGAAGAAGNGACTTATCTGGCTGCTTGCTGCAGAACAAAAACGCCCAGACGGCCAGATCCTCATCGATTGGCAACAAACAATGCCCATCCAAGCAAACTTGGCAGAAAACGGAAAAAGCTCCATGGCTGAAAATGAAACAATGAAAGTCGTTCAATCTTAGGAAAGAACGGTGGCTTTGGTTGCCGCATTTTCCGGCATTGTGGCACTCGTGTTTGTGGTGGGATATTTTGTCACCGACAACCCCCGTAAGATCGATCCATACGGACTGGTCGCCGGCTGGTGCGGCAGTGTCGCTCTTGTCTGGCATTTCTCCCGCAAAGCCATCTGGAAGCTGCAGCAGGAGATTCAGCGTCTAGAATCCGGTGACCCAAGCAAACTCAACGACGCAAACTCTAACCTGGGTGAATAGCCACCCCGTTTCCTGACCACACAGAATCTGTCCAAAAGACATTATCCTCCGACAGTTTGAAAAGCATTTTGTTGTTCCGTAGCTCCACGGTGGGGAACCATCTGAAAATAAACGGTACAAGAGCCGGGAGAAGTGGATGCGACTGGAACTCCGTCGGGGTCCTTTTTCTTTGACCTCGACGTTTTCTCTTTTTCTGTCGGTTTCTAAGCGCAGCTGCAAAAACAAGTGTACAGAGACGGACTCGACAATCCGTTAGCTCCCTGACCACCGGTTAAATCCTTCATCCGTCCACACGGCACATGCAACACAACGTAATCAGCGGTTGTATACTGATAATTTGTTTTGTCGTGGCCAATACAAATGAGCCCTGACTCGTCCTCCACTAACATTCCCTCAACCTGCACACGGTTGCCTCACCACAAGTTTTATGAACAGCGAGAAACGACAACTTGGAAAGACGGGAATCGAAATTTCACCTGTCGCCATGGGATGTTGGCCAATCACTGGAATCACCAGCCTTGACGTCAACCGCACAGATAGCTTGGCCACTTTAAGTGCTGCCGTCGACGCAGGAATCAACTTTTTCGACACCGCTTTTTGCTATGGCGTCGATGGGGAAAGCGAAAAGCTCATCGCCACTGCTTTGGGACCCTGTCGCGATGATTTGGTCATCGCGACAAAGGGGGGAATCCATTGGGTTTCACCATCAGAACGAGTTCTTGACGCACACCCTGAACGGTTGAAATTTGAAGTGGACGAAAGCCTGCGTCGTTTAAATACGGACCGTGTGGATTTGCTCTACCTCCATGCCCCCGATCCCCAAGTCCCCCTCACCGAATCCGCGGGGGCTCTTCATGAAATCATGGACTCCGGAAAAACACGCGCTGTCGGCGTCTCAAACTTTGATGTGAAACAATTGGAAGAGTTTCAATCTGTCTGTCCCATTTCAGCCTTCCAGCCTCCGTACAACATGCTGCAACGGGACATCGAAGCCCAAACTTTGCCTTGGTGCGTGGCGCATGAAGTTGCGGTCTTCGTCTATTGGCCATTAATGAAAGGCTTGTTGGCGGGACATTTGCCACGCGACCATTGCTTTCATCCACAAGACGGCCGCGCGAAGTATCCGATGTTCCAAGGAGACGAGTGGCAGAAAAATCAAGATTTTCTTACTGAACTGCGCGGCGTCGCCAGCACGGTCGGTAAATCGGTGGCACAAGTCGTTGTCAATTGGACAATCCACCGCCCGGGAATTTCAGCAGCTCTCTGTGGAGCCAAAAGACCAGCGCAGATTCAGGAAACGGCAGATGCCATGCAATGGAAACTAAGCCGCGACCAGATCACCGCCATCGATCAGGCAATCGCCAAACGCGGAAAACCGGTCACACGCGGGGCCGTATAAAAAGCCGTCGAAGACCCGGAAGCCCTCCCAAGCGTGACCGTTGGCAGAACTCCAACCGCACATTAATTGTTGTATTCCAAGTCCACGGTCTTGGCTGTTTTGCGCAGTTCGGGGAGTTGGTTTTGCTGCGACTCTTCACTGAGAGGATTTTCTGCAAGATAGACATTCCAGAACGGGGCGAACCGTTTCTCGCCTTCCATATCCTTTTTCGACATCTCGAGCAAACTCGTTAAGTCTGTGATCTGATTTCGCATCAAGAATAAATAGCGCCATTCCGTTAAAGACGTCAGTGCGGAGATATCGGTCACTCCATTTCCACTCACATCAAGTCTTTCCAACCATGGCAATTGAGCGAGGGGTGCCAAATCGGTCACTTTATTGTTTTTGATATAGATGGACACCATCTTGGGGGACTCTCCCAAGGCAGACAAGTCCGTGATCTGATTGTTGTCTGCATACAAGTTCACCAAGCTTTTAATCCCCTTCAGAGGGCTGATGTCGGTCACCGTGTTGTCTTCAATGCCAACGTACTGCAAGGCCACGAGTGTTTTGAGTGGATCAATATTCTGAATCTTGTTCTTACCAAGTTCGAGATATTGAATCTTTTTAAGATCTGTCAGCGGCGCCAAGTCTTCGATTTCATTACCGGCAAGGTCGAGTGAAGCAAGACTTCGGCAAGCCTCCAACCCTTTCAGGTTTTTGATACCTTTGGCGCGACCCTTGATGGTGGAAATGTTCGCTACATCTTCTGCAACCAAAGGTTCGGTTGACTTGCGTTTTTCAAAGACCTCATGTCGAACCACTGCTTCCAACGCTTTGTCGGGAAACAAATCCTCCGCTTGAGTGATCTCAAACGCACCTGTGAAAAGTATCGATAAGAGGGCAACTGTGCCAACGAACAAAGATTTCATGTCGTTTCCCCAGAATCCTGTAAGTTCAAAATGGTCTGATTTGCGTGCCACTTGGCCTGCTTTCATTCTGCTGCTGTGCAGCAAATTGAATCAAGTGGCAAAACTGTCACAGGGGAGCCAATTGAGACCGGCGCTGACAACTCCATTGCCCAGCAAACCACTGACTCGTTCAACCCTTAAAAAGTAGCGTACTTGGCCCGGATCCTGCATTCCACCCCCATCTCGATGAATTCTTTGGTAGCGTAAGCATTTATGAATCTCAAAATTTCCTCCGAACATGTCGAATTAGCGAACATTTGGGCTAAATTGAGAAATTACGGCAGAGTCCTACTCCCCACACATCTCCAAAGCAGCGCTGATGACGCGAGTACTCCTCACGGCTTTTGAACCTTACGCTCATTACACACAAAATTCGAGTTGGCTCGCTTTGGTCGAGTTAGTCAAGGATTTACCTGCGAATCCTGAAGTGGTCACACGATTGTATCCTGTCGACTTTGATACCGTTTGTGAACGGCTCGAACAGGATTTAGCCCAGGGATTTGATTATTCGATTCACCTTGGTCAAGCCCCTGGCTCCGCTCGAATCCAATTGGAAGCGATCGGGATCAACATGGGTGGCAGGTCATCCCAGACACCCGACGAACACCAACCACTCATCCCCACCGGGCCAACCGCCTATCAGACCACGCTGCCTCTCAACCACTGGGCAAAGTTACTGCGTAAAACAAACACTCCGACCCAAGTTTCCTATCACGCGGGTACTTACCTCTGCAACGCAACACTTTATTTCGCCCATTACCTTACAGAACAAAAAAAATTGCCTACCCGTTCTGTCTTCATCCATCTACCGTTGGATACCGCACAGGTCATCGACGAAACACGGGACGTACCCTCGCTCCCCAGAACAGACGTGGCCAACGCACTCCGCTTGATCCTGGACGAACTCGTCTAGCGGAAAGACAGCTACCGCTTGGCGGCCTGCAAAGCCTCTTGGACACCCGCATGCGCCATTTGGGCTTTCACACAGGTTTGGCGAAAGGCCTCCGGACGAGATACTCCATCCAATCGAAATGTCTCGACATCGCCTTGAAAGAACACCAAATCACCGGCGTCGAACCAGTGCTGACCCGGCTGACGGTTGACCTCCACGCGATCGAATCGGTCTAACTCAACCCCCTTGGACTCGGCATCGAAAATCACTCTGGGCATGGGCGTTGGGACACCAAGTCCGGCAGCAATGACGGGCGCTAAACCAGAGCCCACACCCAACCAAGCCGCGGCCACCAGAATTTGTGCCAATGGCAACTCCGGCCACAGCGACCAACCGAGTCCACCGTACAAAATGATCAACAGAAGGATCGCTGGGGCTGTCAGAATACCACCTAACACCAGCCAGTGCGCCAAGCGAGCCGGCTGAAACTGAATTTCGTTTCTTAATTCCACAACACGTCGGTTCGTCAGCTTGTAGAATTTTCCGTGCGGTAGATACCGAAAAGGAGTCGAAGGAACAAGCCGAAAAAAATAAAGTGCCAANGCAATCGGAATCGAGAACAAGGCAATCAGATTTCCCACGGTGACAACATAAATCCCTGCGCTCATGCTATAGGCTTTTCCTAGCACACGCCCCGGCGGATACGCTGCAATCGACGGCCAGACAACCATCGATGTCACTTCATCCACTTCCGCAGGCGCCACACCTGCAATTGCTTGTTTCATCGCCGGACTTCCTGGAACACAATCGTGAGAACAATGCTCAATAAACAAAGCTTACCGCAAGGTAAAAATCGTAACAAAGCGGTGTTGAATTCGCTAGTAGCCGCTTCTTGGGTGATCGCCCCCACCACCACCTCCGGATCGAGCCAGCAGCTTCGCTAAGGTTATCGTATATTTCACTTACCAGCCAAGAATTTTTCGGCAATGCGTTCCATGCTCGAAAACCCCATTCCTCTCGATAAGCTTGCTAGTTTTTCCGAGAACCTGGCGCGCTGCTTAGCGGCCGGCCTGAGCGTGCCCGCAAGCCTCAAATCATCCGGATTCGCTCTGGGGCCACATTTGTCGAGCCGTCTCGCTGCCATCAGAAAACAGACCGAAGCGGGCCAGGAATTGGGACTCGCACTGAAATCACTGGAAAATCAACTGCCCGTCTTTTTCATTCCCACCATCCAATGTGGAGACGAAACAGGTCGCACTCCCGAACTATTACTCTATCTGGCCGAACATTGTCGCATGATGCACTGCACATGGAAAACGCTTCGGCATACCTGGCTCTTGCCACTCACAACGATCGTCACCTTTTCCTGTTTGCGTCTGCTAATCTATTTCTTTCTCCATCCTCTACGAGAAACGATCGTCTACTTGGGACAATTGATCACGATGTATGGAGGTCTGTTTGTTGTTGTGCTGATGATTCAAAAGTCCCCGCAAGCCAGGCTTGTCGTTGATCACCTTCGTTTGCGCGTACCTTGGTTTGGAGACATCGACCGGGACTTGGCTCTCAGCCGATTCTTTCACCTGTTTGCCGTCTTTTACACAGCCGCTGTGATGCGCGTCGACAAGATGGTCGAGACTTCCGCTGTCGTTTCACAAAATGTCGCGGTACGCTCAAATCTCCACCGGGCTGCGGATGAAATTCGAAATGGCGCAACGATTTTCGACGCCTTGACCAATTCACTGGATCTGCAGGGGGAACAAAAAGCGATGCTCGCAACAGGAGAAGAGACCGGCAAATTCGAAGAGGCATCTTCTCACATCGCGCGCACTACAGAGGACTCCGTGAAGTCTCGCCTCAACATTTTCAATCAAATTGTGCGCAAAGCGATTTTCATTTTCATTGTGCTGGCGATCCTTTCGAACATTTTCTCTCTCGCCGTGCTGCTATTTTGATAATTAGGCAACAGCAACGAGAACCCACCCAAAGGAACGTCGCGCCAGCTCTACTCGGCAACCACAGGTGTCACTAACGAACCGATCGACTCGATCGTGGCCTCGATTTTTTCGCCAGCCTGGAGAAATGTGTCGGTTGTATTTCCCACGCCCGCCGATGTTCCCGTGGAAATCATGTCACCCGCCTCGAGTGTCACAAAACTGGAAATGAACTCAATCACTGCAGCTACTGGAAAAATCATTTGAGCCGTCGAGGCATCTTGGTGCAGCACACCATCGACTTTCAAACGCATCGCTAAAGCCTGGGGATCAGGGACGGCGCGCGCGTCGGCAATGCAAGGCCCGCAAGGACAGGAACCGTCGTGCCACTTACCATGAAGCCAATCAAAAAATCCATCTTTGTCGCGTTGTTTTCGCTCTGGATTCGGCCGAAATCTGCGATCCGAGATGTCATTGATGACCGTATAACCGGCGACGTGTCCCAAGGCGTCTGCTTCTTTGATGCCGCGACCACCTCGACCGATCACAACACCTAATTCCAGTTCCCAGTCGATGGCATTGGGCGAGATTTGAGGAATTCGGAAGGCTTCCCCTGGATTCGTTAGCGTCGTCGTCGGCGGTTTCATGAAGACATAAGGAAATGTCTCCGCGCGTTCCGCTGCGACACCGCCACCCTCTTCAATATGTTTTGCATAATTCCCCGCTAGCAAAAAAATCTTCTTCGGTGCGGGGATCGGCACGAGCAATTGCACCGAGTCGACAGTCAACGAAAGTTCCGCTCGCCGCGATTCATCCAAGGTGGGGAGCCAATCGGCAACCATCTGAGCCGCTTCTCGCTGACTCCCACCCGGCAATACCGCCAGCAAATCAACACTCTGAGGCAGATCGGCGGAACGACCTACATGCTCCACAAAGGCGGCCGAGGCGGCAGCAAAGGGAATGACATGATCGTCAAAATAAAAAGCGGCTTGGACACTCTCACCCTGTTGGATTCGGCATAAACGCATCTGAGCACTCCCAGCAATTGAATTCTGACAGCTCGTCGCTAGCAGACTAACCGTGAAACGGTGGCAACACGAAAAATGCACCACGGACGCAAACGTTTTCCACTGGCGAAGATATCACAAGTTCCACCTGCTGGCGATCTGGTGTAAAGCGTTTGTCATCGCCCATTGTCGCTAACCGTTGCCAACCCTGTTTTTGTCAAATCCGACATAGTTGTTACCTTTTTGCCTCTACTGAGGACTGGTTCGTTGGCTGGTCGATCCCATCTATATGTGAAACGCAACTGCCTGAGCGACCGAGGCGTCAGAGTTCACAACCGTGCAACTGCAATTCCCCGTCTCAGTTACTTTTCAGCAATCGTCAACAAGCCAACGGAAAACTGATGTCTCTGGAAAGCCCTCATCTAGACGAGCAACTCTTGGCAGAGATTCGTCGTCGCGCACAAAGCACTCGATCTACTCAAGAAGCCGGGCGTTGCGTGGTGTCAGCCCTCATCGATGCTCAAATCAACGTCACCTTGGTGACACTGGACGAGTTTAAACTTGCCGTCACCGAAGCGATCACAGCCCACCGAGAATTTTCAGCGACGAGTCCTAGTAATCGGCCGGAAGCGGCCTGATTCACCGCCCAGCCTACAAATATCGTGGCAACACTGAGCGACAACACTCTAGACACCAGCCTCCTCAACGCACCTCAGCAGGTCGCTACTACATGATTGGACACCGCACGGCGACTCAAGGAAAATGCCGTTTTTCCTGTCATGACTGGTCTTGAGACGATGACGCTCGATACCGATTACCTACCTCCGCACTAGATTTCTCCACAAGAGGCAATCCGGCCTAAGAGCTATACAACGGTGCTCCCACGACCAGCGATGGCCGTGTCAGTTTGACAAACTGCTACTCTGCAACTGCTGCTCTGCAACTATTACTCTATCTCTGCTGCTCTGCGTCGAAGCCGAGTACCTTAACGCAGCGCGAGGTGACTCAAAACAGTGAGGCAGGGGATCGATTCGGGATGCTCTGTCACCCTTTCCCGACCGCAGCATAAACCCGCATCACAAAACGATTCCCCTCTGACCCACTCTCGATAAAACCCTGCCAGGCCTCAGCAAGGCGTGCTTTTACCAGTGTGAGGGGAAATAGAAGGCTAGGATCGATTAGCTTTGGGCGCAAGCGGTCGGAGCTGGATGATGCGGGTCGGAACGATCGCTTGACCCGTCACCTCCTGCATTTCAATCTGCCAGGGCTGAGTCTGGATCCATTGCAAAAATTTGTCTCCGGTACGACGTCCCGGTTCCACCAACACGACCGTGCCGCAAGGGGCTAGTTGCTTGCTCCAAAATTCATGCAGGAAGGGCCAGTCTGCTTGATCGTAAAGTACATCCGACCCCAAAATCCACTGAAAAGATCTGTCTAACTGATCTCGCCGCCAGTCGACTTTTTGGATCGACACGCGGTGGGACCAGGCCAGCGTGTTGTAGCGAGAGAACAGTAAGGCCGGGGTCGCCGCATCGACCATCGTCACGACTGCCCCCAACGCCGCAGCAACGGTTCCCACCAATCCCATCCCACAACCAAGATCAAGCACCGCAGCATCTTTGATCAAACGGTTGGTCAGCCATTCCGCCAACACAAATGCACTGTCCCAGGATTCAGCCCAGTAGGGCTGCTCAAACGCACCGGTACCTGAGCCTGCGTTTTGTTCTGCAGGAACCTCCACCTCGCCTGGATTGGCAACACGTGTAAATTCTAATTGCAGCTTGCCAATTTGCAGCCGATCGGTAAGCGTGGCATGACGCTGCTCAATACGATGCAAAAGAGCCTTGCGCTGCAAAAAATCCTGCTGTTTCAATTTCAAAGTACCGTTTTCGCCGTTTTCCACGTTACCGGTTTTCTCAAAGAATCATGCCAGGTACAAAACGATCAAAAACACCGCCCCCGTGGTGCCACTTGGAAAGATTTCATAAACACTCAGTGTAGCAACCAGAGTGGAAACCAGGGTGCCAATCGCAACAACAACCGTCACGCCCACCTGTCCAGACGGGTCTTTATCCAAGTACTCATACGTTTCCGCACTGCCTCCCCTCTGCCGTGACAAAAAAACGGCGAGCTGCGGATTTCGCAGCTCACCGTCTGTGCTTCGTTAAAATTGCTCAATTTGTTTATTGAACAAACTTGTCTATTCAACAAGGGATGCATCAGGAAATTCAGCAGCAACAAGTGCTTCCACCGCTTTTGCGCTATCGAAGTCTTCACCTTCAATCGCACAGGTTGCCGTTTTCTCGTCAGCATTAATCGTAATGTCCGTTACACCCGGTAACGGGGACAAAGCGTCCTTAGCACGCTTGCCTCACGAATTGCCTCAGACCATGCCAGGGAGTTTAAAACTCACCTGATTCACACTGGGCACTGCCGTATTCGTCGCCGTTGTCTCGTTGGTCGAAGGCGACGAACCGGAAGGACCAGAACAACCGACGGCAAAGACAGCCGCCAGCAAAACCAGTTCTCGCCGATTCATAGGAACATCCTTTGGCTAGAAACAAAAAATGAAAAAGTTCGCGCAATCCTTTGAAGCTAATTCAAAAGACCGCACGTCACAAACACCCCGAGCAGTCCTTCCACAGAAAGGAAAAGCCTGCCATGAGGCTGCTTTATATTTTGGCTACAAATCACCCCGACGAAAAGAGCGAATTCCTCCACTTTGCCATAAATTGTAAAGCCGACCCTCGTCCGGGGGGCCAAAAAATCATTTCACTTGACCTACACACGGTCGGTAAGGCCGTGGAGGCAGAGCCTCAGAATGGCCAGACGGCAGAAGAGGTTTCCAAAACTGCCACCTCTCTGCTCGCCATCCCACGGCTTGGATTCATGCTGAGGCAGCGGCGGCCACCGCGTTCGAAATCGTCTGCGCGGTGTCGGATTGGGTCGCCTGCAGGCTTCTGATTTCGGCTTTCGGAAGCGGGATGATCAAAACATCTCCGGGAAATGGCTGCGCAGAAAATTGCTGCTCTAGAAATTATTACCCCGGGAATCGTCAGTTCACCCGTCGGAAGGAGACACAAGGATATTCCTGCAAGGTGAACTTCCGCGCTCAGGGGAACGCATGGCGCACACAGGCGGTATGATTTCACAAGGACATGCCGGTCAGATAAACTACCCAAGTTGCTGGATCGTGCCGCGAGTACCTCAAACGAGACGCCACGCACTGCGACACACCAGACGTCCACCAAGAGCGATACCCATGACTAAAGAAGAGCAGACGAAAGAAGAGCAGGGCAGTTCCACCCAAAAAAACTCGGGCTGTTTGGCGGGCTTGTTGTTCGTGGTATTTGTGGGCGGATGGATCGTGTTCGGTTTTGGAGCGGTCGGACTTTATGAGGACCGTAAATTCCTCTCACTCAATGCAGTGCTGGCCGCTGCGGGCCTGCTCGCGATCGGAGTTAGTTTTCCTCTCTTGGTGAAAGCTTCTCGAGCCTACGAAGAAGTTCGTCGATACAGTCTGGGCGGTGGCTTTTGCTTCCTCGTCTGGGGTATCGTCCGACTGGTATGGAAAACATGGAATGACCAACCCGGGTGGGATCAGGGCATTTCCGTTTTGTTTATCGGTTGCGGTATGTATCAAATGATGATGGCATTCCGGGAAAGGCATGCAGCGATTCCGGATGACGAAGGAACCTCGGGAGACTAACCCAGCAGGTCGGTTCATACCACGTACCAGGAGAGCTTGCCGGGCGACAGATCACCTGACCGGATCCGACATCGCTTACAACGTCAAACCGATTTTCCCCAGCGACAGTAGCAAGCCAGCCGGCGCACACAAGTTCAGGGGCGACAACCTTTTAATGTTGGTCAAGTCGCCAACCGCCGTCGCAGAGTACCTCCGCTGGCACTCGGACCGGTTGATCTCATCCGCTCAGTACCGCGTCGTCGTCCTTGCCAATGCCTGCGAAAAAGTTTGCCAGGAACATGCCGGGAGGTACACTCATTGGTCTTGAATCAGTCGAAGAAAGCAACCTGTGCAGGAAATTTTGATGAGTCAATGCCCGAGAAAAGAATCCGCTGGCTTCGAGGTCTTGCAGTCATGCTTGCTTGATGGTGGTGCCCGGAATCGCTGCAGTGCTACCGATACTTTTGCTGGATGTTTGGGACGTCCCCAGAATTCTCGGCGACGGACTGGGAAGAATCGTTAAGGCTGCAGTACTTACCGTCAGTGTCCTCCTATTCCTTATTCTTTTCTATCAGAGTATCGGCATTTGCGAGAAGGCTTTTGGCCGTAAGCACCCTGACACGGGCAAGCTTGCCCTGCGGGTCGGAGAAGGGAAAGGAATTCTGCAACTATTTGCAATCATGGTGTTAACCCACTTCGGAGTGCGGATCATGCTCATCGGCCTGCACACAACTACGAATTGGTCATTTTTCGAGAATTCTAGTGGCTCTCTAGCAATTGGATTGACCGTGGGCTTACTTTTTTGCGTGTAGAAATTTCCAGAAAACGTGAGTTCTCGTACGTCGCACCGATCTGGAGGGAGATGAGAATAAACAGTAGCGAAACAAACATTTCTCGGCACGCGTCCAGGGAGGTCGTCCAGAGAGAGACTTTTGCGCGGCGTGGCCGTAGGACAGGGCGTAGCTCCTCTCACAACTCAGACAGCCGATCCACCGCCTGACCCAAGATCACTCGCGTCCAGACTGCGTTTTGACTTTGGCGTCCGCTTGAAGGGAGCGCAGCGGCTCTCCAAATCACCAGATCGGACAATTCGCAGACCGAACGTACCCTCCGGAAACCATCACCCAAACAGGCAGCTTGTTTTACGGCTATAATGAAGCCGCAACACGAGCGGCTAAAAAGTAAGTGATCCACACGAGTAATCGACACGATGCGCGCCTTCCTGATCCTATTTTTGCTTCTCGCTTCCCAGGCACGCGCAGAGGGGCCAGAGGCAGACTTCGAATTTTTTGAGACGCGCATTCGTCCCGTACTCATTGCCCATTGTTACGAGTGCCATTCCGCCAGCGCCAAGGTACTCCAAGGAGGCTTACGACTCGATACGCGCGCTACCAGCCGTCGCGGTGGCGACAGTGGTGCCGCCGTCATACCGCAAGATACCGAAAACAGTTTGCTTCTCTCGGCACTGCGCTACGACGATTTACAGATGCCGCCCAGCGGACGTCTTCCTCAACGTGTTATCGATGATTTCCAACAGTGGATTGAGATGGGAGCACCCGATCCGCGGCAAAAGATTCACCCCCCCGAGCTCCCCGCGGCGAACACCGTCAGCCAGCCGCATTGGGCCTACCAACCACTGACGGTTGCCGCGCCAGAAAGCGATCTCGCCTGGCCCGCCAACTCACCCATTGATTCCTTGATCCTGGCACAACTCAGAAGACAGAAATTGACACAAGTTGCCGTCGCCCAGGGCAGGACATTTGTGCGTCGTCTTTACTTCGACCTTACGGGGTTGCCTCCCACGCCACGACAAATCGAGACATTTTTACATGATCAAACACCCGACGCCAAAGCCCGGCTTAGCGATCGCTTGCTCGCCTCTCTGCAGTTTGGGGAAAAATGGGGACGGCATTGGTTAGATGTTGTACGTTTTGCCGAGTCGATCACGTTACGCGGAACTCTCTTCCCCCATGCGTGGCGTTACCGTGACTATGTCATCGCCACCTTCAACGCCGACCAACCGTTCAATCATTTTGTCAGACAACAAGTCGCTGGCGATCTTTTGACCGCCGAAACGCGCGCCGAAAAACAACAGAATCTGATCGCCACAACGTTCCTCACCTTAGGTAACAACAATCTCGAAGATCAAGACAAGCAAAAGCTGCAAATGGATGTCGTGGACGAGCAATTGACCGTCATAGGGAAAGGTTTTCTTGCCCAAACAATTAGTTGCGCACGCTGCCATGACCACAAATTCGATCCGATTCCGACTCGTGATTATTATGCCCTGGCAGGAATTCTACGGAACACAAAAACACTGCAGCATGCCAATGTCTCCAAATGGATCGAGCTTCCGCTGCCACTTTCTGCAGCAGCGTCTGCAGAATTTGAGAAGTACACAGGCCAAATTGCGGAACGAAAAAAAAAGCTGGACGCGTTAAACGCCCAACTCGAAAAAGTCGGGCCCCTTCCTGTAGACCAGTTGCCCGGCATCGTCGTTGACGACCTTCAGGCTCGGTTGATCGGCAGTTGGCAGCCTTCCACCTTCACGGCAACTTATGTCGGCCAGGGCTATCAACACGACATGGCCAACGCAAAAGGACAAAAAGAAGCCATTTTTCAGCCCCCCATGGCATTGGACGGAAAATACGAGGTTCGCTTCGCCTATACACCTGGTAGCAATCGCAGCCCGGCAGTTGCAATCAAAGTTACCAGCGCCGAGGGAGTGGCCACCGTGACCATCAATCAGAAAGTGAAACCGCCGCTCAATGGGCATTTTATTTCACTCGGTCAATACCATTTCACACCTGCGGCGATCCCCACAGTTTCTGTTTCCAACCTGGGGACGAAGGAGTTCGTGATCATTGATGCCGTCCAGTTTTTACCGGTTGCCTTGGCAAAATCGACTGCAAAGCCAGCAGAGAAAACCATCGCAATCCAGGATCAAATTAAAGAGTTAACGGCTGAATTAGAAGCCTTAAAGAAAAAGCTCCCTGCGCGTCCGATGACCATGTCGATAACCGAAGAAGAAACCATCGGGGACACGGAGATCCGAATTCGTGGCAACGTTCACAACCTGGGTGAGATTGCCTCACGAGGGTTTCTGCAGGTCATACGAACAAAAATTCAACCCCACTTTACAACTCAGGAAAGTGGCCGCAGAGAGCTGGGTAACTGGATTACGGCCGTCGACAATCCCTTGACATCACGGGTCATTTGCAACCGCTTATGGCATTGGTTATTTGGCCAGGGGATTGTTCGTACCACAGACAACTTTGGAACTACCGGCGAAATGCCATCCCACCCACAATTACTGGATTATCTTGCCACTCGCTTAGTACAGAAAAAGTGGTCTTTGAAAAGTATTTTGCGCGAAATGGTCAACTCGCAAACCTATCAGTTGTCGACGGACTTGCACCAAGCCAACGCCGCCTTGGATCCAGAGAACCGTTGGCTATGGAGAATGAATCGCCGTAGACTCAGCGCCGAACAATTACTGGACGCCATGCTCGCGGTCAGTGGCCACCTAGATACGACCTTAGGTGGTAAGACGATACGAGCTGCCACACCGAACGACTACAACTACCAACATACAAGCTTCCAGCGGGCAGTCTATTGGCCCGTACTACGGAACTCCTTACCCGACGCATTCGAAGTGTTCGACTTTGCCAATCCCAGCATGGTCGTGGGCCAGCGCAACATCAGCAGCACCGCACCTCAAGCACTTTTTTTCCTGAACAATCCGTGGCTCATGCAACAGGCAGATTATCTGGCAGAAAATTTATTGGCCATGCCAGCCTTCGATGACGAGCAACGCCTTGAATGGTTAGCACAGGCAACCCTCGGTCGCTCACTCTTACCGACAGAACGAACCTTGGTGCTAGACTTCCTTTCCAATTCCACAACCGATCTCGATGCGCAACAATCATTGTGGCGGCAAGTTGCGCATACTTTTTTTGCCTCCTTAGATTTCCGCTATATTGATTAGCCTAGCCTCCACTGAGCTACGGACCAACCTATCGTAATGACACCTGCAACACCCGATCGGCGTACGGTGCTCCAGGCTTCGGCCTGTGGCTTTGGTCAGCTTGCGCTGACGGGTTTACTAGGTGCGGAACAGGCTCGCCAAAACCGCAACCAACCGCAGGGCTGGCAACCTCATTTTACGCCACGGGCCAAGCGAATCATCTTTCTCTTTATGCAAGGCGGGCCTAGTCAAGTTGATTCATACGACTACAAGCCTCTTTTAAATCGAAAAGATGGCACCGAGTTGTCCTTCGACGATGCCCGTGTGCTGGCAAACACTGGGAATCGCGGCAGTTCCCAGCAAATCATGAAACCACTGTGGAAATTTCAGCAATACGGTGACTGTGGACAATGGGTCTCTGAACTGTTTCCTCAAACTGCACGGCATGTGGATAAACTCTGCATGTTGCATTCGATGCACACCGAAGGGGTCGCCCATGGACCCGCAACCCTGTTCCTACATTGTGGAGCAACCAATCTGGTACGACCCTCCATGGGAGCCTGGGTCAACTATGGACTAGGAAGTGAAAATAATAATCTGCCTGGCTTTCTTTCCATTTGCCCATCTCCTGGAAATGGTGGTGCGCGGAATTATGGCAGCGCATTTCTTCCTCCCATTTTTCAAGCCACCACCCTGGGTAGCGCCGGTCGTCCAGCTCAAGATGCTCAAATCCGCGACTTGGTAAACCCGCGGCTCTCAAAACAACAGCAACAAGCGCAGTTTCAATTGCTGCAATCGCTCAATCAACAACAACTTCAGCAGTACGAAGTAGACCATCAACTAGAAGCCGTCATCAGTAACTACGAACTGGCCTGGCGCGTTCAAGGACACGCACCAGAAGTTCTCGACCTCTCACGGGAATCGGCAGCAACGCTCGAAATGTACGGCTTGCACCGCAAAGCTACTGAAGACTTTGGTCGACAATGTTTGCTGGCACGACGTTTTTGCGAAGCCGGTGTGCGTTTTATTCAATTAACTTACGGCGACGACTCCCCCAATCCCGCCTGGGATCAGCATTCCGACATGCCGAAACATTTCGAACATGCCCGTGCCGTCGATCAACCGATCGCTGCCTTGCTCCAAGACCTGCAACAACGCGGACTCTTGGAAGACACGTTAGTCTGGTGGGGAGGCGAATTTGGCCGCACTCCTTACGCTCAAAACAAGGGGACTGGTCGGGATCACAATCCCAATGGATTCACCGTCTGGCTGGCAGGTGGTGGCGTTAAACCCGGCTTTGCCTACGGCGCCACGGATGACTTTGGTCATCAAGCCGTCGAAAACAAGATCCACATGCACGACCTGCACGCCACGATCCTTCATTTACTCGGCCTGAATCACGAGCAACTGACGTATCAATTTGCCGGCCGTGATTTCCGCTTGACGGACGTGGGAGGCCGGGTGGTGAAAGACCTGCTGCTGTAGCCAGCTTTGTTGCAGTAACCGAGACCTTATTTGCAGTAACCGATGTAGCGCAGACAAGTTCTTCAGCAGACGTCAAATGTCATAGTACATGCAAAACTCATAAGGATGAGGACGAAGTCGCACCGCATCCACTTCATTTTGCATTTTATAGGCGATCCAGCCTTCGATGATGTCAGGCGTAAAGACTTCGCCGCGCAGCAAAAACTCGTGATCCGCCGCTAAGGCATCAAGAGCTTGATCCAAGGAGGAAGGTGTCTTCTTGACAGACTGAGCTTCTTCCACGGGCAAATCATAAATATCTTTATCCAAGGGTTCCCCGGGACTGATCTTATTCTGCACACCATCCATGGCAGCCATCAGAATCGCCGAGAAGGCTAAATATGGATTGCAACTTGGGTCCGGGCAGCGGAACTCGACCCGTTTCGCCTTGGGACTGGGACTGTACATCGGAATGCGACAGGCTGCCGAACGGTTGCGCACCGAATAAGCCAAATTCACCGGCGCTTCGTATCCCGGTACAAGCCTTTTGTAGCTGTTCGTTGTCGGGTTGGTGAACGCAAGTAAAGCCGGTGCGTGTCGCAAGATACCACCAATCGCGTGCAAACCAAGATCACTCAAACCCGCATATTGACTTCCAGCAAACAATGGCTTTTCCTCTTTCCAAAAGGAAAAGTGTGTGTGCATACCGGAGCCGTTGTCCGCAAACAACGGCTTGGGCATGAAAGTCACTGTCTTCCCATGAGAATGTGCCACATTTTTGACAATGTATTTGTACATCATCAGTTGGTCCGACATCCTCAACAACTCGTTGAAATGCACGTCGATTTCTGCTTGTCCGGCAGATCCCACTTCATGGTGTTGACATTCCACAGGGATGCCAACATTGATCATGATCTGCATCATCTCATTGCGCAGGTTCATGAGTTGATCCATCGGTGGCACAGGAAAGTACCCTTCCTTATGCCTCATCTTGTGACCCAAATTGGGGCTCTCTAATCGGCCCCGATTCCATTCGCCTTCGATGCTGTCAACGTGATAGTAACTTTCGTGCGCATTTTGGTCATAACGTACATCATCAAAGATAAAGAATTCAGGTTCGGGTCCGAAGAAAGCGGCATCGGCAACGCCACTGGATTTAAGGTAGTTGACCGCCTTGCCAGCGACATTGCGTGGATCCTTTGTGTAATCTTCACGAGTTACTGGATCCTGAATATTACAGATCAAGCAAAGGGTAGGCAGTTCGGTAAATGGATCGACAAAGGCTGTCTCGGCTTGAGGGATAAGGAGCATGTCACTTTCATCGATAGGCTGCCAACCGCGCAGGCTGGAACCATCAAAACCCAAACCATCTTCAAAGACTTCCTCATCTAGACAGCTGACCGGAATGGTCGTGTGATGCCACAACCCCGGAAGATCAACAAAACGCAAATCGACTGCCTTAATATCTTTTTCACGACAAAGCGTTAGAATTTCGCGAGGAGTCATGAGAGGCCTTCTTTAAATTCCACACTGAATACAAACTAGCAAGAGACAAAAACTTAATTCACAACATTAAAAAGCAGACCCTCAAGATAATCCTGAGGGCCTGCAAGTGGTCTCAACTAATACAGCAAACAACGCGACTACGCTCCAGATTCGTTCACTGTCTTCACGATTGCCGCAGCGACCTTATAAGGATCCGCATTGGATGCTGGTCGACGATCTTCCAAGCGTCCCTTCCAGCCATCATCAATCGTTCCTACCGGAATACGAATGGAAGCTCCGCGATCGGACACGCCATAACTGAACTTGTCGATCGATTGGGTTTCGTGTTCACCGGTCAACCGTTGATCATTGTCAGCGCCATAGACATCGATGTGTCGTGAAATCACCTTGCTGAACGATTCACAAATCTTTGTGAATACCTCCTCATTTCCAGCATCCCGCATGGCACCGTTAGAAAAATTAGCGTGCATGCCGGAACCATTCCAGTCGGTACGCCCCAGCGGTTTGGGATGCCATTCGATGGCGTATCCGTAGTTTTCACCGCAGCGCTCCAGGATGTAACGGGCTACCCAAGTTTCATCACCGGCACGTTTTGCACCTTTGGCAAAGACTTGGAATTCCCATTGTCCAGCCGCCACTTCGGCATTAATCCCTTCCACATTAACTCCCGCATCGAGACAGGCATCCAAATGCTCATCGACACAATCTCGCCCATAAGCCTTGGCTGCACCGACGGAACAATAGTAAGGTCCCTGGGGTCCTGGATAACCACCTGCAGGAAAGCCTGGAGGTAAGTTGGTCGTTGTATCCCAAAGAAAATATTCCTGCTCAAAGCCAAACCAAAAATCTTCGTCGTCATCATCGATCGTGGCCCGCGCATTCGATGCGTGCGGCGTTCCATCCGCATTCAGCACCTCCGTCATCACCAAATAGCCATTTTTTCGGCAAGGATCAGGGAAAATCGCCACAGGTTTCAACAAACAGTCCGAATCATCACCCGTCGCTTGTTCTGTGGAACTCCCATCGAAGGACCACATTGGGCATTCCTCGAGGGTGCCGCCAAATTCATTGGCAATTCGCGTTTTTGAACGTAGGCTCTGTGTCGGTGTATAACCATCCAGCCATATGTACTCTAACTTGGCAACCATCTTGCACTTAGCTCCTTAACAAATACAGGACAACATGTTTACTTTCTTCATTCTTCTCCATCTTGAGGGAATCATTCCCGAGAAAGCATCCATGCGGGAGAAGCCGCACCACCCGGCGCAGTAGCCTCAGAGCGGCTTCGACATCCCATTGCCGAAGTGGGGAATCCGCCGCCAGACGGGGTAAACGATTAACGCATCTGCCTGACTCATCAGACGGAATGCAACAGTCATGCCAATCGTTTAAATCAAGTCGAGTATCTTAGGCGATAACCACATGATTGCAATCAGCTTGCTGAGATATTCATGGCTTTCTTGCTAGTTCAGCCGCACTAAATTGCCTAGCTTTTAGGCACCTTGTGAGCAATTGTCGTGCAAATCGGTCGCTTATCTCCTGGCCATTGTGTTCACTGGATTTTGCGCACACTGGTCAAAATTCCCGTCTTGCTTGAATGACGTTGCCATGATGCTCAACTGTTTTTCCAGCATGGTTGCCGGCACTCATCCAGCACTCACGAAACGACCACAGACTCGACAACTTGGCGGACCGCTCACGAACCTTTATACGTCCAACCTTTTTTCTCATCACTTACCTTCCTCCTTGGTTCGCTTTCCGGTGGAAGGGTTTCTCCGTCGGTCCGTCCTTTCATTTCAGCCTTAACAGGACAACACCCCGGCATTAAATGCGTGTCCCTGTATCCATATTATCCATCGGTCTGCGTCCATGATTTCTGAGGTCAGGGTTTCCAGGGTCAGGGTTTCCAGGGTCAGGGATTTAGGAGGTAGTAGGTGAAAATAAAGATACTTCAATCTTTTGGCTGGCATGTTTCTGTCACTTGCCGTTCAATTTGAGAACGGTCCCGATCAATCTGCAGTCCTCCTCGTCCGGCGAGGGCCCTCAATCAGTTCTCTACTCGGCCAGCCACAATCTCTTCGACACTCCGCCCTCGACGTCTGGTCCACAAAGCGAGAAATGCAGGAACGAGAATTGAACGTACCACAAACGTGTCTAACAAGACGCCCAGAGTCAGCGCAAATCCGAGTTCAACGATTCCTCGCAATGCACCTCCATTCGTGTCAAAGAAAGCAGACAGCAGGGGAGTGTCAGGGGGAATCAACGACCCCCAAGCTCCAGACGTCATCGCCAGAAACGTGCCAGCCATAATGACCCCGCAACTGGTAATAATTCCTCCCGTTTGGATGACAGCAATTCTCAGGCCTTCTAAAGGTCCATGCCGCTTCTGTTCTTCGAAAATACGCGTCGTCAGGTACACATTGTAGTCTTGACCAATGGCCACCAAGATGACGAAAAGAAAAATAGTAACTTTCCAATTTAGTCCTCGAAACGTTTCGCCGTAGATTGTTTCAAAAAACCACTGAGTCGCCCCGATCGTAACAAAGTAACTGAACAAGACGGTGGCCAGCAGATAAAAGCATACAACCGGCCGTCTTAAAATCATCAAAAGTACAATGAAAACTGCCGCAACAACAAAAACTTTGATGCGTAGATCATCCGTTTGAGTCACCTTACGAAGATCTCGAATCGAAGCAGTTGTTCCAGCGTAGGCCACCACAGCGCCAAACCAGGGCGAATCTTCCTGTTGGACAAGAGCCTTTAACATGCCGTCGATTTGATTGAGGAGATGAATTGCCTCAAGAGTAAAAGGATTGTCTCCGGGAATGACTTCAAATCGTGCGACAAAGTCCTCTGCAGACTCCGTGTCGGAAACAAAAATATCCTGAACACGCTGATGCGCGCGCAAAAACCGCAAGCCCCGCGCGCGCGCGCTTAACATCCCGACTTTTTCACCAGGCCTAAAATCACCTAACGGATCCTCACTACAACGAACCGAAGTGACACCTGGCAAATAGAGTTTATCAGCCAGCGCTCGAATTGCTTGACGCTCTTGACCCGGTTCACTGCCCACATTCGTGCGTTTCAGTAAGACTTGGATGGGTGCATTGCTCCCAAGGGCAAAATGTTGTTCGACAAGTTTTGTACCTGATTTGGTCGGCCGGGATGCAGGAATTTCACTCAGCAAATCGTAAGTCACTCGGTCCGCGTGAATCACGCCGAAAAGAGCGAGAGGTAGCATCACAGTACTCGTCATAATGAGGATGCGACCAGGATATTCAGTGATCCACAACGCCAACCAATCCCAGAACACGGACATATAAGTACGGTCTGTTCTGGAGGGCGGCATGCTCGTCCCCTCGCTGGTACTACGTACTGCGCCTAGCCTTGCTCCCCAAGGCCAAAATAGCGATTTTCCCAAGGCGTGTATGACTGCAGGGACGAGTGTTAAACAGACGCTAAGTGTGATTGCCAGGCAGAGGCCAATCACGGGGCCGCTATAGCGAAATTTGTCGAATTCGGCAAAAGCCATCATGCCCAGACCAGCAATGCTTGTCAGTGCGCTGGCGACTAAGGCATCGCCTACCCCGCTTAAGGCTAAAACAATCGCTTCATCCGGTGTGGCACCTGCTGCCAACGATTCACGATATCGGGAAATTAAAAACAGGCAGTAATCCGTGCCAGCACCAAACAGAATAACCACCACAAATATCTTGGTTGTTGTGAAAACGGTCATCGAAAACCAGCTGAAGCCAGGCACAAGGTACAACTGCGTTAAGAGGGCCACCGTAGCCAGGGCAACGAGCAAAGAGATCCCAATGGCCACCAGCGGAACCGCGACGAGTAAAGGAGAACGGTACACGACCACCAAAATGACGAAGACGAGCACCACAGTGAACCACTCGGTGTTTTTGATGCTGTCGCGCGTCGATCGGAGCATATCGGATCCGATAGCTGCCGAACCGGTGATACCAATCTGCAACCCCGGTCGCGTGCAACCTGCGGTCCTCGTTCGTAACGCCTCTACTTGTTGTTCCACTTTCGACACGAAGGCCAGATTCTCAAACGCCATAAACTCGCGAGAAAGTTGCAGCACGACCAAGCGTGCACGTTGGTCGGTGCTCACCAGTTTTTTGCCAAATACTTCGTCGTGCCATGTCCAAACGTCAATCAGTGGAGAAAAACTCTCCGACTTAGGAAAATTGCTCGGCGAAGTCGAACGATTCTTGTTCTGCTGAGAAGGCCTTGAGTCAACAACATCCTGGTTAACCTGACTCAAGCGTCGTTCGACATCCTGTTGCTGTCGTTGCAGCAACAATGATCTTTCCGTTTGTGATACTTCCGGCACCACAGGTCCGCTGGCACGAGATTCCCAATGTTCGATTAACGTGTGATCTAATCGAACTGCTTCATCGAACGCCGCTTTGGCTTTGGTCAGTTGTTTGACATTTTCCAACGTATCGAGGTTTGCTCGTGCCAGACATGCCAAGCCGAGAAGTTGCTGCATGTCTCGCGCAATTTCAACTCCCACGTAAACGTCGTCTTTGTCGAGGACTTCTGCTGGGCGTGCCAAGACGATGACGATCTGACTCTTAGCCCGATCGTGGGGAAATGAGCTGGAAAGAAGCTCCTGACCCACTACACTCGGCATGGAATCAGGAAGGTACGCAAAATCTCCGTCGTGGGTAACCTCTTCCCAGCGTGGAGCAGCTATTCTCACTCCAACAACCAGCACCACCCAAAAAAGAATGACGACAATCCAACGACGTGCAATGAACCGTCCGAGTTTCTCAAACATGAGTTGTTGCAACGTTGGCTTTAGTTTTTAGGAATAAGCTCGGATGGAAAATCATCTCGATGAGAATTCTACTCGACGGAAAATACCGCTGGAACGACAACGATTTTGCTTAAGGGGCATCGTTGGGCGAGGTGATGTCGGCACCTTCTATTTGTGGTGGTGATTCATGTTCCGCTTCGTTCGGTGAGAGAGGGTCTTGTTCTGCTGGTGCGAATGTTATGGGTTTGGCGACGAACTTATGAATCACCCCAATGACACTCGTACAAACTACGGGAATCAAGAATGTTAAGAGGCTGCTTTGACGTCCGAGGAATTCAAACTGGTTAACGGTTTCTTGCCAGGATATTAATGCAAAGAATCCCCCAATTGCCAAACAAGTGTGCCAATTCAAGGCTTTTCTCAGCCATTTCGGGCCTAACAGCGAGACAAGTTGTACAAGACCGCTGCCTACGGCAACAACACCCACTGCTTGCCAGCCTACATAAAGTCCAAATGTAGCAAAGGCCAGTACTTGGGGAGTGTGTCGGTACCTTGAACCTTCTGGATTTCTTATCCAGTAGGTCGACATCGACATCACGACACCAGCTAACAGGCCGACAAATCCATCAGACCATGCAGGCCAACCAACATGGTTAGAGACCATCGGTATGGTCGACCAAAAAATCGAAAGTAACATTCCGGCGATGAGCGCGGGGACAAAAAGAGCGTCCGGAATCTTATGACTATCGAAGATAATCAAGGCCGCGCTGATCAGGGTACTCAGCATCAGCATCCAACCCGCATAAGGGCCCCAAAGAAATGCCAGCAGTGAACGTTCGTCAGACCACTCCACAATCGACCAAAAATCGCGATTTGTCAGTGTCATCACAACCGCCAAAATAAAAAACATGGTGCCGTAAAGAGCTTCCACCAAGGGATATCGTGGTGGAATGTTCACACCACAATCACGACACTTCCCACGTAGAATAAGCCAACTGAGAATCGGGATGTTGTCATAACCACGGATACGATGTTTACAGATTGGACAGTGGGACCCGGGAAACACGAGGCTTATTCCACTTGGCATGCGGTAAACCACCACATTGATGAAACTTCCGATAAAAGCTCCCACCATGGTCAGCCAACCGACAATCAGACACCGTAACACCACACCCGCAGGTCCCGCCCAGTCAAATGCCGCCAGCAACGAAGCCGGTTCTAGATTAGACAAGTTGAGTAACATGTTTGAGGAGCGACTCGATAAGGGTTTGGTATCAGAATAATTGAAACAAGCGACCAATCTCGTGATTGGCGGATCTCATTTTCAAAGGTATTTTGCTAGGAGTCCACCGCGAGCTGCAAGAGCATCCACTTTTTTTGTTACCTCCGAGTCTTCGATCAAAGGTGGCGCATGGTGTGGCTTGACTCTAGCGTCAATGACTAATGACCCCCGACAGCCCCAATGTTTCTGCTCAACAAATTCATCGATACCGGTAATGTCGGCTGCCGGGTTGCTGCGTGTAAAAACGACCCAAAGAAAATTGTTCAGGGAACGCGCAGCGAAGTCACTGTCGTCTACAATCACAACCAATGGAAACTTGTTTATCCCGTCATGCACAGAAAACTTTTCCGCAAACGAGCGGGCCGTACTGCAAGAGTATTCTGGTCCCTTAATAGCCAAAACACCGGGTAGGCAGATGCGTGGTTCGGAATAGCCCTGGGGAAGATTGAAGGCCCCCGTGATCTCGCGTGGCAGTAACCGCTGCGGATCCCCCACAGCTGCCATGACGACCTTCGAGCCACGATTCAGGCTATCGCCTGAATAATCAAGCGTATCGATGGTCGTCCGTGTTTGAAAATGTAAATCGCGTTGCCAATCGATGCGAGAAAGCAAATGGGAGAAAAACGCCTTGATGTCCTGAATGTCAAGCTCGCGATCATCATCGCGATTAATGATCATCAAATACTTGGCGAGCGACATTTGACCTTGTCCAAGAATCGCGTTTGCCTGCGTAAGGATCTCCTGAGGTTCCACCACTTTGTCATAAGGCACATAACGTTCACTACCAATCGCCAACATCAACGGATGAACCCCGGCAGCATCCACTGCGTGAACGGAGTCCACGCCATGCACGACAGTCGGAATCACGGGACCCGTCAACTCATGAATCAGCTCCCCAAAGACGGTGTCTTCTTGCGGTGGGCGCCCCACGACAGTAAATGGCCATACCGCATGCTTTCGATGTCGCACACTTTCCACACGCAAGACGGGAAAAGCATGAGCCAGGCTGTAATATCCCAGGTGATCGCCAAAAGGCCCTTCGGGTAACTCTTTCTCGGGATCGATAATTCCGGTGATACAAAAATCTGCATCACCATAAATTGGTAAATCGTTCGCCCCCTTTCGGGAACCATGAACCATGCCGATACGATGTCCCGCTAAGACACCAGCAAAGGTTAACTCCGACATCCCTTCCGGTAAGGGCATGACCGCTGCCAGAGTCATGGCCGGACTTCCACCAACAAAAATGTTGACGCGAAACGGCTTGCCGTGTCGCAGAGCCGCCGCATGATGAACTCCAATGCCTCGATGGATCTGGTAGTGAAGTCCGATTTCACGCCCAGGATCGAATTGACCTCCGGACAGTTGGACTCGATACATACCCAGGTTCGATCCAAGTAAACCCGGTTGTTCGACATGCTCACTGTAAATTTGTCCAAGGGTGATGTAGGCACCACCATCATTTGGCCAGGACTGCAGTTGCGGTAGATCGTGAATCGAAGTTTGATTTGCCAGTACGGCACCTCGAGAACGTCGTTTGGGCAACATCCGTAGCGCTGCCAGAGGCAGCTTCCAGTACTGCAAGGGCTGTCGCATCGCCCGACTGGGATCTGTCTTTAGTTCAATCAACCGCCTCACAGTATCCAGCGTATCACGAAAAAGGTAACGTGCCCGGTCGAGAGTTCCAAACAGATTCGACACCATTGGAAATTGGCAGTTCTTCACATTGCTGAACAAAATCGCCGGTCCACGTGAGGCAAAAACCCGCCGTTGAATTTCCGCAGCTTCAAGATATGCGTCGACTTCTTCGTCCAGACGGACGAGATGCCCTGAACGCTCTAAATCATGAACACATTGCCACAGGGAACGATAACCCATTCCAAACTTTCAGATCTCTTGATTCCGTAGTACTCTTCGGGGAAGCTGCGGTCCCCAATGTATCTACCTTACTGCAAAGCGGGAATTGGCAGCTGCCCAACGAGGATTCATTTTACTTCACACACAACACGAAAACCCGTATCTTGATCAGCGATTTGTGGCGGATCACTGTTGCGATTTGCGTTTGTACAATTGCCTGCGGGACTATCCCAGCCACCACCACGAATCACTCTGCTGAAACCTTGCGAAGGCCCTTGAGGATCTACCAGAGGGCTATGGGAATAATACTCAGCCTCGTAAAAGTCGCTGCACCATTCCCAAACATTACCGTACATGTCATACAAGCCAAATCGGTTGCTCCTTCGCTCACCAACGATGTGAGTTCTTTGCATTGTTTCACGGCGCCGGTACCACCCATATTGGCGCAGTGTTTTCACTTCATTTCCATAACACCAAGTCTTCTTACTACCGCCGCGGCAAGCGTATTCCCATTCCGCTTCCGTTGGTAATCGATAGCTGCGACCTTTTTGCCTTTCTGCCGGCAGTTGCGTAAGACGCAAACAAAACTCTTTTGCGTCGTGCCAACTGACCGAATCAACCGGCAGTCGATCGGTTTCGACGCCACGCACTCGATCCCGTAAACCACCCGCTTGAGAAAACTGACTTGGGTTGGATCCCAGGACACGGTGGTATTCGCCTTGGGTTACCTCGTGGGTACCGATCCAAAAAGATGTTGTAATTTGAACCCGATGTGGTGTCAGTGTTTTCTGTTTCGGTAATCTCCGATCTTGCGATCCCATTTCAAAAGCACCGGCAGGAATCTCTGCGAGCCGCATGCCGACGGAGTTTGTGAGGACTCGCGGTGCAGGTTGCCCAGCAGCATGAGGTTGTCCAGTAACATGCTGGGCCTTCACAAGCAATGGAAGGCTGCTCAGAACGACAACAGCTGCCAGACAAGGGACAAAGAAAACGTGATTCATTTGCGTTACTTGAAGCCGAGAAATCTCGTCGCTTCTCTATCCCGATTTGTGGCTCACCCGTACAATGATTTCTGTCACTTAGAAAACCTCTCCGCAAACTATAAACAAATCAACGAGTTCCGACGAGTTCGACCGGCTGACTCGGAAAAAGATGCCAGCTCCTCAACAAAGCGACAACGTGGGATGAAATCTTATGACGGAATCATCTTGGGTGGCGGTCACAATGGGCTTATTCTGCAGGCCTATCTGAGCCGGGCAGGAGTGACAACGGTTTGTCTTGAGCAACACGACAAGCTTGGGGGTGGCTTAACTACCGTTGAAAAACCGCTCGAATCAGGTTTTTTTCATAACACGCATTCATTTTATCACCGCGGAATCACCCATTCTCCTTGGTACCGTGACTTGCAGTTGGAAGAAAACGGCGCCTGCTACATCGAACCCGAATTGAATGTCGCCATGGTCTGTTCCGACGGACCTTTGTTGGAATGGTGGACCGATTTTTCTAGCACGTACGCATCCTTTGCTGAGGTCAGCCCCGTCGATGCAGACAAATTGCAATTTTGGCGCAATGAATTTCGGCCAATTGTTGAGAAATTCCTTTCCCCTGAAGCACTGGCTCCACCACTTCCGCCCGACGAGCGAAAGCGACAACTTGCAAGTTCTTCTCTCGGTCGTCGTCTTCTGGAAGTAAGCGCACTCTCACCACTCAAGTTTGTGCAGCAGGAGTTTGTACATCCGCAGGTTCGTGCAGCATTACTTTTCTTTAATGGGCTGAGGGAAGTCGACTTACGATTGCCTGGATTTGGACATCACATCCCCGCGTTGCTCGCAGCCGACCGCTACGCGCAAATCTGTAAAGGCGGTTCGGGAGCCTTGGCGGAGGCGTTAGAAAAAGTTATTAGGAAACATGGTGGAGAAATTCGAACAAAAACGAAGCCTCAACGAATCCATATCGAAAACGGTCGCGCAACCGGAGTGGAAACAGATGACGGAGAATTTCTACGTGCAACACGGTTTGTTGCCTCCAGTTTAAACCCGCAACAAACATTTCTTGGGCTCATTGACCAGCAACATTTGCCGACTGCTTGGCTGTCAGCAGCTCGGAATTTTCAATACAACTTGATCGCCCCACTGTTTTCTTTGAATCTCAACCTCAAAGAGGCACCGACTTACGCTGCATCTCAAGAGACACCGCAATTACAACAAGCGCTGATGGTGATTCTCGGCCTTGATTCCTCTGAGCAATTTTCAGAAATCGTGCAACACCACGAACGCGGCACCATCCCTCCCACGGTTATGTGGGGAAGTTGTCCGAGCCAATTCGACCCATCACAAGCCCCCCCCGAGTCTCATACCGCATTTATGTGGGAAAAACTTCCCTACCGATTAAATGGAAACCCTCTCGAGTGGGATGAACAAAAAAAGCAACATGGGAAAAAAATGCTCGAAGCCTGGAAACTTCGGGCGCCAAACCTTGAGCATGCAGTGCTTGATTCCTTTGTTCAGAGCCCCTTAGATACGGAACGCCGCTTGCCAAATATGGTCGGCGGAGACCTGCTCGTTGGCTCCTTTGATAACAACCAAATCGGTTATCACCGCCCTTTTATCGGTGCCGGCCACTATCGAGGACACCTAGACGCTCTCTATCTTTGCGGGTCGAGTTGTCATCCCGGTGGCAACGTCACGGGATTACCGGCCTATAATTGCGCTCAAGTCTTACTAGCAGATCTGGGACTAAAGCATCCGTCAGCGCAGTAAGTAAATAATTCCAGCTCTTCCGTTGTGTTTAAGCCATCACTTGGGGGAATCAACCTCCGGGGTCATGCATTTGGCTAGTGCCAGCGTTAAACTTGATTTCCTTGATCGAAACATGTTTTGGTGAACCTTGATGGAGTAGTATTTGATGATCCTGCGAATTTCACGTCGACGGCGATGCTGGCCTGCCATGCTTGTTCTGATCTTGGCATTGCTCACAACACAAAGCTTTGCTAACGAAGGTGTTCTAAGCCTAAAAGCAGGAAGTCGCCTCTGCATCATCGGAAACACCCTGGCCGAACGGATGCAGTATTTTGGACACTTTGAAACTGCTCTACACGTTCGCTTTCCGCAACATCAATTAATCGTTCGAAACCTTGGATTTGCGGCCGACGAAGTACGTTTTCGTCCTCGCTCCCTGGACTTCGGTAGCTCTGACCAGCATCTAACTGCCTGGCAGGCCGATGTGATCTTGGCCTTCTTTGGATTTAATGAGTCCTTTGGAGGCGAGCGCGGACTAGAAACGTTCGAGAAAGAATTGAGAGACTTTATTGACCACACAACCTCCCAAAAATACAACGGCAAATCCGCGCCGCAGTTAGTGCTGATCTCACCTATTGCACATGAAAATCTTGCCAACCCTCATATTCCAGACGGCGTCGCTTCGAATGCGAGACTGGAACGGTACACGGAGATCATGGCGCGCGTCGCAACCAACCGGCAGGTTGGTTTTGTGGATCTTTTCTCGTCGACCCAAACGTTAATGAACGACGCGACCCAACCATGGACCTTTAACGGTGTTCACCTGACGGATTATGGCTATTCGCAATTGGCACCGCTATTAGATCGTAAACTATTCGGTCCCTCTGCGCGCAACAAGCGAGATCTGGAAATAGTACGTGCTGAAGTTAACGAGAAGAACTTCTTCTTTTTCCATCGTTATCGTGCTGTCAACGGCTACTACATTTACGGAGGTAGGTCGCGTCGCGACAACGGCAATCCACCTTTCACCGACGCCTATGTGCTAGAAAACGAACGTGGCAAGTTGGACGACATGGTGGCCCTCCGCGATCAAAGAATTTGGCGAGTCGCGCGTGGCGAGTCGGTATCTTTGGAGATTGACGACAGTGGTACACGGCCACTGTATGACGTGCCAACAAACTTTGATCAACCGGTCGCTATTTTACCTCCTCAGGAAGCCAAAAAACATTTCACCATTGCAGACGGTTATGAAATTAATTTATTTGCCAGCGAAATTGATTTTCCCGATTTAAAGAATCCCGTTCAGTTGAACTTTGACAATCGCGGCCGCTTATGGGTTGCGGCAATGCCCGACTATCCGATGTTCCAACCGCCCAACAAGCCGCACGACAAACTCATTATTCTCGAAGACGTTGATGGCGACGGTCGCGCCGACAAATCAACGGTCTTTGCCGACGATCTGCATGTTCCCACCGGCTTTGAACTTGGCGATAACGGCGTCTATGTGGCCCAGCAACCAAACTTAATTTTCCTGCGAGACCGTGATGGCGACGATCGAGCCGACGAACGCAAATTATTGCTGCACGGCTTCGATTCGGGTGACTCCCATCATTCCATCGGCGCCTTTACCTGGGGACCCGGAGGGGGACTTTATTTACACGAAGGAACCTTTCACCATACGGCCGTGGAAACCTCTCGAGGTCCGGTACGTAATGCGCATGGTGGTGTCTATCGCTACGACCCAACAAAGGACCAATTTGACACCTTTATTCATTACAACTTTGCCAACCCATGGGGACACATTTTCGACCGCTGGGGGCAAAATTTTGTGGCCGACGCATCGGGAGGAGCCAATTACTGGGGTACTGCTTTTTCTATGAAAACGCCGTCCTATACCGGCCAAGAAGATTTCGGGCCATTCAAATTCGCCTATCAAGAACAAATGCAGCAATTCATTGTCAAACGAGTTCGGCCAACCGCAGGTTGTGAAATCGTCGCGAGCCGGCATTTCCCACCACAAGCCCAAGGCAATTTCCTCCTCAACAACTGCATCGGTTTTCAAGGCATCTTACAGCACGTGATGAAAGCAGAAGAATCTGGCTTTGTGGGAACTGAAATCGAGCCACTGCTATTCTCCACCGATCGCAACTTTCGACCAACCGACCTACAATTTGGCCCGGATGGAGCACTCTACGTCGTCGATTGGTTCAACCCGCTCGTCGGCCACATGCAGCACAATCTCCGCGACCCAAATCGTGACCACACACACGGACGAATCTGGCGGATTACGTACCCTAGCCGTCCACTCCTCACGCCACCTCAGATCGATCGTCAACCAATCGAACACCTGCTGGAACTTTTAAAATCGCACGAAGACCGCACGCGCTATCGTACTCGCTTGGAACTACGTAATCATTCAGCGAACGCCGTGGTCACAGCGTTAGCTACCTGGACGAAAGGTTTGGACCCACAAGACCCCCTCTACGAACATCACTTGCTCGAAGCACTTTGGGTGCATCAACATCACAACGCAGTGAACGAAGAGCTCCTCACCCAGCTCTTGAACACCCAAGACTTCCGCGCTCGAGCGGCAGCGACACGTGTCCTGGCTTTTTGGGGCGATCAGCTCAGCGATCCGTTCGCGATGCTGCGCCAGCGCGCCAACGACCCCCATCCTCGCGTACGCGTCGAAGCGGCCCGTGCCTGCAGCTTCTTCCCAGATGCGAAAGCTGCTGAAATCGCATTAGAAATACTCAAGTACCCACAAGACTATTATCTGGAATACGTCCTGCGACACACCATGCGCCGGTTGGAACCATATTGGCAACCGAGGATCGTAGCCGGTAAACCGTTTGCCGACGACAATCCCGCTGGCGTGGAATACATTTTGGCCGGAGTCAGCACGCCCGAGTTACTCAACATGGCACGTAGTAAACCAGTCTATGTGGCCTTGTTATCACGACACGGTGTGGTTCACAAATTCCGCCACGAAGCCTTACGGGGACTTGCAAAATCTAATGGTACAGATTTGATTACCGAGCTCCTCTCCGCAATGACACGACTGGATCAATCAGAAAGTGAGCATGCCGGACACGTCTTGTCCGATTTAGCCCACATGCTCACCAAGCAGCCTCCCGAGGACTTTGCCAGCTACCGTTCCCACATCGAAAAGCTGGCGACCTCCGCCAGACGATCTGTCACTCGCCAAGTCGCTTACGTTTCCTTAATTGCCGCGGACGCCTCAACCGATAAGGTCTGGAATCTGGCCCTCCGCTCCGTACGAGGTTTACAAGATCTCGTTGACTCCATACCCCTTATCGCCAAGCCCGCATTGCGAACGTCCCTCTATCCGCGCGTCGCACCATTGATACATGGCTTACCAGATTCTCTCGCGACGGAAGTCACCAACAACCCTGGTACTGCCGGTCGTTTTGTGCGGATCACAATTCCCGGAAAAAATAAGGTTTTAACGCTGGCCGAAGTAGAGGTTTTCAGCAGTGGAAAAAACATTGCGCAGAGCGGAAAAGCGACCCAATCGAGTACCGACTTCGGTGGTCAAGCTCAGCGGGCAATCGATGGCAATTCCAGTGGCATCTATAACAATCAAGGCCAAACTCACACAAAGGGAAACAGCCGTGCACCGTGGTGGGAATTAGATCTTGGCCGAGAGGTTGCCCTGGAAGCCATTACGATCTGGAATCGCAGCGAAGAAAACGGCAAGTATGCCAAACGTCTGGATGGATTTTCTGTAACGGTTTTCAACGACGAACGCACAACCGTATTTCTTCAGAAAGACAACCGCGCACCCGCCGAAAGTGTCCGTATCGAATTGGAAAACAGCTCGGTTGCTAAAATTCGACGCTCGGCCATGAACGCGCTGACTTACTTCCCTGGTTACGAAGCGGATGCGTTCCAGACTTTGGCAAGTTTTTTCAGGAACAATATTGAGCGACCAGCAGCCATACAAGGCTTAGCACGCATCCACAAAAACAAGATACCGCGTGAATTTATTAAGCCTCTGGTGGATGAATTAGTGACTCATATTGAAACCATTCCGGTTACCGAACGAACAAATGCATCGACGCTGGACGCACTGCAGCTGGGCAACAGCCTCGCACTCCATCTGCCTTCCAAACAAGCCAAGGAAATTCGCTCCAAGTTGGGTAGCCTTGGCGTTCCGGTGATTCTCGTCAGACCCATCCCGCATCGGATGCAATATGATCGCAAAAACATCTTTGTCGAAGCTGGAAAACCTGTCGAAATCATCTTTGAAAACATCGACATCATGCCCCACAACCTCATTATCACGGCACCAGGGGCACTCCAAGAGGTTGGTCTAGCGGCGGAAAGGATGGCCACATTACCCGACGCATTTGCGAAACATTTCATTCCCGATTCCTCACAGGTACTGTTTGCCACTCAAATGTTGCAATCACGGCAAACCCAACGACTTCAGATTTCCGCACCGACAATGCTGGGCGATTATCCTTTTGTCTGCACTTTCCCCGGACATTGGCGGACCATGTTCGGGACCATGCATGTTGTCGACAATCTTGAGGACATTCCCTTAGAGTTACTCGAACCGACGGAATCACACGAATCCCCGATTCGACAATTCGTCCGACAATGGATGCCTGCCGATCTGGTCGAGTCACTCCCCAAGGCCAGTGCCAACCGTTCGTTCGAAAATGGTCGGAAACTCTTCACGGAAGTCGCCTGTATAAAATGTCATCGCATGAACCAACAAGGTGGAATCATCGGGCCCGACTTAGCGGGTATCAAAGCTAAATTCGCGGCACAAAAGATGAATCGGCTGGATCTTTTAGTCGAGATGCTCGAACCTTCAAAACAAATCGCCGATAAATACCGCACCCAGATTTTTGAAACCGACGCCGGGTTACTTTTCAGTGGCGTCGTCGTGCAAGAAGATGAAGAAATCGTACGCCTTGTCAGCAACCCTCTCGAAAAGAAAGAGAATGCTCTGGAGATTCGTAAAAGTGAAATCGAAGACCGCTTTGCGTCTAAGATTTCGCTTATGCCACTGGGACTTTTAAATACCTTGACCGCAGAAGATATTCTTGACTTGTTGGCATACATTGAGTCTGCCGGAGATGCTCAGCATCCAGCATTCCAGAATTAGTTTTTTCTGCTTTGTGCCAGATTCGTTCAAGAGCTCCTCGGGCGGACTTCAGTCAGTACGCCCTGCCGTTCGGTAGTCCGGCTAGCGAGGAGATCGAAAGGCTCTCGCTTCTGGAAGCATTTTGGCTACGATGCTAGAATGCTAAGAAGGGAATCTCGTTGCACGCATCTCGTTGCACGTTGGGTGAAAAACACATGAAATGGAGGACTGTTGGGCAAGTTGGCTTATTTGTGTGCTGTACCATAGCACTGGTTGTCTTTCTTCAATTTCGGCGCCAGTCAGCGCCCGAATTTGGCGAACTAGAAATCCTCGTGGAAGACATAGCGACGATTTCTGAGGATGCGACAGACCGCACTAAGTATGTTTTTTCCCAAGATGATCCCAGGCAAGATGGTTGGTTAACCGAAGTCCTGCATGAAGAAGCTAAGCAGGTCCTCAAGTCCTTTGCAAGCTATTGGACTCAGACTGACGAGCAATTGGTCAGCAAAATCAAGCAGGTTTTAACCGATGATTTTTCGTCGAGCCCTCTACAACCCGCTGCGCTCGAGACGGTCTTCGACGATCCACTCATACGGATTGAACGCGCCCTCTTTCCTGCACCATCCGAGGGAAATCCCTTACCCCCCAACCGCCTCGACAGGCGTGAATTCGTGGCCGACTTTCAGGCTTTATGGGAGAACTCGCCTGAGGTCTCGGACCTCCACATAGGTTTTAAAATCTTCGCTATCGAAGCACCCGATTCCGCAACTTTTTTTACGCGGCAATACGTCTCGATCGATGGAAAAATTGCAGACCACCGTTTCGAGATCCACACGACTTGGAAGATTGACTGGACGAAAACACATGAAAACAAACCGCCCAAGATAAAACGCGTCGACGCAGTGGAACAGTTCGAAAAATCCGTGGCACAAATCCAAGGCAAATCTCTCTTCCGTGACGATTCGGAGAATCTGTTTGCCAATGACTCTTGCTACTATACCCAACTTGCGCTGGGTAGGAATTATTGGCGAAAGCAGCTGGATGTCCGACTGGAACCTGATATCAGTGGGCATCACGGAATCGCCGTCGGTGATGTCAATGGAGATCGTCTCGATGATGTCTACGTCTGCCAACCCGGTGGCTTACCCAATCGCTTATTTCTTCGTCAGTCGGATGGATCCCTAACCGACATTTCGGCGCAAGCTGGCGTCGACTGGATTGATTCCACAGCTGCCGCATTGTTTGTTGACCTCGATAACGATCAGGATCAGGATTTGGTTTTGTCGACACTTTCAAAACCCGCAACGCTTTTAATGGAGAACGATGGAACCGGCATTTTCACGCTCCGTTCAGAACCTATTATTGCAAAAGTCTATTCCCTTTCGGCAGCCGATTTTGACAACGATTCGGACGTCGACCTTTATTTATGCAATTACAGCTCAGACCTTGGGGCATCCGTTTCATTAGCGGGGGCTGATGTATTTGGAGATGCAAACAATGGAGGGCGCAACGTCCTCCTCTGCAACCAAGGAAATTGGAACTTTGTCGATGTTACCAATGATGTCGGGCTTGATGTCGACAATCGCAGAAACAGCCTGGCTGCTTCCTGGGACGATTTCGACAACGATGGTGATGTCGATCTTTATGTCGCCAACGACTTTGGTCCAAACAATTTGTATCGCAATGACCAGGGTACATTCGTTGACGTGGCAAAGATGGTGGGAGCGGAAGATCGTAATTTCGGCATGTCCGTCACCTGGGGCGACTGCGACCGAGATGGTCGTATGGATCTTTATGTCAGCAACATGTTTTCCGCAGCTGGTAACCGGATTGTGCAACAAGCCAAATTTCGCCCTGATTTGACCGACAATCTGAGAGCGCGTTTCTTACAATTTGCCCGTGGAAACACATTGCTCACCAATTCTGCCGACGGAATATTTCATGACATTAGTGCCTCTGCCGGCGTGCAACTCGGCCGCTGGGCCTGGAGCTCCAATTTCATCGATATCAATAATGATGGCTGGGAGGATCTTCTTGTGGCCAGCGGGAATGTCACCGGCGAATCCGCGGGTGATTTGTGAAGTTTTTACTGGCGGCGCGTCGTGTCATGCGCACCTATACAGCAAGAAGACCAGGATACGGGCAAATACTCTCATGAAAACCTCACGCTGGAAGTGTTAGTGCGATCAGGCAAATCGTGGAGTGGTCATGAAGCAAATTGCTGCTTCTTAAACACCGGTCAAGGACGTTTTTCCGACATTTCGTCAACGTCGGGTTTTGATTTTCTTGACGATGGGCGCGCGATCGCCACTAGCGATTGGGACTTTGACGGCGATTTGGACATCTGGCTAACCAATCGCACAGGTCCCACCGTGCGTTTCTTACGCAATCAGATGCCCAAAACCAATCACTTTGTGTCTTTTCAATTAAATGGGGATGGATCCCACACCAACCGAGATGCCATCGGAGCGCGCGTGGAGGTAGTCTGTGCCGGTGACGGAGACTACAAACGGATCAAAACATTGCGCGCCGGTTCTGGCTATCTTAGCCAATCGACTAAGTTACTCAGCTTTGGATTGGGCGAGGCACAACAAATCGAGCAGGTACATGTTTCTTGGCCAGGCGGCGAAACGGAACTTTTTCAAGGTGTGGCCGTAGACGCTTTCTTTATTTTACGTCAAGGTACTGGGCAAGCCGAGCGCTGGACGCCACCTCAGTCCAAACGACTCGTGAAGCAACTGGAAAAAGTTGACAACCAATCTCACGATTCTTCGCGGACCTTCCTCGCAGTCCCGCATCCCGTCCCCACCATCGCGTACCGCGACTTAACCGGAAAATTAAAAACCGACATCGCTGCAACGCGCCCCGTGCTCTTGACTCTGTGGGCCACTTGGTGTGGTGCCTGCGTAAAAGAATTACGAGAAATCGCTCAGCAGGAAGAGAGGCTGCGTGCCGCGGGAATCGAAGTCATCGCTCTGAACGTTGATTCCGTGAGCCAGCACAAAGGTGCTACCGATCAACAAGTCAAAGACTTGTTAAAGAAGATCGATTTCCCCTTTACCAGTGGCTTTGCAGACCAAGCTGTCTTGGAACGGCTCGACCACGTCTACACGGGCATTTTTGATACCAGCGAACAACTCACTTTGCCGGGAAGTTTTCTTATTGGGCCCGGACCCATGGGTATCGCCTGCGCGTTCTACCGCGGCCCAGTCGATTTAGAGCAATTGCTTGCCGACGTCCGCAACGTTTCGGCAGATCCACAAATCCGGCGCGAGGTTGCCGTGCCTTTCCCGGGCAAGTGGTTTTCCGATCCAACCACAGGTGACTTAACCGAGTTTGCTGCGGGATTTCGAAACAAAGGATTTCTTAGCGATACTGAAACACTGTACCGCCTCATCCTTTCGATGAATCCAAATCATGCGCAAACGCACCAACTGCTAGGAGAGGTCTTGACCGAACTAGGTCGTGACGACGAAGGCAATCATCATCTTCAGCAAGCAAAAGAAATCACACTCCAACGTGGTGGCTGAATTTAGGTCGAAACCATCTGCTGGGAAAGCTCCAACACCTGATCAATGACACTAAGATCGTCGTTGATAAGTCCGCTGAACTAGACTCTGGAAATCTACCTTCAACGACACGACGATCAGGAGTGTGCTTTTAATCCAGAAAACGCTCTTGCAGGTCGGGGGTGGAAATTCGGCACTGCTCCCGTTTTCCAAACCAGCGGTAGCGGTTTTTGGCTACAAAGCGATAAACCCCATCACGAATTACCCTGGGAACAATCAGCAGGATCGCGACTAAAGGCCAAATTCCTTTCAGCTGGCGGACGATGCGGAGCACGGCTGTTGAGCGCTGATATACCACGTCACCCTCCACAAGAATGATCGAGCTCAGTGAATCGTCGAGTTGATGGACTTCGCGCAAGCGAGCCCCATAGCCTGATTGCAGGGCCGCAAATTTCAGTTTTTTATGAGGATCGCGGTCAATGAGAAAATTAACCATGCCGTTGCAGAGATTACAGACCCCGTCAAAAAGCACCACATGCGAACATGGGGGCTCGGCCGCTTCCGGACTTGGTGTTGGGGTCTGCACTAGTTCAATCTAAGCCGTGCGGGATGGATTGCCAAGGACAAAGGCGTTTGAGAAGTACGGCACTTCCTATCTCAACTTCAGAGCCTCATCCTGTAGCCATTCTACTGCTATATCATCACGACCAGCTCCGCCACTTTTTGGCTGCTGTGATTACTGTTTAGGAGGTGCGGCTTCGCGCACCACAGCACCAAAATCTTCACTCAAAACCAAAATGGAAAACTTGTCGACAAAATCGATTTCGTTCGTACTCAAGGAAACATAATCAAACCGCCCACGAAAGTCTGTGTAACCATCCTTGTAGAAACGTACCGTCCCATCTTTCATCCGAGCGTAGACCTTGACGTAGACCTTGGAGAGCGGTTGACGGTCATCTTTTAAGGACACCTTCAAATGTCCGTAATTCTCTACCAGTTGCAATGCCAAGGAATTCGCATAGTAAGCTTGCGACTTCTTTTGTCCATGACCTGCAACCTCAATCAGGACGTTGCTATTGTGCAGATTGCCGGGTAACTCGAATTCATGCGTTTGCGCGTTTTCAGGCAGCGCAATCACTTCCGATCCATTCGGTTGGATGTAAGAGAACTGATCGCCATACTCCTGCACGAAGGGGTTCGTGCTGAATAGCAGTTCGATGTCCATCAGATAGTAATTAATACGCACCGTTTCCATATTTTGGTAGTCGATTGAGACTTTTTTGGATTCCACCACAAACTCAAATGTCGGTTCGGTGTTGGCCAACTTGGTTTGGTTCTGAGTTCGATCCTCCGCATCTACCAAACCAACTTCTCCGTCTTCCCATTCGTCAAGCTGGCTGCGAATGTTCGCAAATGCCGTCCGCCAACGATCGATAGGATAGTCTGCGTATTGCTCTGAAAGATCACGCGCAAGTTGAAGGTCATCGGTGTAGAAACTCAAATAGGCGGCAAAGTAATCGTATTGCAGCCTCGATTCGAGCTGCACCACATTCACACGACCAAAGTATTGAAATGCCTCTTCGATGCGATCTTGCAGCAACATGTAGTAGGTCGTTGCTAAAAGATCTTCGTCGCTCAGCGCTGGTCGGTAACTCAACACGCGCATCAAATCATGATATTGCTCAAAGAAACGATCGTTGGGAATCTGTCGCCGCTTACCAAGCTGATGCGCTCGAGAATTGACAAGAGGCTTGTAGTCGCGATGCTCATAGGTCTTTCGCACAACCGGATCAATCTCCAACAACGGACTACGAATGGCATCGCCGCATTGCGAGACCAAGCTATCTTCGTGTTGTAAGTACTGCTGAATCACAGCCACGCTATTATGCTGAATCCCATAAGACCAAAGTGTATGGTTGTAGGCATGACGTGCTGACAAGAGCGGGATGACGCGGTCAAAGACGTCTTTGTCGCGCATCCGCCAGGCAATTTTCCCCAAATCGATGCGATGCAAGTTGTTTTCGGTTAAAAATTCAATGACTTCCTCTACCGTCCCAAACTGTGAAACATAAGCCCACGATTCGGTATCAACCTGGCTCAATTCATTGACCACGTTGAAACCAAAGGGAGCGGCGTGCGCCAGCAATTGTTCGTTCTTCGCCACGTGCACTGGGTAATGAGGAAAACGTCCGGACGTGGGAAAATAGAAATAGTATTCCACTGTCTCGGTACTGAACGGCTCTAAACCAATCAACATGCTGCGTGTCGATTTATGCCCCAGCACGGCCAAAGCACCAACGGGAATTTGCAGCAAGACATCGAGCTTCTGCGGCGAACTGGTGGGATTCGTGACGGCCACCTGACACCCGTAAACCTCACCCACTAAGAATTCATCCGTGACAAATTTGTCTAACCGCTGATTCCCTTCATGATGATATCGATCATCATGACGAAAAAAGTTCTGGCTAACAAGAATCGGCGTTTGCTCTACAATCTCACCGGCAGGTTTGATTTCCTCATGAACGACGATCAACGGCGACCTAGCGGTCAGTCGCATGGTCGCCTGATCAAAATCAGTTTCATGTTCTTCAGACTTGAAAGGAAAATCGAGCACTGACAGCGCGAACATCATTTCTGTAAAGTTCGCTGTCGCTTCGGCGTAATGCGGTGAGAAAAACGGTTCGTCCCCGGCAGCTTCCTGAACATACTTTGCATAGTCCGACCAAAAAGCATTGGCCGCCACTAACGAAGCATTCTGCTCAGCCAGAGGTCGCTGGTAATAATTGTTCTCCACCCATTCCTGCGTCTTGTCGAGTTCTTGATAGAGCTGCCGCTGGTCTTTTCTAGTACCGTCCGCGCCACCGCCAAAGAAACCTCCCCCGCCACCCGCGAAGCCGCCGTCTCGCTGCCGTCCTCTAAATTCGAGCGACCCATCCGTTTCTTTGTCCGCGAGTTTCTTCATTTGGTTTCTCAATCGAGCAACAGCGCTAGCGGCATTGGCACGATTGCTCTGCTTGCGTTTCCCATTGGCCTGCGCGGGTGGGGCAGCGGGACCGCCCGGGGCCAAGGTACCACTTTCGATCTCTGATTCTTCTGCTTCCCCTAAGAGACGATCCATCGCTGCCAACTGCTTTTCTCCCAAAGCAAGATCCACGGCGGCATGAAAATTGAGCGCGTCTTCCGTGTCGAGAGCACTACTTTTCACCGCTGTCTCAAACAGCACATTGAACCGATCCAGATCTGGCGGAAGTAAATTAGCCAGGTCGTTGATGTGCCGAGAGGTAAATTGGCGTTCGGCAGCGATTCTCTGTGAGAGGAGAATTCGCTCCACGGCATTCAACTGACCATAGCTCCAGGGCGCAAGCTGAGAAGCAAGATCTGCTTCGACGAGCCACTGATCCAGAAAGGTCTTGTCCTGCTTATTTCCGAGAAAGGGCTGCACGACCTCTGCAAAAAATTCAGGATCTTTCTTGAAAAGAAAGAAACTCAGTTCATGACAGGCGTGCTGGGAGAAATTCGCTCGCTTTTGTTCAGGTGTCAGTTGTGGCCAATCCAAAATAAACGAGAATTTCGTCAGATGAGGATCGTTGCTCAACGTCACGAACAATGAATAAACGCTGCTGAGAGAGTCATACGCTTCAAATCGTGAACTCGTAATATCCGGTAACTCAAAAACCTCGTTCGTGGCTACAACGCTGATGCTTTTTTGCTGTGAAAAATGTGCTTCCGGATCCAACCCGCTAAGCAGACGCAAATCCCGAAACTCCGATTTTTGTTCTGGCAGGGAGATACTACGATATGCCGTTTGCAGTGGACTAACTGCGACCACATGCAAATGCTGATTCGGCCCCACTTCATCTCGAGAAATCGAGATGACTCCTTGTTCGTCCGGAACAATGTTCAGGACCACGGTGGATGCTTGGCCGAGAAAATCAAGGTTCGAGAATTCACCCGCCTGTCCCATCGATTCTCGCGCGGATTCGGCGCGCGCTTCGGCGTCGGCTGCATCTTCTGCCATGGCACCAAAAGCGGCACCTTCACCACCCACGATCTCACCCGTTTCGGTATCCCGAATGGCCCACGGATTCAACAAGACGCTCGGACGGTCAAGCATGTTTCCTGGATATTTTTTTGCATAGCGACGATCGAGAATATAGCGATATTCGTCGCCAATATTGCGACCTTCGGCGTAGAGAGACTCCAGTTGCCGGACTCCCTGGCGACGTGGTTCATGATCGCGAATTACGGCCATGTTTCCATACGCCGAGTAGACGGGCAGATAGCGTGTCGCAAAGACGTGTACGCGGGTAAATTGGTCTGCGTTTCGCAATTGGATCGAAATGTCGTCTTCCTGAGAGCTCACCGAGGTAATGTGCATGGGCTGTTGGCCGCGCACTTCCAAATACCGCTTGCTCCCAAGTGTGTAATTAGCTTCGACCTCGCCCTTGGTAATGCGCAAGGCGATCTGCTGGCGATCCCGTTTGAGAATGAACCGATAGTCACCATGTGGTAAGCCAGTAATCTCGATCATTCCTGCATCAACACGGAGCGCGCCAAAGCGATCGGCGACAAACGTGTTGCCGCGCAATTCCAATAAAGCAAATTCATTGCGTCGTACACCATTCATTAATCCCGTGTACGGTAACTGAATCGTCTCCCCTTCCGCCGCATGGAGTGAACGCGAGTACGTATGAACATCGCGTGGAGGTTGCCATGATCGGTTCACCCCTTCGGACGTGACGCCAGAAATGGCTGTGATATCACGCAACCGTCCTAAATAAATTCGTCCTTCCGCATCGGTTTTTAACGTCACGTCGATCGATTGACGGAAATCGCGATGCTTGAAGGTCAGCGGCACGGCACGGTTGTCTCGTGGCTCACCGGTTTTCCCCAGCAATTCAACAATGTATTCCCCATTGATCTTCGAGAAATGCAAGTCCTCAATCTTTTCCGTGCGGTCGATTTGGTTGGTCGTAAAAGATTTGGTCGCGGAAAGGGGCACATCTTTGTTTTGACTTAGATGTTTGACCTTCGCTTGGATGGTAAAGCTAATTTGCGCTAGTCGCTGCGGTACTTGAAACTCATAGAGATATTCTCGGTCCTCAAACAATTCAACATCCGTCACTTTTTTCGATGTAGAGACACCATCGTGATCAGTTGAATGAATCACCAATTCGACATCATCAAGTAAGGAAAGACTGATGGGAATCCCATTCAAACGCAGTAAGCTACGTATCAGCACTTGGGCTTTGTTTTGCTTCAAAAGGGCTTCGCGGTCGATATGAATTCCTGCCTGCAGGCTGTAATTCTCCGAGGCATGTTGAAAATAAGCCAGGGAAGAAAATTCTCCCTGGGACAGAATGATGGCCTGACGGCCGGGTTGGTTGGAATAGGGCACGATAATCCTGCCAGCATCATTCGCCGTATACTCGCGCCCGGCCATCCAAAGTTTTGCACCCTGTAACTTTTGGTTCTCTTCATTCAGGACGGTGAACTCGTGGCCGGCAGAGGTCGTGTGGACGAGATAACGCAACTTCCCTTTGCGCACGACGAGACGACTGCTCTTGCCGTTCCCAATAAAGTCAACCACATAAACTCCCGGACGATCCAAGTCGGGAAAATCAAAATGGCGTTTAACTCGGCGGAGCGCCGGCTCATCATATTCATAGGTCGCTTCCCAATTCGCCACGAGCCCGTCGAGATTAATGTCGGTGTTCACCTCACGTTGCTGTTTGCGGTAATAGTTGTCGGCATTGATGTTGTAGACCTTAACAATCAAAGTCGACACATTTTTGACGTGCAGGTCTAAACTAACCTCGTCGTTCGTACGGAACACTTTGTTGTTGGTAGCGGCAAAATCGAGATCCACACGCTCTTTGAGTGCTTTGTAGACTTCTGGAGACAACATCGAGAACCAACGTTCGGGATCCCCGATTCCATTGACAATCTTGGTTTCGGCAAATTGCCGTTTGAGATAACCATCCCGTATATAAGGTTCGAAATTGTCATAAGATTTTGCCTCGACGAAATAATGGTGGAGAAAATCTCGCACGAGCGGTTCGTCGTCACCAATTGCTGGTAACAACGTTGCTCCACTGTAGTTTTGGTTGAGGTTGGCAACATGGCGACGATTCTCATCAAGTCTCATGTACTTCACATTCATATAGCCGGTGTTGCGCGGCAAGCGAATGTAAGTCATCAAGCGATCGAGATCGTACGTACCTTGCGACCTTTCAAAATCAAGGTAGTGATACAGTACGTGAGCCTTCAGAGAATTATGCACCGGGGCTAAGCGCCGCGCAAAACTCCACAGTCGATCAAGAAACGCCGCGTGTTCTTTCTCATCGTGAATCCAATCGACATCTGGATTGGGATGCAACTTGGAAAGCGAGATGTTAACAAAGTTCGTCTGATTTAAAAGGTTCGGCTTTAACTGTAAGCATTTCGCCAATTGGGCTGGTAACAATTGGTGATGAATGGCAAATGATCCAAATCCTTTGCTGTTTTTGTAATTGAGATCATCAATCACAAGCTCCGCTAAGTTTTCATAATCGGGATGCTGAAGTCGTTCAAGCAGATGTCGACGTCGATCTGGATTTAAATCAGCGTCAACCAGCCAATCCAAGGCCGTGTCCTCAAATCCCTGGAGGTTCTGATGCGTCGCCTGGGCTTGCTTCAGATAGGCCTCATGACTGATGCGATCCGGATCGAGCTGGCTGGGCAAATTGGGTTGCGCGCCGAGTTGCTGTCGCTGATGAGCAAAGCGGAGATTCAATTCTTTCCGTAGAAACGCCAAAGATTTGGTCGGGCTCTGTGCGTAGGTGAGGAGCGCCTGGCGAAGACGAATCTGATTCACAAGGGGCGTGTATTTGTGGCGTTTGATCCATGCCACGAGCATTTCGTCAACCTCGGCAAATTGGCCCGAATTCTGGAGATGGAGGCAATGAAAGAAATAATACTCCTCAGTACCTGGAATCAGCTGTTTCAAGGCAAGGGTACGATCTGCGGCCAGCGCAAAATCTTCAATAAAGCCAATTTCTCCTGCACGACCAAGCCGTGCCAGACCGACCACCAGAATCACGAGAATGAGTGTTAGTCGTTTCATTGATCGATTCCTCCCCAAGACAAATGGCTAAATGCCGAAATGCTGTCTCTGTCTCTACTTAGTGTAGCTGCGCCAGATCAGGCTGGGGGATTAGACGACACGACTGGGGGTCAAGTTCCCAAATTTTTTTTCGAGCCGAAAAAAGTCCGCTCAGGGGGCGGCCAAAAATGAGCAAAATGCCAGGAAACTCAGCTCTCATTTCCGAAAAACAGCTTGAATCGTTAAATTCGGCTCAGGCATTATTTTGGTCCACTGTCGGACCGGATGATGGGATTTTCCGCGCAGAGACCGTCTTCCTCGAGACCCGAGAAATGTCCCCGCAAATTCCATCCCCGGTAGATCAAGGCGCGTGCCGGGCCCCCTGCATCCGCGCCTGGCAGATCGCTACCGTTTTAGTTTGAGTACAGACCTCACACAAAAGGGGCTTAAGCAACCCTCAACCGCTCCTGGTCAAGCCGCCTGATGAGAAACTCGATGGTGACTTCCGCCATATGTTCGTAGTATTCAATGCCATGTCCCCCACGAGACGTGGCCAAATCACATTCAAATGGCACTCCCAACGATCCCAGCTTCATCCGCAAACGATCGGCGCTCTCGAACCAACGCTCGTCCCGAGGGTCGCAACAAAAGAATTGATGGCGGGGCCAATTCAAAGGATGGATGTGTAGTGTCGCAGTGTCTTGTCGTGCGGATTCGGGGTCACCATACATTTGCAAAAGATTTTCATCACCCTCTTTGACTCGTTGCTGAAAATCGATTGCTGGTGAAATACCTGCCACTACTGGAAAAATATCCGGATGCTTGTAGGACAATCGCAAAGCACCTTGTCCCCCCATACTGGTTCCCCACAGAGCAATTTGCGGAGGTTGACTACCCCAGCGTTCGGCAATCATTGGTAACACGTTGTCAAGGACGTGAGCTTCCGCGGTAATTTCGGTGTCAAACTGGTCGCAAATCCGATCGACCCACCAACTCTGCCGCGTCAGCGGTGCTACAACCGGCAAACCGTTGCGTTGAAACAACGTTTGAAAAACAGCATTGTCCACCATTCGCTGCTCATGCACGCCATGCAAATAAAGCAGCACATAACCATGCGGATTTGGTTCCTCAGGTATAAAAATATCGCATGGGTGACCACCTACGGTTTCGTTGGTCCACGTTTCACTTGGCATTCAAAAAGCTTCCTACTTCGGCTTCGAAAGTCCCCTCCGGTAAGAAATTTTATCTCCAATGAGCCACTGCAGATAGGTCCGGTGTCTACCCGTCGCAGGGCCGCCCACCTAAGATAGACTTCCAGTCGCATGACCAAACAAGTGGATCCTGCGTTGTTACTAATCCCGTCCAACACAAACTCCCCGAAATCGACTGTGAAAACACTTCTCACCACGGAGCAACTCCACCACGGCGTAGTGCAACTGGGACGCGAGATCAACGAGACCTATGGTGATCGCCCCTTGACTATTATTGGAGTCTTGACCGGGAGTGTCGTGGTGCTGGCAGATTTAATTCGCTTACTGGAGATGCCACTCCGCGTAGGAGTCGTCCAAGCCAGCAGTTATCGGGGAACCATCCGAGGTGATTTGGTCATCAATTCGGAACTGATGCCAGATATTCGGGGACGTGATGTCCTGTTGGTGGATGACATCTTTGACACGGGGCGCACGCTCGTCGAGGTAATCGCCCAAATGCAAGCGTTGGGGCCAACCTCCCTGCGATCTGCAGTTTTATTACGTAAGAAAGAACGTCAGGAAGTCACCATGGATCCTGATTTTGTCGTTTTTGACATTCCAGATGAATTCGTGGTCGGCTACGGACTCGACTACAACGACGCCTACCGAAACCTGACTTACCTCGCCACGCTAGAACCGGACGACCTCACAGACGATTTCGCATGAGTGAACTGCATCTGGTATTGATTTCACGACGCTTCTGGCCGCTGGTCGGTGGTGCGGAAAAGGTGATGGCGAATTTGGCCGTGGAATTGCAAAACCAAGGCATACGCGTCACCTTCTTAACCGCACAATGGGAAAAGGATTGGTCGACTCAAATTCAACATCGCGGCATTTCCATCATGCGGCTGCCGCAACCCTCTCTCGCACAATGGGGCACACTCCGTTATATGCTTGCCGTCTCGCGCTGGTTGAAACAGCACCGTCGGACGGTGGACGGTGTTTGCGTTTCAATGCTCAAGCACGATGCATTCGTGGCAGTGCGAGCACTCCAAAACACACCGATCCCGGTCGTGTTGCGTGCCGAAGGAACGGGTACAACCGGCGACTGTGCCTGGCACCACCAAGGTCGTTTCGGGAGCAGAATCCGCCAAGGTTGCCAGCGCGCCGATGCCGTCATTGGCGCCAGCGATGCGATGCTCAGCGAATTGCAGGAGGCTGGATTCCAGCAATCGCAAATCCATCACATTTTCAATGGCGTTGCTGTCGGAGATCTAGCGACCGCAGCAACCAAAAAACAAGCACGCGACGAACTAGCCAATGAATTCGCACCTATGGCAGTCGAGCGGGACGCACCGATTGTTGTTTTCACTGGACGGCTACATCCTTGTAAAGGCTTGTCTGATTTAGTAGCCAGTTGGGAGACCGTTAACGATCGGTACCCAAATGCCCGACTTTGGCTGATCGGAACAGGCCCGCTCCAGAGCGAGTTGCTCCAGCAAGCCACTCTCTTGGGGCTGGCGGGTAAAATCCTTAATCCAACACCATGGCATAAGTCGCGAGCCTGCGAAGCGGTCTTGCGGGCTGCGGATTTGTTCGTCTTACCTTCCTATGAAGAAGGGATGTCGATTTCCCTGCTTGAAGCGATGGCGGTTGGGACCCCTGTGATTGCCACAAACATCGAAGGAAACCGCAAACTCATCAAGAACAAAGTAACCGGGCAATTAGTTCCCACGCACAGTCCGGATGCCTTGGGTGCCGCAATTATCGAGTTGATCGAACGTCGCGAGCAAGCGAGTCAAATGGCATCTCGGGCGCACCAACAAGTTCGACAGGACTTCTCACTCGAACGAATGGCAAAAGAACATCGAGAATTATTTGAGCGTTTAATCACCGCAAAACAAAAGCAACAATGAGTTACTTAAAAAGTTCGTAAGTGGCTCGAACACAAATCTTCCAGAGCGTTCTCTTGCGCCAGGCACGTTGTCCGGAACGTGATGCCGTCGAGGGCAATACCACGGCGGGGCCATTACCGACCTAGCGACTTCAGCACTTCTCGCAAACCATCGCGGAGGGAATAACGCGGACTCCACCCAAATGCTTTCTTGACCCGTGAAATATCCGCAACACATTTGGCAAAGTCCGTAGCTTTGGGTCTATTTCGCACTTGAACAGCTTGAGTGCCTCCAAGGATGTCCACGATTGTCTCTGCAACTTTTGCATTGGAATAGCAAACACCAGAACCGGCGTTGACAATTTGCTGATCCTGACAAGGATGCTCAAGAATGCGAGTTAAGAGCTCGCAAAAATCCTGCACGTAGAGGTGGTCACGTTGAGGGTCTGCGTTGTTGATCGTAACCGGTTTATTTTCAAGCACGCAGTCCAGGATGTCCGAGACCAATCGCCCCGGCGTCGTTTTCACTCCATAAATCAGAAACGGTCGCACGATCACCAGCGCCTGCCCGGTGGCAACACTCCAGGAGAGACAGCATCTTTCACCTGCAATTTTACTTGCCGTATAGGAATTAGTAGCTAAGAGTGGATGTGTTTCCGAAACTGGGTTGACTTGCGGCGGGCCGTAAACGTAGGAGCTGACAAACAGGAATTTTGCCTTCGTCGCGCGTGCCATATCCAACGCTGCCAGGGTAGCGTCCACATTTTCCCGAAAAACGCACGCAGCACCTCCCGGATATCTTGGAATGGCGGTGCGGGCCGCCAGATGAACAATCCAATCGAGCATCATGGGACGCGGCATCTTTGGAGTCGCACCTGGCCGTGTGAAGTTATCCAGAACTACAACCTGCTGGGCCGCGTTTCGCAATAAGGGTACGAGTTCCGAGCCGACCAAACCGGAACAACCCGTGATGCCAATTCTCATAGGCGCGTTGTCACCACATTCGTTGGTTAGAGTCGATTCAGCGGCGAATCAGATTGATAATAAAGATGGCAATAATGCCGAAACCACTCCACAGTTCGGCGCAATCCTTGCTCCAAACTCACTTGCGGTTTCCAAGCGAGCAAATCCCGGGCACGGGAGGGATCACAACACATGTTCCAAATTTCATTGGGACGCGTCGGCAGTGCCCCAATCTTGAGTTGCGAAGAGGATTCACAAAGTGAATGAATTTTCGTCACCAAATCACAAATCGCCACTTCCTCACCACAGCCAATATTGATCACCTCGGTGGGAATGGATTCACAAGTAGCCACGGCGAGCAAACCATCGACCTGATTTTCAACAAAATTGAACTCGCGAGTTTGCTTCCCCTCGGTCGTTTCAATATCTACGCCCCGTAAGCATTTGACAATCAACTCCGGAATGATCGCGCGTTCGCTTTGGTACGGTCCGAACGTATTGAACGGCCGCACACATGCAATGGGCTGTCCCCCTTGGTGTCGTTTGAGTTGACTGTAGAGTTCACCAGCATATTTTCCGATCGAATAGGGAGAAAGTGGAAATGGCTGGGCGCTTTCCACAAAGGGTACGGACTCTTGCAAACCGTACACTTCAGAACTAGAAACATAGACAAACCGCTCAAATTCCACACCTGATTCAAACAAATTCGCCGTTGCCATGGCGTTGCTACTGAGCGCTTCACTGATGTGCAAAAAACTGTCACCTACATGGTTATACGCCGCCAGATGAAAAATTGTGTCGAATCCTCTGCCACGTAGTTGCCTTAAAGAGTCGATATTTCGCAAGTCGGCTTCGACAATGTCCAACTGATTCCAAAGCGAAGACAGCCGTACATTGTCAATAATACTGTTGTACTTCACCGTGACTGTCACGTCGGCCCCCAGCGACACCAGACGCTTCACTAAGTGAGATCCAATGAAACCAGCTCCACCGGTTACCAACACCGTATTACTCTTCATGGTGTTCCTCAGCTGCCGTGTAAAATCGTAGTAACTTTTGTTCGGCTGCGGTTAATTCTTCTTGTGTGTTGAACGTGATATCTAGACCTGCATGGTGGTAAACACCAAGTTGTTCTTGCTCGATCAAAGTTTTGAAGTAGGTCACGAGCCCTTGCCCATCCGGCATTTGAAGAACTTCTGGTGATACGCAAGCAAAGGAAGATTTGTTTACAACGGCTTGGCCGATGTAGTAATTCAGTGTTGGTTTTTCTTCAAACAACAGGGCTTTTTTTGTCTGATCGAATTCGACAAGTCCAAAAGGACTTTCGACGGGGGCGGTGACAATCGTCGCTTCGTGTGCAGTCTGCTGATGTTGCTCGATTAGATCCGTTAGATCTAAATCGGTGTATGTGTCTCCGTAGGTCAGCATTACCTGTTCTTCGTAGAGATCCTGCGCCGCGTGCAAACGCGCCAGAATCCCCACATCACTACCTTGGCTGGAAAATTGCAGATCGGCCTTTGAATGAAATCGGTGAACCGCCTTTTCGATCAGGTCGCCTTTGTAACCCGTACAAAAAATAAACTCGCAAAATCCCTGTTGGACAAACGCTTCGATTTTGCGTTCCAAGATTGTTTGGCCGTTCAATTCTACTAATGGCTTAGGGACCATCTCCGTAAGACGGCCCAGACGCTTTCCACGACCTCCACACATAATGGCAATTTTCATAGGCCTGGTTCAGTCTGCTACAAATCCAATCTTGTCGCCAATTCTCATCATAACTCGAATTCGCCACTCTCAAAATGCAAACCGTCTCTTCGTGCGCTCTGGGCAGCATTTCCGGAAGTTGATAGAAAAGGTGCAATTGTTAAAGACAACCCAGTTTTACGCCTCACATAAAAAAAAGCGCCTCAAAAAAAGTGCGGATTGTCCTAGTAACTCAGCGGTTTTGGCCACTTGTCGGTGGTATGGAGGGCTTAATCGCCAACTTGGCTGCTGAATTGAAGCAGCGCGGTGAACTCGTCACCATTCTGACTGCCCGCTGGGAACCAACCTGGCCCAAAGAAGTGCTGCACAGGGAAATTCGCGTAGAACGTCTTCCCCGTCCCACCACGCGCGGCTGGGATACCTTCCGATTCATGCGGGCATTGTCCCGGTGGCTCCGCAAGCGACGCAGTGATTTTGATATGGTTTGCGTCTCGGGGTTGGGTCACTCGGCCTATGCCACCATCGGAGCTCTGACAAACCATGGTTGTCCGGTGGTACTGCGCGCCGAAACGCCCGACGACTGTCATTGGCATAACTCGCGGCCGTTTGGGAATAAGCTCAAGCAGCGCTGTTGCCGCGCCGACGCCATCATCGCTCCGACCCCCGAGTTAAAAGAAACCCTCTGTCGCCATGAGTTCCCACGAGATCGCATCCATCTCGTGCCTCCGGGTATCACTGTTGCAGAAAAATCGCAGCCAGCCTTCCGGACAGAAATTCGCGATTCCTTAGCTCAAGTAAATTACGACTTCACCAGCAGCAACGAATCACCAGTAATCGTTTACAACGGCAGGCTGGAAGCATCTCAAGGTTTACCTGATTTAATTCGAGCCTTTCAAAAAGTCTTACACAAATCACCACAAGCAAAATTATGGTTGATTGGAGAAGGCACAGCGCGCGACTCATTATTTGAATTGATCTTGGATCTTGAGCTGCGAGGTAAAGTCCTCCTACCCGGAGGGTTTGACGATGTACAGGAAGTACTCCAGGCAGCCGATCTGTTTGTGCTACCCGCACATGAGGACGGCATGTCGCTTTCTTTGCTCGAGGCACTAGCAGCCGGTGTGCCGGTCGTGGCGACAGACATTCCACCGAACCATCGCTTGATGAATCACGAAGAACATGGTTTGCTGGTCCCACCTCACAACGTTGAGAGATTGGCCACAGCTATCGAACAGCAACTTGAAAAAAAGCTCTTGGCCAAGCATTATGCGACTCAGGCCCGGCAACATGTCAAGCAAAAGTTTTCACTCCAGCAAATGGTCGACCGACATCTAGATTTATTTCGGACGGTAATCGAACAGAAGCGGCATTGAAACAAATGACCACACGCATCCTTCACGTCATCCCGACACTGGTTCAAGGCGGAGCCGAAAAACAACTTACGCTGTTGGCAAGGCAGCTTTTACAGGAGCGGTTTGACGTGCATGTTTGTGTTTTGACACACTCAGGTCCACTCCAATCACAGCTGACCACGGCTGGCATCCCCATTCACGAAATCAACAAGTCTTGGAAAGTCGATCCCGGCGCTTATTTACGATTAAAACACTGCATACAAAAAGTTAGACCCGAAATAGTCCACACCTGGCTTTTTGCCGCCAACAGTTACGGTCGAGCTGCCGCTTGCGGAGCGAATGTTAATCGCATTGTCGCCGCTGAACGATGTGTTGATTGGTGGAAGTCCTGGTACGAATTGGCCATCGATCGCAAGTTGGCCCAGCGCACCGATCGTATTGTTACAAACAGCAACGGAGTGCGTGATTTTTATGCGCAGCATGGCATCGATCAAAATAAGTTCACCGTTATTCCCAATGGCATCTCGCCACTGGCTAGCCATTCCGGCGAGAACGCTAGGGAAAGTGCTTCAAACACCCGCGAGAAGTTACTTCAAAAGTTCGACATCCCTACGGACGCCCGTATCGTCGGAGCGGTGGGTCGGCTCTGGGCACAAAAAAACTACAAGGATCTCATCTGGTCACATCATTTACTCGATGAGCTACGGGGTGACGTGCATCTGGTAATTCTCGGCGAAGGTCCCGAACGCTGGCGTCTCGAACGATATGCTCGTCAAGTCGATCTAAAAGGCTCCGTCCATTTCCTCGGACATCGGGAAGACGTCGGTAGTTGGATTCCACACTTTGACTGTTTTTGGCTTGCCTCATCGTATGAAGGTCAATCCAATGCACTGATGGAAGCGATGCAAGCAGGTATTCCAGTGGTCGTTTCTGACATCCCGGGAAATCGGGACCTCGTCGTTCACGAGGAATCAGGCGTCATCGTTCCCGTACGTGACCGATTTAAATTTGCGCAGCAGACCAACCTCCTTTTCGAAGATGCGGCCCTCGCAGAACGCCTAGGCGCCGCAGCTCGAGAACGGATGAGAAGCGAGTTTTCTGTCACCAAAATGGTGCAGCGTCATGTAACGCTCTACAATGAGTTAACTTCTACAAGTTAGGTTGGCATGTGCGGCATCACGGGAGCAGTCTGGTCGGATTCGCAATTAGCAGTGAATACCGATCTATTGGGACGCATGACCGACGTGCTCCAGCACCGCGGTCCGGACGATCGCGGGCGTTACGAGCGCGAGCTACAAATCCAACCACCCTACGAAACGATACCGGGAGTTGCCCTTGGATTTCGCCGACTGTCAATTATCGATTTGCAGCGCGGGCAGCAACCTATGGCAAACGAAGACGGCTCGGTTTGGGTTGTTTTCAATGGGGAAATATACAATTACGAGGCCTTACGTTGTCGACTCGAAGGCGCGGGTCACCATTTCCAAACCGAATGCGACACAGAAGTCATTGTTCATTTGTATGAAGATGAAGGGGTTGACTGCTTTTCGCATTTGAACGGCATGTTCTCCTTGGCAATTTGGGACAAAAACCAACGCCGGCTTGTGCTAGGACGCGATCGCTTAGGTCAAAAACCGTTGGTTTACCGTCAAGAACCAGGCCGCCTCTTATTTGCCAGCGAGTTGAAGAGCTTGTTACAGGTTCCTGGGGTTCCGCGCGAGATTGACCCCAGTGCCGTCGACGAGTATTTGACGTTCCAATACATACCACACCCCAACAGCATCTTTCGCGGCATTCACAAACTTCCTCCTGGCCACTGTGCGGTCTTCGAACAGGATCAGCTGACGGTTCGTCCCTATTGGCAGCCCGATTTTAACCACCAGCAATCGCTGTCTGAAGCGCAGGCCGTCGAGCAACTACGAGACACGTTTGAATCGGCAATTCAATTGCGCATGCGCAGCGATGTGCCGCTCGGCGCTTTTCTGTCCGGTGGCGTCGATTCGTCGCTGGTCGCAGCAATCATGCAAAAGAACTCGTCACGTCCGATCCAAACTTTTTCCATCGGATTTTCGATCCCCGAGTATGACGAAACCAGCTATGCCCGCCAGGTAGCCGAGCATCTCGGGACAGAACATCACGAATTTCAAGTCACGCCCGATGCCATGGAAGTGTTGCCAAAACTGGTCTGGAACTACGATGAGCCCTTTGCAGACAGTTCGGCGATTCCCACCTGGTACGTTTCCCGTTTAACACGTGAACATGTCACCGTCGCATTATCTGGAGATGGAGGTGACGAATTGTTCGTTGGTTATCCAAGGTATCGAGCCGTAGCCCTCGGATCACAGCTAGATCGGATCAAACCCCTGCGGGCACTTTTCGGTGCGAAGTGCTGGCAAGCATTACCGACCTCAGCTCGTCAGAAATCGCGTTTGCGACAACTTCAACGATTTTCGGAATCCGTCTCAAAACCGTTTCTGCGCCGCTACCTCGATTGGGTATGTATTTTTAATGAAGCACGTCGCGGGGCACTGTACACAGATGATTTTCTCTCCAGTTTGCCCGGTTCCGACCCAATTGAATTCCTTTCCCAAGCACATGCTCGAGCCTCCCAACGCGACGCCGTGACGGCGATTTCCTTAACCGATTTAGTGACTTATCTGCCTTGCGATCTCATGACCAAAACAGATACAGCCTCGATGGCACATGCCTTAGAATGCCGCCAGCCGTTTCTCGACTATCGGGTCGTGGAACTCGCCGCAGCACTGCCGTCGGCCTTTAAATTTCGCCGAGGTAAAGGCAAACGCATTCTCCATAAAGCCTTCGGACACTTGTTGCCTCAGGCAATTTGGAAACGTCGAAAAATGGGATTTGGCGTACCTCTCGATCATTGGTTTCGTAACGAACTGCGAGAGATCACACACGACGTTTTACTAGGAGAAACAGCTACCAATCGTGGATTCTTCCGAAAAGAAACCATCGCAACGCTGATTCGTCAACACGAAGCCAAAGAATTTGATCACGCCTATCGACTCTGGGCGCTGTTAATTTTTGAGCTTTGGCTGCGCGAGTGGGTCGATTAGACGTGCCAGACGATCGGGCAGATCTCGTGCGTGCGGTTCTTTTACGGCACTCGAACCGTTAGTATTAAAAGGAATCAGTTGCTGCTGATTTGCTGACAGCTGATTTGCTAACAATGGAGTGTTTCTATGAAAAATGCGTTAGCCGTCGTCCTGGCGGGCGGCAAGGGCTCCCGACTGGAACCTTTAACTCGCGATCGGGCAAAACCGGCGGTCCCTTTCGGGGGTGGATATCGAATCGTCGATTTTGCGCTTTCGAACTGTCTCAATAGTGGCATCCGTCGGATGCTCGTGTTGACCCAATACAAAGCGTTGAGTCTCGACCGTCACATCAATATTGGTTGGCGTCCATTTTTCTGTCGAGAGCTGGGTGAATTCATCGACATTGTGCCGCCCCAGCAGCGAATTGACGAGCATTGGTATCAGGGAACCGCCGACGCGGTTTACCAAAACATCTATGAAATTGAGAAAGAACGGCCAAAATACGTCGTCATCCTGGCTGGCGACCACATCTACAAAATGAATTACGCCAAAATGCTCGACTTCCACGAACAAATGGGAGCCGATCTAACCGTGGGTGCCCAGCGCGTTGACCCGATCGCTGCCCAACAGTTCGGCGTGATGCAAGTTTTGGAAAATGACCGCATCGTTGGTTTCGAAGAAAAACCGACAGAGCCCAAGAGCATTCCCGGGGACGAGGAACACTGCTTGGCCTCGATGGGAATTTATGTTTTCACCGCAAGATTTTTGTTCGAACAACTTTGTCAGGACGCCACCAACGATCGTAGCGATCATGATTTCGGCCGCAACATCATTCCGTCGATCATCGACACCCACCGTGTCTTCGCATTTCCCTTCATGGATGAAAATGGCAAACAGGACGCGTATTGGCGCGACGTCGGTACCCTGGATGCCTATTACGAAGCCAACATGGATCTCATTTCCATCGATCCGCTCTTGAACATGTATGACTCCGAGTGGCCCGTGCGCACCCATCAACCCAATCTACCGCCTCCGAAATTTGTCTTCGGTAGCCGTGAGGACGGAGACCGCAAAGGATTTGCCATGGATAGCATTATTTGCTCGGGAAGTGTCATTTCTGGTGGTCAGGTGGTCCGCAGTATTGTGAGTTCCAACGTCCGCGTGAATAGCTTTGCCACCGTCGAAGATTCGATTCTGTTTGAGGGTGTAGACATCGGCCGTCACGCCAAGATTCGCCGAGCGATTATCGATAAGGGTGTAAAAATTCCAGCGCATGCCGAAATCGGTATCGATACCGCCAAAGATCGCAGACGCGGTCTACACGTTAGCGACGAACATGTCGTCGTGATCGCCAAGGGAGATCGTCTTGAACGCATCTTCGATTCCGAACAAGTTGCCTGACCATGGCAGGTTTCTTGCCAAGCCGCCATGGCGGACACAAATCAAACACCTGTTGGCAGGCGTCGGGATTATCTTGGTGTGCCTAGGATGTGGAGAAATGCCTCCAGGCGGGAATCCTCCCGCGACGACTGTCATCAATCCTCCAGGCCCCAGGCCCACAACATCAGTAGAGTCCGCCAGACCGATTCCTCCACGGCACGCAGGCACAGCAAAAATTCTTTGGGCTACACCACCAATCGACTCTGAGAAACTCCGTCAGGCGATCGATAGAGCAACGGGTTATCTTGTGAAACATTGTCGCCCTAACGGAAAATTTGAATACGTGGTGCATCCCGATCCATCGGTAAACCTCGCTCCTAGTTACAATATTCTCCGCCATGCGGGGGCTATTTTTTCACTGGGGATGGCGCACAAACGGTCCGCATCAGGCGACGTCCGTGAGACCATGTTGCGGGCGACTGAGTTTCTCCAAAAACACGCCTTGGCCGAGGTTAGCGGTACGCCGGATATGGCAGCCATCTGGTCAAAACCTACGCTGAATCACGGTGAGCATGGCAACGAAGCAAAACTAGGGGGAACGGCGCTGGGAATCCTGGCACTGCGGGCAACGGCAGCTGCCACAACGACCACCCCACCATCTGAACAATTACGTCGGCTCGGAAACTTTCTCTTATACATGCAAAATGAGGATGGCAGCTTTCGCAGTATTCACGTCGATGACCCGGCTGAAAAGCGCGAATTTCAGTCACTCTACTATCCGGGCCAAGCCGCTTTAGCGCTGGCAGAACTTTACCAGCTGGATCAGGATACCAAGTGGTTAGAAGCGGGCCTGCGGGGAATTGCCTTTCTGGAACATTCTCAGCGAAGCCGTCACCAACCGCGGCCCGATCACTGGATGCTCTTGGCAGCGGCACGTCTGCTGCAGGTCTATGACGAATGTCCGACACCCGCCATCAGCCGATCTGCCATGTTTCGTCACGTCACTCGGACGTGCAACAAAATGATCCAGGATCAACAACCGTATCTCCACGATACGAAAATTGCTGGCTGCTTTGTCGATGATGGTCGTACGACCCCTTCGGCCATTCGGTTGGAAGGATTGCTGGCTGCTTTGTCGATCATGGGAGATGATCACCAGGCTTTGAAACAAGAAATGCAAGAGGCGATCATCCATGGCATACGTTTCTTGTTGCGCTGCCAAGTTCTGGAAGGTCCCTATGCGGGGGGCATTCCCTGTGCCAGCGAGTTTATTGCCAGCGGCGATCCCACCCGGGACGAAGAGGCAAAGCGACATGTCGCTGAAATCCGTATCGACTATGTCCAGCATGCGCTCAGCGCGATGATCCAGTATGAAACATGGGTAGCTGGTCAGTCCATAAAAGCGCCGTAATTCAGGCTCACGATACCTATTTTTCTCGATCTGCGAACCGAGCCCGCGCCACAAGCAAAGAGCGCTACCATCCCAATTCACGATCCGGCCTCACCACCCCCGCGTACGACTTCATTCTTGGATCATCACGGGAGGGTCTTCACGTTCTGACAAAAGTTGCTTGATTCGCGGCAGGTCCAGTTCCCCTGCTGCGTTCAAAAGTAAGGCCGCTCTGCTTTCCGCTGGAACCGCTTCGACCTGCAAGTCGCGAGCGCGCCGGCGGACTTCCTGAATCGCTTGCAGACGCCTCGCCGGAGGCCCAATGTAGTTGAATTCAAAGTTTGCCAAGCCCGGCATTTTTTGGATCGCGCGATGCGCCACATAACGTACCGCAGAATATGAATCGTCGAGTAGCTCCGCGAGCAGCGCCGGCTGCCAATTGGAGCCAGACGTCCGCCGCGCAGATTCCCACCCCATATTCCAGGCCGTGATCACTCGTTGCATGGCATCCCCTTGAAGAATCCAGCGCAGCGATGCGGCAATTTCTTGGTCCGCTGGATCAAGCTCGACAGGTTCTTTGTCGTACCACAATGTGAGCTTGTCGGCCGTCCAAGCCAAGGTTTTGTCGAGGTGGCAGAGATTGCAGGCATTCGGACGGCTGGACTGAATTGTCGAGGTAACCTCTGGACTATCGATGCGATGACTACGGATCCCTTTGAAAAGTGCGTAGGCCGTGTGCGGCATATGGCAGTTGTAACAAAGACTTCCCGATGAAGTGCTGGGGTGATGTGTGTGCGCGGAAACATCGGCTCGCATCTCTTGGTGGCACTGAAAACATGCCTCATTCGTTTCCATGGTAGCTGCCAATTGATCATCCGGATCACTGGCATGCATCGAATGACACGAGAGACACGTCATCTTTCCCTGCGTAAAGCAAGCGGTCTCTAGCATTCCGTTGTACTCGTCTCCTCCGATCCGACAAGCGCCATCGTTCCAATAGAGATTTTTCCGAAAGAATTCGGCCATCGGATCGCGGACAGGCTTGTCAAAGCGGTAGATCTGATGCGTCTTCTCATAATCCCCAGCCGCACGATAGGAAAAACCTGCGCTGAGTTCTTGAATCATCGTGGGCGTCTCATAGTTTCCATGGCACTGACCACAAATCTGAACGGAAATTTCGTGCGGTACCTTCCCCGGATGAATCATGGCAGAGCGGGCTGGTTCGTCGAGCTTGGTTTGGCCTTGATTCTGAGGATCCTGATGAAAGGCAACGTGCTCCTCGCCCGGACCGTGACAGGCCTCACAGCTAATTCCCAATTCGGCGATTTCAGAATTGAATTCGCCCATCATCGGGGACTCGCCGGGTTCAAAATTCAAACCTGGCTTTCCCCCGACAGCGTGGCATTTGATGCAGGTACGATTCCAGATCGGGGTAAAGGATTCTGGCATCTCTGCAGGTTGCAAAAAAGCATCGTCGTTCGGCACCCAGGTCGCATCCTCCGTGACGTACATCCAAGGGAATTTATAGAGATGATTGCCGCGCGTCCCCCGCACCCAGTAGGCTTGCATGTTGTGGGATCCGGTCGTCATCACAATCTGTTTGTCGACGATCTTCGGGTCAGGATGCTCCCGGGGCGATTTTTTTTGCCGCAACATTTCATCATGCCACTCGGGATCAATCATGGTTGCCCAGAATTCATCACCCCGCTGCTCGAGCTTGGTCGTCTCTCCACGGACTTCGAGCACCACATGCTCGAACGAGGGAATGACTGTCTCGGGACCGGCGACTTGGGTCATCGTACGATGAAACGTGCGCTGCCATGTGGCATGATAGTCGGGATGACAACTCTGGCAGGAAGCAGCGGCCACATACCCTGCCCGCCGCACTTGCGGAGGCGTTTGGGCACGGGCCGTATCAATTTTTTCTCGTGGCCAACGCACAAAGGCAAAAACGCATACCCCAACGACCCCCACTCCCAGCAGGCAAGGCCAGAGAACATTCGCACGCCGGCGAAAAGCAAACGCAGCCGAGGCGAGTGCCAAAATCAAAACCGCGATTGGAATCTCCCAAAAATTCATAACACTGTTAATATAGTTGAGACGGCTTTATGCCAGCAACAAGATCGGCATCTGGCAAGAACACCATGACCGGGAAATGAGGAAGTATAAGAATCTACGCATCTCAACCTAATTGAGGTCTGAAAATATGAGTGAATTCGCAATTCGGCCGATGCGCCACGAGGATCGGTCGGAAGTGGCAGAGTTGATCTACATCTCCATTAATCATTGGTATCAAACCCATGGGCAGGCGGCCATCTTTCAGGGCGGCCCCAAAGTAACGGAGGTCTTTTACGATGTCTACGAAGCTTTGGATCCCGGATGTGGCCTGGTTGCCGAAAACAAACTCACCGGCCGCTTGATGGGATCGTGCTTTTACCACCCGCGACCCCATCACATCTCGTTGGGCATCATGAATGTCCACCCAAATCATTTCGGAACCGGCGCGGGACGAGCCTTACTCCAGTTTATCATCGATTTTTCCCACCGCAGTGACAAACCGCTGCGGTTAACCCAAAGTGCACTCAATCTCGATTCTTTTTCGCTCTACAACAAAGCCGGCTTTGTGCCACGCTGCGCTTACCAAGACATGTTTATCCAAGTCCCGAGCGACGGCTTGGCCGTGAGTGTGGCAGGCGCCGATCGCGTGCGCGAGGCGACCCACGACGATGTCGCGGCGATGGCGGCACTCGAAATGAACGTCAGCCAGATCACCCGGGAACAAGATTATCGCTACTGCATCGAAAATCAGCATGGGTTTTGGCATACCACCGTGTATGAAAATGAGACCGGTGGCATCGATGGTTTTATGATTTCCTGCGGCCATGCGGCGATGAACATGTTGGGGCCCTGTGTCGCCTTGACCCAAGAGCATGCCGCCGCCTTAATCCTCGACGGGCTCAATCGCTTTACTGGCCGCAGTCCGGTGTTTCTGGTACCGGTGGAATGCGACCGCTTGGTCCAGCAAATGTATCTCTGGGGCGCCCGCAATTGTGAGTTGCATTTCTGTCAGGTGCTGGGCTCTTTTCAACCCTTCCAGGGAGTCAGCATGCCCTCTTTTTTTCCGGAAACGGGCTAGCGGTGCTGGCCTGCCGCTGGCCCACCTTAAGAGCCCTTCTCCAGATCGCGAAGAAAGTCCTCAGGAGAGTCGAGATTTTGCTTTTCCAGTTCGTGCAAATGCCCCTCGACCGAGGGCGGGCGGTCCGAGGCACGTTCTTGAGGGGGCCGAGCAAGCTGCGGGTTCAGCTTGCCATCCTGCACGCCGTCCTTAAGATCGAGTTCTGTAGCGACAGCCGTGATGTCTTCGCGCGTGAGTAACCCTTTGCGGAGGCAGGCCTGGACCAATGCATGGAGCAACAGCACCGTCCGCGCCAAATCATCGTTGACCTCATCGATTTCGTCATGCAGTGTCGCCCGTTGGCGGGAAGACTTCCTGCGGAGGTCTCGCATTTCTTGCTCACAGCGCTCGATCTCTTGGGTTTGCCACCAATCGTGATTGAGATAGCGGAGGACGCTCATTAGTTCTCTCCTTCTAGGTCGGCGGGATGCCAACTGGGCTGAAGGCGCCATTGTATCCCATTCCTCGCAGCAAGCCAAAATGCACGGTTTTCGACCAGAGCCATATCCCAGCCGCCAAACCGGCAGCGCCGAGTGATGCGGAACCAGGGCAGGGCGGAAAAGAGGGACACAAAAGATAGGGCCACGACCACCAGCGCGTCTGTTATTGCCAATTGCTTATCGTCAGGCAGGAATGCTTCCCTCACGGACCACCTGAAAATCTTCGACAAGATTATCCCAGCTGTCCGCCAGCAACGCCTCGTCTCAATTATCCAGATCTGTCCGCTCTTGCCGCTGTCGTTGATTTGGCATCATGGAACATCCATGAAATCGAACGCCAGGGCTGCACTTAGACCTTGAGATCCGACAGAGTAAGCTCCGCAACAGCCACGTCGGCTGCGGACACCGCCGAGGCGTGACGAGCAGGCTCGGGAATAGCGCTGCCGAGCACCTCCTGCGCCAGGCTGCGATAATCTTCAGCACCGTGGGAACGGGCGGCATAGTCGAAAATCGACTGCCCAAAACTGGGGGCTTCCGCCAAGCGAATGTTGCGGCGAATGCGTGTGGCAAAGGTACGACTGTTGGTCCAACAGTGCGCCTCGGTCGCATGGGTGGCAAAAAAGGTTTCCACATCCTTGCTGACTTCGGCAGCCAACCGCGTGCCGGAATCGTACATGCACAAGACAACACCCTGAAGGTGCAGGGCGGCGTTTAGCCGTTGCTGGACTACCTCGATCGTGTGCAACAACTTGCTCAAGCCATGCAAAGCCAGAAAATGAGGCTGCAGTGGGAGGAGGATTTCACTGACAGCCGTCAGTGCGTTGATGGTTAAAACCCCCAAAGATGGGGGACAATCAAGAATAAGATAGTCAAACGAGCGCCCATCGGCGGCAATCCGGTCACGTAAAATCACTTCGCGGCCCACCTCGGCGGCCAATTCCATTTCGCTGGCCGCCAGGTCCAGGTGCGAAGGGACGATCCAGAGGTTCTCCCCAATCCGCCGGCGGACATCCTCCAGGGAAAGCTTTCCCATCAAGACCTCATAGACCGAAGGATCGTCGTCAGAGAGCGCCAACCCCAAGTGCAGCGAAGCGTGCGCCTGGGGATCGAGATCGATCAAACAGACCGTTTTGCCGAGATCCGCCAAAGCGGCGGCCAGATTTACGGCGGTGGTCGTCTTTCCCACACCGCCTTTTTGGTTCATGATGGCGATGGATCGCATTGGCTATGCTCCTTGTAGGCCACAAAGGGAAGAATCGAAGAATCCTCGGGGCGGAAAATCCGCGAGAGTATAACGAGATCTCTTTCTAAGAACCTATAGAGGAATCGGCGCCGCGCCCCCTTTCGGGTGGCTGGCTGCAGGTTCCCTCGGTTCAGCTTGCTTCGGTGCCGCTTGACAGGGTGCCAATTGCTGGCGATGACCACCGGGATTGGTGCTAGCCCATGACCGGGCTAGCTCACTACCGGGCTGGCTCGCTAGCGGGCACAAAATTCGACTCGACAGCTGTAAGGGAAGGAAAAATTCGGCAATATGCGTCAAATTGGAACATTAGCAACGGAATCAGAGGCGCGCCAATTCACCGCCTACCTGGTCACCCAAAAAATCGAAGCCAAGTTCGAAGCCGAAGCGGACGGCTGGGCCATTTGGGTGCACGATGAAAATTTTCTGGACGAGGCCCGCGCTTCGTTTGAGGAATTTCGTCGCGATCCGATGCACCAGCGCTATGCCGGCGTGGAAGCCAAAGCGCTCAGCCTGGAACAGGAGCAGCACGCCGCGCGGCTGGCACGACAAAAGAATCTCGTCGACGTCCGTCTGGACTCGCGCGGGGCCACCGGCGGACCACGACCGGTCCTGAAGACCCTGATCGGCCTGGCCATCGTCGTGACCCTGCTCACTAATTTTGGCAACCCAAAGTCAGACCTCGGCAAGCAGGTCATGGGGCAACTTAGCTTCTGTTCAAGAGACGTCGATGGGCCCGGCCTGGCCGCCCTCGACCTCATCAGCCAAGGCCAACTCTGGCGGCTGGTCACCCCCATATTTCTCCATGGGGGTGTGGGTGCACCTCTTGATCGGGGTGTGATTCATATCCTGTTCAATGCAATGATGTGTTATCAATTGGGAGGCGTCATCGAGGCGCGGAAGGGGGCGGTTTACTTCCTGCTGTTGGTCTTGGGCCTGGCCCTCTGCTCCAATTTGTGCCAGGCCTTGTTGCCAGCAGCCCTCGGCGGAAACCCCGTTTTTGGCGGGCTTTCGGGCGTCGTTTATGGCTTTTTCGGCTATCTCTTGGCCAAGATGCGACTCGACCCGGCCGACGGCTTTTATCTTCCTACCTCCACGGTCTACATCCTGTTCGTCTGGTTGGTCATTTGCATCGTGGGAATCATCTCGAACATTGCCAACGTGGCCCACGTGGTAGGTCTGGTCGCCGGCCTGCTGGCAGGGGCCCTCTCAGCCGCCTGGCGGCACAAATAAACCGGTATAAGGAAAGGGCCGTGCACCGCGTGGTCCCGGGCAGCCGCCAGCTCATGTCCGATCATGTCCGATCATGGCCGCCGTTGGCTCACAGCGGTTGTCCGTCAGAGCGCCGCTCGCTGTGCACAGTGACCGGCTCCGGAGTACGGTCGGCTGCTTGGATAGGTCGCGCGCGATCTGATGACTCGTTTTCATGCGCCACTTTCATAAACCGTTTTCATGCGCCGCTTGGGAACGCCGCGTGGGAACTCCGCTTGGAAACCCTGCTTGGAAACCCTGCTACCGCACTTTAGTCCCCTGCTACAGGCTCCTCCGGCGCCAGGTGGGGCGCAAAGAAGGCCGTTAGGCTGGCCGCCGCGGCCACCGTCAAGCGTGCCGGTCGCCCACCGTCACAGGTAATCGTCCGGGCCTGGGGATCGATCTCCAAAGTGGTGGCGGCGGCCCCAGCGACACCAGCAACTGCTCCGGTGGCTGACCCAGTGGCTACTTCAGTGGCTGCGGAAAAACGTAGCCCGAAGGTCGGGGTACCTGACACGTGATCCGTTTCTTCCCATTCAAAACTGGCATCCCGTATGAGTACGACCCGGGCATGGATCAGGCCGGGAATCTCGGAGATGTCCCTGACGCGCACTTCTGCTGGCGACCGGGCGGCCCGGTCCCCACCCTCCGCAGCCAGCCTCTCGAGTGACAATGCGGGCAGAAATTCGATTAATTCGACCTGCGGTGCGTGCTGAATCCGCTCTGCCACGGTCGCTCCCCAGTGCGTCAGCACGCGACGCCCCAGACGGTGATGATGCCAGACGGCATAACCGCTGAGTGCCACACCGACCAGAATCATTGCCAGAATTGCCAACGTGCCGCGTCGCATGGAGAGGGTCGCTTTACCACAGAAGAGGGCGTATTTTCGCTCGAGGGTATGGTCAGTATAATGGGCCCCTGGCCTCACGACAGGAGGCGAGACAGAAAACAGACGACGATTGCCCTAACAGACTCCCCTTCCTTCCGCAAACGACCAGGAGATGCGACGGTGGCCGACAAATTCGACCCGTATCGCGAAGCGCTCATTGTTGAAACCAGCACGTGCTGGCCCGAGGAATATGACGAGCTCGAACCGACCGAAAAGGCACGTCTCGAAGCCTTGCTGCATGCCGATCCCGAGCACTGCACGGCGTTAGAGTATGTCCGCATGCACACGGGATTTTGTCGCCAGGTGACGGTCACGTCCGACGACTACGAACGTGTGGCGAGCTAGGCCACAATCCAAAAGACCGCGCGTCCCCCGTTCCCGTTAGGATCGTGAGATGCCCCACTGAATCCGTCCGTTCTTTGTATTGAGTCACCTCCTCAGTAGGAACCCGTGAGAGTCCTCCCTTGGCCCACCAGATCACCACCGTTGACGTCCCTCTCCGCGAGCGGGCCTATGGCATCGAGATCGGCAGCGGCTGTTTGGACCAGGTTGCCGAGTACATCCGCCGACTGACCAAGCTGACCCACGCAGTCGTGATCAGCGACTCGAACGTCTCAGACCTCTATGCAACCAAGGTGGTGGAGCAACTACAAGCTGCCGGGGCCCGCGTCGACCTCGCCGTGGTCGCCGCCGGCGAACCGAGTAAATCGATCGAGCAAGCGCACGCCCTCTGGCAACAGATGTTGGATTTTCGAGCCGATCGAAAGTCGGTCGTGGTGCCGGTCGGCGGCGGTGTGATTGGAGATCTGGGCGGATTTATCGCGGCCACGTTTGCCCGGGGTCTGTCCATGATCCAGATTCCCACCACCTTGCTGGCCCAAGTCGATAGCAGCGTGGGGGGCAAAGTGGGCGTGAATTTACCCGCTGCCAAGAATATGGTGGGAGCCTTCTGGCAACCCCGTGGGGTACTGATCGACATTGATGTGCTCCAGTCGCTTCCCGAGCGAGAATATCGCGCGGGGCTGGCCGAAGTGGTCAAATATGGTGTGATTCTGGACGCCGATTTTTTTGCCTTTTTGGAAGCGAACCTGGCTGGTTTGAATGGACGCGATGGCCAGGTATTGACCGAGGTGGTCGCCACTTGCTGTCGACTCAAGGCAATTGTTGTGGCCAACGACGAACGGGAAGAAACGGGTCTCCGGGCCGTGTTGAATTATGGGCACACCTTTTGTCACGCCATCGAATCCCTGAGCGGCTATGGCGAGTTCTTGCACGGAGAGGCCGTGGCCATTGGCATGCTCTGTGCTTCGCGGCTGGCCGCCAAAATGGGACGCATCGACCCGGCCCTCACCCGCCGGCAACATGATTTACTGACGGCCCTAGCACTCCCGGTAGCAGTTCCCGATCTGAATCACGACGAACTCATTTCCTGCATGCGGCGGGACAAAAAAGTCGAGCATGGCGAGTTGCGTTTCGTGTTACCAAGTCGCCTGGGCCATGTCGAATTGGTGGGCCAAGTCGACGAAGCGGACGTCCGCTGGGCCCTGGCCGACCAAGCATAAACCGAGCCTCTCGGGCTTCACTCTGATGCTTTCAGACCTGCGCGACGTAACCGCTGCAAGGCGTATGGATAGGCGGCGCGCGGACCAATCACTGCGAACCTTGCAATTCCCCAGGTCCACCGCAGGAGGCAGCAGGCGGTACGCAGGACGCGCCCCCAAAAACGGCAGTGAACCTGCTGGATATTTCTTGATGCCATTCNCTCANGACGTGTTTGTTGGCAGTTCTGGCAACATGGTGCAAAACCTCTGGCCGCGCTCCTGGACAGCTGCGAATACTGAATGGAGAAGATGCGGGGCCAGCCTGCGGCGGGTCGTGGNCTCGATCCGATTTTCAAGATGTCTGAGCAGCTGATTTGCTGTTAGAAAGATGCTGGTCANCTCGGCACCGCCTGGGCAGATCGCCTTGCAGAAAATCGATCGGACGGGCTGAAATCTCCCAGAAAAAACTGGCCCATGACCCCTCTCTCGGTATAATTCATACCAACCATAAGAGGGGTCTCTTTGTGTCTCATCCAGCGTCCCCCGAATCATCGCTACACGACCAGTTGACCTTAGCTCTCATTGCGGGCATTGGGCCACGTCTGCGCGCAGCCCTCCTGGCCGAATTCACCACGCCCAGACGCGTCTTGGCGGCGTCGCCGACGGACTTATCCCGAGTTCCTGGTGTAGGTCCCCAGTTGTGTCGCCAGATCACCGCCGCCCGCCGCCAGATTGATCCGCAGGCCGAATTGGCCCTTTGCCAGCAACATGGCATCGAGGTGCTCACATCTGCAGCGCCATGCTATCCGCGACTGCTCCAGGAAATTGTCGATCCGCCTGGCGTTCTTTTCACCCAAGGGACTTTGTTACCCACCGACTCGCTCACCATCGCCATCGTCGGCGCACGGCAGGCTTCTCCTTATGGCGTGCAACAGGCGGAGCGATTGGCGACCGGTTTGACCCAAGCCGGACTCACCATCGTCAGTGGGATGGCCCGCGGTATCGACGCCGCCGCACATCGTGGGGCGCTACGGGCTGGTGGTCGCACGATTGCAGTGCTGGGAAGTGGCCTATTGCAAATTTACCCGCCGGAACATCGCGATTTAGCACTGGAAATCGCCCAGTCTGGCGCCCTGATCAGTGAAATGCCGCCACGCTGTCCTCCCTTTCGAGGTGCCTTTCCCCAACGCAATCGAATTGTGACGGGGATTTCTCTGGGCGTCCTTGTCATCGAGGCGGGCATCCGTAGCGGGGCCTTGATTTCGGCAAATCAGGCCAGCGAACAAGGGCGTGAAGTCTTTGCCATGCCGGGACGCGTCGACAGTCGCGTCTCGCAGGGGTGCCATCGACTGATCCGCGACGGCGCAAAGCTGGTCGAAAGCGTCGACGATGTCTTGGAAGAACTGGGGCCTCTGGTCGAATCCGCAACCAGCATCCACGGCAAGCGGGTGAACCACCCAGCCGAGTTGCAACTCAACGAGCAAGAACAAGCTGTCCTCTCTGCGATCGATGCCGATCCGACCCGCATTGAAGACATAATTTCCACGAGCCAGTTGCCGGTACACCGCGTCCTATCGACACTCAGCGTCCTGGAAATGCGTCACCTAATCCAGCGCCGAGGAGGCACTCTCGTCAGCCGCAAAACCAGCGTCACCGGTTAAGCAACATCAGCCGATCACCCCCGTCACCCTATAATAGGTGGGGTCCCCACAGAGAGACAGTCGATGAAATACTTAGTGCGCGGCAGGCATTTTATTCTGGATTCGACTAGTACGCATTAGAGTCTTGACAGGAAACATGGAAAACTCACCAGAGCAGTCCGACCATGTGTCCTCTGCTGATTCCGAACCAGCAGAGGTCGCAAGTCCACCGATTTCCCCCACACCAACCACCCTCCCTGCGACAGAGGGACTGCCTGCCGCTGCGCGGTTTCGGGGAATGATTGCCCTGGCAGCCCTGGTATTTTTCTTCAATGGATTTGGTGGAGCGTTTGTCTTTGATGACCTGCGGTCCATTAAAGAAAACAAGACAATCACTCAGCTCTCTTCGCTTCGAACCGTTCTTTCTCCACCTCCGAACAGTACGGTCAACGGTCGGCCGATCATCAATCTGTCCTTGGCCCTTAATTATGCCATGGGCCAAGAGAACGTGATGGTTTACCACCTCACAAACTTTGCCATTCATCTGGTCTGTGCACTGACGCTTTTTGGAATTCTACGACGCACCATGCGGCTGGATCATTTTTCACAACCGGTGCGTGACGCAGCCGACCCACTGGCTTTTGCCATGGCACTGCTCTGGACGGTCCACCCGCTGCAAACAGAATCCGTGACATACATCATTCAGCGTGCTGAATCGATTGTGGCAGCGTTTTTTTTATTGACCCTTTATAGTGTCTTGCGGGGTGCAACCTCAAAACAGTCAAAACCTTGGTACCTGATAGCTGGCATCTGTTGCTGGTTAGGTATGGCAAGTAAAGAAGTCATGGCCTTTGCTCCCCTCGGCATTCTCGTCTACGACTGGATTTTTCTTTCCAGAAAACTCCCACAGCTGCTACAACGACGCGGCTGGCTCTACGCCACGTTCTTTCTCTCCTGGGGGCTACTGGCACAATTAATTCTTCTCGGAGACCAAAGGACGGCCTCTGTAGGGTTTGACCAAGGCATCTCCTTCTGGGAATACGGCATGACTCAATGTTATGCCCTTACGCATTATCTGCGGCTGGCTGTCTGGCCTGTTCCACTGGTCATTGACTATGGCCGGGATGTCGTGACCGAACTAACCATTGTCATTCCCTGCGGGCTCTTCATCGGCGCGCTGCTGGTTGGAACCGTCGTGGCACTCTACAAGCGGCATTGGTCCGCCGTTCTCGGGTGCCTGTTCTTTGGAGCGCTCGCTCCCAGTTCCAGCATCGTGCCTGTAGTCACCCAAACGATGGCCGAACATCGCATGTATTTACCCTTAGTGGCGGTGGTCGTACTTGTTGTAGCCCTTGTTTTTCATGGCTTACAAACGACTTTCTTGAGGGCCACTGCGGCGGGCCGTCGACCCACCGCCTTCACCCGGGCGCTCCCGCGAGCCTTGCTGATCTTGGCCACGGTGGGTCTTGGGAGTCAAACTTTTTTACGCAACTTTGATTACCTCTCCGAGAAAACTTTGTGGCTTGACAACCTGAAACATCGACCGGACAACCCACGAACGTACTATTTTCTCGCGGGTTTGTTTTTGCGAGGTCCGGTCGAAGACCGAAACCTCGATGAAGCACTGAAATATCTGGATCGGTGCGTCGAGTTAGAACCTGAGTTTGGGCTGAGTCGCCGCGTGCGGGGTATGCTCCATCTGAGCCGCCGCAATTTTGCTCTAGCAATCGAAGACCTCACGCAAGCCTTCGCTCATGGTGCCAACAAACAACTTGCTTTGAACGGGAGGGCCCTGGCTTACCTGGAATCAGGTCAATATGCGAAAGCGATTGATGACTATTCGGAACTTTGGCCGGAAGCACCGTCGACCGATCCCGGTCAGCGAAATTTCGAGGCAGAAATTGCCCGCAATCGTGGGCGAGCTTGGATGGGGCTCGGTGAATTCGAACTTGCCGTTCGAGACTTGTCGATGTCAATTGAGGTACGACCGAATTACGCTGAATCATATCGCAATCGGGCAGATGCATTCGCAGAACTGCAGCGCCCAGTCGAGTCAGAAAGAGACCGGGCCACCTATCAACGTTTGCAGCGAGGCGCGCAGCGACGACGACCGTTCAACTAGCTTGCTCCGTCGAGCGATCAGCTACTGAGGGTGGGGATGTGGCAACCGTCGGACTCCGGCGAAGCGCATACAGAAAGACGATCATGCTGAGGCTGGTGACCACAAACATGCCGACCGCCAACAGGGAAAATGTCTTAAATCCATAGAGCATCGGAATAAAAAATGCCAAAATGGCTCCAATGGCCGAACCGACGGCATCCATTCCAAAAAGTTGCAAGCGCCCTTCGGGTATTTCTTCAAAAATAATCGGAAAGAAAGCCCCCGTGACCAGCACACCAGGCACCAGCAGCAACATGGTCGCGACCAGCCCCCAGTCACCCGCAGCCCACATCCAGATAGCAAAGATCACCAGGGTGACCACCACCACGTGCGGAATCCAACGTTTGGCGAGCAACAAACTTCCTAAGCCAGTCAACATGAGGAACCCAATAATGCTGACGATCATCGAATCATAATAAACGTACAGATGGCGGAACATCTGCAGCACGCAGAGATGTTCCATCAGCATGAAGTTAACACCAATCAGCACACCCATGCACATCAGCGACGTCGAAGAAACTCCCCGGCGGCTCTTTTGCTGAGGATTGCTAACGAAAATTCCCAACACCAAGCCGGCCACCACAATCAACACGGCCAGTACTTTAAACATCGACTTAATGCCATCTTCCGACAAAATGTTGCTGATGTTTCCCGCCAGAAACGGTCGATCATCGGTAATCGGCTGAAAGTCTGCCATGGCCATCTCGCCGGCCGACATGCGGCGGGCCGCCGGCAACATGCTGCCCGGCTGGGGCCCAGGACGCGGCTGGGTGAGTGCCTGCATGGCGGCTTCCCATTTAACCTTTTGTTCCGCAGATGCGGTCTCTTTGAAGGCCAGTAAAATAAAACCGCCTGGTTTTCTCGAAAAACCATACGATTCCATCCCCAACTCACGCAAGGTGTGATAGTACTGCCGCAGCAGCACGGCCTCCTGATCAAGGTGTGCGTCATAACTGATCGCCAACATTCCATTCTCAGTCAAACGCTGTGTGAAAAGCTCAAAGGCACGATTCGTACGAATCATATTTCCAGGCTCGAGCATCAACTGCGGATACCCACCAACACTCATCAGCATGATCAAATCAAACTTTTCATCGTGGCGTTCAAAGTAACCGCGGGCTTCACCGACGTACGATTCCACCGGTGGGCGGGTATACGCACCGGCAAAGCCTTCACGCAAAGGACCTTTGATACCCCGAACGACCGCAGGTTCAATTTCGATCGCTAAAATACGGTCCGCACCAGCCAGTCGCGAATAGAGAATCTCGCGACCACCACCCGAGCCAATGAGTGCCACCCGACCGTTTTCTTCTGGGATGAACAAGAATGGAATCTTATCGCGCGGTAACAATTGGTCGACTTGAAGATTCTCTTCACCCCGCGGGTTCCTGGCATGCGTATTCCACATTCCGACATCATTGTAAAAACCTGCATACCAATTCAGATCCTGCTGGGGCACTCTCTTCTCAATGATTTCGATATAACCAAATTTACCCCACTCAGCAAAGGCAACATTGAAGCCAGGGGTATTGGCCATGCGATGTGCAACGGTCCCGGGGGTGTTGGGTGGCAACTTGAAAATACGCATGAATGCCCCATCGAGGCCAGGGACAGACAAGGCTAACCCCAGCACCAGGGCGACAACCACCTCGAGGATTCGTCGCTGCCGCGTCTTTCCAGCTAATAGCAACTGGCTCACCGAAATCATCGCCACGGCCAGGACCAGTAGTTTCGGGACCCCAAGTGGGCGTTGCAAAACTTCGGCAATCCCAAACGCAGCAGCCCCCCCGAAGAGAAACAAACCGTAAACGGGTCGCATCCGCTGACCAAACGCATTGGTACCCGTCAAATATCCGACATATTCTGCCGCCCCGTAGGCGGCGAAAAAGGGCAAGTAAAACAGGGCAAATACCAAGACCTGAATCAACAGTTGCACAGGATCCACACCAAACAACATGTTCGCCCGCATGTAATCGACGTGCTTGCCATACAACGTGGCAAAGATGCTGACGACCATCACCAGCTGCAAGATCGTCAACATGCGACGAAAACGAGGAACGTCTGCTTCTCGTTGTCGGGCCGCCCAGGCTGCCCCAATGGGAAAGCCCACCAGCAACAGAGCAAAAAACATGGACGGCATGATGAAGAAGGAAAGCAGTCGAAAGATCGACAAGCTAAATAAGACGGCACCGACAGAAGAAAAGAAAATCGCCGGAACGAGGCGCAGCATCGTCGTCGGATGTCCGTTCAGAGTCGAGGAGGGGCTTTTGGCAGGTAACGCGTCAGCGGACATAAAGAACGAGATCCGGGACTTTGTCAACTTGAGCAGAGAAGAACGGAATGAGGCACCGCAAAGAAACGTCCCGCGATTAGCATCACTTCAATCATAATCGTTTGGCACAGGACAAGCTAGTTGAATGTTTCTCTCGATCATCGCTGAGCATTGTAGGTTCAACCTCCGCATAAGCCAGTCGCTCTGAAATCGGGGGATGGTCATGGAACAGCCAGACCTGCAGAACGGGTGGATCCGGATCTGCTTTGTTCAATTTGGCAAGCTTGCGAAAAGCGGACCGAAACGCATCCGGATTGCCTGTTTTCTGTAATGCGAATTGATCCGACTGTCGCTCAAAGTGGCGGCTGAGTGTGTTTTGCAAGGGAGTGTAAATTAATGAGCAAGCTGTCACCAACAACATCAGCAGAGGCAAGAACGAGACTGGAACCTGTCTATAATCGATCACCTCGCCGGTGGCTAATTGCCATCTCAACACAACATCACAAAACCACAAACTCAGTAGGCTGGAAATCATCCCGAGACCAATCAGTTTGGGAATGTGTCGGAAAACATGGTGGCCAATTTCATGCGCCAGAACAACCGCCACCTCATCTGCCGTAAATCCAGTGATCAAGGTATCCCCTAAAATTACCCGCCGAGTCCGCCCCAAGCCGGCAAGCATTGCGTTGGCTTTTACTGTTTCTTTGCTCAGACACATGCGATAGACGCCTTCGATTTGTAACGAAGTGCCGGCAGCAAGCTGATGAAATTGTGCTGTCAAAGCAGGATCGGTCATTTTCTCGATCTTGTAGAATAGGGGTAAAATGAGCACTGGCGCCAACTGACCAACACCGATGCTGAAAAGGAAGGCAACCAACGCGGCGACGCACCACCACCAAGTTCCAAAAAACCAGATGATTCCAAACACGGTTGTGACGAGCAGCAATCCAAAACCACTGGAAAGGGAACATTTCACCAAGTGGCGCGCCAACCAACGCAGCTGCGATTGCCGACTCAATTGGAAACGATGTTCAAGAACAAACCCGGCGTAGTACGCCAGTGGAAAGGACAGCACCAAATGGATGGCGGTGATGGTGAGGAAAAAGATTGGCAAACGCCACCACGCTGACTGAAATGGGTGGAATGATTGCAACCACGCGTCGAACGGTGTCGCACAAAAAAACACAATGCTTGCCAGCACCCCAAGATCGAGGAATGTATCCAACAATCTGCAAACCAAATGGCAAGTGTGATATCGTTTGGTTTCAGACAACTCTTCTGGAGTCATTCCCGCGTTAACGTGGTCAGAGAGACCCGTGGGGAACGTACCTTGCTGTCCCTGAACCGTAGCCTGATTTGGCAAATCTTGGTGGGAGAGATCGCTGGACATTTTTCCTAGAAAGTTTGCTAGAAAGCATCTTGAAGCATGGCAAGCAGATCTGCTTGCGTGGGTGTGCGTGGATTCAGATCCATGAGCCGTTTGATCTGAAACGATTTTTCAGCAAAACCAGGGAGCTGCGCTTCCTTGCCACCAAGATCACGAATCCGCTCGGGAATGCCGATGTCTTTCTTAAGCTGTACGATGGCGTCGATCGCCTTTTGCGCAGCAGCCTCCTCATCAAGACCTTGCACGTCCTCACCAAGTAATTTTGCGATGCGCGCAAACTTGGCCCTTCGTTGAGGTAAGTTAAATTTCATCACAAACGGTAATAACAGACCGTTACCGGCCCCATGCGAACAATGGAGCTCGCCCCCCAGCGGATACTCTAAAGCGTGCACTACAGCCACGCCATTATTGGAAAACGCGATTCCCGCCAGGGTAGCGGCCAGGGCCATCTTGTCGCGGGCCTCGGTATGCTCGGGGTCGTTGACAGCGGGGCGCAAATTTTCACCGATGATTTCAATCGCTTTTTCCCCGATGCAATCGCCAAGTGGATTGCTTCCCTCATAAGCGGTCAATTCACCAGGCGCAACGTCCAGATCAAAAAAGTTCGTGGCCGTGATACCTTCGATGGCATGTGTCAAGGCATCGATACCGCTATCGGCCGCGACTTTTGCCGGGCAACTGTAAGTAAGCTCTGGATCGACAAGCGCCAGTTGCGGGCGAATATAATTGCTCAGCGAACTCACTTTCATTTTATTCTCTGTATCGGTCAA
>JAKVBY010000070.1:0-1373 GCA_022446825.1 Pirellulaceae bacterium
GAAATTTAGGCTAGTTTTGCAGAACAACCCCATCTTCGCACTGCACTCCGCTCTATGTGAAGTCGATACGAGGGAAAGATTCACAGTCAGAATCGGGAATGCGGGTCTATCCCTCCTTCAGGAACTCCCTCTCTGGCTTATTCCCATAGTCATGCATTCGTGCGGTAAGCCTGTTTTGTCGCACTCCACCTACACCCTAGTTTCCAAAGGATTGGGGAACAATGAGAACCGCAAAATTCTATTTTACGGCGCTGACTGCCTGCACGCTTCTTGCCAACTTGGCAATTGCACAAAATGTCAGACAACCGAATTCAGTCCAAAAGACTGGCTTCAACTACTACGTCCAGGACGAAGAACAAGCTTCGCCCAGCGACAACCCAGTAATTCCAGCTTCGGCTGACGGTTGCGACGACGGTTGTGATGATGGATGTGAAAGCGATTGTGGATGCGACGAAGGTTGTGACAGCGGTTGCGATAACGGCTGTTCATGTTACGCATTCGGTCCTGCAGAAGCATGCACGCTTCTGAGTGCAGATCCCTGCCGACCCTGGAACGCAGGTGGCTGGGTTCAACTCGGTTATCACACCGAAGGGACTGGCGGCAACGGTACGGGTTTGTTCAACAACTACCCTAATCGTCTCCAAATGCAACAAGCCTATGGTTGGGTCGAAAAGGCCGCGAACACTGGCGGATGCGGTTGGGACTGGGGAATGCGAATGGACTATGTCTTCGGTACTGATGGACCGGATACACAGGCCTTCGGTGGACCCGCCAACTCTTGGGACAACACTTGGGATCACGGGGCTGCCTACGGTTCCGCTATCCCCCAATTGTACGGCACCGTGGCCTACAATGACCTGAGCGTAAAAATGGGCCATTTCTATACGATCATCGGTTATGAAGTCGTTACCGCCCCGGATAACTTCTTCTACTCGCATGCTCGCACGATGGTCACGAACGAACCTTTCACTCACACCGGTGTCCTGGCTGAATACGCAGCTAGTGACAACGTCACGGTTTGGGGTGGTTGGACACAAGGTTGGGACACAGGATTCACCAACAACGATGGCAGTAGCTTCCTTGGTGGCGTGAGCCTCCAGTTGACGGACCGCGCTGCGTTGACCTATGCCGTCATCACTGGCGACTTTGGAAATGGTCCTGGTGGAAGTGATGACGATGCTTACATGCATAGTATCGTGATGACCTACCAGGTCTCCTGTGACCTGGAATACGTTCTCCAGCACGACTACCACCGTAACAACGCCGTGATGCCAAACCTCGGCGAAACCTACGGAATCAACCAATACCTGCTTTACACCATCAACGATTGTTGGAAAGCTGGTTTGCGAGGCGAATGGCTTGACCAAGACGGT
>JAKVBY010000070.1:1473-21670 GCA_022446825.1 Pirellulaceae bacterium
CTGCTCATGACGGTTACAAAAAGCTCTTTACTAGGAATCCTATGCGTTTTGGGTTTGCTCATATTACCGCTACCTTGCACCCTGATCGCGAACGCCCAAGAAGGAACGGAGGTCACCACAGAAACCATCGCAGAGCTAAATTCCGAAGTGGTCGCAGAAGAAGCAACTTTACCCTACGCATCCACAGAAGTTGGCTATGCATTCGACAATCTCATCTTATTTCTCGCCGCGGTTCTTGTCCTCTTCATGCAAGCCGGTTTTGCGATGCTGGAAGCCGGTTTCAATTCCGCGAAGAATACAGTCAATATTTTGTTCAAAAATGTTATGGACTGCAGTCTGGGCATGCTACTTTTCTTTGCATTGGGCTTTGGGCTAATGTATCCGAGTAGCTATGAAACGGGCGATGGTGAACTCAACGCATATTTTGCCTTTGGTGGGGTCGGAATTTATGAACCGAGCGTGGATCAGACTTTTAGCCCGCAAGTTGACTGGTTCTTTCAAGCTGTCTTTTGTGCCACGGCTGCCACAATCGTTTCCGGCGCGGTTGCCGGCCGCATGAAATTTCATGGCTACCTTATCTACAGCGCGATTTTGACTGCCTTAGTCTATCCCGTGAGTGGGTATTGGAAGTGGGGAGGTGGTTGGCTCGACGCACAAGGATTTCAAGATTTCGCCGGCTCTGCCGTGGTTCACGCGGTCGGTGGGTTTGCTGGCTTGGCAGGCGCGATCATCCTGGGTCCCCGTATTGGCCGTTTCGTTAAAGGCAAATCCATGGCGTTGCCCGGTCACAATTTAACTTTTGCCTCGCTCGGCGTCTTCATCCTCTGGGTCGGCTGGTATGGTTTTAATCCTGGCAGTCAATTGGCATTTCAAACTGCCGCCGATGCGGATGCGACTGTGCTGATCGCCGTAAACACGACCTTAGCTGCCGCTGCGGGTGTCCTTGCGGCAACCCTTTTGAGTTGGATCCTGTTCAAGAAACCAGATCTCTCCATGGGACTGAACGGCGCCCTTGCCGGCTTGGTTGGAATTACAGCTTGTTGTGACTGTATGAGCAATGCCATGTCAATCGTCGTCGGCCTCGTGGCTGGCCTGATTGTGGTGGGAACTATCTCTCTCTTGGACAAGCTGCACATCGACGACCCGGTCGGTGCTTTTCCCGTTCATGGTGCCTGTGGTGTCTGGGGCTGCCTCGCCATTGGAATTTTACCAAATTCACATTTAGCAGACGGTACGACGACTCTGGTCACACAAGCAATCGGCACCTTTGCCATCTGCGGCTGGGCTTTTCTCACGATGTCCGCTGTATTCCTCGTTTTGAAAGTATTGGGAATCCTGCGCGTAAGTGCTGAGGAAGAGCAAGCTGGATTGGACGTATCCGAACATGGAATGCGAGCTTATCCAGCGAACATTCAAGGCGATTCGCTTGCTGGCAGTCCCAAAGAAACCGTCGGGCAAGCCACCTAAAAGACTAAGCAGAAACTTCGGGTCTTAACTGGACCAGAAGGATACCCCAACAGGCTCTGGACAAGCTTCCGCCTCGCTTGTCCGAGCCGGGGTATTTTTTTTGCGCCCCAGGCAACCTACCTCATGCCTTGCTCTGTTTGAAAGCGGAAGATAAATTCATGAGCAACGGAACACCTTGTAAATCAAGGCGTTGCCAAACAATTTAGCCCAAACTCCAACTGATTTTTCTAGCCGGCACATGAAACTCATCATCGCCATTATTCAACCCGACAAGCTTGAGGCCGTGAAAGAATCGCTTACAGAGGTCGATGTGTTTCGCCTCACGGTCATGGATTGCCAGGGTTTTGGAAGACAAAAAGGGCAGACAGAAGTCTATCGCGGCCATGAATTCGCCATAAATCTTGTCCGCAAGGTCCAGCTTCAAATTGCCGTGAACGAAGAGTTCGTCGAACCGACGCTCAACGCGATCTTGAAAGCAGGTCGCACCGGTGCCAAGGGGGAAATCGGTGACGGCAAGATTTTTGTACTGCCGATGGACGACTGTATCCGGATCCGCACAGGCGAACGTGGTGCGGAAGCGATTTGACCAGCATCTTTCCAATTTGGTGTCTGCGAAATTGATGCCTGTGCTGTTTTGCTTTTGAGTGAACACTTACCACGGCTGCAGAAGCGTCTTTGGTCAGGCAAACTGCCACGTTGCTTAGGGATCATATCCCTCGGCAGCATATGGATTCTTAATCGACGGCATCCACTTACAAAGCATGACGCCGAGGAAGTAGAGAATGCAAAGAGGACAAGCCATCAGCAACATGCTCACCGGATCTGCAGGAGTCAAAAACATCGACAATACGAAAATTGCCAATACGGCAATCCGCCATTTTTCCACGTAAGCGGCCACGGAAAAAATGCCAATGCGATTGACGAAAAGCATCACGAGTGGCAATTGAAAAGCTAAACCGAAGCCAATCGGGAGAAACAAAACAAAGCTGATCCATTCGCTAATGCGAGGATCCGGGTCAATCTCCATAGCCTTGTTAAAGCTGAAAAGGAAATCCAAGACCGGCTCGAAAACAAAGAAAAACGCCATCCCCACGCCAAGTAAAAAAAGCAGCAAGCTAAAGGGTAAGAAAATATAAACGTATTGCCGCTCGTGTGGGTAAAGACCCGCCGCAACAAATGCCCATATGTGGTAGAAAATCCACGGACTCGCCAAAATAATACCGGAAATCACACCCGCTTTGAGCCATATCATGAACGACTCATGAACACTCAAAGCGGTGATGCGGGTTTTTATCGGGCGCCAGATCCGCACCTGCTCAAAGCCTGGAAAATCTGATAGAGAAAACGAAGTCGCCGCACCATCCGTGTCCGTGGCCTGCTCGAGCTCGTGAACTTCTGACTGCTCTTCGTCGCTGACCAGCGAATCCCGCTCAGAGATAAGGACATCTTCATAGGCCCAACCATCATCACGGATAGAATTTTCAACTTCATCTGTGAGGTTGCCCCCCCCCTCAACCCTCAATTCCTCAATCGAGGCTTCCAGAATGTATCTCTCCAAAGCGTTGCGGAGAGGGGTCTCGACCACCTTGACGACAAAATTGGCCAACGATAAACCGATGAGCACTCCAACCATCGTTCCACCAAGCGCGTAAACGAGCGAACCTCGCAACTCTTCGAGGTGCTCGCCGAAAGTCATCGTACTGCTTTCGAACAAATCGTCGTGAGGACGCTTAGCCATAGTTCTATTTTAAGGAATATAAGGCAGAAATGGAGGGCAAACCGGAAATGTTGGCTCATCGCCCAATTCGGCGGAATCTACGTACACCAACAATTGGCGCGGCAAAGTTCGCACAAGCGTGCGGAAACAGAAACGTACGGGAGAAAGCTGCCGCACCAGCGAGTCACAATACTATCGACAACACCTATCGATAACGTCCCGATAATACCACGCTGCCTTAAAGCGAACAACCGATGCGGCTTACCCAAAGGTGATTTCACGTCGTCACAACTCAACTTTCCCTACCAACCAGAAGCCTTTACGAACAAAACACTTAGGTCATCTCAAGTCCTCCAGAGGAGTAAACCGATGTGTCATAAGCGACGATTCTCTGGAGATCACTTCGATACTGAGTTTCGTCTTCGCTAGAGCTTCCGAATAGCGTACACTTCGCCGCTCATTTTTCAGCGTTTCCTGGAGCGTTAGTTACACACAGCAACTTTTAAGAAGGACGACTCCTGATGCGTATCCCGAGCCTATTGCTACTCCTCCTGCTTTTTAGTGGAATTGGTTGTGCCAATTATCGTCCCTTCAATTGGTTTCCTGCTGGAACCATTTCCCAACAACAGCAAGCCGCCACGCTACACGATCCTTATCCGAACAATGATATCGGCCCCGAAATGGTTGGACTACGTCCACGAGAGTTCGCGAAACCGCTCGCCGAACCGGTACGTAACAGCCAATTTGGAAACTATCTCCCCAGGCCATAGCTTGCCAAGCAGGCACCTATAATTCGCCCGCTATCACCCAACTCGAGCCGAGGGTACCATGACAAAAATCGTATGGTCCGTTAGTTCACGCTTGTCGATTTAACATCCTACCCGTGCCTCCATCACCTCGCAGAAAAAAACGATCGCCCCCCAAGCCTAAGAGTCCAGCCAAGCCAGTCGGCGAACGGCTTCAGAAAGTACTTTCGGCTGCGGGCATTGGAAGCCGACGTGAATGCGAAACAATCATTCAAACTGGCCGTGTTGAAGTCGACCGAGAATTCGTCACCGAATTAGGCACACGTGTTGACCCCGAGCAACAAGAAATTCGCGTTGATGGTGCCGTAATAAAGCTTTCTAAACGGCTCTACTTTGCGCTTCACAAACCACAAGGCGTTGTCTCCACAAGCCGTGACCCGCTGGGACGTGCCCGAGTCACCGACCTCGTTCCAAACAATCAACGCGTTTATTGTGTCGGTCGCTTGGACCAATCGAGTGAAGGCTTGATGCTCCTCACAAATGATGGACAGTTAGCTCACCGCCTCACGCATCCACGATTCGGCGTAGAAAAAACCTATTTGGCGCGTGTCGCAGGCCGTCCAGAAATTGCGGAACTAGCGCAACTGCGTAAGGGGATTGTTTTAGCTGAGGGCATTGCGAAAGTTGCCTCCATTCGCATCAAACGACGCTATAGCAGTAGCACCGATCTGGAAATCGTTCTAAACGAAGGGAAAAATCGTGAAATCCGACGGGTCTTGGCGCGTGTCGGCTATAAAGTCTTACGTCTACGCCGTATCGCGATTGGCTCGCTTCGGCTCGGTGATATGCCAACCGCAGCCTACCGCCCTCTGACACGTGCAGAGATTAAACAATTACAGCAATGCGTCCCCCATGAGGACCGTAGAGTTCCTCAACGAAAGCAATCTTCTGGCGCCACCCCACTCTACAAACTCGGTTCTCCCCAGGCAGCAAAGCAGCGCGGTACCTCCAAAAAGTCAAAAGCGACTCGTCGCACCAAAGCGAACTCAAAGGCCCGACGCCCTACTCAGCGTGGAAGTGGACGACCATGACGAAATCACTACACGCTGAATTTCATGCAGACGATGCAACTCAAATTACGGCAAAGGTCTTGCTTAACGAACAAATTGCCCGCGAAACGTTTCGCTTACGAATTGAGTGCCCAAAGATTGCACATGCGATCTTGCCCGGCCAATTTGTCATGATTCGTTTGTCGAATCACGACGATCCATTGATCGGGCGACCATTAGCTCTCTATGAAACTGTTGTTGAAACAAAAGAGGCTGGCCCGGCAATCGAGGTGGTTTATCTGGTGAAAGGAAAATTCACCTCTCGCCTTGCGGAACTCACTCAAGACCAATTCGTTGACGTTTGGGGGCCACTCGGAAATGGCTTTTTGCCCGAGCCAACAGATCATTTAGTAATGGTTGCCGGCGGGATCGGTTACACTCCGTTTCTCGCCTTAGCGCAGGAATACTTGAATCATAAACAATACGGGAAGCCACTTCGCAATGTCTCCAAATCACAAAAGGTGACCTTGTGTTACGGTGCGCGATCTGCCGAATACTTTGCTGGAATCAAGGCCTTCAACCACCTAGGAGTCGACTTGCACTTATCCACCGATGATGGCACCCGAGGCCACCACGGGTTGGTAACAGACCTTCTCCAAAATGTCCTGCGCGAAACCAGCTTGCCTCATCGAATTGTCTGCTGTGGTCCGGAACCGATGATGAAAGCGGTAGCAGAGATTGCCCAAGAACGAGAGATTTCCTGTCAAGTCTCTTTAGAAACACCGATGGCGTGTGGCATTGGTATCTGCTTCACTTGTGTTACCAAAGTGCAAGAAGATGGCGGGGGTTGGGATTACAAGAGAACTTGTGTCGAAGGTCCCGTCTTCGACGCTCCGCAGATCGTCTGGTGACGTCCGCAGGCGAAAACTTACTGCCGAGAAATTGCTCAAGCCATCAAAACAGGGCTTGAACTTTTCATCTAGCTGCTTTGCTTGGCAGACTTGATCAACTTCTGCAACCGTGACTTCGTCCGAGCGACGGTATTCTTATGCATGAGGTGCTTTGTACCAGCACGATCGAGTTTCCTTGCCACAACGCGGTACTCTTTTTCCGCCGTTTCAATCTCGCCTGCCGCGACTGCCTGCCGAACCTTACGGAGTTGCGTGCGCATTTCAGACTTATTTGAACGGTTTCGAATTCGCAGCTTTTCACTCTGCCTCAGACGCTTCTTAGCACTTAATCTATTCGGCATAACCTTTTACCAATGGACAAAATCGTGAACGCTTCCTCGTTGGGAAGTGGAATTCTCTATGTTTCCTCAGTTATCGCGGTTTTCCACGAGTTTGTCTAGGCGGCTGGCTGCGTCTTTGTACCCCGGATCGAGTTCTACCAGCGTTTGCAAGTAACTTGTAGCGATTTCAGCTTGCCTCAAAGCACTTGCCAGCACGCTGGCTCGGTACAAACTCAGCTTTTGCTCCATCGAGCGGCCCTGCTCGGTACTGATTTCGATCCCTCGTTGGTAATACTGCAGCGCTTTGCCATATTGCTTTAATTTCTGTAAACATTCCCCGATTTCAATAGTCGCCAATGCTTTGAGTTCTCGATTCGATCGACAGTCTCGCAACACCTTAATGGCTTCCGAAGAATTCCCCACCCGTTTCAGTCGCAATCCCAACTCAAACTTGAACTCCAAGTTGTCTGGAAATCGTTGACAGCGACTGTCAAACACCTGCAGTTCTACGCGATTCAAATTGTCCCGAAACTCGCTCGCCAACTGTTTCGACGAATCCGTCTTCTTGATACCCGCTCTTTGTTCAGCAACCACTAATTGGTGCCGAGCTCGGTTGATCGTCGCGTCCTCTAAAAGCATCTGCAATTCAAGATTTTTCCCTGCCATTTGGAACGCTTTCGCTAGTACCTGCTCCGCCTCAACAAACCGCCCCTCTGTGGTATGCAAATCTGCCAAGGCAGTGTACCCATCTAGATCTTCGGGAGCGCGTGCCACCTGCTGTTCGAGCTTTTGCCGTTCTGTCAATTCGATTCGACGATCCTCAATCGGCATTGGCTCGGCAAGAGTTGGTGGGGTCGAAGGCGGTGCGGTTTTCGATGACTCGACAACTTCTGTTTGTCCCTCAGGACTCGCTCCCTGCTTCGACCGCGCAGCAGGCGGGGTATTATCATCAGCAACTCCCGAAAGGAATTTCTGGCGTTCAACGGTCAACTCCGAAATCATTTCCGCCGGCTCTGTGTCCCGGGGCCGTAATTCTTCGATGCGGTGCCAACACGCAATGGCTTGTGCAAATTGCCCCACTCGAGCCAGCGAATGAGCACAATGCCTGTTCACATCGACGTCTTTGGGATTCGCATCCAAAGCATTCTTCAAATAACGAAGTTCGACTTCATTGAATTCATATTGCTCACAAGCATTAGCGAGGCCTCGCAAAGTGGCAACATCCCAAGGATTGCTCTTTAGCAACTCTGGTCCGAGCTGCAAAATTTGCTCCCAATCCCCTTTCGCTACCGCTTTTTTGAAAGGTCCGCGCCCTCCCAGACCTTTAAATTTAGCGCCTTTTTTATTATCCCCAAACTTCCTTTGCAGATTTTCTAGAAAGACTTCGACATAAACCAGGTTTCCCGGGTCCTTAATGACACATTCCAAGAACATTGCGTGAACATAATCATAATCGTAAGCACCATCGGTCATTAGCTTGCAGCCATGCTCGTAACACTGCTGCAGGCGGCGACGGAGGACCGGTGAAATCACCTGGGATTCCATGGCCATCTCTTTGCCATTCTCGCTGTCTGTAACTTTGTCCGATTCCATATTCAAAACTTTTGCTGGCGCATGCCAAGATCTCAAAACTTTTTGTCGTTGCATTTCGAGCTGTGAAAAACGACTCTAAACAACAGTACACGGCCAAGGATTTCCTCAGCGGTGTGGATGTCTTCCCCAGGCACAAGGTACTACGAGATTTTTTCACCCAAGCTTACTGCAGTCAGTTTATCCAACCCGAATTAGCAACGAAAGTCACGCGTCCACAAATTTAGGGCAAGTTGCCAATGCACATGGCACTTGCAGAACCGAGACAAGCGTTGTCCAATCAAGGCTGATCTGTGAACGCGATGCTGAGCTTCCAGCCTATTTTCGGGTCGATTCTGGTAACAAAAGTAATGGCAAATCTCCCTGCAGCTGTTGGCAAAGTTTATCTCGTTGGTGCGGGCCCGGGTGACCCAGGGCTCATTACCTTACGCGGGGTTGAATGCCTGCAAAGGGCCGATGTAGTGGTTTACGACTACCTGGTTAACCCGCGGATACTGCACAACGCCAACCCTTCTGCTGAGCTACTCAGCTTAGGGAACCATCGAGGCAATCGCCTCTGGCAGCAAGATGAAATTAATGCTTATCTCGTGAAGAACGCAAAAGACGGGAAAAATGTCGTACGCCTGAAAGGCGGCGATCCGGCAATCTTTGCCCGCGGTGCCGAGGAAGTTGAGGCCTTGACCACTGGGGGCGTTCCTTTTGAGATCGTACCAGGAATCACCGCCGCATTAGCGGCGGGAAGTTACGCCGGTGTGCCCATTACACACCGAGACCACGCTTCTGCTGTAGCGATTGTCACCGGACAAGAAAGCCCCGAAAAAATCGGCTCCGCTTTGGATTTTACCGCCTTGGCCCAATTCCCTGGAACGCTCGTCGTCTATATGGGCATCACCACCGCCAAGACTTGGACATCGCAACTCATCGCGGCCGGTAAGGCCCCTGACACACCCGCACTGATTGTGCGGCGTTGTAGTTTTGCAGATCAAATCAAGATCGAATGCTCTTTGGGCGACGTAACCGACATCCTGCAGCAGGAGCCGCGTATCCGACCACCGGCCATTGTGATTGTTGGAAATGTTGCAGCCTTTTCCTCCACGCTCTCATGGTTCGACAGGCGACCACTTTTTGGGAAGACGGTCATGGTCACACGGCCTCTACATCAATCCGCAAAGTTAGCTTCCGGCTTTGAAGAATTAGGTGCCAAGGTCATTTTCCAACCAGCGATTGCAATTCAACGACCAACCGATTCCCAACCGTTAGACCTGGCCATTCGACAATTGCATGAATTCGATTGGATCGTCTTTTCTAGTGCCAACGGTGTGCATTTTTTTGTCGAGCGACTGCGAGAATTAAACTGCGATTTACGTAGTCTCGGCTCTACCAAGATTGCTGCAATTGGCCCTGGAACACGCGATGAATTGTCTCGTTATTATCTTTCGACAGATCGCATGCCTCAGGAATTTAGAGCCGAAGCTCTTGCTGAGGAACTCGCGACTGGTGCGGAAGGTAAAAAATTCCTCTTAATCCGCGCTAGTCGCGGCCGCGAAGTCCTGGGGCGCACTCTCACCGCTGCAGGCGGAACCGTCAGGCAAGTTGTCGCATATCAAAGCAATGATGTCATCACGGCCAACCCCGAAGAGGCTGCATTACTAGAAGAGGGCAAAGTCGACTGGGTCACCGTGACAAGTTCGGCCATTGCCCAATCCTTAGAAAAACTGTTCGGTAAAAACCTTCGGAATGCTCGCTTAGCAAGCATCAGTCCGATTACCTCTNCGACACTNCGCGAATGTGGCTTCGAACCCGACGTTGAGGCTACCGAGCATACCATGCAAGGGGTGATCGATGCCGTAATGGCGACTCAGAAAAAAACTCTCAAGTTACCTACGACACCAAATTCCTAACGGCATGCTTAACGTTGGTATATCGGCAAATAAGCTTTGTCGAGTTGCAACATGATCAAATTACACGCCGAGACATAAATCGAACCGATATTTCCCACCCACTTGCCATCGCCATCTTGGTCGTTGACAACCTTGTTGTAAAGTTTGTCACGAAATGGCACCCACTCTTTCGCACCTTGCCGATAAACAACCTGGGAATAGTACAAATAGGTGTAATGCCAATGGCCAAACGATCGGCCACCGGCTGCTGAAATGCCTTTTAAATTCTTATTCGCGTACTTCAACATGTCGGGGATGTGCTTACTGTCGTAGTTACCGGCATTGTAGAGAGTCGCCAGAGCTGCCGCCGTGATCGCCGGACGAGAACTGCCGCGATTTCTCGAACTATAGGAAATCCCTCCATCGGCATTTTTACACATGTAGATGTAGTTCTTGGCAGATTCGATAACTTCATTGGGCACCGGAATCCCCGCATTTCGACAACCGCGAAGTCCTTGAACTTGCGTAATGGTCGTTGACCCCTCATCGAAATTATTGCCATCCTTAGCGCTGACATAGCCCCACCCTCCCGATGGCGTCTGAGCTTTTGCACTAAAGTCGGCTGCCTTCGTCAAGACTTCGACCAACTCATCGCGACGATCTGCATCCTCCTCTTCACCAAGAACTTGAGACAAAAACAACATCGAAAAACCATGGCCATAGGTGTAGCGATTGTCCGTCAGCGGATCTCCGATGAGGCCATTTCCTCGCGACTTAGAAGTTAAATAATCCACTGCCAAACGAATGTTCTTGGCATAAGGTCCCTGCGTAGTTGTGGATCCGGAACAGATCAAGGCAGTACCGGCCAATGCCGTCATCGCCGTTGGATAGCTTCCTGCCGTCCAATGGCCGAGAGACGACTGGGTCTGACTGACCCACTTAAGCCCCTTGTGCATTGCGACTTCCCATTTGGGATTCTTCTTAGCTGCTTGTGCTAGAGATGGCGATAGGCTGTTCGCAACAAACCCTGTAGAAACCGCAGCAAGGGATCCGAGGGCACGTCGACGTGTCAGTTGCTTAATCATTCGATGACCTAATTGATCAGAAACAATAAGTTTTGCTCATTATAACGATGACGCAGAAATTCTGTCACATGAAGTAGTGACAACTGGTTTATCAACGACTTACCCCAAGCTTCCTAATATCCTAAGCGTTGAAGGTTCTCAGAGTCCAGCCGTTACGTCTCCTACGATCGATACATTTTCTCAGCACACGAACGGCTTTCCTACCCCGACGTACATGAACATGCAGATTCGATTGTAGGATCGCCGATGGTAATCCTAGTTGCAACGAATTCAGCGGGAACGCCTCCGCTGCTTGGGAAGGATCCACCATGCTAAATAAACACCGCGACAGCCCATTCGTAACGATCTCCATTGATGTCCATGCATCACAAGAACAAAATCGACTCCAGAGGCTTGAGAACGAAACTCTCGGGCGGTTGCTCTTGGCTTTGCAGCAAAACAATTTTCCCGCAACGTGGGCCATTGCTTCCCCCGACATTTCTATGGCCGCTAAAGCAATTTGCGACGTCGATGCATCACATGAAATTGCGATCCTTGCTGATTCAACCTGGGTGGGACCAGAAGTTGGTCGCACTCACTTTGCCCGAGAGTTGCTTAGACGCGTTAATGAGGCCCGCGATGGCGGACGAGCTATCAGCACGCTCGCGATGTATCGAGGACGAATAGACGAACACTTAGATTTACTTGTAAAGCACCGTATTAACCTCATTCGCGAAGTTTCACTACCCACGAAAAACCGCCCTCGGAAAATGCGTGCCAAATCATTGCGATACGGTTTATGGCAAGCTACACCTGTACTTCAGATCCCTACTGTTCAACGCTGGTGGCAACAACGCACACGTGGCTTGTTGAGGCGAATCGTTCGCGAAGCCACAGAAGAAAAAGCGCCGGTTCACATTACCTTCGATATTGCAGAAATATCCTCCGGAGGACCCGCTGCCTGGCACAATGTTCTGCAAACGCTGCAACAAATCGCTCAGCTCCACGCACGTGGCAATATTGCTGTTGGAACGTTGTGTGAGGTGTGCCGCATTTACTCACGAATCCGGAGCACTCGCCCGGCACGGAGCATCCTGCGGCCCGCGGCCTAAAACTCCAGATCGGTCAGTCTTGCTCTTTCCACGTCGTCCAACTGAGATACCCAAGTGCGGCGGCGGAAAGTACAAAGACAATGTCCAGCATCACATTGGCAAAACTGAAGGGCGCAAGCCATTTCATGCCCGGAATTAACCCGAACAGCAAATCAAACAAAAATATCACTAACACAAGAATCGAAATTACGATTCCTGTCATGCACAGAGCCCGTGGCATACGAAGCGTCCTCAATGGTAAGTGGCTTACCTTCATCGGTTTAGTGAGCCTTCATTGCAACTAGTATAATTCAACGATTTCTGCTGTCACCTGCTCGTGGAACTTGTTGACCTGACGGAAATCAAGGAGTTAATCGCCAGTAATTTACGCTATTTACTTGCCGGTTATCGCTTTTTAACGAAAGATGTATCCAATCGTTGAGACGCCAACGCCCGCGTCTCGATGGCGCCATTTGTTAAAATAAAAGCCCTCATTAGGTGTTGCCCAAGAGAGTTCTCCTGCCCTGCAATGGAACCAAGGCTATCTCCGTGACTACCAGGCCTCTGTCGAGTGATGACTTTCGCAAAAAAATGGCCGTGAGCTCAAAATGGGCCTACTTTGACCACGCGGCAGTCTCACCAATTTCCCTACCCGCGCAAAGGGCCATGCGTCTCTGGCTGGAAGAAGCAGGCGCGGAAGGCGAAGTTGCCTGGGGTCATTGGGTTCGTCGTCTGCAGCAAATCCGCGCGCGGGCAGCAAAAATGATCGGCGCGGAAACTGACGAGATTGCACTCGTGCCGAACACAACCACCGGAATCAATCTCGTAGCGGATGGATTTCCTTGGCAGGAAGGCGATAATATCGTCACCTTATCAAACGAATTTCCCACAAATCTCTACCCTTGGATGAATCAAAAAGATCGAGGCATTGAGGTTCGGCAAATCGAGATCGACACCGCGACATGTAACCTGCAGAGAATCGCACAAGCATGCGACGCCAAGACCCGCATCGTTGCCATCAGTTGGGTTAGCTTCTCCAGTGGCTGGCGTCTTGACCTCAGTGAAATCGTCAACCTGGTGCACCAAAAGAACGCGTACCTTTTTCTAGATGCCATTCAAGGGCTCGGTGTTTTCCCAATCGACATACGCCAGACACCGGTCGATTTCCTCGCTGCCGATGGTCACAAATGGATGATGGGCCCGGAGGGCGCTGGCATTTTCTTCTTACAGAAACAGCATCTGGACCTGTTACGGCCTATCGGCGTCGGCTGGAATAGTGTTGTGGATTCGCATAATTTTTCGAAGCGGGAACTGAACCTGCGAAATACAGCCTCTCGCTACGAGGGCGGATCCCAAAACATGGTCGGTTTTCACGCTTTGGGCGCGAGCCTTGACCTGTTCGCAGAATTGGGCCTAACATCCACTGCCTCACCCATTGCCGACCGAATTAGCCAAGTTACTGAACTGGCCTGCGAACGCTTACAAAATATCGGCGCAAAAATTTTTACGGCACCAATCAAAAAGCATCAATCCGGAATTCTTTCCTTCGAAATTCCTGGTCGAGATCCTCACGAATTACGGCGTCTTTGCTTGCAAACCGGAGTCGTTCTCGCCTGTCGGGAAGAGCGGCTGCGGATAAGCCCTCACGCCTATACAAGTGAGGCTGATTTAGATCGACTTATCGATGCGTTACAATAACTGCCATGACAGAAAACCTACCCCGCACAGCTGTTTATACTGGATCTTTCGACCCCATTACGTTGGGCCATTTAAATGTGATCCGCCGCAGCAGTCGCCTGGTGGACCGATTAGTCGTGGGCGTCGGCATCAATATGGAGAAGCAATCCCTATTTACGCCTGACGAACGCATCGAACTAATCCAGCGTGCCACCACCGCAATCCCGAATGTTGAAGTTCGTTCTTTTACCGGACTAGCTGTGAAATTCGTCCGCGAGTGCGAAGCATCTGTCATGATTCGCGGGGTAAGACCTCTTACAGATATTGCCGCTGAATTCACGATGATGATGGCAAATCGCAAACTCGATCCAGATATCGAGTCGGTATTTTTGATGTCCGATGAAGAGTTCTCGCATGTGTCAAGTTCGCTAATCAAAGAAATTGCGGCGCTTGCCAGTGATGAAAAATTGGCGAAATTTGTTCCTTCCGAAATCATTCCTGACATCCGAGCAAAGCTACCAAGCCAACCTTAACGCATTGCCCCAGGGGATGACGGCCCGGCCTGAGTTGGTCTCAAAATACCAGCCTGAGGAGCAAACGCGGTACTCGTGGTTGGCTGGCGGGGTGGCGAGGAAAACCGATCTTCTCCTACCGTGGGCGGGTGGAAAGCAACGCCTGGTAAGTTCAGCATCTCACCACGTCCCCACTGAGGCATTGCTTGGTAGTACAGTTGTTGAGCCTCTGGCAGCAGTTCAAACAAGTCGCTTGCTCGTCGCCCATCGGCAGGATGGGTGGAAAAAAACTCGAGCGGCTGATGATCACTCGAAGAGGCCGCAAAACGTTGCCAGAAACGTGGGGCCTCGGCAGGATCATATCCAGCTTTGGCCATCAGGAGCAAACCAATTTTATCTGCTTCGGACTCATGCTTACGGCTATACGGCAACATGACACCGTAGCGAGATGCCGTACCAAAAGCTTGATCTGCCAATTGCCGCTTTTGCTCATCGAGAGTGCGCGTCGCATATTTGAAGAAAGTGCCAGCCGCATCTTTGATGTATCCATGGGACATTCTTTCTCCCCCATGTCTGGCTAAAACATGTGCAATTTCGTGGGCCATGACCACCGCAAGCCCTGCTTCACTTTCACAGATCGGCAGAATTCCTTCGTAGACAGCGACCTTACCGCCTGGCAACGCAAACGCATTTGCTTGGCCCGAAGCTATTACCCGAAATTCCCATTGATAATCGGGACGCTCTGCTACCGTAGCAATTCGTTGCCCCACACGATTCACGATTTCCACGAATTGTTGATTTTGCGAAAGTGGCTCCTCTTGCAGAATCTGCTGGTAGGAAGCCAAGCCAAGGCCCATTTCCTCCCGCTCTTCAACAAGCAATACCTGTTTTCGCCCGGTAATCGGTGCAGAACGACAACCTAACCCAACAAACATGGAAACGCTAAAAGCCAATAACATAAATTTTGACGGTTTTGCCATGAAACTAGCCTACATTTTTGCTGTAAAGGCAGTGACCTTGGAAAAGTGGGCCGGATTCTAGAAACAGATACCAATTGACAATAGAGCAATCAGAGCCATGTTATTTCGATTTCCCTACCGACTCCTCAAAACCCAAACGCCCTCACGGTGCGATGTGGCACATTTTCCAATCACCCCAGTTCGCCTATGATGGACAGCGTGAATGCATGTGAATACGAATTCGATGTCGTCGTTGTCGGAGCCGGCCACGCAGGGACGGAGGCGGCCTTAGCTGCGGCGCGCATGGGCGCTCAAGTTGCTCTTTTGACCACCAATCTGGATACGGTAGGTCAGATGAGTTGCAATCCAGCCATCGGGGGTGTCGCCAAGGGGCAAATCGCGCGCGAAATCGATGCCTTAGGGGGCGCCATGGGACAAGCGATCGATGCAACCGGCATTCAGTTTCGACTTCTGAATTGTCGCAAGGGCCCAGCGATGCACAGTCCCCGAGCCCAAGCGGATAAAAAAGCCTATCAGCAAGAAATCAAGCGACTCGTGGAAGAACAAGAAAACCTCTTCCTGCGCCAAGAGGTCGTCGAAGACATCGTTACCTCAGGAGACGCCCAGGCACAACAAGTCTGCGGTGTACAAGCTCGTGGCAACGTCATCTACCGTGCTCCCGCAGTGATTCTGACGACAGGGACGTTTCTTCAGGCAGTCATGCATACCGGTGAAGCCAAATCTTCTGGCGGACGGGCAGGGGAAGGCAGCACCCAAGGAATCAGCGGCGCGCTCAATCGAATGGGGTTTCGACTCGAACGCTTCAAAACAGGAACGCCTCCCCGCTTAAACGGCCGCACGATTGATTATACGAGGACAGAAATTCAACCTGGAGATGATACCCCACAGCCATTTTCTTTTCTCACCAACCGACTTGAAGTAGAGCAACTTCCCTGCTGGATTACCTTCACCAATGAAAAGGTTCATGACTTAATCCGCCAAAACTTGGCGCGTGCGCCCATGTATAGCGGGCAGATAAAGACAACGGGTCCGAGATACTGTCCATCGATCGAGGATAAAGTTGTCCGCTTTTCTGACAAAGAACAACACCAATTGTTCCTCGAACCGGAAGGCCGCGCTACGCAAGAGGTCTATGTCAATGGTATCTCCACCAGTTTGCCGCGCGATGTGCAAGATCAATTAATTCGCTTCATCCCTGGCTTGGAACGCGCTCAGATAATGCGTTATGGCTACGCTGTGGAATACGATTTCTGTCCACCTGATCAATTGACCCCGTCGCTTGAAACCAAACGCGTTAAGGGGCTTTTCTTTGCCGGCCAGATTAACGGCACCACGGGGTATGAAGAAGCCGGTGCCCAGGGCCTAATTGCCGGTGCAAACGCAGCGCTAACCTTAACGGACGCAGAACCCTTTATACTGCAACGCGATCAGGCATACATCGGTGTACTTATCGACGACCTTGTAACGCGTGGTGTTGACGAGCCCTATCGTATGTTCACCAGCCGAGCCGAATACCGGCTCATGTTACGGCAGGACAACGCCGACCGCCGACTCACGGGTTTGGGTCATCGCATCGGTCTGACCGACAACGTTCGCTGGCAGCATCTACAGGCCAAAGAAACCTCCATTGTGCGCACCAAAGCACTGCTTCAAGCCAATCGCCTGGAGAACGTAACCTTGGAAAAATATCTTCGCCGACCGGAGACAAAATGGGACGAACTGGCAGAGCACCTGCCAGAACTGCGTGATGTCCCGAGCAGTGTCTCCCAACAGGTCGTCTTTGATGTGAAATACTCTGGTTATATTGCTCGGCAAGACGTTCAGGTAGCGCGCCAGCACCGTTTAGCGGAAAAACGCATCCCTAGAACGATTGATTACGACCGCATTTCCCAATTACGGGCTGAAGCGCGGCAAAAGTTCAGGGAAATCCAACCGGTCAGTCTTTCTCAGGCGAGCCGTATTAGTGGGATCACACCCGCCGATATTGCGCTACTGATGGCACATATTGAGAAACCGTCGAAATAGTGGCCTCACCACTTCACTACCTTAATGTGGTCATAAATCACCTCAGATGTGACCAATTTGCTCCAACATGTGCCAAAATGTCTCGAATTAGCCTCCAATCCGGAGAAATGACACAAAACATTAACATTCGGTGAATTACGGCATTCACATCGACCTTGACTGGAGGCGGGCACTGGGTATAATCTTTGCCATTGGCAATTTTGGCAATCTCCACAGGACCGGACATTTCCATCGAATGCATTGCTTTAGGAGAGTGTGCTATATGCATACGTTGCGGAAGTGCTGTCGTTCACACGCTGGAGGAATACCATTGATTGGCGCATCAGGGAAGTCGAGAAGTCTGGGGGAAATTGGCCAAATGCCCTTAGATAAATCCTCCGGACGCCTCTGTCCAACCACCGACTAGGGAAGGATCATTAGTCGCTATGACCACAAAAACTGTGTTTACCACTGGAGAAGCTGCCAAGATATGCAAAGTCAGCCAGCAGACAATTATCCGCTGCTTTGACAATGGATCGCTCAAAGGCTTTAGGGTCCCTGGAAGCCGCTTCCGAAGAATTCCACGCGACCAACTATTTCAATTTATGAAAGAGAATGGCATCCCCACCGATGCGTTGGAAAGTGGAAAGCGGAAGATCTTAATCGTTGATGACGATGAAGAATTGGTCGAACTCCTGGTCGATGTGTTTGAACGTGATGGCCGTTTTGATATTCGGTCGGCGAACAATGGCTTTGATGCTGGCATGATGGTTAAAGAATTTCGGCCAGACTTAGTTGTTTTGGACGTTATGCTGCCCGATATTAACGGCAAGGAAGTATGCCAACGGGTTCGCAGTGACCAAAGCCTTGAATCCGTCAATATTATCTGTATTTCTGGTATGGTCGAGCAGGACAAAATTCAAGATTTAATCGAATCCGGCGCAAACGACTTTATGCACAAACCATTCACAGTCGATCGGCTTCTGGATCGTGCTTGTGAACTCTTAGAAATTGAGCGAGCAGTAACCAACTAGCGCCAAACCGTTCGACAAAATACAACGCGTACGGTGGCTTTGTCACGTACGTGTTTTTTTGTCACTATAAAATTAACTGAAAGCCAGCTGACCAAGGATGAGTCCGCTTTCATGCTGTTTCTGCCGCCGATTATGAGCAACGAATGCGAATGGCGTTTGCCAGTCGCGCCGTCCACAATCCAGCAATTGGGCGTTGTGGCACTAGCGGATTCAGTTGACGAACGACGTCGCCAACTCCACAAACTTCTACCGGCGGACCCCAGTGTGACCGTCTGGGCTGCCTGTCACATCAATTTAAACTGCAGCAAGGACATTTTTTCGGTCGACGCGATTGTCGATCGATTGGCCGAACTATTCATCCGCGAACTACAGTGGGCTTCTGGCGAGGACTTGCACGGTCCTGAGGCCAAATCAAACGGCTACAAAGTGGAACATCCCGAAATACAAGCGTGGGCTCCATGGGAACCCCACCACCAACCTCTCTCCTCCAACACAAGACAACGATGCGAGGACTTGAAGCATGACTGTACAACTTGGTTAAAAGCCTGCCGTGTCCCAACGGTGTCGTTTCCCGACGATAACGTGGAGCAAGTCATTTTACCAGGTTCCATACCCATTTCCGATTTTGCTGGCGGCTCTGAGCAAAACATGCCTCTGTCTGAAGAAGATCACGACAGTCTTCCTCAAAGTCATTCAGTTGTGCAAGCACATGAAAAACAATGGTGGAATCAGTTGCACAAACCAAGTGGACTAAAGGTAGACCACATTCCTTCCTTGCTTGCAAAACTCGCTCGGCTCGAAAAACTTGAAACTGATTTTGACAAGACCTTGCAGCATGAGAAGCTCGAATCTCTACGGGAACTAGCCTATGGGGCCAGTCACGAAATTAATAATCCGTTGGCCAATATTTCAAGTCGCGCGCAAACCTTACTGCGGGACGAAGAAAGCCCAGCGCGGCGCCGCATGTTGGCAACGATCAACAATCAAGCGTTTCGAGCCCATGAGATGATCTCGGACATGATGCTGTTCGCCAAACCGCCTCCTCTCAACCCCGAACCGCTTGACGCAATCCAATTGATTGACCAAGTCTTAGAAGAAGTTGCCGCAGACGCAACAACTCAGGGTACGTCCCTCGAAAACATCAGTTCACAGCAACAAGTTCTCACCATGGGTGATCCACGGCACTTAAGTGTCGCCCTGCGTGCGCTCTGCCAAAATTCTCTTAATGCACTCGTGGCGGGCGGTTCGATCAAGGTATCTGCGACATTGCGGAAAAACAGTGATGCCAGCAACGGGACTGTGGAGCTTTCGGTTTGGGACTCAGGCGAACCCTTGTCCGATGAAGTACGCCGCCATTTGTTTGATCCATTTTATTCAGGTCGAGAAGCGGGGCGAGGTTTAGGATTTGGACTTTCCAAATCTTGGCGAATCGCGGAACTCCACGGTGGCAACATTGAAGTTGATGACAAGTCAGACGCCGGAGTAAAGTTCACACTATTCCTGCCAACCAAGCTACCTGTCGATCCGCTACAACGCTTGGCATCATGACAGAGACCTACCTCGGTACGAGTGATCGACTCATGACTTTTGGTTGGTACAGCTTACTCCCTCCTCTCATTGCAATTTTTCTGGCCATCGTAACGCGGCAAGTATTATTCTCTTTGCTGGTCGGAATTCTCATCGGCACCTGCCTCCTCCACGACTGGCAAACTGACCCCAACCCACTCTCAGCGGCGGCATCTTTTTGCGAAGACTACCTTTGGTTAAATTTAATTTCCGAAGATCATCTCAGGGTCTTTTCATTTACCTTGCTGATGGGTGCCATGGTCGGCATTCTCCGCCACGGCCGCGGCATGCATGCATTAGTCGACTGCCTGGCCCCACTCGCCCGTAGTCGTGTTGGCGTTCAATTACTTACATGGTTGATCGGCTTGATTATTTTCTTTGATGACTACGCAAATACATTACTGTTGGGTAATACGATGCGACCGCTCGCAGATCGTTTCCACGTGTCGCGTGAAAAGTTAGCCTACCTTGTCGATTCCACAGCCGCACCAGTAGCTGGAATCGCCTTGGTCTCAACTTGGGTCGCAACAGAAATCGCCTTCATTCAAAGCGGCCTTCGAGATGTTGGTGTGGAAGATCCCGCCATCGG
>JAKVBY010000070.1:21770-28902 GCA_022446825.1 Pirellulaceae bacterium
ATCGCAGGTGCGCGTCAGGTTATTCCCGCCTTAGCGATTCTCTGGTTTGCCTGGACTCTTTCGCAATTGACTGATGCAGAACACCTGCATACGGCACACTTTGTGAGTGGTCTGTTTGAGAACTCTGTCGCACCAGCCTTCCTTCCAACGGTCGTTTTTATCCTGTCATCACTGGTCGCTTTCGCTACTGGTACCAGTTGGGGAACTATGGGAATTTTGACTCCCCTTGCCATTCGAGTCATGTACAACATGGTTGAAACTGCCGGTGAAGCCATCGAGCCAACCTCACCGCTTCTATTGGCAACGGTTGGCAGCGTCTTGGCGGGAGCCATTTTTGGCGATCACTGCTCACCGATTTCCGATACTACCGTGCTGTCATCACAAGCCAGCGGATGCGATCATATTTCGCATGTTAGAACCCAAATGCCATACGCTTTACTGGTTGGATTGATCACAATTCTCTGCGGCACGTTGCCCATCGGTTTCGGAGTGTCTGTCTGGATCCTTCTGCCAATCGGCCTGATCACATTAATATTCCTGATGCGATTTCTAGGCCAGCGGATTGTCACCGATAGCTGACAAGCAGGCTGCTGACGACGAAGCGGCCTCGCCACTCGATGCGTTGTAAAAACTACACGCCAATGGTAACCATTTTGGCTTTGACGAAGGCTGAAGTAAAAAAACACAACTTGTATTCTGGCAAAAGAGTGTCTTGCCACACGGTTACACTCGTTTCTCGGCAACCGGAGACTGACTCCTGGGAAAACGTCCTTGAATGCATGCCAGTATTTTACCGGTGGCACGCGAGTTGCTTAGACAACCTACAACTTCTAGTAGACACTGCTTCTAGTAGACACTGGCATCAAATACACTCACGCACTTTCAGAAAAGGTGATCCCCATGATCCGAACAATCTTGTGGTCTTTATCTCTTCTTACAGCTTTTCACCAAGACAGTGCATCCGCTCAGTGTTTACAGCATCGCGGTCCAATTCTTTTAAGACCAAGCTCTGCGCCTTTACAAAGTCCCTTTGCCGCCAGCTGGTCATTGCGGCCACTGCAAACCAAAGCCATCGGGTGCAGGACAGCCACTTCCCCCCAACTCTCTGTAGCTAAGCCTCTTCTGAACGACTTCACTTCCTTCGCCACCACGCGAATTGTCCTCCCTGCTAAAAAAGGTCTCCCAGCCGAGCCACAAACACAGACCATCCCCAATTTGGATATCTCCCAACCAAATCACAGCGAAACCTCAAACCTTGCCCCGACCACCTACCCATTCATTCGCGTTCTACCAAGTCCCTTAGCCTTCTGCGGTCACAACATTTTCGGAGAAGGAACACTTTTCCTCCCCAGCCAGCCACTGCGCAATTTCCTACGTTGGTTAGGACCCTAATCAGAATTTCTACGAACCGTTCTCAATAAGGTGTCCCCAAACGAGACGATTGCACGGACAGGACGGTTTTGCTGGCGTTCGCTGAACGCTTCTATTGCTGAAAACATCAACTTCCAGACAAAGCTGTAGGCAGCTGTTTTAAATCGTCTCCAACATCAGCTTGAACCAATAGAGCAAACTTGCAGACGACAATTTGGGGTACTGTGACCCAATATTTCAGAAATCACACTGTTCGCCAGACGCCTCTTATCAAGGCCAGGTCGTCCGTGAATGCGTCTCAAGTTCAAGCAGGTAACCTGCCATCAGCAAAGCATCCCAAGTGCCCACTTACCAAAGCAACAAACTTAGCCTTGAGTGAACAGAGCCTGTAGACCATTCGTCGATTGCGAAGAGAACCGCGAGAAAGCCTGTGAAGCGATGGCTTTATCCATACAAGGCTCACAGGAAAAACAGACAACCTCTGCTGAGCTTACTCCTGTAGGGAGCAACTTCCTCAAGCCTCCGAAATTCCCTGGCGTTTTAATTCGCCCACAACCTTTTGAACAATGCGAGAAATTTCTTCCGCATCAAAATCTTCGCCGACAGGACAGCCGCATACTGGCTCGCCCGTAAAACCTTCAGCTGCCAGCAGGCACTGCAACTCATCAGTCAACGTTTGCAGATCAATCTGCTGACTTGGCGCCTGCGGCTGCCTACCTTCACCCGTTTCGATTCCGCGCAATTTTAACGCTGCACGAAATCCTTCTGGGAATTCGGAGTTGTAGATCATCGCATCAAACAGCTTCAGCAATCGAAATTGCAAATCGCGAGCTTCCTCTAATTGACCAGCGATCGTCAAATCAAATAGCTTACGGGTAATTTCTGGTACAACACCACTTGTCGCATTCGTGCCCCCGTCACAGCCACTAAGCAACATTGGCATCAATGCTGCATCCCAACCTGTAAGAAACGCAAACTCAGGTCGGAGTGGACGCACCGCTGCAATCATGCGCAACATATGCGGGATATCACCCGATGAATCTTTGATCGCAACAATCCGAGGACATTCTTCGGCCAAACGCTGCACTGTCGGCACATCGATCGGCGAAGCAAAAAGCGGAATATTGTAGAGTGTTACGTCGATCGGAGAATGATCGGCAATCTCTTTAAAATAAGCATAAACAGCCGGTGGGCTGAGTTTATAATAAAAGGGCGAAACGATTGCCACGGCACGCGCCCCGAGTCCGTGATAATGCTCACAAGCCTTAATCGTTTCTCGTACGTTGGCTTCCGCAGCTCCTGCCAGCACCGGAACACGTCCAGCTGCTTGATCGGTGACGATCTCAATGATGCGGCGCCGTTCTTCGACGGTAAAACGAGTAAACTCACCCGTGGAACCGTTGGGATAGAGACCATGAACACCACGTTCAATCAGCCAATCAACGTAACGTCTTGTTTCTGTTTCGTTGATGTCCCCCTGAGCATCCAAGGGCACAATATTTGGCGTGAAAATTCCGGAAAGTCGCGTACTACTCATGAATCAAGCTTATTTCAGATGGGGGTGAAAAGCGTATATGGCGATCGCCTGGCAAACTGAGCCAACTGGTCAGCATACGGCGACCATTGTTTAATCATAGCTCAAGGTTTACGGCACGACAGACTCTCCTGTAGATTCTCGTGATTCTTGAATGGAGCGTTTTCACCGAATATTAGGTAAGAACAAACACTTCAAACCACCCCACAGGGAGGCTGCGGGCACTGGTTATGCTGGTTTTTCATCACAAGGAGCCCTCCATGGAACATATTTTTTCCGTTCAATCGCTCGATGAGCTTAAGCAAGTGATGCCAGAATCATGTGGAGCCATCCAATTACTCGGTCATTCCCAGCCGGGCGACGGCGGTGGCGGCTTATTTCACTGGAACAGCCATTCGATGGCAAATCCAGATGATGGGATTGTCGTGGCAGCAACTACCGAAAAACCCGGTCGTTGGCATCGATTGGAAGCCGATCCTATTAATGTGAAATGGTATGGTGCCCAGGGTAATGGAAGCGACGCAACCGCGGCAATCCAAGGAGCGCTGGACGCTGCGGCGGCGGGTGGCACCGTGCGTCTGCCATCAGGAAAATACACCATCACCCAGCCGCTGCGCATGCACCAAGGTACCTCCTTCCTCGGTGACGGCCTTTTTTCCATCCTGCAGTATTCCGGCCCTGACAACACCGGTTGCATCCAATCCACGACCCCAGACCTGAATTGTGCTTTTAGCATCGCCAAAATAAACATCGAAGTCTTCCAAGAAAATGCCTGGGGCATCGACTTGCGAGGCATGAGCTTTAGCCGTTTTGATCACTTGAGTGTACATCTGCGAAAAGCAAACACGTCAGGATTTTTTGGTCCAGGAGACGGAAAGTCGCCTTACTACAATCTCTTTACGTCGTGTCATATCGCTGGTACGGGGGACGCCACAAAAAACGGCTGTACTGGTTACAACTTCACTTACGATGCAGAAACAGAGTATCAAGGTGCCAATGCAAACCAGATTATCGGTGGGCACATCAATACCTGCCATACCGCCGTTGCCTGCTATGGAACAGGCAACGTCTTTTACGGACAAGTCTTTGAGGACGGGCACAACGGCTATCTCTTTGATCTACCCCCAGGGCGGCTCAACGATCGAAGCAAAGGTACGATCAATACCATTGCCGGTTTATATACCGAATACATCAACAATGTCGTCGTACAGCGACACGAATCATGTACTGTAACTGCCGAAGTCACCCACTCGACCGGATACGAAAAAGTGTTCGACGGAATCAGCACAAAAAACTCAATCCTCATTACAGGCCACGAAGGGCGGCTCGAAGTCGCGCGTGGTTTCGTTCATCGCAACATTACAATTCATGAATAAAACCGCCGATATCCGGTGCCTTGACCAAAGATTCCTACAGTCCGTCACCTCATGAATCAATCGCAAGAAACCGCCGAGCATCGCCGGTGGTTAACCACTGGATCGTTCTTCTATTGGAGAACAACTTGCCAAGTCGATTGCCCTACCAACAGTCAACACCTGCCAATTCAGAAAGGCATCCCGCTGTCACATCCGATGGGAAAAATCAATCGCACAAATCACGCCATGGCAGCAAAAAGCGAGCCGCTAACACAAGGAGCACATTCACCTAATCATCGTGAAGTCACCTTGCATGTTGCAATAGACAACAAGCATAGGATGACGGATATAATTTGAGAGCAGATAACGAGTCTCACGACTCAGTTCCTGTCATTTCAACACCTAGCACAATGAAATGCGTCTTAAACTACGGTACGATATTACGTCTTTAAACTGATTAAAATCTTCTTCAGCCCCACAATCAAATAATGCCTGACCAATTCGAAAAACTACTTAACGAAGCACAAGAATCCAAAGATTGGATCATCCAACTTCGCCGACGCCTGCACCGCCACCCAGAACTTATGTACGAAGAGGTCAAAACAAGCCAAGTCGTGCGCGAAACTCTCGACGAATTAAACATCTCGTATCGGTCACCTATCGCCCAAACGGGTGTCTTGGCGACCCTGGGAAATGGCCGCCAACCTTGCGTTGCCTTGCGCGCTGACATGGATGCCTTACCCATCCAGGAAGAAGCAGATATCGATTTTCGAAGCCAAACGGATGGCAAGATGCACGCCTGTGGCCATGACTGTCATACTTCGATGTTGCTGGGAGCTGCCAGGGTTTTAAAGAAGTACGAAAACCAAATAAACGGCACCGTAAAACTACTATTCCAACCTGCGGAAGAGGGCGGGGCAGGGGGCAAGCGGATGACACAGGAGGGTGCGTTACAAAATCCAGACGTCGACAAAATCTTTGGCATTCACGTCTGGCCGCTGCTTCCCACGGGATCGATAGGCTCTCGACCTGGCACCTTTCTAGCCGCGGCTGGATCTTTTGAAATAACGGTTCACGGGAAGGGCGGTCACGCCGCTTTTCCCCACGAATGTGTCGATCCGATTGTGACCGCGTCTCAGATCGTCAATCAGTTACAGACCATCATCTCCCGGGAAACCGATCCCTTGGATGCCGGGGTCATCAGCGTCTCCACGATTCACGGTGGTGATGCTCACAACGTCATCCCCCCTTCGGTACGCTTCACAGGAACGATTCGCGCGCTCACTGTGCAGAAATTTGGCCAGCTCCAAACTCGGCTGGGCGAAATTGCACAAGCGGTTGCACAAGGGCACGGCTGCGAAGTGGATCTAGAATTTCCCGACGAACCATATCCACCGACCATTAATGATGCCTCCTTGTGGCAAGAGGTAAGGCACTTTTCGGAAGATCTGCTCGGCCCGGAAAAGGTTGAAGAATTGTCTCCCGTTATGGGCGGTGAAGACTTTGCGTTTTACACGGAACATGTGCCCGGTTGCTTCGTGGCTTTGGGTGTTCGCAATGAGGACATTGGAGCTATTTACCATGTTCATCACCCAAAATTCAAAGTCGATGAAGCGGCCTTGCCGATCGGCGCCGCTCTGCATGCGTGCTTTGCCCTCAACCATGTAAGCTCAAGCTAAATATTCCACTGCCCTCGAAAAAGCAATCTGGCAGAACCCTCTGCGTTGGCAACAACTCGAAGTATGATGGAGAATTGAACTATACATCTGGGTTGCGGAACAACGAATGCCGTGAATGAAACATTTGCAAAGCTCAAAAGCAGCAGTACCTGCCGAATTCCCCTGTACTTCGGCTTCATACTCGTTGTGGCAACCGCGACCCTTCCGCTGATGCTCAGTGATGTATCTTCGGCGCATGAAGGTCGCCTGTCCGAGCACCAAGCTAAGACACCATCCGTCGATCATGCGGTTCCGACCTCAACCATTCGGCATGCACAAATCACCCATCGCTTTGAGATCTATGGCCCAAACAACGCACAGCAATTGCGTGCAGTAAAGCAACTCGGTGTCACGCAAGTCATCGTCAATCGACCGTATCTGCACCTGGCTGCGACCAACCTGGGATTAGACGTTGTCGTCGCATATTTCTGGGACCAGGACACAGCCGCAGAGGAATTTGAAGAGGCCTTGCAACAAGCGACCCGTGTAGAAAATGGGCGACTATTGGGAATCAGCCTGATGGACGAACCAGAGCGTAACGCACCAGACACACCTTTTGCCTTCTACCGATCCTTGTACCAGCGTTTGCGTCGTGAATTAGACATCACGCTTCCGGAAGTTGGCTTGGAAATATCCCATTGGGGTCCACTCCAAGATTGGCCCCCACTCGCCTATCGCATGTTCATTCCGCTTTATCAAGCGGTCGACACAATGCGCATCATGCCCTATCCAGATTTGTTCGACGCGCCGCTACGCGAGGTTTTCGACACCATCCAGCGAAGTCGGCAAATCATGACGATGGCCAACCGAAAGCTGGACTTGATCGTCATTTTACAGACCTGGATTGCGCCCCCCTCGAATCAACTCCCAACGATCAACGAACTTCGAGTAATGGCGTACCAAGCCGTTTTGTCAGGATCCACCACGGTCTCTTTTTATGACTACAACCCAGAAATCTGGAATGACTTCAATGGCTTTCACGACGGTTTTGCCTCCCTCCTGAACGAACTCACTTCTCTGGGAAAACGGTACCATAACGCCGATATTTCGACCACTATGAGCCCCGACGGAATTTTAAGGTCGCGCATTGCAATTCGAGGTACATTAGCCGCCACAATTGTCGTTAACACAAATCGCCATGCCGTCGACAATTT
>JAKVBY010000070.1:29002-34618 GCA_022446825.1 Pirellulaceae bacterium
AGCAAGACTGTATAAGTGCTTCTGTCCACGGAGATAGAGGCATTCCTCTACAATTGCTGCGGAAGCACTGAAACTCTCATCGAGTTGATTGTAAGCAAGCATTCTTGGAACCGGACCGTGCTGAAAGACAAGCGTATTGCCGTCAAGATCGGTAATATAAACACGGCCAGCCGCACCCACCGGCGAAGCATAAACATTACGGATACCGCTCAGTCTTAGAGCCCCTGGCTGATCCTCTCCCGAGCGTGCCAGCACCCGCGTGAGGATATTCTGGTAATGAGTATGAAAATAAAGCGCGTCATCATAGAGCAAGGGGGAAGGAACGTAGGGCGTACCGCGAAAACGATTCCAGACGATATGCTTGGAATCGGTAATGTCACCTCGGGCACCGTCTAGACTGATCGCGAGCAAGGCACGTTTTTCGTAACTGCTCCCTACATAAACCATCCCGTCGGCCGCCACAGGAGACGCCACAATATTGGCCGACATGCCACCACATTCCCAAATCACCTGTCCCGAATTGAGATCGTACCCCCGCACACGTTCAGTACCAGCAACAATGACCTGAGGGATGCCTGCATGTTCGAACACGATCGGTGTGGCCCACGAGGTGACCTCTTCACGATCTACTCTCCAAATTTCGCGACCAGTCGATTTATCGAGTGCTAACAGAAACGATTGCCCTTCATGGTCCCAATTCACAATCAGTTTACTTTGGTACAAGGCTGGAGAACTTCCTTCGCCATGACCATGCTTTGTCTGCTGTACGCCAAGTGTTACCTGCCATTGCACTCTCCCTTCCATATCCAAGCAAAACAAACCTTGCGATCCAAAATAGGCAAAAACGTGTTTTCCATCGGTAACAGGTGAATTGGACGCCAGACTTGCCGTTTGATGCCCACCTTCATGAGGCAAATTGTCTTGCAGAATTTTTTCCCAGAGGGTTTTTCCATTGTGCCGATTGATTGCGAGTGCGACATACTTTTGACGCTGGGTGATGGCGCGGTTGTCGTGAGCGCCCGGTGCACCGCTGTATTTGGGTGCCAACTTCTCCCCGTGCGGAATTGCCGTAGTCAAAAAAATTCGATCGCCCCAGATGACCGGTGTCGAATGCCCTTCTCCTGGTACCTCAACCTTCCAACGAATATTTTTATCTTCACTCCACTCGGTAGGTGGGTCCGCGTCTACGGCTACTCCAGTACCACTTGGCCCGCGCCATTGGCCCCAATTTGGCTCTTCTGTAAGGCCCTTTTCAGTCAGGCTGATGATGATCGCAACGGAAGCAATATATCGAATCCAAACTGGGCAACTATTGGAGACTTGCACCATGAACACCTTTCGTAACAACCCAATGACATCCTGCTTTATCCACTGCAACTCTCTCCTTAAGATTCCAGGGATCTCAACAGGGCTCTCGCTTCCATTCCGATACGAGTTGCAACCGACATGACAAAGCCACGAGTTTGGAGAGAACGACGAAATCCTCAAGCCTCAGGACACAAATGGTAACGGTCAGCAACGTCATCTTCGGACCAAGTCGTCACGACAGATGGACAGGTGTCGCAATGATATCTGGATGTAATTTTGCGTCCGTCACCACAGAATCGGTCGCATCTTCTAGCCGACCCGCATGTTCGAATTTGACTTCGCGATGGTCTAATCCCATTTGGTGCATCACACAAGCAAACATATCCGGAGCAGTGAATCGATTTTCAACCACCGTATAACCTACTTCGTCCGTTGCTCCATATGTCAGACCTTTCTTGAACCCACCACCAGCCAAAATGAACGACCCCGCTCGTTTATTGTGATCACGACCGTCGCTATTTTGGGCCACTGGCATACGGCCAAATTCTCCACCCCACATCACAATGGTGCTATCCAGCAACCCGCGTTGTTTCAGATCCTTAATGAGGCCTGTGGTTGGCAGGTCGGTGCGGGCACTCATATCCAAGAGGTTGTTCTTCAAGCCATTGTGATGGTCCCAAGGTTGCCCAGCGGCTGAAAATACTTGAACGAAGCGGACACCTGATTCAATCAATCGTCGTGCCATCAAACACCGCAATCCATAATTCTGGGTCTTTTCATTATCTAAACCGTAAAGTTTGCGTGACGCCTCAGTCTCATCTGAAATGTCGAGGGTCTGGGTGGCCGACAATTGCATCCGCGCAGCAAGTTCATAATTACGAATGCGCGTTTCCAACTCAGAATTCTCTGGAAAACGTCGTTGCTGTTCCGCGTTCAATTGAGCCAAAAACTGCAAACTGCGGGCCTGAACACCATTTGGTAACGCGACGCGACGTTGGAGATTCGTGACAGCCGATCCGCGGGAACTGAACTCCGTACCACCATACAGCGCCGGCATCCAACCGTTTTTAGACATTAAACCACCGCTCGTGGAATATCCATCGGGATCGCGGAGAACCACAAAGCCCGGAAGATTCTGATTCTCGCTACCCAAACCATAACTGATCCAGGCACCCATCGTCGGACGTCCCACAAACATTTTTCCACAGGCTAGATTTACGATGCCTTCCGTATGGTTGTTATGCACACTCTCAAAAGAACGAATCATGCATAAGTCATCTGCCAGCGTTGGCAAGTGAGGAAACACACTAGAAAAATCCATTCCGGACTCACCATGCTGGGAGAACTTGAATGGAGTACCCAGTAATTTATTGGGGTCACTGCCTCCTTGAATCGGATCAATTTTAATCTCATAAACTTGCCCGTCGCGTTGATTCAGGACCGGTTTGGGATCGAACAAATCCATTTGACTCGGCCCACCCGTCATCACCAACTGAATAACCGCTTTGGCGGGACCCTCAAAATGTGGTTTCCTAGGCTGCAGGGAAACCATCTCACCCGCCCGCGCCGCCTGCTCCTGTTGTTGCAACGCCGCCAGCGCCATCGTTCCAAATCCCATACCGCTCAACTGCAACATCTGTCGTCGCGAAATGGTCATTGTGTTATTGGCATCCATAGTCGTCACTCATTCTAGATACAAAAAATTATTCGAGTTGAACAACATTTGACATAACATCGCTAGGGCCTCCAACTCAGCCCTAACTAGCCGTTGTTCATCCGTTTCCTCTTCACCATCGACCTCAGTAGCGGAACTCGCAAAAAGGGCGGCTTGATCCTTGAGGAACTCTTGACTCTGCAAACGTTCATTCCGACTTGGTAAACGGGACAAAATTCGCTTGAACGCAAGACTTATTTGCCCGTCTCGAAGGGCCGATGCAGCAGCGACTCCCTCGGCAGTTTTCCTGCTATGCTCAACAATAAAATCGTCATTCAGCATCGTCAGAGACTGCAATACAACGGTCGATTGATCCCGCATGACACAATTCGTAGTCATGGCGGGAACATCAAAGACATCCAGCATCGGCATGTGATAATTCCGACGACTCAAGATGTAAAGTGTCCGCCTCAGATGACTCGTGGGAGTCGGTTTACCGCGCACAACATGAAAAGTCTTATCTTCCCGCTGTTCGATACCGACCGGTGGTCCGTTAAGTGTTTCATCCAATTGAGCGCTTGAGCGCAGCATTGCATCACGAACGATCTCTGACTCGATGCGGCGCAGCCTCGCCCGCCACAACAAATCGTTGTCTGGGTCAATTTCCTTGGCTCTCGCAGCACTTTCGACAGCCAATGGACTCGATGATTGGCGATAGACCGTCGATGAAACCATCTGTCGAATCAACCGTTTCATCTTCCACCCACTGGCGACAAAGTCATGCGCAAGCCATTCCAGAAGCTTAGGATGTGTCGGGCTAGCTCCGGAATAACCAAAGTTTCCCAGGGACGCCACAAGTCCTTGACCAAACAAATGATGCCAAACTCGATTAACAATGACACGTGCGACTAAAGCACCACCCCTCGATTCAGGATTTGTTGCCCAGCGAGCAAGTCCCAAGCGTCGGCCACTCGTTTCTCCATGCCTTTCAAATGTAGCCTGAACCGCTTCTTGATCCGAATCGCACAGGGCCGATAAAAACCCGGGAGATACCGGTCGACCAGGTCGCGTCGTTTCCCCGCGCACCAAGACTCGCGTCGTGGGAAGGGCTCCGTAGTCATACAAAGCATGAATAAAGCCATAATGGCGACGATCCGCTTCGAGTTCACTGAGCTTTCCCTGTAATTCTTCGCTACGTCTTTGCTCTTCTTCCGTCTGTACCGACTTGCGATCTTCGCCAGAGATCAGCAACGCATCTGCATGCTTACCGAGCAGTGCGTTCTGAGCATCGCTGCGAGTATCCACAGCCAGACCAAAGGCCTCTTCGACGGCAGCACGATCCTCGAGAGGGATCTTAGCAAGACGCGGCGGTAGTAAGCGAACGTCGGCTCGCTGCCCCAGATCGCTCAATTCTTTTTGCAGTGGTGTCAACAGACGATCAATCTCAGCATTCTCAGCATCAATCGCAGTACGTTGTTTGGGCGAAACATCCGCCAGCTCACGAGCATCTCGCTTTAACCAATCTTCCAGATTAAATGCTGGTGTTAAATTCGCCAGCAGACGAAAATAGTCACGTTGCGGAATTGGATCATACTTGTGCGAATGACAGCGGGCACACTGCAGCGTCAAGCCTAGCACTGAGCTCCCAAATATCTCCATTTGATCAAAAAGGACGGCATAACGGTTGGAGGGAATATTGAGGACATCCTGATCGGTATCATCCATAGCTGTCCGCCAATAACCCGTGGCAACCAAGGACTCAATCATCTCCGGTGTAAACTGATCTGCATTTCGCCAATCGAACAACTCGTCTCCAGCAAGTTGTTCTACCAAAAACTGGTGATATGGCTTGTCATTATTGAATGCCTGAACCACATAATCACGATAACGCCATCCACCACGCGGCAACCGAATCTGTGACGCGTTTTCGTCAGCACCACAGACATCCACATAGCCTGCAGCATCTAACCAATGCCTTCCCCAACGCACTCCAAAGTGTGGTGACTGCAACAATTGATCCACTAGTTGGCCATAAGCTACCTGTGGATTCTGCACCCAGCCGTAAACAAAATCATCAAGCTGTTTTGGTGTTGGCGGCAAGCCGATCAAGTCGAAATACAATCGCCGCGCAAGGACCAAACCATCCGCCTCCGGTGCAAACGTCAGATCCTTTTCTTCTAACCTTGCCAACAGAAACGCATCGATCGGACTGAGAATTCGCGACTGGCCCCTGACTTTGGGTACTTGACTGAATGACAACTTGCGCCAGGCAAAATGATCGCGGTCTTCGTCACTAACTAATTCCGTCTGGGAACCATAAAGACGCTCATAGTCTTTAATCGCTGGAGCACCAAAATCGATCCAGCGATGCAATATTTCTCGATCTTCCAACGTCAAACGGCTATGCCCCTGCGGTGGCATCGAATTGTCGAGAATTTTCTTGAATAGCAAGCTTTGCTTCGGCATGCCATCCACAAGGGCAGGCCCGGACTTGCCGCCTTGACGAATTAATTCTGGCTCCAACAAGCTCAAGCCAGCCGCAAGCTCATCACCTTCACCATGGCATGCAGTACAATAACGCTTAAAAATATGGACCGCGTCTAATTCAAAAACAGGAATCGCCGACTCTAAGTCGTCAGCCGCGACTCGGGACC
>JAKVBY010000070.1:34718-38954 GCA_022446825.1 Pirellulaceae bacterium
TGATCAATATATCATGTTTGCGTAGTAATCAATCTGAATAACGAGGATACCATGAAGGCTCTCCCTGTGCACCACCTGCGTCTCGAACGCGCTCTGACATATTCTTTTGTAAAACACAATCGGCGTAGCCACCTATCAAGCAGAGGAGTTTTTATCATGAACTACTTGCCATCCTATGCTCGACTCTTTGTCTGGCTAGTCATGAGTTTCGTTTGCTTTGAAACAAATGCAATCGCGGGAAACCAGGTATTAGTTATCGGAATTGATGGTTTACGACCAGATGCGTTGGCTGCCGCAAAGACACCCAACTTGGACAGCTTGATCCAAAATGGGTCTTTTTCTGAAACGACCCAAATCCAAGGCAAACGCTATCAAGACAGTGACACCATTAGCGGTCCCGGGTGGTCGAGTATTTTGACGGGCGTGTGGGCTGACAAACATGGCGTGCAAGACAACAGCTTTGCGGGAAAACAGTACGAAGACTTTCCTCACTATTTCGTCCGGATTAAAGAACAGTTTCCAGAAAAACAAACCGCATCCTTTATCGACTGGACGCCCCTTGATGAGCACGCTGTATCAGGCGCTGACATTCGGCGCAAATACAACCCAGCCGATGGCAAAGACTACATTCGAACGGATCGAGAGATTGCCACTGAAGCCAGCAAAGTGTTACGTCACGAGCAAATCGACGCTGCGTTTGTGTACTTCGGACAGGTCGATGAATCAGGACATGCCCATGGCTTTCACCCAACCGTACCCGAATACATCCGCGCAATTGAAACCGTCGATCTGCACGTAGGAGAACTGCAAAAAGCCATCCGCGAACGCGCCGCCAGAACAAAAGAAAATTGGCTAACGCTCGTATCCAGTGACCATGGTGGTCAAGGAACCGGTCACGGCAGCGGGCATTCCACACCTGAAATTCTCAACGTTTTTTTGATCGTAAGCGGTAAGAACGCCGTTAAAGGAAAACTGACTCAAACAACCTTTATTGTCGACGTACCTGTAACCGCTCTAGTATATCTTGGTGTGAAAATAGACCCGCAATGGAAACTTGACGGCCAACCCGTTGGATTGCAGGGAACCCCATAATCGCATTCTTCAGGAAGTCGTTTGTGTCCGATCACGGAGTTCTTGAATTCGTCATCAGAACTCGCTCGAGAGCGCCGCGAATGCGATTCTCCGCACCGGCATTTACCCACAACCAGGAATCGTGAAACTTGTCTGCAAACACGGCATTCGTCGGAATATAACCCGTCCAGCATTCACCATAGCCAATCGAGAACACAAAGGAATCAGCCCTCATTTCTTGTGCGATTAATTGGAAGCCCACAAAAGCTTCACCTGGGAACAGCACAATTTGTGCGGCTCCCAAATCAACACATGGAAAATCAATCGGTTGCTGTCGTTTTTCAACTCGATTACGGCTAGCCAGACCCATGGCCGCCAAAATTCGTTGTTCCACAGTCGCCGACTCGTCATTCAAGGTCGTTTCCAATCGTCCACGCTTCAAGTTCTCATGCTGATAATAATCCAGCGTTAATGGTGTATTGCGAAATGAAATTTCTTTCAGCGCGACCTTTTCTGTTGTCTGCCAAGCAGCAACCATTCCTTCGTACAGACGTTCTTTCAACTCCAGTCGATGATCATGAGATCCATTGTTGTACTTGCCAGCGGTTACATCGCCACTACAGCCAGAGAAGTAAATTTGCTTAACAGAGAAATCATCCCGTTGACGCTGTTCACGCGCCAAACCTACGAAATCTGAAGTGACGCCACCTCGACCATAATAACTCATCGGATGTGTGGCATAGGAATGCATCGCCAGAACTGCTTGCTCACCGTTCCAAAAAGAAATCGTCTTCAACATAGAATCGATCAGACCCACCGGAGCATCTGCATAAAAAGGGTTCCGGCCACTACTACTACCACGACCAAAACTAACGCCGCCATCATCACGAACGACGCGTCGATTGGAAGCAATGCGTTTCACAGCAGCTTCACCCAGACCTAAATGGGTAACCGGGACCGCTTCAGACAAGGAATCCTTCAATGCCAGTGCAACTCGGGCCACGGTTTCGTTGTGAAATTTTTCGTCGTAAAGCTCGCCCTTGAGTCCCACGTCTTCTAGTAGCTCTGCCGCATCGGAATCCGTAACCGGCGCATCGTGTTGATGCAGAGAACTCACTAAGACGCGTTCTCGGCTCGTACCAGCTGCCGCACCCAACGATTCTCGCCATTGATCATAAGCACCATTCCGAATTTCGCACCAATCGACCGCACAGAAAACGATGGGTTTGCCCGCTCCGAGCAAGACAAAACCGTGAGCATACAAGGGATCGACAATTTTCTTGGACTTTGTCGGTAACACTCCCATACAACGATGATTCAAAGGAATCGTCACATCGGCTGAAAAGATTGCTAAGCGATAGTCACTAGCAGCGCTGACACGAGTCCCCATCGAAAACTGTAGCAGAGCTACCGTAATCAACAAAAACTTGGCTCGAGCCCAAGATCGAGAACACTTATGGAGAAAACTTTTTCTTAACAACAGGCTCATAGAAACACGCAGAGATCGGCACTCACCGTCTCCTAACCTAGGAGGATTCTTTGGCGTGTATTTGAAATGCATAAAGATCGCCTTTCCTTAACGTAATCCGAAGTCGCACAACTTGACATTGTAGGTCTTTTAACGGGTTCGCCCATTCTGGCTGCCACCGCAACGCATCGACCTGTAGAAAGTTCAAGCCATTTTTTGATTCCGCATACCCATCTCTGCCTGAACTAGGTTTTCGCCACCATAACTTGAACCAATTCTCGTTACGTAACACCGTGCCATAAAACTTTCCCTGAGTAAAATAGGCTTTCCATCATTGACTTTGGTAGCCTGATGAAAGACCCGCTGCAGACCGGAGTGTGCCTCAACGACACGATCGCCTACAAATAGCTACTTTCGCATTCTGACGCCAATTACTGCACGATCCTGCTCTGCTAACGCCGCATAAGACAGCGTTGAAAACAACACTTCGCAAAGCAAAAACAAAATTCGGATTTCCACCAGGCAAGCATTCACTGAAGAGGTCAAAAAACGTCCAACCTCATTGGAACGAATCCAGAGTCTGAATGCAAAACTAGCTTCCAACTTTCAGACCGCAAAGCCACCGGCAGCCCCGCCTCCAAGTCCTAGGCATCCTGCAGACAAGCCTCCCAGCCAATGAATAGCGCCTTCGGACACGCCAGCAATACTAAGAAGCGAAGACCGTTGCCGGGAGTTCAAGGGCGCATTTCCGCCCCTTTGGATCCTCGACATTCACCGCGCGAGATGAAATTTAACCCAATCTGACATTGTCGTCAGGTGCACTCACAAATCTAAACACAATGGCGGCGAATGAAGCACCAATCACATTGGCCAGAAGAAAAACCCAGAGATTGCTCCAACTGAGCATCCCCATGACGGCGATTCCTACAGCAACGGCGGGATTAAACACAGCTCCAGAGATATCACTCACCGCTAAAATTCCGCCCAGAACAACGGCCCCAATGGCAATTCCATAAAAGGAATTCCCAGCCGTTGCTTTCGCAGTCCCTACATTAAAAATCACAAATGCCAAGGCAAAAGTGAACAGCATTTCCACCAGAATCACTTGCGGTATCTTGCCGGTAATTGTTACAGCCTCGGATGCTGAAGTTCCTTTCACAAACAATACTAAGGACCCGGCTGCAATCGCTGCAGCAACTTGTGCGACAATATAAGGGACAACGTCCCTGAATTCACATCGCCCTCGAATCAAAAATCCGACCGTGATGGCGGGATTGTAATGAGCACGTGAAATGTGCCCACCTGCGTAGATTACCGCAGTCAACACGGTTGCGATGGCCAACGGTCCAAAATGCCCTAAGTCCGAGGCAATTGAAACATTACCTATTGTAAAAACGAGAAAAAATGTCCCTATAAATTCAACTACATATTTTTTCATTATTTTTTCATCAGTGGGAGGGCAAACGCTCGTCACCAAAGCATGCTGACGAAATCTTCCGCAGTTATCAACTCAGTAACTCATCGGTGCAAAAGCGAATAATACGTTGGAACGATTGGAAGACTCGACACATTCTCGCATCGGCAAGACTTCAGCTACTTTTCGAGGATCGTTGAATTCCTGACCAAACCAAGCAACCCAGTCTTTAAGCTCACTATCGGCCAAACGTCATTCTACCGGCAACGGCGAATGAATCTAT
>JAKVBY010000071.1 GCA_022446825.1 Pirellulaceae bacterium
GTCGAGGCCGGCCAGCCTCTCGGACAAGTCCACTCGCTGGAGCGACCGTTCCACGCTGCGTGTGCTGTTCACGCCGAAACCAGCGGGATGGTGATTTCGCGACGGCAGTTTCCGCGCACGCAGCGCGGTGATTACCTGGTCGCCATTGTACGACCCTGGTCCGGTTGAGACGACGACGAAGTGGAGAGTCATTTGTTCGAGTTCGGTCGAGTTGACGATCGTTCCACCACCCAAGTCGTGTCTTCTGCCGACCCGGGGCGAGGTACTCCGGATTGGCTTTGGTGATCTTGTTCTGTTAATATTCTGGTTGTTGTTCTCACTGGACGCGTTCCGCGATTGTTTACGACACCCCTACCATGACGCAGCAGATCTCTCCAACTGGTCACCACTGGAGTTGTGTTGGTTATCGAACGTTTGTTGAGACTGGTTCTGACGGGCTCTTCGTGACGGTGGCCGCGACTTCCGCCTGGCGTACACGGCAACGTGCTCCACGACGTGCTGACTTAGTGCAACGATCCTGCATTTGTTAGATTCCTCCGTTCGCTGATGTCACAAACCAGATGAAAACACTGATACTCACCTTCCTGATCGGCGCCAGCCTCACCACATTGGAGGCTCAGGCCAGTCACCGCGATAGGGTTGAGTTCTTTGAAAAGCGCATTCGACCAGTCCTGGTGGAGCGGTGCTACCGTTGCCACAACAGCACCAGGACACATCGTAACGGTCTCGCAGTCGATCACCGCGAGGCGATTCGGGAGGGAGGGGACTCCGGTCCGGCCGTGGTGCCGGGCGACCCGGATGCGAGCCTCCTTCTTGAGGCCATTCGCCACGAGTCCGAACTGCGGATGCCGAAGGACGAACCCAGGCTCGAACCTGAAGTGGTGGCTGACTTTCGCACCTGGATCGAAATGGGTGCGGCGGACCCGCGTGATGCAGCGCCTGCAGCGGAAGACCTCGCCCGCGCGACGTCGTGGGAAGTGATTCGCGAGAAACGCAAACGTTGGTGGAGCTTTCAGCCGATTCGTCACCCCCCGCTGCCGGAAGTCGATGGACGGGTGAGAGCGAATCCCGTCGATGCGTTCATCGACGCCCGGCTCGAACGCGCCGGCGTGCCACCGGTTGAGGCAGCAGATCGCCGAACGCTTATCCGGCGGTTGACCTATGTCCTCACCGGATTTCCTCCCACGGTTGAGGAGATTGCCGATTTTGTCGCCGACGGCTCTTCCCGCGCCTACGAACGGCTGATTGACCGCCTGCTCGATTCGCCTCGCTTTGGCGAGCGCTGGGCCCGCCACTGGATGGACTGCCTGCGCTACTCCGAAGGCCATGGTGGCCAGGGCGACCCACGGATTCCGTACGCCTGGCGGTATCGCGACTATCTGATTCGCGCTTTGAACGACGACGTGCCGTATGACCGGCTGATCGAGGAGCACGTGGCGGGAGATCTCATCGCCGATCCGCGAATCGACCGCGACCGGCGCATCAACGAGTCCACACTCGGAGTGGCCCAGTATCGATTCGTCGAGCACGGATACGCGCCCACCGATGCGCTTGACGAGCAGGTTCGCTTTACCGAGAACCAAATTGACGTTCTCTCCAAGGCCTTCCTCGGACTTACCGTATCATGTGCGCGGTGCCATGATCACAAATTCGACCCGATCAGTCAGCAAGACTACTACGCGCTCTACGGCATCATGACCAGCTCGCGACCAGCTCTTGTGACCGTTGATGCGCCGGGGACCGGAGAACAGGAAGCCGCCGAGCTCAGCGACTTAAAACCGCGGGTTCGCGACGCGCTTGCCGGCATCTGGCTCGAGGCGAGTGACCAATTCTCGGTCGACCTTCTCGCCGCACCAGCACCTAGCACCGGCGCGAGGGAGGCGAGTACGCAGAAGCGTCCCGGAACGGAGTGGAAGCACCTTGAGGAGCGGGAGGCGCCGGCGCCATCGCCGTGGAGGGTGGCGATCGACGCGGCGATGAACGACCCAGGAAGTCCGCTGCACGCCTTCGTGACGCTCCGGAAAGCGGGTGAGACCGGTTTCGCGCCAGCGTGGGGCAAGCTCGAACACGAGTGGAAGCAGAGCTACGCCGCTCTCGAGGAGCAGAAGCGACGCCCCTATCTGCTGCGCTGGAATCTCGCGTCGAATGACGTCGGCAACTGGTATCGGCATGGGCGGGGAGTCGCAGCGGCACCGGCGAAGGCGGGCGCGTTCCACATTCTCCCGGAAGGGGAGCGGGTCGTCTCCAACATTTATCCAGCGGGCGTCTACAGCCACCTCTTGTCGAGCAAGCATAGCGCCGTTTTGACCTCACCGCGTTTTGAGGTCGAGACCGATTCGATCTGGGTCCGTGTGCTCGGCGTCGACGGTGCCCGCATTCGCTACTCGATGCGGGGCTATCCCATCGTCATCGGAAATCAAAATGCCACCATCTACAAGAGCCACCATATGGTCTCGGATGCACCGACCTGGATGCTCTGGGACAAAATGGACTACTGGCACGGGGACCAGGCCTACCTTGAGATCGCCACGGCCGGCGACCTGCCCACTGGCATTAAAGGATATGCACGCGAAGAGAAAGCGCGTTCGTGGTTCGGGATCCAGGAGGTCGTAATGCCGGGTCCCGGTCAGGAACCTCCCACGGACCACGCCGCCGAGGTCACCTCGCCGCTCTTCGAGCAGGCTGCGAGCCACGCGCCGACAAACTTACGCGAGCTTGCCGACATTTACTCCGCGGCGCTCCGCACGAGCATCCACGCCTGGCAGGATGCGACCATGAGCGATGAGCAGGCGAACTTCCTCGGTTTCTTCGTCCGCCGCGGGTTGCTTCCCAACTCGCTGCGCGAACTTGCCGGCGTGGCACCGCTCGTCGTCCGCTACCGTGAAGTCGAAGCCAGCGTTCCAATACCGGTCCGCGCGCCGGGGATTCTTCCAGGCGATGTCCGCGACCAGGAACTCTTCGAACGCGGCAACCACAAGCGACCACTCAAAGCTGTGCCACGGCGATTTCTCGAAGTCATTGACGCAACACCGTATCCACGGGAGTCGGACGGAAGGCAAGAACTCGCACGCGATCTTCTCCGGCCCGATAACCCGCTGACTGCGCGGGTTGCGGTCAACCGAATCTGGCACTACATCTTCGGGCGTGGCATTGTCGCGACCCCCGACAACTTTGGCCAGCATGGAGAGCGGCCCTCTCACCCGGAACTTCTCGACTACCTCGCAACGCGGTTTGTCGACGGCGGTTGGTCGATCAAGACCATGATTCGGCTGCTCGTCACGTCGGAAGCATTTTGCCGCAGTCCCGTGCCGTCTCCTGAGGCACGCACTTTTGATCCCGATAACATTCTCCTCTCGCATGCGCCAGTACGCCGTCTGGAGGCGGAGGCCATCCGCGATGCGCTCCTCAAGGTCTCAGGGCAACTCGACCTGCAGATGTTCGGCCCCTCAGTCAATGAGGGCTCGACCCGGCGGAGTGTGTACGTTCTTATCCGCCGGGCTCCGACGAATCCGTTCCTCGCCGCATTCGACGCTCCCGTACCGTTCACGACCGAAGGAGACCGAGCGGTCACCAACGTGCCTGCGCAGTCGCTGACATTGATGAATGCCCCGTTTGTCCATGGCCTCGCCAGGCACTGGGCGGCACGCGCCAGCGCCGAGGGCACTGCAGCGCGTGATCGCTTCGCTCGGATGTTCGAGGCGGCGCTCGGACGTGAACCGGCATCCGCCGAGATCGATCGGAGCATGGCCTACCTCGAAAAGAGGACCGATCGCTTCGAGGCGGCGCGTGCGCGACGGGACCAGCTTGAGTCGCAGAGGCGAGACGATCGCAAGCGGCTCGCCGCTATCGTCGAGCCGGCGCACGCAAAAATCCTGGCGACGAGAGGCACCACCAGACTCGCCCCCGTCGCACGTTGGGAATTCGATGGCAACCTGAAGGACTCGATCGGCACCCTTCATGGCACTGCCTATCTGGGCGCGAAACTCGTCGACGGCAAGCTGCATCTGGATGGCCGGGGATTCGTCGCGACCGCACCGTTCGAAACCGACTTGATGGCCAAGACGCTGGAAGTCTGGCTGACTCTCGAAACCCTGAGTCAGATGGGAGGCGGCGCCCTGACCGTGCAGAATTTGGGCGGAGAACCATTTGATTCGATTGTTTTCGGGGAGCGTACGCCACAGCATTGGATGGCCGGCAGTGAAGGCTACCGCCGCTATAAGAGCTTCGACGGTCCCGAGGAGACGAGCGAGGCGCTTGGGGACGGAGTCATCCACGTGGCGATTGTCTATTCCGCAGACGGCACGATCGCCTGTTACCGCAACGGCCAACCCTACGGAAAACCGTATAAGAGTCCGGGGCCACTGGTGACCTACCCAGCCGGTCAGTCGCATGTGCTGTTCGGCATGCGGCACGGTACGCCCACCCGGCCGTCGGTGCGGTTGCGTGGAACCATCGAACGCGCCCAACTCCACGACCGGGCCCTGACGCCTGCAGAAATCAGGGTCTCAGCGCTCGCGTACCCGAACCACGTCTCGCGCAGCGAGCTGCTGGCCGCTCTCTCCGCAGACCAACGCGCCGAGCAGGCACGCCTCGAGCGGCAGATCGCCGAACTCGACGAGAAGATCGCGCACGAGGCTCGAGAGTACGGCGACGTCACGGATCAAAATCAAGCGTGGCAGGACGTCGCGCACGCCATCTTTAATTTCAAGGAGTTTATCTACATCAAATGAAGCTGCCGGAACCTAAGAACAAGGTCCGTGGGAAGGTCGGCTCCGCAGTCGCACCCACCACGACCTCCCGACGTGAGATGCTCCAGCACTGCTCAACCGGTTTTGGGATGACAGCGCTCTCGGCGTTGCTCGCCGATCCCGTGCTCAGTGCCGGAGCGGCGGTGCAGGTCGGACCCGCACGGGCCCGCAACGTCATCTTCTGCTACATGTCGGGAGGGGTCTCTCACGTCGATTCATTCGATCCGAAGCCACGACTCGCCGCGGAGGCAGGCAAGCCGATGCCGGTGAAGGTCGAGCGGACCATGTTCAACGACAACGGCAACATTTTTCCGACCCCGTTCGAGTTTCGCCGGCACGGAGAGAGTGGCATCCCCATCAGCGACCTGTTTCCCAACATTGCCAGCTGCGCCGATGAACTTGCGGTGATTCGTTCGATGACGAGCAAAGGCAACGAGCACGCCTCGGGAAACTATTTTATGCACACCGGGTTTACCTTCGGCGGCCACCCGAGTGCCGGCGCTTGGATGTCTTACGGGCTCGGGACCGAAAACGCCAACCTTCCGGGCTTCGTCGTGCTCCGGTCCGCCCACGCGTCCGCGCCCATCGGCGGCCCCCGCTTGTTCAGCAGCGGCTACCTGCCGGCGCAGCACCAGGCCTCGACCCTCCAGGCGGACAGGCGGGAACCGGTGCGCAACATTCGAGCCCGGGGGAACGCCGCCGCGCAGCGCGAGCACCTGCAATTCATCGGTGGTATCGATCGTGGTTTCATTGACTCGATCCAGGGCCATGATCAGATCGAGGCCGCGGTGCGCAATTACGAGACCGCCTACCGCATGCAGTCGGCCGTGCCCGAACTCTGCGACCTGCGCGGCGAGACAAACGCGACAAGAAAGCTCTATGGTCTGGACTCAAATGACCCCGAAAAGGCGGCCTACGCCAGGCAGTGCCTCGTAGCGCGGCGCCTCGTCGAACGCGGCGTGCGGTTTGTCGAGCTCAGTTGCCTTGGCAAAGGCATCTACGATAGTCCCCCGGGCAATCCATGGGACCAGCACTCGTCGCTCGAACTCGGGCATCGTGCCATGGCTGCACAGGTCGACCAGCCCATCGCGGCTCTCCTGAAAGACCTGAAGGCGCGCGGGCTCCTGGACGAAACGCTGGTCATCTGGGCCGGCGAATTTGGCCGGACGCCGTTCTCCCAAGGGAGCAATGGACGTGACCACAACCCATTTGGTTTCAGCATCTGGATGTCCGGTGGCGGGGTGAAGGGAGGGACGATCTACGGCACCACCGACGAATATGGCTACCACGCCATCGAGAACCGCTGCACCGTCTACGACCTCTGGGCGACGGTTCTCCACCAGCTAGGCGTGGACCACCGGGACCTGACCTACCGCCACGGCGGCCGCGACTTGCGTCTGACCGACGTACACGGCAACGTGCTCCACGATGTTCTCACCTGAGCCCGTTCCATCCATCTTTGTGACAGTTCCCGGCCGTAGAATTCGGCAACACGAAAGAGACGGGAAAGCGAGGTCCCAACGGTCAGGGGAAGTACCACCGTCGTCGTGACAAGCGGTGCTTTACCTGCAACTGCGGACGGCACCATATCTATCCGCAAGTCGGAACACCGTTTCCGCTTACCTCATCAAAATCTGGCCGGTCTTACTACAATCCATACTGAACGTTGGTCATTCTATCCATCACAAATTCCTGCTCAAAGCCTGCACTGATGTCTTCATGATGGCCGTCTCCCTCGGCAGAATGAGCGAGAATGCAGTGTGCGCGGTAAAGTACTGAGAACGAACGTTTTTTGTAATCTCGCACGAGTGCAGAACCCGAACCTGGCGCCTCTTACGGTTCAACGCTGCAGGTCCGCTACGGTCGTCCCATTGATTGGAGAATCCGGAAAGGGATCCATGACTTTCGACTATCTCGTCATGTTGCCGTGCCGCGTTGAAAGTGCAACCGCATCTGGCTGGCAAAATCTAGCGGCAGAGTGAGCAGAATCGCTTCACCGGTAAGACCAGCACGGTCGAAGAGGGTATTCAAGAACCCAACACAGCATTTGAGACGTGCAAAGGCATTGCAGCCGCTTCCGAGGTGAAAAGTTCTAACCGTGTCCAGTTGCCTCGACTTTTCAATCCCTTGTTAAAAAAGGACTTAGATACGTCCGAAAACTGGCCAGTCTGACCCTTTTTGGATTGACCCCGCATTTGACCCCCGATTGCCCCAGGATGATCCGCAGCCGGGAATGGACAAAGCAGAATGTCAGACACGCTTACAAAGGAACAACGTAGCGAACGAATGGGTTTGATTCGGGGACGTGATACGAAACCCGCAATGATTCTTCGTCGTCTTGCCCACCGCTTGGGCTATCGCTACGCCGATACACGTGCGATCCAACTCGCCTAAGTCCGCAAATGCGTCCTGGGGAAAACCAGCTTGCTTTCTGAGGTAACGAACGCGTTCGCCAAATCGTTTGAGTACGTCAACTTCCATGTGGTTGATGCTAGAAGGCCAGATGACTTAGAGTCCACGGATTATGAGTCCCATCGGACACTTTGATCGCCGGTGATTGGCTTTCCTTTCTCTGAGTCATTACAGCCCGGCGATTCGCAAAAACCGGTGCCAGCGGGAAGAACCAACTCTTGCGTTTCTTCTGATCCTTTGCCCCAATTCGAAACTGGAGATGCAGGGAACCGGCCTGCTCGAGAAGAGGATCGTCCCATCACCCAAGTCGTGTCTTCTGCCAACCCGGGGCGAGGTACTCCGGATTGGCTTTGGTGATCTTGTTCTGTTAATATTCTGGTTGTTGTTCTCACTGGACGCGTTCCGCGATTGTTTACGACACCCCTACCATGACACAGCAGATCTCTCCAACTGGTCACCAACTCACACGTCGTCAATTGCTGGCGACTGGTGTGGCGGGTTCGGTCGGTGGCCTGGCGAACCGGGGCGTTGCCGAGTCGAACAACCAGGTAATTTCCGGCCTGGGATCCGGACCGGCCAGGAATGTGATCCTGTTGTTCCTGCACGGCGGTGCGGCAACGCAGGACATGTACGACATGAAACCCCATGGGCCCAGCACGAGTCGCAGCGAATTCGACGTGATTTCGACCTCGGCGCCCGGCATCCATGTGTGTGAGCACCTGCCCCTGATGAGCCGCTGGATGCACCGGTCGGCCGTCATCCGCAGCGTGAGTCATCAGAGTGGTTGCCACAATACGGTGCCCGCGTTTTCCGGACACGAGGGGCTTGTGCCGAATCAACTGTCCGAAGACATCAACCATCCTCCAAGCATGGGGTCGATCGTCGAGTATTGTCACCAGAATAAGCCGGAGAACCGTGGGCGAGGTGTTCTGCCGACCTACTTTTGCTTGCCCCATCACCTGGGGTGGGGCGCGAACGAGACACGGCCGGGCATCTATTCCGGTTGGCTCGGCAAACAATTCGATCCGCTATGTAGCCAGCCGGTGGCCTGGTACGAAAAAGATGCTGTGTTGCACGATTGGCAGAACATCCCAACGACCATGGGCTATCCCCGGTTGAGCAACGAAAAGACGGTGAGCCGTCGGCTCAACCAACGATGGGATCTCAGGACGGCGCTGGATCGTGGATTGGGTCAACACGTCGATAAGGATTCCGGCGTGACCAAATTCAATCGACGCCATGAACAGGCTTTTGAGTTGCTCACGACGAACCGTGTCCGAGGAGCGTTTGATCTGACGCGGGAATCGGAAAAGACGAGGGAACTCTATGGCCCCAGCCTGTTTGGGAACAGTTGCCTGGTCGCTCGCCGCCTCGTTCAGGCCGGCATGCAATTCATCAATGTGTTCTGGGACGGCTACCCCATCAGGCCGGGCAGTTATGACTATGGTTGGGACACACACGGTTACAACTTTGAGGTGCTCCGAGAACGCAACCTGCCCGGCCTGGACCAGTCGGTTCACGCGTTGCTGACAGATCTGGAACGCCATGGCATGCTCGAGGAAACGCTGCTCCTGATCACCAGTGATTTTGGAAGGACCCCCAACATCAACCAGATTTCGGGGCGTGACCACTGGACGCACTGCTACAGCAACCTGATGTTCGGGGCCGGGATCCAGGGAGGATCGGAATACGGTGCCTCCGACCAGAATGCGGCGTACGTCAAATCCAATCCGGTGCATCCTCGCGACGTGTGCGCGACGGTGTTGAAGGCAATGGGCATCAGCGAGAACACGATGATCTACGACCGACTCGATCGTCCCCGGCCCGTGGCCATGGGTGGGAAGCCGATCAACAGAATCCTGAGTTGATCCTGACCATACGGTGAGATCTGCAGCGCGTTGGCCGGCTTTGTGACCTCGTTTGTCGTCGCATATTGAGGTGCGCTGACCGACTTGAAGACGAACCATTTTCAGTGGACATTCTTTTTGTCGGCTCCGATTGGTCTGGTGGTTGGAAGTGCCTTAAGCGTACTGCCAGGCGACCGCTATTGCATGTTTTATGTCGGACACCACTCGACACTTACGGAGAAAGGCCAGTTGCACATTGGGCCGTCCAGCTTTTGCTACGCGTAAAGCGACGACGGCATCCACTGGCGAAAACCAAATCTCGGACTGTGCGAGTTTCAAGGCTCGAAAGCCAACAACATCATGATGGATCCCGCTATCGCCGCTCACGCACTGCATGGGTCGCCGTGCGAACACGCCGCCCGCCGGCACCCTGCCCTGAGTGGACAACGGACCCTGGTCTCTCACTGTCTCACATTTTGGAAGCGCAACCCTATTTGATATGCTCATGAGCGAGAATGTCGCTCAAAAACCCCTCCTCTAACTTTATGACAAGTACCAGGAGAAAGACAAAGTTGCTCGGCATCTCGTCAGCGAAACTCAATTCCTCATACCCACACTGTTTATAGGGAGATCTTGTGAATCGGTCACATCGAACGCGTATTTGCCAAGTCAATCACAACTTGCCTGTGGCCGTTGCGACTGTACTTAGCTTGTTGGTCATTACGTCTGCTTCGACGACTTCGGCCCAAACCTTCGATCCAGGCGGTTTGACGTTGATGAAGGTGAAGCCGGAACAAAAGCCGGATGACCTGGCTGTCGCTGTCTGGCCGACCGGGGTGATCGATGTTGAGCAAACACACTTTCTCAATCAACATAACTTGACGCCTATGATCGTCGCCGTTGCCAATCCTCAGGCGAGAAACATCGCCGGTGGCTGGCTCGTCTGTGATCTCCCCCAGGGAGTTGAACTAAAGACAGTCAACGCGAACCTGCTTTGGAACACGACAGAGACGAGCGAAGTTCGACGCGATGGTCGACCTTATACGCGACATCGGATCGTCACGCGTTGGTCACGCGACACAATTCCCAAAGGCAAGCTTGGGCGTTGTTGGTGGGCACGCTATCAGCCACCCACGTTGTGGGTCACTACTGACGCCGCACCCGGTTCGCAAATGGGACGTGTCTTCTTGAGTTTCGAGTATCAAGTGGCCGGCCAGGACGCGAAAACGACAAGCCCGGAATCGTCGGTCGGATTGGCCGTGTTGCCACAGCTTCACGCGAAAACACCCCGCATCGCGAAGAGTGGCGTCATGGGACGCGGCCCGAACGCCATTGGCTCGTACGAGAATGACGCGGCTGCGGAACACGAGGGATTGGTTGCGAATTACATCAAAAACATGGGCTGCAACATTCACATGTGTGGATTACGACAGACTTCCTCTCCACCTGGACTGGCGCGCTGGTCCGAAGGTCGGAACTACAATCAAGTGAACCGCAATTCGTGGCATAACCTGGGTGAACCGCTGGGTGTTCGGGATGGCTTCCGCGTCGATCGCGATCCCGGTGTGCCGGAAGAAATCCGAGCGATCGGAAAGAATGGCCAGCGGCGGTCCCACGTCGCTCCATGGGCCATCTATCGACATCATGAGTGGATTCAAAAGAACGTACTCGATGAGATGGCTCGCAGTATTACCGAGGGTGACTACAAAGGTCTCTGGGCAAACTGGGAACCTCAAACATTACTCGACGAGTGGGATTATTCCGAGCAAACTCGGCGGGAGTTCATCAAGTATTCCGGACTGCCATCCGAGGAGGTGGAGCAGCTTTGGCTGGATGATCTCGTCAAGAAATACCGCGCAAAATGGGACGCTTTCCGCAACTGGGAACTCGTTCAGTGTGCGAAGCTCTACTCGGAAACGATTCATAACGCGGGAAAGCAATCTAACCGCGAGGCGTGGTTCACGATGTGCGCGCCGCAGGACAACTACCACATCTACGACTCCTTCAAAGACGTTTCTTTTCAGATGCTCAGCGGCGGAGATTTGCCAGCGGTCTTTCAGACATGGAGTTATCACCATGTCCCGAAATCGGATTCGAGATATCCCTACAACGATCGCATGGGTTGGTACCTGGTCGCACGTGCAGGATGGCTGAGGCGCTATTGCGATGAGCAACTCGGTGTCGACCGCAAGTCGCTGGTGAGTTGTGTTTACGGGCATGCTCAAACCGGTGGCCGCGCCGGCTATTTCGTACCCGAAGATTTGGCATGGCGACATCTGGGAACCGTGATGGCTGGTTGCAACGTGGCCATCAACTACGCTGAGTGGACTATCTGGGACGGCCGGTACGCAGCGGAAATGGCGCGAGTCAACACACGCATTGCACATTGGGAGGACTATTTGCTACGGGGCCAGACGCAAACAAAACACGTCGTGCTTCCGGTCAGCCCATATCCACAAACGATCCCCGAGACCGTCACGCCCGCCGCTCATGACATGGCCGGTGCATGGAGCAAACCCGAGTACCTCTTCAGCTTCGAGTACGAGAAGGACGGCTCGCGACTGATTGTGCTCGGCAACAACTGGCATTTCGGTGATTGCTTCATCATGCTCAAAGCGCTCGACCTCGACGCCGACAAAAAGTACGTCCTCTGGGAACCGGAACAGAACCGGGCATTCGCAAACGCGCAAGGCGAGATTGCGCTTTCAGCCGAGGAGCTTGCCACAGGGCTGATTGTTCACGCGCCCGCAACCCGCTGGGCAGCGCTTTTGATTCAGCCATACCAAAAAGACAAGGATTACGGGACTGCGGTTCTTTCCGAGAAGGTCCAGGAAGTCATGAAACAACGTCATGCTGGGCTCGAACAAAACGTCAAGCGAAGCGCTGAGTTCCGATAGCGACACAATTTCCGGGGATGAAACGGGAACAGATCAACCCCGAAGATCTTCAACAACACCACGATAGTCCGTTTTCAAAAACAACTTGAGGACCAACAAGCGAACAGTTGATGTTGTGTGAACATGTTTGGACTAAAGCGATGGGCATACTCTGGGAGCGATTGCGAAACCACTTCAAAAGCAACCGCGATCACCTTCGGTGGTGATTGCGATGTCTTGCTCATCACAAACCAGTAGCAACTTAATCCTTCTGCTACAACACTTTCTCTACGGAGCATGTCAGAAACAACAACATAATGTCGAAGACATTTTCCAAGGCGCAACGGTGTCTTTTCTCTCAAGACACCGTCCGAACATGGTCATCGACCTCAGCTCCCAAAGGTTGTCCAACCTCAGCGAGTGGGCGTTGACACACGCATTCACAGAGCGTCGGCAATCGAATTCAATTGAGTCGCTCGTAGGCGATCCAAATCACTCGCGTGCCATTTTCGGGCTTCGTGGTTAATCCCTGCTCAATTAATTCGCGACCATTCATCACAGTCCGTCCCTCTGCGGAAGAGCGACCGACCGTCAAGCGATGCTCGCGAACGTTCGTAAGAATCGGCAAATCATCCAGCGCTGCTAAGTAACGCGTGAACAGATTTGGGTCAGAGTCGCCAAAGAAAGTGCCCTCAAAGAAACTCCTGTCCGCCGGTGCCAACGTACCGCTGTATGCTTTCAGCATATAGTCTTTCGAAGCGTCCAAATCGTGTAACTTGAGGACAAGCGATTCCGTAGCAGGAGAAGCCCGCTGAATAATCTCGACCACGCCCAGCGCACCGTCGGAGCGATTGATTTGGTATGCCGCCCATTCATCCGAAGAGTCCTTCAGCAGGGACTTAAACGTGCATGGTGTGCCAGGTTCATTCAAGATCGACTTGCGATACGCTGGCTCTAAACCGACATAGGCTTGCATGGCCTCAATGAATTCTCGCGGTGGCTGGCCGGCCTTCTGAAAGAGGTTGTCAGTCCACGTGTTCTGACTCTTGTGCGAATTGAATAAAAGCGGTCCGCCGGCGTTGTTGTAGACGACATTGTGATCATAGGTGCATCCGGTGTTGTTGCCGTCCAAATAAAGTCCGTGACATGGAATGGTGTCTCGGATTCCACTGGGTATTTCTCCGCGTCCGAAACGGTTCCATTGTGTGTCGTGGATCAGGTTGCCGCGAATCAACGTGCCCCGTCCATAATTCGCAAAGGTCACGTACAGTGCCGAGCCATCGACGGTGACTTGCATCGCATTGTAGATGTGGTTGTATTCGAGCGTGTTGTTTTTGGCGAACTTCACCTCCGGGTCCTGGCTGGCCGCAGCGCAGATTCCAAAGTAGGCTGTGTCGTGGACCAGATTGTGGGACACGACGGCATCCTGTGCGAGATACAAACAGATTCCGGAGCCTCCGTAGTAGACTTTACCGCAATGGTGAATATGGTTATTCGCAATCCGATAACCCGCAAAATCACCCGCTGTGGGAGGTGGAGCTGCGTAAAGATGTCCGCCGGCAACATTGCATCCACCCGCCCCGATGGCACCACCGCCGAGGTCGCTGATTTCGTTTCCTTCGACGACGTTGTGGGCCGTTCCGTCACGCAGGCAAAGTCCCATTCCGCCAACATGAGCGATGCCGCCATCGACAAAATTGCAGGATCGTGCGTGTTCAAATTCGACGGCCGCCTCGATAAATCGATGCCCGGGCTGCTCTCCGCCAAGCACGGCGACATTACAACAGAACAGTCCGTTGTATCCCCACGGCGGCAGCGGCCAATCGACGTGCTCAACCCGTATGCCGTTAAAATGCACGTTGACAACGGGCCGCTCGCGCGAACCAACCACAGCAAGTAGCGTCTTCTGCACCACTGGCGCCACAATGTCAAGCTGAAGCATGTCTTCGTTTGGACGCGGCCAATAGTAGACGATGCCGTTCTTTCGATCTAAATACCACTCGCCTGGTTGGTCTAACATCTCTAGAGCGTTTTCCAGATAACATGCCTTGCCAGCGGTTGGTGCGCTGAGATACCAGTCGTTCCCAAACACCTTTGGATTCCATTGATGGGGCGGAGCGACGCTGAGCGTTTGTTGCGCCTCGTTGATGGAATTGAGTCGTTTGCGACCTCCTTCGTTGTTGTAAATGCAAATCAGTTCGACATCACCTGGATTCTGAAACGAACGAATCGGGTTGTTCAGGCGAACGGTGAACGGTTGGCTCTCGTCCTGTTTTTTTTCCGTGTTGAGCGTCGAGGACGTGATGATCCACCACGGTGTCTTGTCATTGGCGTTCGGTGTTCGAGCCCGCGTAACGCGTTGGCCATCAACAAACAGTTGGCGAAAATTCCATTTACCCGCCTGTACTTCCGGCAGCTCAGCGGTCCAGATGTTACCAACACCCTGTTTCCATTGTGTGATCTTGCGCCCCCCGCTGAGGACGACTTTCTCGCGCGGATAGGCAGCGTAAGTGATTGAATGATCTTGCGTAGCCGAATCCTCCGAGCCAAACCGGATGGTCTCCGTTTGTTCATAGATTCCGCCGCGGATCAAAACGAGTACGTCTTTAGTAAGGCCAGTAGCGACCCTGTGTCGAACGGCGTCACGGGCCTTGGAAATCGTTGCGAACGGCGCCGTGCGCGTTCCTGGATTCGTATCCTTGCCGTCCGTCGCGACATAGAAGTCTGCATCAATCCGATCCTGGGCTCGCGTGATCGTACTCGAGGTCGACTCGAGAGCTCCTAGCGTGGCAAGGACCATCCATCCGAGGGACATGTAAACACGTTTTGAATTCACAATATTTTCCTTCTCTACCGACGTGCCGGTACGCGACGTGCTGGTACGAAAATCTCAATAGAAACCCACTCGTTCTGCTTGCATTTGGTATCGTTGGCACACCGCCTGACTCCTTTAGAAAGCCGTGACAGGCAAGAGCAATTGTGCCGCGTGTCAGATCTTTCGTGGGCGTGGACAACGCTGCCATTGAGTTGACACTCAGATCGACTTTGTAATCCTTGTCGGTGAACAAAGGCAGCTAGGCCCGTCAAGTTCGCAACCGTCAAGTTCGCAACCGATCTCGCCGATTATTTTAGCGAGACGAAGTATCGAAAACAATCAGCCGTCGACCAGACACCGTTTTGTTCCTGGCCGTAAGTCGTCAGAAACAACTCGAATTCGTGCGTTTCACGATTCTCGAACGCGGAGAAATTAGAAAGTTGGTAACCGAAACTGTGCTTGTTGGGATCCCGATCATCGATCGTGGTGACCGTGTCTTTCTTCAGCACCGCCGTGGTCTCATCCACCTCGGCAATGACCAGCGGATAACGTGGTGAGTTCCCGCGCGGCGGGACTCCACAAAGGTTTCCGATCCAGTACAAGCGGCCAGTTTTGCTGTGTCGGATCAGGCGATGGATCGACGACGCGGAATAGAACGGTGTGCCGTCGTCGTAGTGCCATGGGCGGACTGGACTGAGTGTGTGACCATTGTCTGTCGAGATGCTGAACCACTTGCGACCCGGTTCGGTCGATTGCGTGCCATCCCATCCTTGATCCGATCCGCGCCAAACGATGAGCAATCGACCGTCCTTCAATTCGGCGACTTCAGGCTCCATAAGCCCACGAGCTGACTCAGCAGGCGTGATTTCTGTCACCGCACCCGTCGTCCATTCGTATGTGGATTTGCTTAGCTGCCAGCGGCCTATCATCAAGCGTGAGCCCATGCGCCACACGCGCTGATTGTTCTTCGGGTCGCCCTTCGCATTGGCGTGAGCTAGGCAATGAATCAGCACGCCGCTGGAATGCACCAGGACGTTGTTGCCTGGATAGCCTTCGTTGTGATTGAGGAACGACTCGTTGAGCGGATTGCGTGGATCAAACTCGTCGCCATTCTCGTATCTCAGCAAGACTGGTTCACTCCACGTTCGACCCAGGTCGGTCGATGTTCGCCAATAGGAAAAACAGTGATACAAACCAGCGTGCTTGATTTGTCGGAGCCATATTTGCACCAGCCGCCGAGACGTTGGGTCGTACGTCGCAGCAGTGCCGCCTTCCCAAACGGTCACGCCCCGGTAGTCGACGTTGTTCGACGCTTGCAAAGGCTCCGGCGTCGACCACGTGCGACCATTATCTGTGGACCAGCGCGCCGAAAAGTCTTCCCCAACGTCGTCCAGAATTTCGAGGCTTTGCACTTCGCGTAGCTCAAGATTCGGGCCCACGTAGTTACGTGATGCACGCGCGGCTGCTTGAGGGCGAGGATGTTTTCGATAGAGTTCCTTGCGAACCGACACGATAGGTTTGTTGACTCGCCACGGCATCCAATAGGCCACCGATTGCTGGCGATTAACGTCCCGCGCGTCACTTTTGCCACTAACCACAATACCTGTGTTCGGCAAGATACGGGCGGGAATCTTGTTCGACGAAAAATACAACGTACCCGGCTCGCCAAAGTTCTTTGGCTCTTCCGTCCCAAAGAGGCCACGCCCGTTCGCCCCGCCGATTGCCGAGGCAACAGGTCGAGTCGCAAGGTTATCCTGGCTTATTGTTTTGGTGTGAATCGCGACACGCCCGCCACCGCCGCCGCCCGCGTAGATTGAACCACAACCGCCATCTACCGTGATGCTTCCCTGACCGGAAATCGATTCGCAAATGATCCAGATACTGCCACCCGAACCACCGCCGCCATAATTCGTCTTGGTCATACTGCCGCCAGCGGACGACACTTCGCCGTCAATCACAACTTCGCGCGCTGAAATGCGAATCGCTCCGCCCCCAGCACCACCGGTTCCGTTGCCACCACCTCCGCCGCTGCCAGGAAGCGTTGGCTCCTGCAGCGAACTATATGTCTCAACTGCAATAGGAGTCCCACCTCGCCCGCCATGACTGCCGCCAGCACTCGCGCCCCAAATCTTCGGATAGCCGCCCGCGCCAGGCCCAAATCCAGCGGACGTTGGATCGTCGTTCTTTCGCTCGCCAACGCCGCCCGCAAACCCGCATTCAGTCGCATCGATCTTTCCACCATTCACAATCAACAACCGTCTTTGGCATTCAATCTGAATTCGATTCGCGTCGGATTGTTTCTTAAAAGCAATCGGCAATGTCACTTTGCCGCTACTTGTGATCGTCAAATCACTAGCCTGAATTACCGTATCCCAAGCGTGAACAACAAGCGTCCCTTGGATTGATAGGTGGCGGAATTGAGGCGTCGTTTGTTTCAAGTCAACGCGCGAATTTTCCCCGGCAATCACCACATCATCGCCTTCCACCGGCAGCTTCCCGTTCATCCAGTTTGTAGCCCGGGACCAATCACCTGAAACATTCGGTTTCCATTTCGCCGTATCAGCAAGAGCATGAGACGGAATCGCCATCAACAACCCTGCAATCAAAGCAGAGGAAAAACTGTAAAAGTGCGTCATTACTAAGCCTCGTCGATTAAACATCAATGTCTCCATCTTATCCGAACGCGCACCAGAACCCTACGCATTGATCGAATCATCGACACCTTTTTCGTTTTTGCATGTTTGAAATTAAATCGATTGATGCACACGCTGCAGCAAAACAATCTGCAAAACTTGCAGGGGAGAAAAACGCGGGCGAGGGGGCAGGTCCGGTTGTTGTTTCCACCGGTTGCTTTAGGGCCAGTTATTGGTTGGCGAACGAGATACGAATTCAACCAGGCGCCTGTTGGGACGAGTCTAGCGACCAGGACGTCACGGTGCAAAACGGTCCCGACATCTTCAACAGTGCGTTTCGCGATGAACGGGAAATGCTTCGCTTCATCGGCAAGGCTTGTAGTTACGAGAAAGATAAACGACAGGATGAAAGCTGGCAGCACTTTTGCGACCTGCATCAATTGCTTTCCTTGAGGTGGCTCGTTCCGGACTACGACTGACGAAGCGTGTGACGAATCATTTGTTCGAGTTCGGTCGAGTTGACGATCGTTCCATTAGTTCCTGGCGCGCCGCTTCAAAGACCTTTAGAACATCTTCTTTTTCCTGAAACTTTCTTCCCCGCAGTACTTTGATCCGTCCATCAAGTTTCCTGACGAGCCAGTCACGGTCTTTGGTATCAAAGCGATGCTGTCCTGCAAGGTTGACATAGACTGGATTGGTGTGTGCTTCCGCATCGGGTCGACCTGTTTGGGAGATTCCAAATGTTCGGGCAGCAATCCAAGTCGGCTCACTGATATCAATGTCAAATTCTGTTTCGTGCCAACGGCCCAACGCCTCTTCAGCCGGCACAGACGAAGAGTGGACGGTTTTCCCTCCCATAACGACGTCTACTCGTTGAAACGGCGCCACCTCCGAACGAACGCGTACACGAACATTCAATTTGTGGCTGTCAGCCGCGGTTAGATTGATCACATCACCCGGCCGCCTGCCGTTGACTTCCAGTAAAACCAGTGGTCCGGTGGTGAAGAAACTCCGACCTTCGGCAGCAGCCCGCGCCCAGCTGGAAAAATCAGGCTTCCCATCGAGATAGACATAGTTGCGGCAGTCTCCCAGACACCGGCAATACGGAAAATCGCTACCTGCCAATCCCGGAAAGCGAAAGCCGCAATTGAGGATTCGATACCATCCCGTTAGCCCAATTCCGCGATAGTGGGCCATCTGCAGCAATTCGACGCCGTCCGTCGACTGTCGGATATAATCAGCGTAGATTTCGGCTGAGTATCCACCGTGGGCATGGAATGATACGCCTCCCAAACGTCTGGTTTCCTTTCCGATCATATCGAACGGAGGCCAATTATCGGCCGCCGTCGTGACCCCTTCCAAAACCATTCGGTTGTGCATCAACAGACAAATATGTCCATAAGTTCCGGTGCGGTACTCCTGCCCTGAAGCGATTCCCCAGCGGCCATGCGTTCGTATAGATGAGGGTCCAAGACCTTGTTGCTGAGGCCAAACCTGACGTGACATGATTCCGCTGTAGGACGGAGGATTATTCATGCACAGCAAGAATCCAAATCGAATGTCCTCGGCTGCCATCAGGTCCAATGCCAGTGCATCCTCCTCGTCACTTCGTCGGTTCAAGTGAATATGCGTATCCCCCGAGTAGTAGTTGAATTTATCCATCGGCACTGAGTAGGCAAGTTTCATGCGGACGTCTTTGGTTTCGCCGGCCGACACAACCACTTCATTTTGCACAGGCCGATATTCGAATCCCTTCCAAACCTCGACGCGTGTCGTACCAGCAGGTACTCGAACTTCGCACTCGCCAGTCGTGTAAAAATACCATCCGAAATAGCGGCTCGGCCCGTGGGTCTCACCGGAATTTGTCCGTTGTCGACTCCATGGACCCAGTCGATTTTCTGTAGGTTCGTAGAAGTTGCCGTCCGGTCCGACAATGGTCACGCGACAGGCTGCCAGTTTCTCCGACTCGCCAGCGAAGATTCGTAGGCGTAGTGTGCCCGCTTCGCGATCGTCCGAAGCTACGGTCTTTGGCTCTCCAGGATACTTGAAACCACGCGGAGTGTGGACAAAGGCTTCTTCTTCAGCGTTGAGGGTTTGGTCAGGTTCACGATCCGCAAGATGTCGTCCGCCAGCCTGGGAGGGCGGATGAGCAAATGACACCGTCGAAACCACAGCGATGGTGCACGCGACAAGCAGTCTGAACGGTGCGGTAGACGGCACATGAATCATGCTGCGTTTCTCCAGTTGCAACGCCGATTAAACAGGAGGCAACAGAGATGACTGAGGTGATCTCTCTGTTGTCTCTGCTTGATCGTATTCAAAACGGACTCTCACCTGTAGGAGGACGTTTATCTTTCGTCACTTGCGGCAACATTTAAACACTATCCTAATTCGGGCCTCGCCGTCGCGACGAGAGCAAGAAATCGCCCATGACAGACTGCATATACTTGCCCACGATACGAAACGACCTGAAACACACAAAGTGCCGCGTTGCGTAGGTGAATTCGTAGGCGAATCGCTGGGCCGTTAAGACTCGCGACCAGCCGGTTCCATGTTGGTGAAAATCGCACGTTGAGTAGGCCGAATCAAGGAGCGAAGTAACGACGCTCCGGCAATGGGATGAATTGTGGGGCCGGTTTATACTGACGGTGCCGGACATACCATACCAGTGAGTCCATCCATAGACAACTTGCACGCCACTGCCAGCCTCCTTGCCGTAGACATGGCATACCCACAGCGTTAAATAATGCTGTGTCCAATGACGATGTCCGCGGGCGTTTGGTAGAAGTGAGATCGGAAAATGTTACCTGCTGCTGGTGTATCGTGTTGCCGGCAGTGCCCTACTGGTCTGGAACGCGACTTTCAGGCTAGGTGTGCTCGGACGGCGTCACCGATGGAAACCTGAGGAAAACCCGGACATCGAGCTAGAAGCCTGTGGCCGCCGGGCGTTTCAACAGTTACCAGGAGGAAACCCCCATCCCATTCAACGTCGGTAACCTTGGATAAATCGTCGCCCTTCCTGGGAGGACTAAGCATGACGGAATCAGGTCGAACGAGAATGACGTCGTCCGTGATGTGCTCCCAAAGTCGTTCGGGGACGGCGCCCAGCGGACAAATCGCTTGACCATCCTTCCAACTGACGGGGACCTCATTGATGCGGTCAAAAATCGACGCGATCTCCTTATTTTGAGGGTAATAATAGAGCTCAAAAGGGGAGGCGGTCTGAAGGATACAACCTGCCTTAATGACAGAGACTACATCACCGCAAGTTAAGGCTTCCTGTGGGTCATGCGTGACCATTAATGTGGGCGTCTGGGATTCCCTCAAAAGTTCCAGGGTTAAGGTGCGGACTTCGCGGCGGAGGGTTGCGTCCAGGCCCGAGAATGGCTCGTCTAATAATACCAAACGCGGGTTGCAGGCGAGCGCGCGGGCCAGGGCAACTCGTTGTTGTTCGCCACCACTGAGCGTACTGGGCATAGCATCGCGAAAGTCACTCATCTGCACTTGCGCAAGCAATGCGGTTATTCGGTCCTCCCGCGCGGGACGAGATTTTTCTGTCATCCCAAAAGCGACGTTGCGAGCGACATTCATATTGGGAAAGAGTGCGAAGTCTTGGAAGAGATAGCCGATCCGTCGCTCTTCGGGATTGGTACTTCTTGTGTCGTCATGGAGAAGTTCGTCGTGGAGATAAATTGTACCCGTAGTCGGCCTTTCCAACCCAGCGATATTCCGGAGAAGTGTGGACTTGCCACTTCCGGATGGTCCAACGAGGCAATGGACAGTCCCCGGCGAAACACGCAAGGTAATATCTTGAAGGACTGGTGACTTTCCGTAGGCATGGGCGAGGTGTTCTACAATTAATCCATTCATCGATGCGACCCCCAAGAGTTTCCAGGCCTCGATTTGTCAAGCAAACGTGTAACGAGGAATACGGGAAGTAAGCCAACCATAATAATCGCAAGCGCGGATGAAGATGCTTCTGGAAGTCGCTCGTCTGAGGCCAAGTGATAAATTCTCACCGCAAGCGTATCAAAGTCGAACGGTCTGAGAATTAAGGTGGCTGGCAATTCCTTGATAACGTCAATAAATACAAAGAGTAGTGAGGCCCAAAGGCTACTTTTGATCAGGGGTGTATGAACGCGAAACAATTGTTTTGAACGCGAGGCGCCGAGTATTCTCGCGGCGTCGTCAACGGTGGGCTGAACTCTTGTGAAGCCCGCCTGAAGAAAATTGACCGGAACGGCAAGAAAGCGGGTTTGGTAACCGAGTATCAAGGGAAGGATGGTTCCGCTCAGCAAGAATGGCGCAGACATATGGAGTGTGTGCTCGACAAAGTCGGCAAGGCTGTCTTCAATTCGCCAGAGAAACCCAAGGATGCCAATGGCAATGACACCACCCGGTATGGCGTAACCAAGACAACTCAATACCACACACCACTGCGTTGCCCAGGTATTCGCTATGCGGTGCAAGTAAACCAGCATCAGGCCCAAGAAGCAGGCGAGAAATCCGGCCAGAAGGGCAGCAATCACGCTATTGGTAGCCAGTTCTGTGAAGAGTTCAGTGGCACGGGCATCCCCGTGAAACGCCGTCATGTGAAGGAACAGGCCAGTCGGTAAGAGAAATCCGAAAAAGATCGGTATGAGGCAAACCAAAAAGGCAACGGTGGCATTTCGGATTGACAGCTGCCAATGCACAATCTGCCGATAACGTCCCGTAGTGTGAAAAAAGTGCGCACGACCGCGAGCGACCGCTTCGAGGACAAACAAGAGCGCCGCGCCAAGCAACAAACAGGTGGATAGCTGGGCGGACGCAACCAGAGAACCACGGGTCATCCAAGTACGATAAATCCCGGTTGAAAAAGTATCCACTGCGCAATAGTCAACCGCCCCAAACTCAGCGAGCGTTTCCATCATGACTAGGGCAAGACCCGCAGCAATGGCGGGACGTGCCAGTGGAAGGGCGATGCGCGTGAAGGACTTCCATGGCCCAGCACCTAGTGTGCGACTCGCTTCCAGCACACAAAGGGACTGAGTAAGAAAAGCGGTGCGAGCCGCGAGGTAGACATAGGGATAGAGAGTAAGTGTCAGGATGGCAATGGCGCCGGATAACGATCTCATCTCGGGGAACCAGTAATCACTGCGAGACCAACCGAAAGCCTCGCGCAAGCCAGTTTGGACCGGTCCACTGAACTGAAAGAGGTCCGTCATCGCATAGGCCATCAAATAAGAGGGGATGGCCATCGGAAGCAAAAGTGCCCAGCGAAAAATAACGACCCCGGGAAAATGGCACATCGTCACCAACCAGGCACAAGCGACGCCGATGACAAGGGTTCCAGTGCTGACACCGAGGGCCAAACAAAGCGTGTTGTGAAGATAAGTCCCCAGGAGAGTTTCCTGCAAATGTTGCCAGGCACCGTCCGAGGGCTGTCCAATATAAAGGCAAACCTCCGTCATGGGGGCTACTACGAGGAGCGCTATACTGGCCGCAATAAGAGACCAGAAAAAACGGGAAACGTGAAGTCGATTTGACAGTGGCAACGAGTGACCTTAATTCTTTGCCGAGGCAAAAAGCGTCCGTATGCAGGCATTAAGAAAGTCGTCATGGCGATGGACTTCCAAACCCTGCTACGAGAATCCCGAGACCCACGGGAAACGGGTGACAGTGGTGGTATGGAAACCCTAGCGCCAAGCAGCCCGATCCATCATACGGACGGCTTTCTGGTTGTTTCGTCCGAATACCGCAGGGTTGAGGACATCCTCTTTGAAGGTGCCGAATTTCTTTAACACTGGTACGGTCTCGACGCCCTTTACGACCGGATATTCATTGTTCCCAGCAGCGAAGACGCGCTGAGCCTCTTTGCTCGTTAGGTATTCGATGAACTTTATGGCATTCGCTTTATTGGGAGAGGTCTTTACGACACCAATGCCTGAAATGTTGACGTGGGTGCCACGATCATCCTGATTGGGGAAGACAATTTGGACTTTGGCCGCCGCTTCCTGTTCCTCTTTCGTCCCTGAGAGCATGCGCGCGTAGTAGTATGAATTCGCGATCGCCACGTCGCCTTCACCAGCCGCCACAGCTTTGATTTGATCGCGGTCACCACCCTGTGGTTTTCTTGCAAAATTTGTGACTACCCCGCGACACCATGCTTCTGCCTGAGCCTCACCGTGTACCTCAATCAGGGATCCCACGAGGGACTGATTGTAGACATTGCTTGAACTACGGATCAGCACGCGCCCTTTCCATTTTGGCTCCGCTAATGCTTCATAGCTGGTAATTTCTCCTGGCTGAACACGTGCCTTGGAACGGAGGATTACCCGCGCACGCTTGGTAAGACCAAACCAAAGCCCTTCGGGATGCCGGAGACTGGCCGGAATCCGAGTTTCCAGAATAGTGGACTGAACGGGTTGGAAAACACCCTGCTGCTCAGCCTTAAATAAACGCCCCGCGTCCACAGTGATGAATACATCGGCGGGACTTCGTTTCCCTTCACGCTTCAGACGTTCAAGCAACGCGTCTGAATTCCCTTCGATAAGCCTTACCTCGATACCTGTCGTTTCGGTAAATTTTTGATAGATGACATCATCGGTATCATAATGGCGAGCAGAATAGACATTTACCTCCTGAGCAAGAAGGCAACTCTCGAGAACTATTAGGCTGGCGAAAAAGACGAAAACGGCAACTCGGGACATCGCAACCTCCAGAAAATACGCAGGGTAGCTGGGAAAGTTTAGAGAACTGCCACGGACCGCCAAAGTCGAAACAATTTCTGGCTGGCGGGTATGACTTACGTGGTGGCCATACTGGCAGGCTTGCGTCACGATGCGCGCGACAAGAATATAGGCTGTTAGTATATCTCGTCGGAACGAGGTTGAAAATGGTGGACGACAGGACGTTACAGTAAACGGGCAACTCAGACGATTCGTGCCGCGACTAGATGCGAACGAAGATACAACGGGGACCTGCTCCTGGCCACTGACGACCTGGCCTCTGTCAAAGCCGTGTTTGACGCATCCGGAGATGTGTCGTCAGCAAAGGCGGCATACGCAAAAGCAGCCGCCGTCAACGCGCGGATTCAACCCTATGATCTAGCTCGCTACTGGAGCGCTGTGCCGATGCTCAAGTCGATGCTGGACGGACCTTCCATCGCCCTCGGCGAGAAAACCATCGATCCTTGCAAAGGGGATTTCCGCAGCGACAGCTTTGGCCAGAAGTTTGTAAGCTTCGCCCGCATGGTTCAGTCAGACGGCCTGGGCTGTTCAAACAGTGTTGACGACGGTTATGTCTACGGAAATGGCAGAGTCGCTGTATGGTACATTCGCCATAACAAACCGATCGAGCACTGTCAGTTAACAGCTTTCGGTTGCGACAACGCAGAATCCGTCGGCTGGTGGGAATAGCAACTGTCGTTTGACCGAGGGCGAACATGGAAAACCGTCCCACGAGTCGACTCCAACGAATGGAAGGAGTCACCGCCTGGATTTGACAAACCGCGTAGCAGGACGACAGGACTTCATGCTCGGCGTGTACTTCGCTCCAGGAGCCAACACCAGAGCTCGAGTGTCGACACTGTCTGTGACAATCGAATGACTGCCAGCTATTCAAAAAGAATAAACCGCTCGCCGGCGACTGGTTCGACGCGCTGTTTGATTCCGCATCGAGTTCACCGGACAACTCTCAAACTGGTTCCTCACCAGGTTTCCAGGTAGCCAGTGCGTCGCCAGTACCTCACCAAACTCCAACCGCTCCGGATCACGAGATCCCGGGTCACCGACACCCGCGGCGCCAAACTGCAAAAGGCGTTGCCGAAGTCTAGGATCAGACATGCGCCCCCCGTTTACGACTCCGGCTGACGCAGGTGTGGGTCCTGCTTGCTAGCGCGGTAACACGGCTTCAGCGGTAGCCAATCGCATCCAGCGTCTTGCCAAAGTCCACCGGCAGTTCTGCCAGAGGCTTGTTCAGATCCCGCGTCGCATGACGCAGCATGTTGCGTAGCAGGCGTTCCGCTACAGGATCCTCCCCAAGGTGCTCGCGGATGAACAACGTGTTGAGCACGAAGCGACCGGCTCCGAAGTCATAAACCGCGAGGTAGAGGCCCGAGAAATAACCATACGACGTGGTGATGCCGCCAGCGACCGCTGCGGACGGTGGGTCGAGGCCGACGAAGGTCGGATCGGGCACGATCTCGCGATAGTAGGTGTAGTCCATGATCCGGCCCGTCGGCAGGCCGTCAAAAATCGGATGGCGTTTCGTCCACTGGTCCGGGTGGTAGACAATGTGCAGCGATTTCCCGATGCCTCCTTTGTTGGCGAGTGGCAGCCAACCCGTCGATTGACCCGCCTTGTCGAAGACGGCCTGGTCGAGAAAAACAACCGTGGATCCACTCGCCATACGACGTGCGAGCTGTGCGAAGGCCCCTGCATCGCCCGGTTGCTCGGGATGGCGCCCCACGAGAATCACTTCCCGTTCCGCAGGTGGCTCGGCCGAGAATTTGCGCGTGCGAATCCCCTCTTCATGAAGCCATTGTGCCAGCTCCACGTCTTCTCCCCAGAGCGTAATCTCGCTGTTGACTGGCGGCATTGCTGCATCGTCGGTGACATAAAATACCGACTCGCCGCCCGCTGCGGCAGCGCCCTGATCGAACTTCACCACAAAGCGATACTTTCCCGGTGGCCCGTTGATCACAACGTCTTCCGACAGAACGGGAATGACCATTTTAGGTTCGGAGCCCTCTTTCGCGTCGGGAATGATCACCGTAACGGACTTCCTGAAGGCGCGCGTGGTTGCAGGGCCGAAGACTTCCAATGTCGCGGGATATTCGCCGGGGCGGAGCACGTCTTCGTTGGAAAGCACGGCCTCGACGTGCACGCTCGATCCACGATAGATGTGCGCCGGTTCGACGAACGTACACCAGCGCAGCGGCGCAAAGCCGTCGAAAATCGCGTCCGTGGTGCCGGGCTTGAGTTCGCGAAAGGCCGTCCAGATGCCATCACCCAGCGTCACCTGTTCGACGAGACCGGTGATGATGTGTCCCACTGCTCGTGGATTCGATCGTAGCGCGTTGAGGCCGAGAAGTCTCTGGCCAGCCTGGCGTGCGAGGCTCTGGGCAAAGAAGTCTTCCGGACGGTCAAAAACCTCATCAAGCTTCCACTTCTCGTAGTCGGCCGTAAATTTTTCGAGCTGCTCGTAGTGGAACCTGGCGTCCATCACGTGCGTCTTGCCGAGCTGCTCGTAGGTACGCACCATGCGCAAAAGATCGTTGCCGCTGCCGATGCCGTACTCGGACAGAAACACCTGTCGGCAGGGTGTGCCACAAATCGTTCTCAAATGGTCAATCTCTTGGGCCCTGTGCGGGACGCGCGGATAGGGATGCGTATCGTAGAGATCCGTCTGCCATTGATCCTCTCCGGGATTGGCATAGCACTTGCCGGCCAGCTCTTTGGCGACCTCGCAGAAGCCGCTGTTGAGAAAGACCATGCGCGAGTCGTCCGCTGCCAGGATTGCCGGCAACATCTGCTCTGCGTGTGCGAGCACAGTGCCGCCCTTGTCGCCGCCGTAGTTTTCGTTCAAGAGCCCCCAGGCGATGAGGCTGGGATGATTGCGGTCGCGATGGATCATTCCGAGGATCGACTCATCAAAGCGCGCGGCCATGTGTGGAGAATCGCCTAAAAACCAGCTGGCGTAGGGCTCGGTGTAGTACAGGATGCCGATCTCGTCGGCCAGATCGAGCTGGTAGCGTTTGGGGATCCCGCCGAGACAACGAATCATGTTAAGACGCATCGCCTTCGCATTGATCAGGTCGCGCCGCAGGAGGTCGGGATCGTAAGCCACCTCAAGTCCAACCGGAGTGGCATTCGTCGTTACTCCGCCCCGCAGAAAGATCCGTTTGCCATTCAATCGGAACCACCCGTTCTCGAAGCGGAAGTCACGAAAACCACAGCGCACCGAATGCTCGTCCAGAGAGTCGGACTCTGCGGTCGTGACCCGGCAGGTCACGCGATACAGAAAGGGATCGTTCAATTCCCACAGACGCGGGTTCTCGACATGCAGTGAGCCTGAGACGAGCGTGTCCCCCGCCGCGCATGTCTGTGTCAGGGAGATGGTGGATAGCGTCCTGCCACTGGCGGCCGGCGCGACGGCAAACTCGACCACCGCATCGCTCGTACGCTCGGAAGCGTTGCGCAGATTGGCCTGCACACGAATCTCGCCGGTCTTCCAGTTCGGCCGCACGAAAACATCCTCGACGCGCGTCTCCGGAACCAGCATCAACTCCACCGAGTCCCAAATTCCGCCTTTGTTGCCGATGCCGCCGTAGCTGAAGGGGATCCCCTTGTTGCGGTGCGGGATTTCCTTCAGAACCAAGCTGTCGATGCGCTCTTCTTCCTGGGGGTTAAGTACACGCACGGCCAGACGGTTCGATCCGTTCGGTTTTACGGCCTGCGTCACATCGAACACAAAAGGCGATTCCGCGCCTTCGTGCGCGCCGATGCGAACATCGTTGAGCCAGACGTCCGCCTTGTAGTCCACGGCCCAGAAACGCAGCAGATATCGTCCGCCGGGGCGATTGTTTGCGGGTATGTCAAAGTCATGCCAGTACCAGGCCACGCCGTGATACTCCGGAAAGGCATCCTGAATAATCCAGGGCACTTTGGTCGTCTGGGCATCCGCACGAGGCGCCTTCCACCACTGCTGTTCCTGGCCGACATTGTCGGGATCGGTGGCCAGAAGCCAGTCATCACCGTCCAGGGAAATAACGGATGTGGGCGAGTCTGCCCCCGCGAGGTGTACCGCGCCGGCGATGCGTAAAAGGGAACTATAGGAAACACCCAGGATGATCAAGAAAACAACCATAGAATGCCGACTCATGACGTCTTCCTCAAAACGAGACCTGGTGGTGTGGTGCCTACGAGGGTCTCATCTCATGTTTTTTGCCGCCAGGAGTCAATCCCCCCTGGGTCGATTGAAGCATCCACCACGCCAGAACGTCAAAGCTAACTACTGCAGCAGCCTCTGTATTGGTGGCATCTGGATGCGCCTACCGCAGGATCTGCACATGAAACGTCTTAGACATGCCGCCGCCACTAAGATTCACCAGTGATTCAGCCGAACCGTAAGCGCACAAGATCGACGCAACGCACAAGATCGCGCGCTCGGCGTAACGCGCTGGACTCCAAGCCAACGGCCACCGGATTTTGAATCCGGGTCAAGCCATAATTTCGGCAAGCGTTCCGCTGCTGTCGGAGAATTGCGCAGCGGGTACATTCAATGCGTTTAGCAGCGTGAGGTAGAGGTTCGACAGCGGAGGGGCCTGTTTGCCAAAATCATGAACCGCACCTTGTCTGAGGCCAAGCTTTTCGCCTCCCACCAACATCAAAGGATAATCGGTGTTGACGTGCGTCTGGCTGTTGCTGCTGCCGTAGAGCACGATCGTATTATCGAGCATCGTGCCTTCGACCTCAGGAGTGTCGGCCAGCTTCGTAATAAGCTCCGCCAGCAGGTCTGCCTGGAACTTGTCGTACTTCCCCAATGCAACTAGGTTCTCACCTCCTTGTACCGCGTTGTGGGCCAAGATGTGGTGCGTGCCGCCGAGGCCCAACTGGATCGGTACATTGTCCCACGCGCTGCTATTCATACTTTGCAGCATGTAACTCGCGTAACGGGTTGAATCTGTCTGGAACGCCAGATAAATGAGGTTGTACATCGTGCGGATAAAAGTGGCCGGATCCTTGACGGTCGCATCCAGCGCGAGGCCAGCGGCTGTCACTTGTGGCTTGGGTTTATCCATCCAAAGTTCCAGACGTTCAATATCTTTTTCCACATCACGCAAGGCTTGCATGTAGTGCTCCAGCTTCTGTGAGTCGTCGCGTCCGAGCTGGCGCTTGATCTCGCGATACGATTCCAAAACACGATCGACACGGCGCTGCTCTCGACTCAATCGCGTGTGCTGATCTTTCTGCAAGGTCGGATCGGAATTGAACATTGCGTCATACAACCCTCGCAAATTATTCGTCGCAGGGATGCCGCGTCCGAATTGATTGTACGAAAGCGTGTTCGATCGGCCTTCGCCGCCCAGGCCTCCTTCATTACCAAGTACGAGACTCGGATAGCGCGTCTTATGCCCATGTGCCGTGGCGGCAATTTGATCGAGCGACGGACTTTTCACGGCAGCGGCAGGATTGCTGCCGGTCAGAAATGAATCGGCCGTGCTGTGCCCACCCGCACTCACGCATTGGGGATGTTCCAGGCCTTGAAGAACGGTGATGCGCTTGGCTAGAGGGGTAAAGGCTTCCATTGATTTTCCGAAACGCAGTTGGCCTTCCACCAAAGTCGGGTACCAACCCCAATCGCCATGCAGGGCAAATCCGTGACCCACATACAGCGCCAGGAGTCGCTTAGGGGTTTCAACTTCTGTATCACTCGCCATGCATTCGAACAACGGCAAACTCAAAGCCACGCCACCCGTACCGCGGAGAAATGTACGTCGATGAATCTGTATTCTCTTAGCCATGACTACCTTCTTTCCATCCTGCCGACGTGGGCGCAACGATTATTCTGGAATCTTTGCTTGCGAACCTTGCCGATAAACCGTTGATGTGACAATCGATTTGATCAGGCTCCGCATTTTGTATCCGCTTTCTTTGAACTCCGTTTGCAGAGCCAGTACAGTCTGCTCATCACGATAGGTGATCGGTCGGCCCAACGCAAAAGAAAGCATGTGACGCGTAAAACCCTGAGCGAATTGCTCCTGGCGATGGGTGAGTAAAAATTGTTTCAAGGGCAGCAGGCCGTCGATCTCTTGTTTGTCGATGACAATTTTCTTAACAACGGGGCCAGCCTTTTGAATGGTGGTTCGCAACAGGCCCACCGCATCGAAGCCTTCAGTCGCAATGCCCCATGGATCGATATCCTTGTGGCAATCGTAACACGTTGTGCCTGCCTTGAGATGCAAATCCAATCTCTGCTTGACCGATACAGGGCCGCTGGTTTTGGCATCGCCGGATGGTTCCGGTAGTGAAGGCACGTCCGGCGGCGGATCGGACGGTGGATCACCCAGCAGGCGCGAACGTATCCAAACTCCCCGGTTGACCGCGTGGGCATCCTGTCCGTTGGATTGAGCCAACATGATCGCAGCCTGGGCCAACACGCCGCCACCTCGATGTGCGGGCGCAGCAACGGGCACAAATCTCGGCGTGAAGACATCAGCAATGCCGTAATGCTCTGCCAGCGTTTCATTCACCAACACAAAATCAGACTCCAGAAAACTCAGACAACTCAAGTCCTGTCTGAGAACGTGCGCAAAGAATTCTGCGCATTCCTGCTTCATATACTCTCTGATGCGCAGGCCACGATCTTTGAAGGCGGGATAGTAGTTCGGATCAATCGCAATCTGATCGAACCGAGTGAAATCGACCCATTGGGCCACAAAGTCTTCGATAAAGCGCCGCGCTCGTTTGTCGGTAAGCAGGCGATCCACCTGCTGCTCGATGAGGGAATCATCCAGGTGGTCATACTCATCGGCCAACGCAGTCAATATCGCATCCGGCGGGCCGCTCCACAGAAAGTAGGACAAGCGGCAGATCAAATCGTAGTTATTCGATTGACGTAAGTACAAAAACCGCGGGTCACTCAGTATCGTGACGATGGAGCTTCGCAATGCTTCAAGTTCACTACTGCCCGCGGCGATTTCCTCCGCCCAAATACTCTCAACATGTATTGCATCGGCCGCGGACAACTGCCTGCGCCAAGCCTTTGCTGCGAACACCTTCAACCTGCCCGGTATTTCCTTTCCATCCAGTTTTCCTGCGGTCAGGAACGGTTGAACGGCTGGCGGGGGCCAGCTCTCAAAAAACGGCGTTTCAAACTCCACCTTTTCGATGACCACATATCCATGCGTTTTCATCGCCTCGGGATAAACCGCGGGGCCCTTTGCCTCATTTCCGTGCGTGCCGTTGTTTCCATTGGCCGAAGGAATCAGACCGGGAGTATGGCCAAACGCCTTGATCCACTGTTCATCGGGCCGTACAAGATAAATTGGCTCAGTCCACATAAATCGTGCCGGCAGCGGAAAGCCCTCGAGCCTGTTGTGATTCACAATTGTGAGCGTGCGGAACTTCAGCCAGTAACCAGGGCTGCGATCAGCGGCCACAATGGGGTCAGAAACCACGCCGAGGTGATCTTCCAGGGTGCCGAACAATTCAAATTCCTGCGGGCCTGCTTTGACAGGAACGGTAATCGGATCCACCAACTTGTAAGGATGGCGACCGGACTGATCCATGTACACGCCGATTTCCTGCGGCGTGCGCGGCTGACCGTTTTCGGGTGGTTCATTACGTAAGGTCAACCTAATACGAAATCTACCCTTGCTCCTGTTTTCACGCAGGAACATGCGGTATTCGTGTTTGGGTGGTATCGGAATCTCGAAATCATCGCCAATCCACTTTGGCCCTTCGTACAACCGCCGATGCCCCACGTAAAGATAGTTGTCACCCGCCCAGTGGCATCTTTCCCAATCATTCCCAGCGATGAGAAACAGACCCGGCCGGACTGGTTTCATAGGTGGCATCGCCCGGTCGAGGATCTGTTCGAGCGCCTCGGTATAGAGCTGCAGGTACGAACCCGAAAGATCGAGCTCCGCCTGACGGGAAAAACCGTGCTTGTCGATTGGGTCACCGATCAACTGGTCGGCAATATGCTCGTGAGTTTGCAACAAGTCCTGGAGACTGTGCGCGATCTGATTATTAGTCAGCCGCACCAGGGGGTCTCGTACCCCCTTCGCGTCCTCCTCGTATCTCGTTAATAACTGAATCGCCTCAGAAAGGAACTCCCGACGTTCCTCCGTCGTGGTCTGCTTGGCATCCTCAGGCGGCATGTCACCCCGTTGGATGTTGTGCACGACCTTTTTCCACAGTTCGTGGTTATCCCCCGTCACACGCAAAGCAAGCTGGTCCAACCGAACATCGCCCTTGTGCTTTTCGGTGTTATGGCATTTTACGCAATAGGTCTTCAGAAAAGCGACTCTGTCTTTATCAGCCGAGACTGCTGCGTCGGGTGAGAAAGCAACGTAGGCTATGAGGAGCAATATGAAATGAACGCCAGGGAAACGGTTCATAAGACGTTAGTTTTGAAATGAGGAGCTCTGGGTTCACTATCGTTCATAGAGATGTTCGTGTAAAAAAGTAACTGAGTAATTGCATCAATGCTGGTATACTCTACCGATGTTGCAATTCGGCGTGTGGATTAAATGTGCAACTGACCACATCCGTTAAACACAACATCCACGTTATTGCGGCGAACGTCGGATTGCTGCGTCTGGTGACGAAAACGATAAGCTGCTCGTTCACTACGGTCCGTTATTACCGCGCCGGGTAAGAACCACTTGGCGACTTTTCTTCGCACCCCCTGCGAATCGCTATCAGATGGCGATTGTGCCACGACCTAGCAGCTGATTATAGCTGACAGTAATAAAAGGCATGTAGTTATCCTGTATTCGATGGGAGCACCTCTTGGCCTCTAGGGCCTGGGCCGGCGGCCGGAGGTGCCTCGGGTGCGTGAACGAACGCGATCAGGAACCGGGACTTCGGTCTCCCAGGTAATATCGCTCTGCCGCCCGTTACGTACATGGATGCCATGTACCTTGCTATTGCGCCGAAATGCACTAGCCGCAGCCAGCAGGGTTTTTTTCAGGTCTTCAGCAGAAACATCCGGGGCGATCGTCGTCATCACTTGTCCCTGGAGTCCGTAGGTATCAGGCCTGATGACCAGGATTCCCTTTTTTGCCACAGCCCCTTTCACGATCTTCAGATCGTTACGATTCGCAGTCGCGGCATAAATAAATTTTCCTGCTAACCCCTCATCCCAGATAACTCCACTGAGTTTTTTATTCAACTCATCTACTTCCCGCTGATCCTGCCCAACCACAACAACGCTCGGAAGGCCATCACAACTGGCCACGTTGATACCCAGGCGAACACTTTTCATACAGGGAACCGGTCGCATGGAATTCCCACGGATCGTCTTGCCCCGGTACTGGCTGGCAATCCTGCGTAAGTCAGCTGCCATAGCGTTTGAATTTTCATAGACAAAATTGGGGCCGCGGTCACTGCGTCTCAATTTCTGCTGTCCATCCGGTGACAAGACACAATACCCAAAATTTCTCAGGGTACCACCTGCACGCATCACGAAAGTTCGTTTCAAGAACTCGGCTTCTTCCTTGTCTTCATAGGTTGCCGTCCGAATACAAACAAAGTCACGGGAAACCTTGATTAGTTGCTCGCCGGACAGGAAACTCCTGTCCATATTTTGCTTGCCAGGTCACCACATGCCGGGTACACCACCACATTGTGCAGCTGCCGTGATCAGCAGGATTGGCTTTCCCGTCCGCCTCGCCTCGGCTAGGCCGTCTTTCAGTACACCATACCAGGCAATGCCGGACACAACGCGATTACTGTCCGGAACACTACCTCCATACGAGGCACCGGTCGGTGGAGCAAGCTGCGCGCCGACAGTCGCAGTTACCGTGAAAACCGCGAGTATTACAGGCAAGACCAGTCGTCGAACGTATTTCGTGAACGAGTTGATGAGCATTTCTCCCTGTATGAGAATCTATTGAAAATGGCGCCAAGCGTCATACCGAGAGAATAAACCCTGTGGGTTGCTGAAAGTTTCGGTTCCTGGAGAAAAAGAGAAACAAACAAGAACTCAGTTGGTATCCCTTGATCCCGACTTGAAATAATAGTTACCTAACTAGCCCTGGGCAACCGTCTAATGGCTCGTCCCTTGCGATGGTGGGTAGAGCCCGCTGATGAGAAAGGATCGAGACGACCAGCAAAGCGGTGCCGTCGCAAAAGGGTTCAAATAAAGCATGCCTTCGTCGGCCAGTTGATCGTCGCTATTTACCAGTCTCGGTAGGCTCGCCCAGCTCAAAACTGCTCGATGGCATTCAGCTAGACTCACGATTGTCAGCAGCATCGTCTGCGTGCACATCCAAGCCATCTGCATCGAGGAGCAGCAGATCCTTGACACTTACAACTGCGGGCATCCTGAGATCACGCACCCGAAATAGTGCGGCTAAAATCTTCGCGCATTATCCTTTATCCTTTGGTCCTAGTGTCATTGGTTGTTGGCATCGAGGTGTTATAACTCCACGACTCGCTTGGTGCGTTGGGATTCGTCCGCTGCAAATACGATGCGCAAACTCGTCATGACGCGATCCTGATGAGCGGACATGTCCTTATCATGACGTATGCAATCAATGAATTCCTGTTGCTCAAGTAACGTCAACCCGTCGTGATTCGGTTCGTCGATGTTGATGACTTCATCTTCCTTAACAAATTCCTTTTCGACCTGCTCCGAAAAATGGCGAATGATCGTGTTGGCTTGCACATGATGATCTTTGTCGTCGGAGCGACCTTTGGCCGGACAAATACTCGCAGCGCCGCCCGGTCCCACGACGTCCTTAACGAAGTAAGCCACTTCACTCATCATAGGACCCCATCCTGCTTCATACCAACCAACCGAACCGTCTTCGAATTCGACCTGAAGCTGTCCGTAATTGCAGATATGTTCAGGCACTTTGTCCCAGTTTCGGCAACCAATTGCATGCACACGAACTGGCTTACTTTGGGCCATTTGGTACATGATGTCCACATAGTGCACGCCGCAATCAACAATCGGTGACTGTACCTGCATGATATTGTGCAGGGTGTCGTAGAAATCTCCCTTGGCCTGCTGATTAAGATTCATTCGCATGGCCAAAGGTTTACCGAGATCGTGTGACACTGCAATGAATTTATTCCAAGAAGGATGCGTCATCAAAATGTAACCGACGTATAGTTTTTTATTGACGCTGTTCGCGAGGCCAAAGAGCTCTTGGCACTCTTCAATTGTCTCGGCCAGAGGCTTCTCCACGAACACATCGAGTCCACGGTTTAGAGCTGTGGAAACATAGTGATAGTGCGAATCGGTATAGGTACTGATGGCGACAGCGTCGGGTTGTGTTTGCTTGAGCGCTTCTTCGAAATCGGTAAATCGTGGAATGTCACCCCCAAGAGTTTCCGCCAGACTTTCGGAACTACTGAGGTTCCGCGTCACAATTCCTACGTTCCGTACGCCATCGATTTGGGCGTATGCTTTCGCGTGCAATGTGCCCATGAATCCGGCGCCTACGATCAGTACTTTGATGTCGTCGCTCATTTGTTGCTCCTTTGGATCAGTTGTGTCTTTGGCTACATGCACCGTATTCATGTTGTCGCTCTGATGCAATCAGAGGAGTACTAACTCACTGGAAAATGAGCCGATGGTAGATTCAAACGCTGATCTTTTTGACTGGTGCTTCGGCTTGCCGGCCGATATTTTGTGGCCCTCCTCACCGGGGAACGCCCGGGCTCGCCAAGAAGCACGTTACTCGCTGGCATCCCAGATCTTCACTACCTTGTCGAAACTACTTAGTAGAGCGCCACCGCACAGCTTGAGCGGAAGTCCTCGAAGATCGGGAGCAATCCGTAAGCCCCTCTAGAAAAAACTGCAACTGGATCAACTGGCTAAAACCAACTCTGAGCAACAGCTTTGTGATCAACAATCGTCCTCCCAACACCTAACATGGGTGTGACCTCTGTGGAGGACGAGGCCCTGCCATGTCGACGCGTTCGACAACGTTTGGACCAGTTTAGCACGGTTCACCTTCCGAGGAACTTGCCGCAAGTCTTGCTCGAAACGCTTCGGAACGTCATGATCGCGGGACAAAAACTCCAGCTTTCGCAGCTGATTGATTCATCTCTAACACACGTTCATCACAAGAATGGCAAATGCCCGCCCATAAAACCGCGCCACAAAGCGAAGTCAAAGCCGAAACATCGTTAGCAGGCAGGGCGGGAAGAGGGCATTCATGTCTGCGGCCAGAATATTCCGAAGCCAAAATAATTGTTTGGAGAAACGATGGCGAGTAAGCCCTCCGAGTGCTTTGATCTTGATCAAGTTATCCAAGAGATCGCTGCTTCATTGCAGGTCGCTCTTGGCCAAGTCCGCGCGACCGTCGAATTGTTGGATGCCGGCAACACGATTCCATTCATCGCGCGATATCGAAAAGAAGCCACCGATGGCCTGGACGAAATCTCGCTGCGAGAAATTGAGGACTCCTTTGGCAAAGCGCGTGAGTTAGCTCAGCGGAAGACGACGATTCTGAAGACAATCGACGAACAAGGATTATTGACGGACGAGTTCCGGCGACAGATCGAAACGTGTTCTGACAAACAAACGCTCGAACATTTGTATTCGCCGTTCAAGCCTAAACGACGCACGCGGGCTTCAATCGCGCGCGAACGTGGCTTGCAACCCTTGGCCGACATTCTGTTGCAGCAACGAAAGTTGAATCAACCAAGAAACGATCTGTTGCGGACGTTCGTGATTCCCGAAAAGGATGTGCCCGACGGAGACGCCGCCTTGCAAGGCGCGTGTGACATTGTGGCGGAACATTGGGCGGACGACGCGCAGACACGTGGCTGGCTTGTCGAGCAGGCGGCCGGCTACGGACAGATCGCCTCACAAATCAAGCGTGGCAAGAAGGACGAGGCCAGCAAGTTCACAATGTATTTCGACCACCGAGAGTCAATCAAGCGAGTGCCATCGCATCGTTTGCTGGCGATGAAACGTGGTGAATCCGAAGGCTTGTTGCGGATCGGACTCAAGCTGGACGACAAATTTGTATTGAGCAAGCTCAATCTACAATTGGCCCACAATCGACGATTTGAATTCCATCGTGAATTGGTGGCGACTGTCAAAGATTGCTACGAGCGACTGCTGCTGCCCGCGATCGAATCGTCCGTGTTGCAAGGTCTAAAGGAGAAGGCCGACGAAGAAGCGATCGCAGTGTTTGCAAAGAATCTGCGTGAATTACTGCTCGCGCCGCCGGCGGGTCCAAAAGTTACCATTGGCATCGATCCGGGGTTTCGTACCGGCTGCAAAGTGGCCGTGGTCGACGGGACCGGAATGTTCATCGATAGCACGACAATCTATCCGACGCCGCCGCGGAACGACACCGAAAGCGCCAGGCAGACACTGCAGAATTTGATTGCAAAATTCGACGCCAAATTGATTGCGATTGGAAATGGGACGGCGTCGCGTGAGACGGATGCGTTTGTGACCGAAGTGCT
>JAKVBY010000072.1:0-23065 GCA_022446825.1 Pirellulaceae bacterium
CGGTCCGCTTTTAGTCTGTCTCTCAGCCTGCCTCAGGGTGTCGAACCGAGCCAGCGAACGGCGTTTTCCAAAACCTGCAGCGTTTCATCTTGAAAGTAGACATTGAAGATTTCATGCCCCGGGCGGAAATAAAAGATCTTGCCTTGGCCAAGATTCCATACCGACCCACTACGAAACTGCTCGCCGAGCTCCCAGTGCTCCTGCAGGACCACCTGATCGGGCGCTGGCACATGGAAATGTTCGTCGTACATCTCGGTGTGAGGAACCATAAATTTTTCCGGCAGCCCTTGGGCAATGGGATGATCTTTCATGAGCACTTCGATAGTGCTCGGCTTGGCATCGGGACGATAGGCCGGAAAACAGCAATTGGGGCGTCGCATGAGAATCGTCGTCACGCCATCGACTTCCTCCGTAGCGACAACAGCCGGTGTTTTCGGCGCCTCATATTTTGGGGCCCTGCGAATCCGCTGATCGATAAATCGAACCTTGGCGTTGCCGCGTTTTCCCTCAGGAAGCTTGGCAATGGCATCAGTGATGGTTCGCTCTTCCATCGCGATCATAAAAGGGAGCGCCCAATGCGCTGAGTGCAAGGCGATCAGGTCCAATTGCCCTCGTCGCACGCGCTCTACAATATCCCGGGCGCGTTCTTCGGAGACATCGTGTTGCCGGATGTGGCCCCACCACACTAGGACATCACACTTATCCAAGACTTCTTTCGGTAGCCCCTGGTCCGGATCATCCTGTTTCACCGATTTGACTTCAAGACCGTCGAGAGACTTCAGATAAGCTGCGATTTGATTGCCGAGAAATTGCGGATAGGCCTCTTTTTGGGCCGGTTGCTGTTCATCCCAGACAATCACCTGCAGCGGATCAGCAGCACCGGCCGTCGTTGCAAAATCTACCCCACCTGCAGCCACACTACCCAGCAGAAGAATTGCCAACGAACGCATTATCATCACCTGCCCTAAGCTCATAACGAGGTTCCTTAAGTTGTAATCAATCTCTCTCCACACAGGGTCATCCTAGCCCACCCGCAACAGCAAAGCCAGAGACTCAAACGGCGCCCCCTACCCCTGCCTCACTGGAAGTTGGGCCTGCCAGGGGACGTTTCTTCTTCAACCTGCTCGTGTCGCCTGACGCCAAGCGCTGGACCCTCCTACGAGTCCTGCCAACGCGGCCATGAACGTCGATGGCAAGTACTGTATCCAGAACCGTGGTAAAACCGCCATCGATCGTAGCCATCCTTGATCACCCTCCACCGTGTTCCAACGAAGCCACCACACCATGGCAAAGACCACCGCCACACCGCAGGCTCGCAGGCACTGCCTACCGATGACTTTCCGCGGACTACCCACAAGTTTTCGCCCTACGTGACCGATGCCCGCTCCCAGTGGCCAAATTAAAAAGAATCCCCATTCGCCAATCCGGCCATCGCTCGTGACCATCCCGATCAGCATTCCAGACATCACCGCCGCGCCCAGGGCCCAAACCGCAGCAACATACACCCGTCGCCGCTCACCACCCGTCTTGCCGGATTTTATCTTTTGCCAGATCGGCGAGCCTGTAGAAGGCCTTGGCTGCTCACCTTCTCGCCCAGATGAACTGTCAATCACAGCTGTCAGCGGAAATCCGCCCCCTTCGGTCCCTTGGTTCCTCGAGATCATGCCGCCCGCTCTCGGAATCACCGACTCCGTTTCACGTCACTTTGCTCCACCGCCTCTCGTGCCGCGTCAACCTTTCCCGAAATAACTGAAAATTGTCACTGCGAGATAGGCGGCCACCAACACCAGGCCGAAACTCCGGGACAACTTGCCGGTCCGATTAAAGAAAATGCCTGCGCGAAACACAATCAACACAAATAACATCGCCGGAAACTGCAACTTGAAGAAGTGCGCATCGGCGTCCAATCCGGCTGGCGTTACTGCAGCAGCAGCACCCGCAACAAAAAGCACGTTGAGAATATCGGCCCCGATAATATTTCCGACGGCCAACTCACCCTGCTGCTTACGGGCCGCTCCCACACAAATCACCAATTCCGGAAAGGACGTTCCAAAGGCAACCAGAGTCGCGGCGATCAAACTCTCCGGGACATTCCATTGCTCTGCTAATTCAGTCGCGGCAGAAATCAAAAAGGAGGAGGCCACGACCACTACTGCGATCGCTGCAAATAAACGCACGAGCACAATACCAAGACTTTGATTGCTCACCTCGATATCCTCTTCGGAGGCTGCAGATCCGGTAGAGTTTTTCGCCATCTTGATCGACCAGATCATATAGACGGCCAGTAGGACCAAAAACAAAAATCCGCCGACTTGCGGGAGATTACCACCCTGCTCAAAAATCCCTGTCCATTCAGCTCCCGCTAGGGAGGCCACAACTAGCAACACTCCACAGCCAAACTGAATCCAGCCTTGTCGATTGACCAGTTTCCGATCAATGGCCAGCGGACTAATCAAACATGCCGCGCCTAAAATCAAGCCCGTATCGCAAATGATCGACCCCACGGCATTCCCCAAGGCCAAACCGGGTTCCCCTTGAATGGCCGCCAAGACCGAGACCACCGCTTCCGGAGCCGTAGTCCCCATACTGACCACCGTCGCTCCCACGACCACCTTCGGAATCCCACTTCGCAAGGACAACTCCACCGCCTCATCCACAAGTAGGTCGGCCCCTTTCCCTAAGGAAATCACCGCCACGGCGATGACTCCCAGTAGCATGGCCCAATGGGCGCCCTGCATTTTTTGTTTGAGCCACTCCTGAGGCTCAAACCCGCCATGCCCCACCGCCTCTTGCGGATGCATTTCAACGGTCGCCTCCGTAGCACCAGCTGGCGCATTGATGCCGTCATCTTGCGCAGAGGAAGAAATTACCAGTCCGGAAACCAGCAAAAATATTATACCGAAAGCCCAAACACGCGGGGGAAGTTCTCGCTGCATCACGGGTCAACGTTCCTGATCAAATCGTCCTGAAACATAAAGCTGCTCACGCTAAGCAGACACGAATGTACCAATCGGAAAGCACGGCACAAGCACGCCCGAAAGATATCGGTAGGTGCTCCTCGGTCGGTTCTCCCTTTTTAAATCCACCCTCTTTGTCCAGCATGGCAGTGAAATGCTGGACAGTATTATCTATCGACTCGAAAAGAAATAGCGTATCTTCGTAGGATAGTTTAAACCGGAACTATGCGCCTTGACCACTCCTTGCCCAGCTGGGACCCGCTCCAATGAACACCCCACCCCTGCGTAGTCGCGAATGGTTTGATACGCCCGAGCTGTATGGTTGGACGCGCCGCGCAGCCATGCTGGGAATGGGTATGGAAACCTCGAATTTCGAAGGCCGCCCGATTGTGGGGATCTGCAACTCCTGGAGCGAACTCACCCATTGCAACGCCCACCTACGAAGTCTCGCAGAGGCGGTCAAACAGGGCGTTTGGCAGGCCGGCGGAGTGCCGCTTGAATTCCCGGTGATGTCGCTAGGCGAGTTCAACATGCGTCCCACCACCATGTTGTTTCGCAACCTGATGAGCATGGAGGTAGAAGAAAGCATTCTCGCCAACCCACTCGACGGAGTCGTCCTACTGGGGGGCTGCGACAAGACCACTCCAGCGCTGCTCATGGGTGCCGCCAGCGCAGACGTGCCGGCCATCTTGGTGACCGGGGGACCCCAGCTCAGCGCTCATTGGCGCGGCGAAACTTTAGGTTCGTGCACCGATTGCCGCCGCTATCATGTCGAACTGAGGGCGGGCAACATTACCGAAAATGATTGGCTGGAATTGCAGGGTGGCATGATCCGCAGTCCGGGCCACTGCATGACCATCGGAACCGCTTCGACGATGGCCACCCTCGGCGAAGCACTTGGCATGTCCCCCCCCGGAAACGGAGCCATACCGGCTGCGGATTCCCGCCGCAGCCAACTGGCCACCACGGCCGGCCGCCTCATCATGAACTGCATCGAGCAGGATTTGCGTCCCAGCAAGGTCATGACCCTTCCCGCTTTTGAAAACGCCATCCGCACGCTCCACGCGCTGGGCGGATCGACCAACGCCATTGTCCACCTCATCGCCATCGCCGGTCGCCTAGGGCTGGAACTCCCACTCAGCTGGTTCGATGAACTCTCCCGTTCCACGCCCCTGCTGCTGAACCTCAAGCCCTCCGGCGAATTCCTGATGGAGGATTTTTGCTATGCCGGCGGCGGACCTGCCCTACTGAAAGAGCTTTCTCCCCTCTTGCATTGCGATTGTCCCACGGTAACAGGAAAAACACTGGGGGAAAACATTGCTGCCGCCCGCAACGACAACCCTCAAGTGATCTATCCTTTCGATTCACCGCTGGCACCTGACGGCGGATTAGTCGCCCTCACGGGCTCGCTCGCACCTGGAGGCGCGATCATTAAACGCAGCGCCGCTTCTGCGGAACTCATGCATCATCGCGGGCGCGCGGTTGTTTTCGAAGATCACCAGGACCTGTTGGCACGCATTGACGACCCCGACCTCGATGTCGTAGCAGAGGATATCCTGGTCATGAAGAATGCGGGGCCCCTTGGAGGGCCGGGTATGCCTGAATGGGGCCTGTTACCCATTCCCAAAAAAATCCTTGCCCAAGGCGTACGCGACATGCTCCGTATTAGCGATGCCCGCATTAGCGGTACTGCTTTTGGAACTGTGGTCGTTCACATCACACCAGAAACCGCCGCCGGGGGACCTCTGGCTGCCGTCCAAACTGGTGACCAGATTGAACTCGACGTCTCACAGAGGCGACTCGACTTGCTGGTCGAACCGCAAGTCATTGCCGACCGTCTCAGGGAAGCTCCCGCCGCCCCGCAAGTCCCCTCACGTGGCTACCGACGGCTGTACGCAGAACACGTACTGCAGGCTGACCGAGGATGCGACTTTGACTTTCTTGTCAAATAGGTTTCCCCCGCTCGCCCGAAGAGGGCGAGCGTTTACTCAACGTGTTTTTCGGTAACACTCGCGTCCAGCAAGCGTACACTCTTGTCGACTGACCCCCTGGTCATCGGGACCAATCAAATGCTGGGTTTTGTTACACCAGCAATAATCGCTCCCTTCCTCATCGGGCTGAATAGGCCGAAAGCTACCGGACACATAAATCGCCTTACTACGCAAGTGAATGCAGAGCGAGTCGGTTAACGGCTCCGGCATGTCGTATTCTTTTTCGAATGCCATCGTCAAAAACCTCCTGTTTCGAAACCGGCGGCGCGAAGAATGGCTCGTTTCACCGCCACTTTTGCCAATTGAACTTTGTACTCATTTTCCGAAAGCGGTGTGGCTGCATTCACAGCTGCAACACCGGCCATTTCTGCGGTTTGCTCGTTTACCATGCGTCCCCGCAGAGCCACTCCTGCTTCCTTCGAAAACCAGGGTGTTGGTGCCACTTGGCCAAGCACCACTCGGGCATCCTGCACCAAACCGGAATCATCGAGTTCGAGCGCGGCAGCCGCCGCGGCCAGGGGATAGTCGGGTCCCACGCCATGACGAACTTCATAGGTTGCGTTATGCCGACTTTCCAGGGAAGGAAGGATAACATGCGTTACCAATTGATTTGGCTCCAGCACGAGTTCCCGTTGCTCTGCATGGCGCGGCACGCGAAACAAATCCTCAATTTGCAGGAATTGCTCATCGCCTTCCCCAGGCCCCACCACGCGCAGTTGGGCGTCTAGAGCAATTAAGGCGGGACTGATTCGCGAACTGTTCACGAATTTTGCCGGGCCCTGATTACCAAGAATCGCATGAAATCGATTGTCACCTGATGAAACCTGTCCCTGGTCGAGAAGCGGATCCCCATTCCGGAAGAACCAACAACGAGGCCGCTGGCAAACCTCACCACCTAGCGTACCTTGCGACTGCAATTGCATGCTGCTGATCCCAAGAATCGCATCGGTAATCGCCGGATAGTTTCCCAGGTACGGATGTGCCAACACCTCATCCAGCGTCACCGCGGCACCGATCACAACACTACCATCTTCATCCTGGTCGATTACCTTCAGCGAGTCGACATTCATAATATTCACGACGAGTTCCGGCGTGACGATCATCTTTTTCATCAACCCGACCAGATCGGTCCCACCTGCTAAGATCTCCGTTCGGCCAGGAGCCGCTGACAACAATTCCACAACTTGAGCCTCGGTCCGAGGCGCTGCATATTCGAAATTCTTCATCGTTTATGCTCTCCCCGCTGCTTTTAAAGCTTCCAGTACACGTTTTGGAGTTAGCGGAATCACCGGCACACGCACACCCAGTGCGTTGCATACCGCATTACTAATCGCCGTCGTCGGTGCGATCACAGGCGGCTCGCCATTGCCAATCACACCACGACTTCGCTCAAAATCTGTTTCGTAAAGCTCGACGACAATCTCACCTACGTCACCCAATCGAGCCAATTTATAATCGGAGAGTTCCGCATTCAAGAATTTGCCACTACCCGGATCATTGATCCGCTGCTCGAAGAAGGCGGCGTGAATACCCATGTTAACCGCACCGTAAATCTGGCTTTTGCAGGTTTTAGGATTAATCACTAACCCCTGGTCTTGCACGGCCACAAATTTTTTCATCCGGACCTGTCCGGTTTCCAAATCCACTTCGACATGCGCCACCTGCACACCACAGACTCCCTCATCAGAAAGAGGTCCTGGAATGTCACCCTTCGTTTTCGCCACACCGTCGGCCCCGCCTCCCCGTTCGTAAGATGCGGAAACCTCCAACGGCTTCAAGCCCAACAGGCCGCAGACTTCCTTCCAAGAGAGCGTTTTGGAACCCTGACCACGTAAACGTCGGGCATTGCGAGGTTCAAGTTGCGACTGTAGTTGAATCCGGCCCGCCACCGCTTCCAAATCACTCGCCTCAACACGCAACTGCTTGGCAGCCAAGCCAAACAGCGTTTGGATGGCATCTTGCGACGCTCGTCGGTGGGACTCGCAGACAGCACCAACGGTGGTACTTCCACCTGACGCACCACTGGCCGGATAGCTCGACCTACCGATATTGATTTTGATATCGTCAATCGTCAGCCCAAAAGTCTCGGCAACAACTTGCGCAATGACCGTGCGTGTCCCCGTCCCCAAGTCCTGGGTTCCGCAAAAAATTTCGACACTCCCGTCCGGATGAACTTTAATCGTCGTGTTCGACTGATTGGCTCCGCCACCCCATTCATGGCAACCAATGCCCAGGCCATCCACCACACCATCGCGAACTTTTCCTTTGCCGTGCAGATGCCATTTCGCCTTCCAGTCAATCAGGCGGCCAGCGATCTTTAATTGGTCGGCATAGGTCTCACCAGGATTTGGATGCCGCGAGGCAGCGTTGCCTGCCAAAAAGTTGGCCATGAAGACGTCATAACTATCCTTACCCATCGCCGCTGCCAAATCATCGACTAAGGTTTGCGTTAACGCACATGCCTGAGGATGATCAGGAGCCCGCCAGGCACGCCCTTGTGAATTATTGGTCGCGATGGACGTCGCCACGCGCCGAAAATTTTTAGGGCGAATGACATAGGGCATTTTGGCGTGCCCAACACCCCCACCTCGATAACCATTCGTACCCCAATGGTGCGAATCCCAAACTTGAATCACTCCATCTTTATCCGCTCCGAGTTTTGCCCGAACGTAACCCGACGGGCGATTACCGGCAATTTTCTGCTCTTGATCTCGTGTCAGCATCAGCTTGACTGGCCGACCCGTCTTCTCAGAGATACGCGCCGCAGCCAAGCCCCAGTAATCCGCCGCAAATTTACTACCGAAACCACCGCCGATGTAATTGCAAATGACCTCCACATCGCTGGACGTGACCGTGCGATCGTCCGTGGATAAACCATCCGCAAAACCTTCGTCCGTTCCTGAAACATTTTGCGTTGACAAATACGCGGTGAGCTTACCGTCCTTCCATTCCACCGTCGAACCATGCGGCTCCAAACAACAGTGGGTAATGGAATCGATGCCATAATAGCCTTCTACAACATGCGTGGCTTCTTTAAAGAGTCGCGTGATTTCACGCTCCGCAAATTCGTCTTCATCCTCTTCCTCATCGGGCTCGTTCTCTAGCTCAATTTTGCTGCCGGCTTTCCGTGTGCGTTTCGCCTCTTTGGCGGATTCCAAATTTTCGTCATCCGTAAAGACCTCCAGCATTTCCACAGCAAGCTTGATTGCGGCTACTCCTTCTCGAGCAGCAGCCTCCGTCTCAGCCGCCACAACCGCGAGAAGCTCTCCCTCCCATTGAATCTCTGTTCCCGGCTCCCCCTGTTTCAAAACATGAACATCCACTACCCCTGGTAGGGCGACCGCCTCACGGATATCCAAATTTTTAATTTTGCAATGCGCATGCGGAGAACCGAAACCGATGGCGATCAACTGTTTTTTAAGGTTGATGTCATACGTGTATTTTGCAGCACCGGTGGCTTTTTCCATACCGTCCAGCCGGTTATACGATTTCCCAATGACTTTCGATTTTTCTCGTGCCGGCCAATTGTATTGCCGTGCACCATCATCACCGTTTTGATTTTGCAAAAGTGCCATTACTTCCCTCCCTTCGCTAGGGACACAACGGCTTCGACAACGTTGGCGTACGTGCCGCAACGACAGATATTGCCGTTTAAACCAGCCTGAATCTCCTCGCGACTCGCGTCTGGATTCTTGTTGAGAAAGGCCCGCACTGCCACCACGAAACCGGGCGTACAGAAACCACACTGCTGCGCGTCGTGTTCCACAAACGCAGCAGGGACTTCGTCACCGACAAGGCCTTCGACGGTAACAACCTCCTTGCCTGCACAGGCTACGGCCAACATCGTCGATGCCGCCATCGGCTTGCCATCGATCATGACCGTACTGGCACCACTGCTCCCATCGCTGCTGACGGGTTTTGCCCCGGTCAATTCCAGTTGATACCGCAGCACGTCCAACAAGGTATCTCGCGGTTCAACCGAGACCTGGTGCTCTTCACCATTCACCTGCAGCGTTATCTTTTGCGAGCCGCTGACAACCTGCGTCCCCTGATCGTCCTCTCCAAGGGCCGCTTGTCCCTGCAGCGCCGCCGTCGCCGCCACGGCACTGGAACCCTTGAAAAAAGCGCGCCGCGTAAATGCGGACTTGGAACCCTGATTCTTTGATGTGTCCCTCATACGGTTCATCCTCTCATGATGGCCAAGAGAAATCTTACCTCTCCACGCCGGCGGATGAACGGGACCAGAAAGCGCGAGTCCCTTCTATCGCCAGCGTAGTCGCCGCTGATTATAGAGACTGGCCCTCGTGTTGCAACTATACCAGCGGGAACAGAAACCGCCCATCAGAATCGGCCTCCACCAAAGCGGGCTCCACCAAAGCGGGCTCCAGGACAACAGCCCGGGATACCTAGGGGCCTTACGTAAACTACCTTTGGCGATCTTCCGCTACTTTTCGTGGCCGCTCGCGGCGTCGTAAACGAATGTCTTCCTGACAACAATCGCAATCTTTCAGCTCGAACATGGCGATGGAACAGACATCACACCAATAGTCGATCTCAAACATCTTTCCCTCCGACGTTAGCTCATAGACGCGCGCAATCTGCAACATCGGCGTGCCCATGAATTCGCGTACCAGCAATTCAACTTGCATTTCTCTCAGCCGCGGATCGCGACGAAAAGCCCGGCCACGGACATCTTCGACCAGAGGTGCTAAAGCTCCGTCTTCTGTCTCAATCGCTTGTAAGCCCTCACTGGCATCTGCGACCGTTTTGACGCCGTACCTTTTCTCCAATGCCTCGGCCATCCAGACAACATGACCACGGACTCGTTTCGTCGTGAAATTCGGCACGGGGGAGTCCTGCTGCGCGCCCCGCGGATCGTCGCCCTCAGCTTCCACGAGTCCTGGCAAGTATGCCAAGGCCAACCCGCTCACCAGAAGAACAACTGCTTGCCTTGTCCAGCAGTTCATCGCTCGCATCTTCTTTCCTCTGGGAAATTCCTAGCCGTGCCTCAGAGCCGCTCATTCCGCGGCTTGCCCCGCGACGACCAAATCAATCGGCAAGGCCTTCACCTCATTTGCGTCCGCAGCTTGACCTACGAGCCGAATAATCCACCACTCCGCTTGCTCATTTTCATTGATCGACGGAGTTGTTCCGGCTTCTCCGGGCTCTTGTAACGATAAGAGACAAGGGTGGCTTGACCCAGCGGCGGCAGCGCTGTCCTCTGCCAGCGTCTCATAATCGATAATTTCCGGCGATTCGTCGTTGGCTGCTTCGATCAGCAACAAAAAATCTCGCGTGGCCGAGGTACCGACGTGCGCGCCATCCACCGGCTGTTGCGCATACCGCAGCGTATAGACCCCTTTGGCAATGTCTTGGTCACGAAAATCCCCGCCCTTGCTGTTATAACGAACCACCCCAATTAATTGCCCGGGAACGAAGGGGTAATTCACATCCTCCTTTTTATTAAAGGAGGGGAGTTGCCATTCTTTGCATAACCAGAGATCACAAACTTTGCGTTTTTTGCCGCGCAGCACACGCACGCCTGTCGGCTGGAGGGTGGCGGCAATTTCCTCGGAAATTTCCTCGCCGGGCGCCTTTGCTTCCAAGAGTTCGATCCGATGCTCCGCCGCCTCGAGTGGCCGACAGACAACAATTGAACCGAACACGACGAAAAGCGAGACTCTTCTCAGGACTTTTTGCATGGCACAATACTCTTCAACAACGACAACGGGAGGAATGACGACCACAGGGAGGGCAGGCGATACGTAAAGAATCACCTGGAAACGCACAGCCACCTGGAAACGCACAGCCGGTCATTATATCCGCTGAAGAACCCCTTCACAAACCTACCAGCGCGTTCCCGCTGCAGAAAAATGTCCTGTCTGGCGAGCCTGCGAGCCGCTGCCTCTTCAGGACGGTTTTGCCACGGCGCAGTCCCCTGTCGATCTCCTCGGCTTCGCTTGAGACGGTAACTTTGCACTCACGGTCCTCACCCAATCTAACGTCCCGTTCACTGCAATCCCCAGCTACCCTACTTGGCTGAACGGCTTAGCTGGCATGCCTAGGCCCTCGCGACGATCGGTCTCGGTCAGCGGTAAAGGCGAGTGAACTCGCCCAAACGCATGGCACACCTGGCATCTTAGGGCCAAGCGTTGTTTCGTGAACAAGCGTTGTTTCGTGAAGTGGGACAGCACGACCGGCGCGGAACACCTCGTTTACTCGCGTTCAGNCTTGGATGCCACGACCTGCGAAACCGGGGNCAACCTGCCCAGCCCTCACGCCCCGCGCGGTGAGGTACTCTTGGGGATCACTGCGGCGCGGAACGACTAATAAACAAAGGTCGCCATGTAGGCACTGCGGTCCCCCGGCGTCGACCATGTCGTGCCGAGTCCGCGTCCCTTGAATTCACCCTCGATCGTGACGCCCGGTGCAAAGTGCTCTACCTTGGCCAGCGGTGGGTAGTAAGCCGTCTCATTGGAACAAATGCAATCGCCTTTGCCCGCCTTGCGGGTCCTTAACTTAATCACATCTCCCGCCAACAACTCTCCGGTGAGTTCCAACGTCTTCAACGACATCTGAATGTCAATCGAGTCAATACGACGAACATTCTCTCCAGCTCTGCCGGAGTTCTTCTTGGCAAAGTCAATCAGCTGTTGCCGTTGTGAGGCGTTGGCCCGCTCGTCAACGAGAATGATCGATTTCACTTTTCCCGCGCCGTTAATACCCTCAAAACCAAGCGTGTCGCTACTGCGAACCACGACAATTACATGCAACCCCGCCAGGTCAACATCGCCTTGCTTGCCCTCCTCAATGCTCCAAGCCATGATAGCATCGCGTCCACATAACCCAGACTCACCATTTGCGAAACACGGCCCGGTATAAACCTGGCAGGTGCGCGTCTCCAAATAGAAGCCGCTAATTTCGTTGGCCTCTACATGGAGCGAGGTGAGAACCAGGGTCCCCCAGAGAAAAATGATCGTACGCATCATGATCGGAAACTCCTTAGACCGAGTGGTTCTGACGAACGGAAGAAAGTAACTTGCTGGTATTCTAGCTGGCCGACAATTTCGGGTCTAGCGAAACCCACAGCTTTGTCGAATCCATGGACCTCTTGCGGAAAAGATATCTAAAAATTGCTGCTACCTACCCCCCTTTATTGCGATCCACGCATCTATCGCCTGTTTGTGAGCCAACTGGCAAACCTCGACGACACATCGGCACTCATCCGAGCCGCTGTTGCCCCCGCCATGCTGCAATCCTCCCTCGTGGCTCCCGAGAACGTCTTGAGGACGATTACGAACTTTGCAGAAACGGTACGTTCACGGGTCCAAAGCCAACAACCACAGGCCTTGCTGGCAAACTTACACCAATTTTTCTTTGAGGAACTGGGGTTTATTGGCAACCACACCCGTTACTACGAGGCTGGAAATAGTTATCTACCAACGGTCCTTGAGACGCGGCAAGGAATTCCTATTACGTTGACCCTGATCTACAAAGGGGTCGCAGAACATTTAGGGTTACAAGTGCGTGGAATTAATGCTCCGGGTCATTTTCTCGCCGCCGTGGACCTACCCACAGAGACCATGCTGGTAGATTCGTTTTACGGTGGCCAGGTACTTTCTCCAGACGAGGCTGCCACACGGGTTGCCCAACGCATTGGACAACCACCTCGCAATCCCCAAGACTTGTTTCCTACAGCAACCCATGCCCAGTGGCTGGCACGCATTCTGACCAATTTACAGGGAATCTTTGTGACTCGTGGAGAACGAGGACATCTGGCTGCCATCACAGAACTTCAAGTTGCCTTACGGGACCACCTCGCTTAGGCTGTCGGCGACGCGCGGTCCGGCAGACCCCATCTGTCACAAATTCTGAATTCATCCACGAGCAGACCATTGATCTTCACTTGGCGACGCAACCTGATCTTACTCAGCATCCTGCTGAGCGGTGGATGTAACCATCCGGCAGAAATAGCCCCGCCGGATTCCCCATCCTTCGGCAAACAACTCCAGCTGGTGCGAAATGGCGAAGCGGACCAAATCGTTCTGACGACTGAAATCGACCAGGACGAGCTGCGAAACCTCCGAGAGCTTACTTCCTTACGAGTGCTCTGCTTAGAAAACGGCTACGTCACTGACGAAGGCGTCGTACATCTGCGTGGCCTGAGCAACCTTGAACAATTGAAATTGTGGAAGTCTCCCCTTGGAGACGCTGGCATCGAGGCTTTGACCGGCCTTACGAATCTACGCCTGTTTAACGTTCCCGATGCACAATTTACGGACCAGGCTCTGAACCTGCTGACGCAACTCCCACAATTGGAATTATTGCGAATTGGTAGTCCGAACATCACGGACGCAGGCATCGATTCCCTGCAAGCAATGCCCAACTTGAGGTTCCTGCATTTAATCAACATTCCCATTACCGATGCCGCGTTGATTAAAATCGCTCGTCTCAAACGGTTAGAATCCCTCTACCTGGACCACACTCAGGTCAGCGACGACGGCATAGAACAGCTCTTGCAGAGCCGACCCGACCTACATTTCCACATCAATCAACTTCACCATGAGAATGACCCACAGCAACACGAACATCCACAGCAAAAATAGTCCGACCCGAGCGATGAAACCATTTTCAACTGCAACATCCGTCTCTAGGCTGATTTCTCGTACCTGCCGCCAAACGGTGGCAGTCCTTCGCCGAACGGGCTATATTGCGACCATGCGGGAATTGCTTCCCTCCCCCTTTGTAACACCTTCCTAAACTGACCTCCGGAGCATGATCCGATGAAACAAACCACACTACTACTGACCCTTGTCGTCGCGATAGCGCTTGCCACCTCGGGTGTGGCCTTCTTCCAAGCTGACAGTGCAGGCGAGAAAATGAGTGCCTCGGCCCAAGCTTTTCTGGCATCGCTCGATGAAGAACAGCAGGCCATTGCTCAGTTGGACTACGACGATAAGGGACGTCTCCGTTGGCACTTCATTCCTCGCGAGATGATCGAATATCACTTGACGGGCGTCCAATTACGTCACATGACAGAGGCCCAAAAGAAGCTTGCCAAGTCACTCCTAGCCTCTTGCCTCAGTAAAGTAGGCTACGAGAAGGCCACCAAGATCATGGAACTTGAGCATATCCTGCATGCTTTGGAAACCAAAGCTGGCGCGAATCGTTTCACGCGCGAATCCGATTTCTATTACTTTACTATCTTCGGAGAACCTGGCGACACATCTCCTTGGGGCTTGAGCATCGAAGGACACCACCTCTCCTTAAATTTCGTGGTTGAGAACAACGAAATCACTTCCTCGACACCAACCTTTTTTGCAGCCAACCCCGCCACTGTGAAAAACAAAGTCGAGGGTGGCTTGCCAGTCGGCACACGCGTTTTAGCAGATGAAGAACAACTGGCCTTTGACCTCGTCAATAGCTTGTCGGACACACAGAAGAAAACGGCGGTCATCGCCGACAAAGCCCCCAAGGAAATTCGAGATGCAGGAACTCCCCAACCGCCTGCCGACGAAATGGTCGGAATTTCATACAGTGATTTCAACGAAGCTCAACAGGAACTAGCACGTCAACTGGTCGCGTCCTACGCTAATAATTTGCCTTCGGAAGTGCGGGAAGCGAGATTTCAAGCGATTGTAAATGCTGGTGCCGAGAGTGTGCGGTTTGCCTGGGCCGGTGCCTTCGAGCCGGGAGTGGGACATTATTATCGCATCCAAGGGCCCACCTTCCTGATTGAGTTCGTCAACACACAGCCAGACGCTGCCGGCAATCCAGCCAACCATATCCATTGCGTGTGGCGCGACATGCAAGGCGATTTTGCGGTGGCACTTGCTGGCGAGTAACAATCCCTAAGCGGCTTTACTCAGACTGTCCGTGTGGTTACTCTGACGACCTGTGTGTGACGCCACGCGGCATGCCAGGCGTTTCCAGGTAGGTGTAGCTATCGAGTCGCTCTTCGTAAAACGACACAATTCGAGCACTTTCCTTTTCTGAAATACGTTTTTGCTGGACTGCGGCTTGCGCCAGTCTAGTGATCTCAGCGGTGATATCATGTGTGTCATACGCCACGTATCCCAAAACATCCTTGACCGAATCTCCTCGAATGGTTGACTCGATGACTACCTCTCCCGTGTCACTCAAGGAGACGTGAACGGCGTTGGTGTCGCCAAAAAGGTTGTGCAAATCGCCTAAAATCTCCTGATAAGCACCCACCAAGAAGGTCGCCAGATAATACGGTTCCTCTCCCACCTCGTGGAGATCCAGCGTGCGCGAAAGCTCACTTTGGTTGTTAAGAAACCGATCGATCTTGCCATCTGAATCGCAGGTAATATCTCCGATCACTGCTTTCCGTGTGGGTCGCTCGTGCAAACGCTGTATCGGCATGACAGGAAAGATCTGATTCAACGCCCAGCTGTCTGGCAACGACTGAAATAACGAAAAATTGCAGAAATAGGTATCCGCAAGCAACCTCCCCAAAGGTTCTAGTTCCTCGGGAATGAACTCCAGGGTTTTGGCCAGTTGGCGAATCCGTTCGCAGATCACCCAAAACAATTTTTCTGCTCGACCTCTCTCCGTAAGACTTAAATGGCCGGTGCTAAAAAGATTCATGGCCGTTTCAATCGCCAGCTGAGCATCGTGGAAACTTTCCAGCAGATTTCGCGTGGTCACTTCGTCCAACGTATCGACCAAATCACGTAGCGGCCGGGGATCTTCCTGCCCCGCGTGCATCATGGTTTCCTCTTTCTCGAGGGAATTGACACCTAACACAGGAAAGACCAGCAGGCTATGAAACGCCACGAGCGCGCGTCCACTTTCGGAAATGAGGTGGGGATGTGGAATTCCTACTTCGTCACAAATCGACTGCACGTGAAACACCACATCATTCGCATACTCCTGCAGTGTATAGTTCATGCTCGAATCAAAGGTCGTCTGCGACCCATCGTAATCAACACCCAGGCCGCCACCCACATCCAAATACTTCAAGCTGGCTCCTCGCGCGACAAGATCTACGTAGACACGAGCGGCTTCGGTCAGTGCCCTTTTTACTTGTCGGATATTGGTGATCTGACTACCCAGGTGAAAATGCAAGAGTTTGAACCACTCCAAATTGCCATCCTGTCGCAGCGTTTCTACCGCCGACAAGAGTTCACTGACGGTGAGCCCGAACTTCGAACGATGGCCGCCGGAAGCCTGCCACCGCCCGGAACCCCGCGCAGCCAGCTTGATCCGCATGCCGATTTCCGGTGAGACACCAATTCGCAAGGCGGTCTTGGTAATCAGGTTCAGTTCCACCAGACGTTCGACAACCAGGATCACCCTGCGACCCAATTGCTGGGCCAACAAAGCCATCTCCACAAATTCAGCGTCCTTGAAACCGTTACAGATGATAGGCATATCTTCGTGCGCAGAAGCAATCACTGCTAAGAGCTCGGGCTTACTGCCCGCTTCCAGCCCGAAACCACCTGCCTGAGCACCTCGTATGATACCATCGACAACATGGCGTTGCTGATTCACTTTGATCGGGTAGACACAGGTGTATTGCCCATCGTAGCCATAGTCGGAAATCGTCGTTCTAAAGGCCTTCTCAATCTCTGTAAAACGATGCTTTAAAATTCCGTCAAAACGCATGAGAACGGGTAATGAAGTTCCGTTCTGATCCAAATGGTGAACCAGTTCGGGGAGATCGATGGACTCCGACTTCTGGGCGTCGGGATGGATTCGCAAGTGCCCATTCGGATCGACAGAAAAATAACCGTTCCCCCAACGCTCAATTTGGTAGTAGTCCGCTGCATCGGCAACCGTCCAACCGTCTGTCGCATCTGGGAGCATGCCGCATCTTTCCTGAGGCGTGTGTGGGTGTCAGAATGATAACATATCCGCCCCCAATCGACTTGGATTCAAACGCCACGCGGTGTTCAACACCACGGGACGATCCATTACACCCTTTGTTTTCTGGCCCATTCCATGCACCTTCACTGGCGTCCTACCTTTGACGGAACCACCACACACATTGCCGCCACACTTGCTCGTGGCAAACCATTGGCCGACGCCCAAATGGGTGCGTCGCTGACAGAACCCTTTGCCACACTCCATCGCTGTATCGTCAACTCGGGAGTGGACCCCGTCGCTTTCTGGCGTCAACTTATGCCCCTGACGTGCCAAAAGTCATTAAACGACAAACAGATCGAAGCCGTCCTACACGCCCAGGACGGCGTGAGCAGTGCCTCGACAGATAGCCTGACATCCATTCACAAGTTATGCGACGCTTTCCAAAGAGCCGTCGCTCAAGCCATTCCTGACATGACCGAACATCTCGCGATGCGCGGCGGCCCCCTGCGTCAACACTGGGAAGCTCGGGGGCCGGGTATGTTAGCGGAAGTCGATCGCCTAACAAACTCGACCGCACTCAAAACGGCGACCATTTATTTAGTCATGCCTGTTCGAGGAGGCGGCGGCGAGGCTCACTTGCATCATCGGACGGTGCACCTCGAAGCAGTCCTCACCAATAGTCAGGAAGATCTTCCTGAAATCACCCGCTTGGCATGGCTACTTTCCCAACTGAGCATGCCAGCCTCCTCACTTCAGCAAGACATTGACTTGCACCTTGCAGGACTGGCAATGCTGATTCCGACTCTCCTCGCTGCAGAACATGTGGAGTTGACGCGGTTTAACGAATCCGTCCTGCAATCCGCCGTTTATCATTGGCTGGATTACCCGTGCGATCCAAAGGATATGACCGTGGAATTATTACAATGGTGGAAAACTTATCAGGGCGGCTCAACGACGTGGCCCAGGGCCCTTCAAGCCCTCAAGCGGGCATTGATTTCTCTTCTCTGACCTCGGCCCAACAGACGCTCTACGACTCTCCATCACTTGCCGTCTACTCCAACTCGACTTATACATAGCGAAATCCTATTACAATCGACTTCACGGTGCGAACCACTTTTCCCCCGAATCAATTGTCAAAAACTACAACAAACATGAAATACAATAAACTCCGCAATTACATCGGTGGCCAAGCGATTGAATACTCAGGCCCCTGCACAGATCTCGTCTCTCCGTCGGATGGGACGATCCTGTCTGAAGTCCCCATATCCACGGCAAACGAGGTCGCAACCGCCGTGGCGACGGCGAGCGCTGCCTTCACGGAATGGTCGGCTCTGATCCCTAAAGAACGGGCCCAGGTATTTTATCGTTACCGCGCTTTGCTAGAGCAACACATGGACGAAATTGCGCAAATCGTCCATGACGAAAATGGGAAAACGCTGCCAGAATCTCGTGCCGAAGTGGTGCGAGCAATGGAAGTCACTGAGTTTGCTTGCTCACTTCCCCAATTAATCGGAGGCGAAGTCCTCGAAGTGAGTCGCGGAGTCGAATGTCGCTTGGAACGCGCACCCCTCGGTGTGGTGGCATCGATTTGCCCCTTCAACTTTCCCATCATGGTACCGCACTGGACTATTCCGATTGCCCTCGCCTTGGGGAACTCGATGATTTTCAAACCCTCGGAACATGTTCCTCTGAGCGCGCAGCGGGTTGCCGAATTACTTACCGAGTCGGGTCTTCCCGACGGTGTCTTCAATGTGGTCCACGGAAGCCGGGACGCCGTCGAGGCGCTCTGTGACCATCCACAAATCGAAGCAATTACTTTTGTTGGTTCGACACCCACCGCGAAGGCCGTTTATCGACGCGCCACGAGCCACCTTAAACGAGCCCTCGCGTTGGGAGGGGCCAAAAACCATTTGGTCGTACTCCCCGATGCAGATGTGGAACAAACCGCCTCAAATGCTTTGGCGTCCATGGCAGGTTGTGCTGGGCAACGCTGCATGGCGGCTGCCTCGATGGTCGGCGTGGGCCCGATCGATCCAATCATTGAAAGGCTCTGTCAGCAGGCGCAGGCCATGGTACCTGGTGAAACCATTGGCCCAGTCATCTCGGCAGCAGCGAAAGAACGGATCGAGGGTTTCATTGCCGAGGCGGAAACACAGGGTGCCAAAGTTCTGGTCGACGGACGCAATGTCGTTGTGGAAGGCAAAGAAAAAGGCTTCTATCTCGGCCCCACTGTCATCGATCATGTTCACGAGGACATGCGGATTGCACAAGAAGAGGTCTTCGGGCCAGTGCTTTGTATCCTCCGTGCCCGGGACATGGATGAAGCGGTCAAAATCGAAAACTCCTCTCCGTATGGTAATGCCGCGGCCGTCTACACGACGAACGGTGGCGGAGCACGTGAGTTCATTGAACGTGCGAGTGCGGGAATGATTGGCATTAATGTCGGCGTCCCGGTACCCCTCGAGCCGTTCGGTTTCGGCGGTTGGAACGATTCGAAATTTGGCGTTGGTGACATTACAGGCAAAAGTTCGATTGAGTTCTGGACGCAATCCAAAAAGATCACCTCACGTTGGCCCGACGAAAAATGAAGTCACTCGCGCTGCCGACGGCTAAGCCCCAACCGACCTAGAAGTTCAGTGTGAGCGATAAAAATCACTTAGGTCTTTGATAAAGGCCAATTGCTGCGTCAAAAGTTTCTGCCAACGTTCTCTTACTTCCTCAGCTGAAAAAGTATTGCCAGAATGGTGATGGTAAATACTCCATTAAGCATAGCACTGTAGAGACGAATTGTGAGTTTCCTCAGGGCGTTCAGCCATGCCAGCAGTCGGCAGCAAACCTTAGACACGCTCAGAATCGCGACGAGAACGAGTGGCTAAGGAAACCACAATCAAGGTCAGAAATCCCAGCGGGATCGTCACAATACCAGGTTGACTGAAAGGAACAAGGGCGTCTTCAGCGGGTAAGCCATACACTCCCGTGTATGTATCCGCACTCAACAAAATCCATGACAACGAACTGACCATGCCCACAATGACGGCGGAAATCACGCCATATTTCGTCACACCTTTCCAGAAGAGCAACATCACCAACGAGGGAAGATTCGCAGAAGCTGCCACACTGAAGGCCCAACCAACGAGATAACTGACATTGAGTTCTTTAAACAGGATCCCCAAAACAATGGCCACGCCACCCACCACAACCGAAGCGATTTTGGCAACGTGAACCTTACGTTCATCCGACATCTCCCAACCTAGTGTATGGGTCAAAATATCATGCGTCACGGCACCCGCCGAGGCCAGAATTAAACCGCTAACGGTCCCTAACACCGTCGTAAACGCAATCGCCGAAATCACGGCAAACAGCCATTCGTTGATACTCTTGGCCAGCAACGGCGCTGCCATGTTGCTGCTTGTTACATCCAAAGACCCACTGGTCATAGCACCTAACCCCAAGTACAGCGTCAACACGTAGAAGAAACCGATACTGGCGATTCCAACAATCGTGCTCTTGCGTGCCGCCAACCCATCTTTCACCGTGTAGTAGCGTATGAGAATATGGGGCAAGGAAGCCGTACCACAAAACAATGCCAGCATCAGTGACAGGAAGTTCAACTTGTCAATCGTTTCATCACTACGTATGCCTTTGAAACGTGGATGCTCACCCGGACGCAGAATTTGGCTACCGGCTGTCGGCTTCTGAAAATAGACGGTCGTTTTCGAACCATCGACGTCCGTAATCGGAATTTTCGAGGTACCCCAAAGGACGACCGTACTGTCTTGTAACGTACTGAAAAAGGAAAGCGGACCTAAGGGCCCCGTTTCAGTCTGGCCATCTGGAAGCTTGCTTACATGTCCGATCGGATGAAGTTCGGGCTCACCTTTACGGCTGCCCTTCGGTTTACCATTCACCAGGGTCGTTCCCTCTGAAGTCACGGTGACCGTCTGCGCTTCGTGCAACCAGGACTCCCCCGCCGCATCTGTTGTCGTACTCCAAACGGAAACATTTCCCTCAGGATCTTGTAATTGCACGTACGGGGCGTCCTGCCACTCTCCCCTAGGTTCGACCGGCGTCAGGTGCGATGTTTCCTCGTCTGCAGCGAGTGTGACAGCAAGCTCCTCTAAATTCACAGGGCCAATGGTTGTAAAGGCGTATCCGTCATCCCCACCTGTCTCCACGGTGAAACCACGCAACAGAATCAAAATCGTTAAGACAGCACTAAAGACAACCAGAAGTGAACCTTTGATAAACTGCACGTAGGAGGTCGACACCATGCCGGCCGTCACCACAATCACGATCACCGTCACGCCAACTATCAGAACTCCGACGGCGTGCGGGAATCCCAAGAGTGGCTGGATCAAGACCCCTGCACCAACCATTTGCGGGATAAGGTAGAAAATACTGACCGCCAACGTACTGATACCGGCAGCCAGCTTAATTCCGCGGGAACCAAATTGGGCATCCAACGCATCTGCAAAAGTAAACTTGCCTAAACGCTTCATGGGCTCTGCAATCACAAAGAGCGCCACAATCCAACCCGCCAAATAGCCTATCGAGTAGAGAAAACCGTCGTAGCCATAAAAGGCAATCATGCCGCAAATCCCCAGAAAGGAAGCGGCGGAAAGATAATCGCCAGCAAAGGCCACGCCATTGACAAACCATGGGATTTGTCCGTGCGCTGCAAAATAACCGGCAGAAGATTTGGCTTGGCGTCCCAGATAAAAACTCAGACCTAAGGTAACTGCCACAAACGCAATGAAAACACCAACGGCAACAAACGAGGGTTCGTAAATCATTTGTGCCCCTCCTCCGAGGAACCTGCCGCTTCTTCTCGCCGGCAAAGAAATCCATACAGCAAGGCCATGACCAGGGCCAGAACAATCAGCCCGATACCCAAGAGAATGGCTAAATTAACTCCTTGAATGGGAGTCTGTTCCATCATCTGTGGTGCAAACACATTGAGGAACACAAAGGCACTATAGAACAGCGTGTACACAGTAAAAAACAAGAGCCCTAGTTTTGCGTTGTAGCTTTGCATGGTCTCAACAACTTTAAGGAGATCGCGGTATTTCAAGGGCGTTCACAGCCATCCGAGTAACCGTCCCAACTCGCAGCAGAATACGTATTCCGCCTTCCAACTGCAAGCAAGGCTTTCCCACTTGTTCATTACAGCCTAACGGTTCACGCCTCAGTTACACAATAATCCTTGCGAACTCCCTCTGGCAACTCGGCTTGAAACTTCGTGTTGCGAAAATGTCGCTTGTCGTTTCCAATGCCCGCGATACCCTGTCGATATCCTGACCAACGACTCCATCCCCTGCATCTGCCCATGAGCTATCCCCGACACCCGCGTTCAGGAACTCTTCTGCTCAGCATGCTCATTGGACTAACATGGAGTTCCACCGCAAAACCTCAACAATTGACGCATCTCGGGCCAATTATCTTCGAGACAGAGTCGACTTATTCCAGCATTCGCGTCCGCAAAAAAGGTTCTGTAAACACGCTCATTTTCGTCCGCGATTCCGGGCGAGAAGTTGGTGAAACTCAAATCGATCTCAAACATCCGGAACGGCTACTGATCCCCTACACCCGCTCGATGTTTGCTAGTTATCTGTTTCGCCCAGACCCGCGACGCGTGCTCATTGTAGGCCTGGGTGGGGGCGCCATGGTCCATTTCCTGAGGCATCACGCCCCCACCGTAATAATCGATGCGGTCGAAATTGACCCCACCGTCGTCGCCATTGCAGACCGGTTCTTCTCAATGCAGGCGGACACCAACACTACCATCCACACCCAGGACGCGTTTGATTTCTTTACCACACCGAAGCATCAATATGACGTCATCTTCATGGATGCTTTTCTCAAACCGACGTCACAGACCGACACAACCGGCGCTCCTACACGCCTAAAAACTCAAGACTTCCTGCGCTCACTCGAGCCTCACTTGACGCCAGACGGTGTCGTCGTTTTCAATTTGAACCATCACAATGCCCTGCGAAATGACGTCCAGACGATTCGCTCGGCGTTTCAGCAAACACACGTCTTTCGTGTCCCCAAGTCTCGCAATTTGATCGTTGTGGCAAGACTTAAAAACGACCCCATAACCCGTTCTACCTTGCGTAAGCGAGGCCGCTCATTGGATCATCGTTTTGAGGCGGGGTTTTCCTTTCAAGCTTTAGCACGCATGCTCACGCCGACGCCATCCACGCTCAGGCCGTAAGGGCGATTCGCTACCAACCAAACTACCGTACACGGCTCTGCCTGCTTGGGCACGTGGAGCACGTTTCT
>JAKVBY010000072.1:23165-35659 GCA_022446825.1 Pirellulaceae bacterium
AACCGACTTGCCCAACGGTCGTTAATACAGACATCGGCTTCGTCTCCTCGGCCCAAAGTAATCGGTAACGCACGCAGGCCTAATTCAACCGCCTTGTCACTAGCACTTTGTCCGACGAGTTTTGCAACCATTTTATAGTCCGCGTTGGGGAAGGATTGGTCGTCGTTCGCAAGGCGACCAGGTCACCCTGGGAAACCGGGGGGATACTTTTGGCGGGATCAGTGGTAATTGGCGGGATCAGTGGTAAGCTGATGGAGAACACTAATCGGGTCCACGGGGAAACTCTCGCCCGCAACTCGAAGCGGTCAATCAAGCTAGCGACGAGATTAACTTTTGTCAACTCATTCGGAATAACCGTCTCCGACGATTCGTAGTATACCTGGACTAAAAAAGGGGCGGCTGACGTGACGTACTCTGACCACGGCGAGCCGCTGCTCGATTGGTCCGTAGCTCAAGAAACCGTTCAGGGAGACGTTGCGCTCTTGCGTCAAGTCGTCACCAGCATCACCAACGAGGTGCCTCTATTACTCGAAGCCATTCAAAAGGCCGTTGTTGCTCGGGACGCAAAATCTCTTCAAATCTCAGCTCATACCCTAAAATCTTCCTTGCGTTACTTGGGAGCTTTGAAACAAGCGAACTTCGCCTCCGATTTGGAAACGATGGGTCGCGATGCTTGCCTAGATAAAGCACCACAGGTTGTCGCAAAACTACTCCCCCTGACACAGGCGACTCTCATGGAACTGCAAAGGTTCCTCGCTGCAGAAGATCGCTGATCATCGTCGCCTCTCGTGGCCTGTTCACTCCCGGGCAGATACTAATCGAACTCTGAAGAGGGCCGTTTACGTTGGTTGCCACAAAACTTCCTGCCTCCGCCTGGACCTTCAGGCGAACCGTACATCGAGCCCATTGATTGCGCCATTTGTGACAACCACTGTCTCTTCAAAACCCGCGACTTTCTGGCAAGTTCGTCGCAAGCGTGTCGCACAAAGTTTCTATTTCGCCCTTGTCTCCCTCAATTATCAACTAGATTGAACACTCAGAACCAATCTTCTGGCTTCCGCCATCGACTAGACAACCCTGGTGGACTACCGTAGTAGTTTGCCGCTGTTTGACTAGCGCCTCGTTTAATTTCTCTGCTTTTCATTCCATCTCATGGCCTCCCCGCAACGTTTAACATCAATCCGCCGACGGTCGTCTCTCGACCTGACCATCTTTGGATCCGTTGGTGGGAGGTAACCAGTGCAACGCTCCTCGCGTCCTCCGGCTGGAGTCGCCACCTCCAACTACCGTCAAGCCATCCGCTGGCGATGGCGTTCTGCCTTCGTCGTGTTGCTGGCAACGGCGTTTTGTTATCTGGTTGCTGATTGGTGGATCGGTCTCCCTCAGAATACAACGGCAACCCACGTCGGCCGGACCACGTGCATGGAGTGCCACCAACCACAAAGCACCAAATGGCACGCGTCGCATCACGATCTTGCCATGGATCTCGCTCGTCCCGACACGGTCTTAGGTGACTTCAACAATGCCGAAATAGACCATTTTGGCCTCACCTCTAAAATGTTTTCGCGCGGCGGCCGTTATTTTGCGCACACGGAAGGTCCCGACGGAAACATGGCGGATTTCGAAATCAAATATGTTTTTGGCGTCGACCCTCTACAGCAGTATATGGTTGAGTTCGACCGCCCCGCCGACATGCCCGCCAACGAAATCGCGCGGCTGCAAGTCTTACGACTGAGTTGGGACACCCAAAAGAATGAATGGTTTTATTTACCCCCGCCAGATGTTGATGAAAAACTTAGTCCGGACGATGTCCTACATTGGACCGGCATCGCTCAGCGTTGGAATACCATGTGCGCAGAATGCCATTCCACCAACCTGGAAAAAAATTATGATCCACTAACGCAAACTTATCACACCACCTTTGCCGAGATTGACGTGAGCTGTGAAGCTTGCCACGGTCCAGGCAGTATCCATGTTCAATTGGCCAACACCTCCTCATTATTCTGGGATCGGCATTTCGGTTATGGATTAGCCGCCCTGAAGGACGCCGATTCCCACAAAGAGATCGACACCTGTGCCCAATGCCACTCTTTACGTCCCCTCGTCCATCCCGATTATACGCCCGGCGAGCCTTTTCACGACGCCTACGCCCATGAGTTGTTAGTCCAAAATCATTACTACCCAGATGGCCAGATTCTCGGCGAGGTCTACGTTCACGGTTCATTTCTGCAGAGTAAAATGTATCACAAGGGAATTCGTTGCACTGATTGTCACGACCCACATTCCCTCCAATTGAAACACTCTGGCAACCAACTCTGCACCTCCTGCCACACCCATTCGGCCGGAAAGTTGGATGGAGCAATTCATCATCATCACCAACCCGGATCCTCGGGTGCTTCATGTGTCGAATGCCACATGCCCGAAACAACGTTTATGGAGGTCGACCCGCGCCGAGACCATAGTCTCCGAATTCCGCGTCCGGATTTGAGCATCCAATTACAAACCCCCAATGCCTGTTCCCGCTGTCACCTCAATGACGCCCGACACCAAAAGCCGCAACGGGAGGATCTGAAGCACTACGCCGACTGGCTCCGCGCTGGCCGAGAAGGCGATACCGAAGTCGCGGAATACCTGACGCGACTCGACCGCTGGTCGGCCGACCACTTTGAAACCTGGTACGGAACTAAAAAGGACCTCGAGTCTCATTTTGCAAAAGTCTTGCATGGAGCCCGCCGCGGCGAACCCACGACAGAAAAAGCCCTTATTGACATCGTTTCCAATCCGCGGCACCCTGATATCTTGCGAGCGACGGCTTTGCGTGAAATGGGGCGATTTCCCTCTCGCGCCGTCCTGAATGCAACGCTCGCCAGACTCACTGACGACCATCCCCAGTTACGTTCAACCGCGCTTGCGAATCTCCGTTTCCTCTCACCAGAACAGCTCGTCACGTCTGCTACACCGCTACTATCAGACCCACTCCGTCTCGTTCGCATCGAAGCGGCCCGAGCCCTGGCTCACATACCTGCGGGGCAATTCGCAAAATCACAACAGCAAGCATTCAACGCTGCCCTGAAGGAGTACAAAGAGGTCTTAGCAGCAGCTGGTGACCACGCCCTGGCACATGCTGCACTAGGCAGTATCCACGAAGCACGCGGCGAACTCGCCGCTGCGATCGAAGCTTACGAAACGGCCATTCGCGTCGAACCAACGGCAACCGGCCCGCGAGGTAATCTAGCCGCCATCTTCGAAACTCGCGCCACAGAGATCCTGCGGAGCTTATCCACTCAAGAAGCGGAGTCCTCGCCCCAAGGACAACAAGCTCGCGACCTAAAGGACAAAGCCATACTATTGCGCACACAAGAGTTGAAAAATCTCAAACGTGATGTAGACCTGGCCCCCAAAAATGCTTCCCTGCAATACCAATACGGACTGGCGGTTTATCTCGACGGAGATTACAAGAAGGCGGAAAATGCCTTATTAAAGGCATGTCAACTGGAACCAAACACTGCCGATTTTCCTTTGGCGGTTGCCTTGCTGTATCAAAAACAAGAGCGTTGGAAAGAGGCCGTAGTGTACGCCGGACGCGCACTTCACTTACGCCCGCGTGATCAGGGAATCCAACAACTGCGTCGCGACTTAGAGCATCGCGACCAGGCTGCATCACAACGTGAATGACGACCACTCGATCTCCTCGAGGACGATTGGTAAATTGCTCGACTCGCGTACGATTTTACTTTGCAACGGAGTAATCCATGAAAGCAGTTGCGGTATTTCCTGGGAAAAAGGACAGTATTCACTTAACCAAACTCGAACGACCGTCGGTCGATTCCAAACCTCCGGGATTAGAGATCCGCGCTGGCTATGGAGTTGTCATCCGCATCTTAAAAGTTGGCGTGGACGCAACCGATAAAGAGATTAACGAAGCGCAATACGGCGCTGCGCCCCCTGGCTGCCAGGAACTCGTCCTGGGCCACGAATCCTTTGGTATTATCGAAGAAATCGGCCCGAACGTTCGCGGACTGAAGCCTGGAGATTACGTCACTGCCACGGTACGGCGACCGGGGAGTTCCTTACACGACCGGATTGGCATGTCCGACATGACAAGTGAGGAAACTTATTTCGAACGCGGCATCAACCTACTCCATGGCTTCCTGACGGAATATGTCGTCGACGACGCTCTCTACGTAGTCAAAGTCCCTCAAGGCTTAAAACATCTGCATGTCTTGATGGAACCTATGAGTATTGCGGCCAAAGCAGTGGAACAAGCATTTGAAGCACAGCGGCGCATGCGTGTCTGGCGACCCGAACGTGCCTTCGTTCTGGGCGCAGGTCAAATCGGACTTTTAACTACTTTAATCTTGAAGCTTCGCGGCCTCGAGGTCTATACGCTGGCACGCTCCCAAGCTCCCACACGCAACTCGGAGATTGTCGAGGCGTACGGTGCAGAATACGTCAGCCTGAGCGACACCTCGTTAGTCGAGTTAGCCGGTCGCGTAGGCCGCGCGGACTTGATCGTTGAAGCCACGGGCAACAGCACAGTCGCATTCAATAGCATGGAAGTCCTCGGTATCAACGGTGTGCTCGTCTGGACGAGTATCACAGGTGGAGACTTTTCGACAAACGTACAATCGGACGCCATTAACCTCAAATGGGTACTCGGCAATAAACTGTTGATGGGCACGGTCAATGCCAATCGAGAACACTTCGAAGCGGGAATCAAAGAACTCGCACTCGGAGAAATGATGTATCCCGGAGTCACCCAGCGTATTTTAACGAATCCGGTCGAAGGACTCGAAAACTATCAGGAACTCATCCGTTTGCTTGTGGAGGAAAAATCTGCTCTGAAAGTTTTTATGAATGTGGCAGATGTCTAAATTGAGGCTGGTTGAATGCGGTTTTGCTGCGGGAGGGACAAGCGATGAAACAACCAAAAAGCGGAGGCGGCTGGCCGGCCATTCGCTACACCCTGAGCAAATCAAGGGAAGCCGGCGGTCTGCTAAAAATGTGGCGTGCCCTCCGCTCTAAGAATGCTTGCAAAACGTGCGCGCTGGGCATGGGTGGACAGCAGGGTGGGATGGTCAATGAGGAAGGCCGCTTTCCGGAAGTCTGTAAGAAATCCCTACAAGCCATGACCGCCGATATGCAAGGGGCGATCCCGCCTACTTTCTGGAAAACGTATTCTGTTGCTCAACTCGCAAAGTTCACTCCGCGCGAACTGGAATCCTCAGGTCGCCTTGTCACGCCGTTACGCCTCGCTCCAGGGGCGACGCACTATCAACCGATCGATTGGACAGAAGCTCTGGATCGCGTTGTCAAAAAGTTAAAAACAACCTCGGCAAATGACACCTTCTGGTACTTTAGTGGTCGCAGTTCCAACGAGGCCGGCTTCCTACTACAACTCTTTGCCCGGATTTATGGAACCAACCATGTAAACAACTGCAGTTACTATTGCCATCAAGCAAGTGGCGTCGGCTTGACCAGCACCATTGGCACGGGTACAGCGACGCTGCTTCTAGAAGACGTCGAGCATGCGGACCTGATCTTTGTTATCGGAGGCAACCCCGCCAGCAATCACCCTCGTTTAATGACTACGTTGATGAAGGTTCGCCAACGTGGCGGAAAGGTAATTGTCATTAACCCGGTTGTCGAAACAGGCTTGGTCAATTTTCGAGTACCTAGCAACCTCCGCAGCCTCTTCTTTGGTACCGAGATCGCCACGACCTACATTCAACCGCATATCGGAGGCGACCTCGCTTTGCTGACGGGCATTGCTAAACGGCTCGATGAAATCGACGCCTACGACAAGTCTTTTCTGGACTCGCACTGCGATGGCTCCCAGAATTGGCTCGAACAATTACGTACCGTCGCCTGGAACGACATCCTCAGTAAGTCCGGAGTCGACCAAGCCCAAATCAATTCGATTGCAGAGATCTATGCCCAGGCCAAAAATGTCGTATTTTCCTGGACCATGGGAATTACGCATCACGAGCACGGCGTGCAAAACGTCCAGGCGATCGCTAATCTGGCCTTAATGCGAGGCATGGTAGGTCGGCCAAATGCCGGTTTACTACCGATTCGCGGGCATTCTAATGTTCAGGGAATCGGTTCCGTCGGCGTCACACCACAACTCAAAGATGCGATCTTCCAACGACTGGAACAACATTTCAACATCAACTTACCGACCACTCCAGGCCTCGACACGCTCGGGTGCATCGAAGCGTGCCACGACAACAAGATGCAGTTCGGATTCTGCCTGGGTGGGAATCTCTTTGGTTCCAACCCCGACTCCAAATTTGCCGAAGCGGCCTTATCAAAGCTCTCCACCTTGGTCTTCCTTAACACCACACTGAACACAGGTCACACTCGCGGACTGGGAAAAGAAACCCTTCTTTTACCGGTCCTGGCCCGGGACGAGGAACCTGAGTCAACGACGCAGGAATCGATGTTCAATTATCTGCGTCTCAGCGACGGTGGACCACAGCGTCTCGCAGGCCCAAAGAGTGAATTAGAAATCATTGGCTCAATCGCAGAGGGAGTTTTGGGGCAAAATGGCCCTCTCGATTGGATGTCCTTGCGGCATACATCCACCCTGCGCACTGCCATCGCCAAGGTAATTCCAGGATATGAATCGATCGCTGAGATCGGCCAAACAAAAAAAGAGTTTCAAATTTCTGGTCGCACTTTCCATCAACCTCAGTTTGCGACAAAAACAGGGCGAGCTCGCCTTCACACGCATGAATTACCACCTTTGCGCGGTGGGACCGATGAATTACGTCTGATGACGGTCCGCAGCGAAGGGCAATTCAACACGGTTGTCTACGAAGAACAGGACCTCTACCGTGGCCAGCAACATCGCAATGTCATCCTCCTCCACCCAGATGACATTCATCGACTGGGGCTCAAACCGGACGCAAAGGTGACCGTCAAGAGTTGTGCTGGTGAATTGCCCGACATCGTGGTACGTAATTTCTCACAAATTCGGGCAGGCAACGCGTTAATGTACTACCCCGAAGCCAACGTCCTTGTCCCACGTTCTATTGATGCGCAATCTCGGACCCCTGCTTTTAAAGGGACACTGATTTCCATCTCCAAATAAATCCATTCCCACGCCGTCCGCCGAGACGGCGGTGACCATTGAGCACGCGTCACAAACTACACCATGTCACATCCCATCGACCTAATTGCCACCACCGCTTTTGGCCTGGAAGCTATCGTGCGCCGCGAACTAAAGGCGCTGGGATATGAGGCGACGATCTGTTCTCCAGGGCGGTTGAGGTTTCAAGCCGACATTTCTGCGATTTCACGTTGCAATCTTTGGCTCCGCACTGCAGATCGAATTCTGATTGAACTGGCCAGCTTCCTCGCAACTGATTTTGATACTTTGTTCGAGACCGCGCAAACGATTGCCTGGAACGAATGGCTTCCCAACGACGCCAATATTCGTGTTGTCGGACGTTCTCTGCGCTCCCAACTAAGCAGCGTTCCCGCCTGCCAACGTACCGTGAAGAAAGCAATCGTCGAACAATTGCTCAAAAGTCATCACGTTACTGCCTTACCCGAGACCGGAATTCAGTTCAAAGTCGAAATCGCAATTCTGAACGACCAGGCGACCCTATCCATCGACACTACGGGCCCCAGCTTGCATAAACGCGGCTTTCGGCAAGCCGTCTCGAAAGCGCCGCTCAAAGAAACTTTGGCTGCAGCGCTGGTGTTATTGAGTTTTTGGAGAAAAGAGCGTCCACTAATCGACCCCTTCTGTGGAAGTGGTACCATCCCCATTGAAGCCGCCCTGATCGGTCGCAACCTCGCGCCCGGATTACAGCGTGCGTTTGACGCCGAAGCCTGGCCAAATATCCCTTCATCGATTTGGTCGGCCGCACGAGAGGAAGCACACGACCTGACACAACCTGCTTTTGAGGAACGGCTGATTGGCACCGACTCGAACGGCCGAGTCTTACAATCCGCTCGCGACAATGCCGCCCGCGCTGGCGTTTCCGAACTCGTCCACTTCCAACAAAAAGCGTTTGATGAATTGAGTAGTCAAAAGAGGCATGGTTGCGTGATTGCCAACCCGCCTTATGGGCAACGACTAGGAGAAGAAGAAGATTTAGTTCCCCTCTATGAATCGGTACCTCTGGTCTTACGCAAACTCCCGACCTGGTCGCATTATATTCTCACCGCGATGCCCAACTTCGAAACCATTATCGGACGCCAGGCGGATCGACGCAGAAAGCTTTACAATGGTCGCATTGAATGTACTTATTTCCAATTTCACGGACCTCGCCCATCGACTCATGGCCTACAGGGCACCTCGGCAACGGCTACTGCTAACGAGCCAACGGCAGACCCTTCGCCGGAAAATTTATCGACCTCCACCAGCGCCCCGCCCACGGAATCACTGCCTCCAGTGTTTGGGGGTGTGAACCCTAAAAGTCACGAGCAAGCGGAACTTCTTCAGCGTCGCCTGCGCAAACGGGCAAAACATTTGCGACGCTGGCCCACACAGCGCGGCATCAGTTGTTTTCGCCTTTATGAACGCGACATTCCGGAGATCCCCTGGGTCGTCGATCGATATGAGGACCACTTACATATCACCGAATACGAGCGCCCTCACGAACGCGACATTGGACAGCACGCGGATTGGGTCGATCTTCTAAAACGTGCAGCGGCTGCCAGCCTGGACATCGATCCGCAGAATGTCTTCTTCAAACGCCGTCAGCGCCAACGCGGTACGTCCCAGCACGCCCACCTTGCAAAAGCCAGCTACGAAATCATCGTCCAGGAAGGCGGCCTCCAATTTATCGTCAACCTCTCGGACTACATCGACACGGGGCTTTTTCTGGATCACCGTATTACGCGCAAGATGGTCCAGGATCTCGCGGACCAGAAAACCTTTTTAAACCTGTTTGGGTACACCGGCTCCTTCTCCGTTTATGCGGCGCACGGCGGCGCTGCGCAGACAACCACCGTGGATTCTTCCCAAACGTACTTAACCTGGGCGCAACGAAACATGCGGCAAAACGGCTTTACAGGACAGCACCACGGCTTTATCCAAAGCGATGCGCAAGCTTTCGTGGCGGCACTGCCCCCGGTTGAAACGTATGACCTAGTCGTCGTGGACCCCCCGACGTTTTCCAACACGAAAAATACCACGGCCGTGTGGGATATCCAAAAAGATTACGCGGCCTTGATAAACCGCTTAATCCCATGCATGAAACCTGCGGGAATCATCTTTTTCTCGACAAATTTCCGTCGTTTCCAATTCGATTCCAACCGCATTCACGCCAACACGGTTCATGAAATCAGCCGGCAAACGGTCCCTGACGATTTTCGCAACCGCCGCATCCATCGCTGTTGGAAAATCCAAAAAAACGCTATTTCTGAAACAGATCCATCGTCCGCAGACTGATCTCGCGTTTACGAAAACCAGCCTCACGCAAAACGATCTCGGCTTCCCAACGGCGTTCGCTGGGCCAAACGCGCTCGTCCGTGTCATCTAGAGCCTCCCTCAAAACAACCACGGACTCAAAATCCTGCCAAGAAACGTCCTGCAACACGGGCACACGAAACCGATAACCCAAGGGCGCTACGGAACGCGTCTCAAGCAAGAAATGAATCGAATTATGACGTGGTGGCAAGACATACAACGAAGCACCGCTCTGGACGATGTTCCGTAACAACTCGATATCCTGGGCCACGTCGGCTCGCTTGTGCCAAAGCTGCTGAACCACAAAATCTTTCGGTAACACCACCCGCCACACCTGAAGCGAATGAGGCAACGTCACTCCATAACCAAGTGGAATGCACGCAGCGATCAAAACAAACAGACGCGACCGCACAATGCCTCGCTCGCGACCCGCAAGTTCTCGGGCCAAATAGACAACGATTAACGTCGCAGAAATCACCAAACCTGGAACGCCTAAAAGTGTATAGTGTCCGAACGGCCGGGCGTAAAACTGCACCAACGAGAACACGCTAGACAGTGCGCAAAACAACGCCACTCTCCACCAGCGTTCTCGCCTACAACCGACAACATGCCTCCTGAAACAGGTCCCACCCAGAAAGACAATCACCAGGCAACCAATCACCCAGGCCGTTTCATCTGCACGTATTTGCGTATAAAGATTCCGCCACACAGATCCCTCTGAGCCATATTGCCCAGCCACGCTCAAACCTTGCCACAATGGCTGCCAACCGCGGCCTTCCAAGAACACGCCCACAAACGTCGTAGCAAGAGCGACCGCCACGAGGAGTAAACAGCGGCTCCAGATGCTTTTCTGCCCTGGGATGGCAACTTGTTTTACCAGGACAAAGGAGGCCAAGCCAAACCACAAGAGCCCCGCCTGTTGTTTACAGTAAAGCGTCAATCCCAAAGCAACCCCCAGAACAAGCGTGGCCCATATCCCCTTCCTCTCGTCCAATCGCTGACCATTCCAAATTGCCACCCCGATTAGAAACGGTAACGTCGCAATGGGCTCTGTAACTCCGGTAAAACCCTGGTAGCGCGAGCACAGCACCAAGAACCATACCCCCGCAAAGACGGCCGCCACACGCTGTCCTGTGGCACGTACGACAACGACAGCCACCGCGACGGCATTTGCTATTAGCAGCAAAGCGAAACAATTCTGTAGAGAAGCGAGACTTCCACCCGTGAGCCGAATGGCCGACCGCCAGAACGTGTAGACTCCAGGGAAGTAACCGTAAGCGTCTGCAGACACTTCTCCCGGATGCTCCACCATATCTCGTGCGAAACAGGCATAATAAAAGAAATCGACACCTCCGATGGAGGGTCGAGCCTGCCACACGTAGCCCGCCACTGACGCCAGCGTCCAAACCAGCAGCATCCCCACGATGGAACGCCAAACAACATCTGATTTCGGTGCGGAAAAAAGACGACTCAAATGCTCGTCCTAACGTTCAACATCGAGGTCTGGAAGCGTTTCTTTCAGTTTCTTAATACCCGTCCGCGTTACGTTGGGACAAAAGGTAACAATCAATTTCTTCAGCTTGGGCAGGCCTTGAATGTGTTTAAGACAACGGTTCGAGATCCCGCTATTCGACCCAATGTGCAAATACTCTAGATTTTTGAAGCCGGATACTACTTCCATGCCGGCGTCCGTAATTTGGGTCGTATCGAGGTTTAATTTTTTCAGCTTGGTCAGCTTGGCAAGATGCGTCAGACCAACATCGCCCACATTAGTCGACCACAGATTCAACTCCTCTAAATTCGTCAAATCCTTCAAGGACTGCATCCCCTCATCATTAATCAAAAAGATTTCGCTCAGATCGAGGTGCTTAAGGTTTTGCAGATTCCCTAGATAGCTCAACCCCTCATTATCAATCACAGTTTGCCGCAGTCGCAGAACGCGCATTTTGGTTTTATTTTGAAGATGCTTCAAGCCATCGTTGCCCACCGACGCACGGAAAAGCCTCAGATCCTCCAACGGCAAATCCTTCAGATGCGCAAGACCGTCCCCCGTAATCTCTTGGGCCCCATCAAGACTTAACACTTTCAAATTGGCCAGGGCTTTCAAATGAACCAAAGCATCGTTGGTGATCCCGGGCCCGTAAAGCTTCAAGTCTTTGAGGTTCTTTAATTCGGCCAGATGCGCCACGCCAACCTCCGTGATTCGATTGCAATCACGCAAGTCGACCAAGATCAAACTCTGGCAGGCACTCAATTGCCGCAGGCCCTCGTCGCTCGTCTGGCCACATTGTCGCAAATAAATCCGTTCTAATTTCGGCAACGTCGCGAGGGCCTCCAAGCCGGCCTCTTGAACCTGCGTCCGCTCTAGGGAAAGGGAGGTTAAATTGGTCAGCGATGTCAGTTTACGCAGGCCTTCATCGGTAACCGAGCTTTTAGCCAGTGAAAGTGACTTGAGCGAAGTAAGCGTGGCAACTTGCTCTAAAGCCGCATCACCAATTGCCGGCGATCCCAGATCAAGTTCCTCAACACCCGGGAGGGTCGCCAGAGAAGCCAGCAGGTCTATTTTTGCCCCGGCCAAGACCCCAGCAACCACACTTTTTTTGGCGACTTCGACCACTTCCTGCAGTTGCTTCTGGTGCCGCACAACCTCTGCCTCGAAGTGTTTTTTCTCCACATTGTCCTGGGCCTGCCCTTCTGCCAACGCCGCTTCGAGTAGCGCGTTTTGCTCTTGCAATTCCACTATTCTTGCAGAATCACCACGCGGTGCCGGGCACCCCAAGACCCCCAGCAACAGACTACAGACAACCGCCCCGCAAGCTCCAACCCATACTCGTTCAAACAAGGTTCACTGCTCCCCAAAGATGGTTAACGAGAGCTCAAACGCCCTCACTTCAGATTAAATCACTGGCTGAAGAAACGCAAACCCACCCCCCGTAGGCAGCACCCTAGGACCGGGACATGCTCAGGACACTTTTTTACGGCAGAATGTTTATAGACGCTGAGAGATCCAATCCTCAGAGACAAATCGCCGCAGAATTCCCCGCATGGCAAGAATCACTCCGTCTTC
>JAKVBY010000073.1:0-23974 GCA_022446825.1 Pirellulaceae bacterium
ATTGCTGCGGTGATGTCTTCAGGGGATAGTTGTCTTTCTTGTCTGGCAACGGTGGTGATGGAAGATGTCTATCGGCGTCACCTCCGCCCTCAAGCGACGGATTCTCAATTGCTCCGCGTCGCGCAGTGTTCGACTTTACTGACAGGTATCGCCGCGACCGGTTGTGCTTGGCAGTTTAGCAACATTGCGGAAATCCTCGAGTTTGTTTACGACTTCTGGGCACCCGCCATGGTGCTGCCGTTTTTTGTTGCCGTATTCTGGTATGACCAGCGACGTATTTATGCTGTGGTTGCTTCGATGGTTAGTGGTATGCTGGCCAGTGTTGCTTGGCGTTTTCGGCCTCCTGCCTACGAGGACGTCGGTCCAGCTTTATTTGGTTGTGGCGTTGCGGTACTGGTTTTTTTCCTGGTTCTTCCCTTGACGTCAGGGCTACCACTGATGAGAAGATGTCAGCCAGCGGCAAGATCCAATCCCCAAGATCCAGATGATCCGGACAGAGTGTCATGATACCCCTTTGGCTGCTTACGGCTTTCCACTATGTCTCTTTGACGTCGGCTGTTGTTGTGCTGACTTTGTTGTTGTGGCAATTTGTAAGAGGGAGCGGTCGTAAGTCTTAAACTTTGCTGGCATTTTCCCAGAGCGGTCTGATTTTGATTGCTGGCGTTGTTGGTACCGAGTGGCGAAGGCCGGGGCTGGCGTTGGGTTTCATGTTGCTCAGTCCAATTCAGATTCAGAGCCAAATGCTGATTGCCGTTAACCAGGAGGCAAATGGCCGGATCCTGACGTGATGCAATTTGTGGAGCTTGTGCGAAGCCAAGTGACTGACCACCGGTTGGTTCAACCATTGCTTGCTTCAAAATCTTATCAACGGCTAAATTTCTAGCTACGAAAGTCACCAAGCATGGCCCTGCTACATATCGAGTCGCTACCACCGCAGACTACCAAAGGGACGATCGTGCGTTTGTTGATTCAAATTGGCAAAGTTGATCGAGCCAAGATTGGTCGCATCGAAGTTGTTAATCGAACAGCACGCGTTGAAATTCCAGATCGGCAACTGGGGCGGGCAGTCAAGCTGCTGGACGGCGAAAATCTTGCCAATCGAAAGATCCATGTGTGGGGTGAACCGTCGTCATTACCTGCGACTTTTGCCAACGAACATTTTGCACGGCTTGCGCATTTGCTCCAGATCGAGGCAGCTGCGGAAGCCGAACGGGTTGCGCAAACACTGAAAAACCTTACACCCCGCGATGCTGAGCAGTCAGGGCATTCGATTGTCGACCTAATTGTTCGAGAAGAACATGCGGGCCTGGGTGGGCATGTATTAGTCCTGTTCGCCAAACGTTCAGGAACACCGTTTGTGTGGACGCGGTTAGGAATTGGTGCTCCCGTTGTTTTGTCAAATTCCCTGGACGAAACACGTCTCCGCGGAGTGGTAAGTCGGAAATCCGCCCTTTCCATCGAGGTGGCTTTTCCCCAGGCATTGCCAGCCGAAATCAGTGACTCAGTGATTCGACTCGATTTGTCGAATGACGAAATTGCCCGCACCCGGCAACACTCGGCTTTGTTGAAAATAAGGTCGGCTGTGGGGGATCGGTTGAGCCATTTGCGTCAAGTGTTGTTAGGGGAAGCACGGGCCGAGTTCCAAGGCACGACGGAATTATCCTTTTTTAATGAGGGACTCGATACTTCACAACAAGAGACCGTTACATTTGCGCTGTCAGGTCAAGATGTTGCGCTGATTCATGGCCCGCCTGGTACGGGAAAAACAACCGCCCTGGTAGAGATTGTCCAGCAAGCGGTGTCGCAGGGAGACAAGGTCCTCGCTTGTGCACCGAGTAATACCGCTGTGGACAATCTTTTCCAACGACTTCTAGGTGTTGGGGAAAAGGTGGTCCGGCTGGGGCACCCGGCGCGTGTGCTCCCCGAATTGCGCAACCAAACTTTGGATTTAATGGTTGAGTCGCATGACGACACAAAGCTTGTCCGAAAACTGACCCGTGAAGCACACGCGTTGTTTCATAAGGCCGCGCGATTTACGCGTGCTAAGCCCGAAGTGGGGGAGCGACGGGAAATGCGCGAAGAGGCGAAACGCTTACTAGAGGATGCACGACGTCTTGAAGTGCAGGTAGTGCAACAAATCTTGGATGATGCCGATGTCGTATGTGCCACTTTGACCGGTTTAGATACCCAGGTGATGGGACAGAGAAATTTTGATTTAGCAGTGATCGATGAAGCTTGTCAGACTACCGAACCGGCTTGTTGGATTCCTCTATTGCGGAGCAATCGGGTGATTTTGGCAGGTGACCATTGCCAGTTGCCGCCTACGGTCATTTCCAGAGAGGCTGAAGCAGAGGGTTTTGGCATCAGTATGTTTGAACGACTGATGCAGATGGGAGAGGACGAACTTTCCCGACGTTTGACAGTTCAATACCGAATGCATCGAGATATCATGCAGTTCTCCTCGAAACAATTCTATCAAGGAGGCTTGGTCGCCCATCCATCGGTTGCGACGCATTGTTTAGCCGATTTAGAGGCCGTCGATCAAAATGAGCAGACCTCTTCTCCAGTTATCTTCATTGACACGGCAGGCGCTGGATTTGAAGAAGAAATGGAACCTGATGGCGAGAGTCGGCGGAATCCCTCAGAAGCAAAATTAGTGCTGCATAAGCTGCAAGAGTTGCGGGAGGCGGGTTTAACCCCTCCAGAGATAGCGATCATTGCACCCTATGCCGCCCAAGTCCGATTGATTCGCAGTCAATGTGCTATGGAGGGACTGGAAATTGATACGGTCGATGGCTTTCAAGGCCGAGAAAAAGAAGTAATTTTGATTACTTGTGTCCGTTCAAATGCGCAAGGGGCGATCGGATTTCTGGCTGATACGCGGCGGATCAATGTTGCACTCACGCGGGCGCGGCGGAAGCTGATTGTTGTTGGTGACAGCGCGACGATTGGCGCACATCCCTTTTACCAGCAGTTGCTCGAATATTTTGAGGGCATCGGCGCCTACCACACGGTCTGGGAGGAAACGCTCGAGACTTAAAGGCGGATCCGGTTTGTCTCGGGTAAATTGGCCGAGTTCTCACAAAGCCCAAGTTGCATTGGGACTTGCGAGATGGCTCTCTGCAATGTTAATCTTGAGCGATTTTACACATAGTTCGCGATGGGTTGTTCAATCTCGCGACGGATCGTTCATAAGGAAAAACCAAGCGTGCCACGTCGTGACGATATTCAGAAGATTTTGCTCATTGGTTCGGGTCCGATTGTCATTGGTCAGGCCTGCGAATTCGATTATTCCGGTACCCAGGCTTGTAAAGCTCTGCGGGAAGAGGGCTACGAGGTTGTTCTGGTCAATTCGAATCCTGCGACAATTATGACCGATCCCAATACGGCGGATCGCACCTATATCGAACCGCTGACTTGGGAAGTTGTTGAAAAGGTCATTGAGAAAGAACTCCCTGATGCCCTGTTGCCGACACTAGGAGGGCAAACCGGATTGAACGTTGCCATGGATTTGGATCGGCACGGCATTTTGCAGAAGCATGGCGTTCAGATGATTGGGGCCAATGCGGCTGTGATTGCTAAGGCAGAGGAACGGGACCAATTTAAAACAGCAATGGAAAAAATTGGTTTGGAAGTTTGTCGAGGGGACACAGTACACACGATCGATGAGGCCCGCCAACTGGTGACAGAGATCGGTTTACCGTGTGTTGTGCGGCCGAGCTTTACAATGGGGGGGTCTGGTTCGGCCATTGCCTATAACCGTGATGAATTTGATCAGCTTGTACGGAATGGATTAGATCAATCTCCGATCAATGAAGTTTTAATCGAAGAATCGATCATCGGCTGGAAAGAGTACGAAATGGAGGTGATGCGCGATTTAGACGATAACGTCGTGATCATCTGTGCTATTGAAAACTTCGATGCAATGGGCGTCCATACCGGGGACTCGATTACCGTTGCTCCAGCACAAACGCTCACGGACAAAGAGTATCAGCGCATGCGCGACGCGAGTCTCGCGGTCATTCGTGAAATCGGTGTGGAAACCGGTGGCTCGAACATCCAGTTCGCGATCCACCCCAGCGACGGACGAATGATCGTCATTGAAATGAATCCACGCGTCAGTCGTAGTAGCGCTTTGGCGTCGAAAGCTACTGGATTTCCGATCGCCAAAATCGCCGCCAAGTTAGCTGTCGGATATCGTCTGCATGAACTACCAAACGATATCACTCGACAGACCAAAGCTTGCTTTGAACCGACGATTGATTACGTGGTCACCAAAATACCTCGATTTGCATTTGAAAAATTTCCGGAAGCAGATTCGACACTTACTACTCAGATGAAAAGCGTCGGGGAGACAATGGCGATTGGCCGTACTTTTAAAGAGTCTTTTCAAAAAGCACTGCGTGGCCTAGAGGTTGGTAGCTTTGGACTGGGTTGCGATAGTAAGGATTTGTGGGGAACCGAGGATCAGCCGGCTGCGAATGAGATACGGGCTAAATTGTCGATCCCCAACTCGGAGCGTGCTTGGTATTTACGTTATGCACTGAAAAGTGGCATGTCTTTGCGTGAAATCTACGAGCTGACAAAAATTGACTATTGGTTTCTTGACCAACTTTCGCAGATCGTTGAGCTGGAGGAAACGTTGCGAGGGTTTAGCGACGTCTTCGCAGTTGATGATGCAACTTTTCTACAAGCCAAACAGTGTGGTTTTTCAGACCGACAACTGGCAACGATTTGGCAGTCCAACGAAATGGCAATTCGTGAAAACCGCAAGGCACGTGGAATTATCGCGACCTTCAAATCGGTTGATACTTGCGCAGCTGAATTCGAAGCTTATACCCCCTACTATTACTCGACCTATGAGCTAGAAGATGAAACTCCGGCGAAACAAAAGGGTAAACGCAGGGTGATGATCCTTGGTGGCGGCCCCAATCGCATTGGGCAGGGGATTGAATTTGACTACTGTTGTTGTCATGCCAGTTTCGCTTTGCGGGAATTGGGGATTGAGTCGATCATGGTCAATTCAAATCCCGAAACGGTCAGTACGGATTACGATACCAGCGACTTGCTGTTCTTCGAACCGTTGACGGCGGAAGATGTACTTAATATTTGTGATCGTGTGCAGCCTGACGGTGTCATTGTCCAGTTTGGTGGCCAGACTCCGTTGAATTTAGCTCGGGCTCTGTCTACCGCAGGCGTGCCTATTATCGGGACCGATGTGGAGACGATCGAAGCTGCTGAGGACCGCGAAAAGTTTCAACAACTGCTTAATCGTTTAGGATTGAAGCAACCCGCCAATGGCATTGCACGCACCATGAACGAAGCACGTGCGGAAGCTAACAAGATTGGCTTTCCGTCTTTGGTCCGTCCTAGCTTTGTACTGGGTGGGCGAGCTATGGAAATTTGTTATGACTTGGCACAGTTTGAACGATTCGTTGCTGCCGCATTTGTCGTCGCGCAAGGGCAGCCGGTGCTGATCGATCGCTTCCTGGAAGATGCAACAGAAGTGGATGTAGATGCGATTTGCGATGGCCGAGACGTTGTCGTCATGGGAGTTATGGAGCACATCGAAGAAGCTGGTGTTCATTCTGGCGATTCGGCTTGTTCTATCCCACCCTACAGTTTACCGGGGCCTATAATTCAAGAGATTCGGGAAGCGACGCATGCCATGGCGCGGCATTTAAAGGTTAAGGGGCTGATGAATGTGCAGTTTGCTGTGAAACGCGAAGCAGGTGAAATGAACGTTTATGTTCTAGAAGTAAATCCCCGGGCTAGTCGTACCGTTCCTTTTGTAGCCAAAGCGACAGGTGTTCCCGTCGCTAAAATTGCGGCAAAGGTCATGACAGGGGAAACACTTGCCGATCTAGGAGTCACCAACGAGCCCATTCCGGCCCATGTGTCGATCAAGGAAAGTGTCTTTCCCTTCCGAAAATTCGCTGGTGTCGACATTGTGCTCGGGCCAGAAATGCGTAGTACGGGTGAAGTCATGGGAATCAGCGAACGGTTTTCAATTGCCTTTGCCAAAAGTCAATTGGCAGCGGGAGTTGTTCTTCCCGAGAGCGGCAAGATTTTCTTAAGCGTGTCCAAGCGACATAAGGAGATCATTGTTGGTTTAGCCCAGCGGCTTTCGAAGATGGGTTTCGATTTGCTCGCTACGGATGGTACTTCGCGGCGTTTGCGGGGAGCGGGTGTCGAGGTGGAGCGAGTCAAGAAATTGGCGGAAGGGCAACCGAATCTGATTGATTACCTTAAGAATGACGAAGTCGCGTTAATTCTAAATACACCCAATGGAAAAGGCGCACGAACAGATGAAGGAAAAATCCGGGCTGCGGCAGTCCAGCACGGCGTTCCTTGTATCACAACAATCCAAGCTGCAGAAGCTGCTGTCAAAGCGATGGAAGCATTGAGGCAGGAAGACATTAGTGTACAGCCACTTCAAGAACGATTTAAAGAAATAGCTAACGATGTGGTGACGGTTACTGCTTCGAGTTGACCGATTTAGTTGTTTCGCATTTGCAGGAAATGCTGCACTAGAGGTTCCAGCGTCGTACTCAGATGTTGCAACGGTAGAAGTAAAGACGTTGCATTTAGTTCTGCTGTGAAAGCACCACCCAAAAAATTTCTACCCGAATATCTTCGCCCAGAGGGCAATTGCCCTTGCTGCAGTTGGAATCGTGCCAAGTTAAAAACTACTGGCACGTATCTTGAGTAAGCAAGACGTGGCTTAAAAGATTAACGAATCAAATTAATTAGCGAATGTGTTCGACTTTGCAAGAGGCAAACGTAAAGAAAACAAAAGAAAAAACAAATCAAAAAAGTGCCTAAGACGTTGCTTGACATTTCATCCGTTACTCGCACAATGTGTCTTTGTTGAAGCTTGAATGAACTTTACTTATTTACTAACACCAAGTTTGATTTGGTGTCTGACTGCAGGCGTTCTGGCTGGCAGTTGATATAACGACTGGGGTTGATCAATGTCTGCGCCTTTGCGTGGTTCGCCCGTCCTCGGTGGGTTTGCAAAGTTTGTTTTGCCAAATTCATTTTCAAGATGTTTGTAGAAATCAACAGTCAGGGGGGCGGCGACTGATCGGAGCGACTGTCGGCGACTTAGGTCGTGGCTCGGAGGTCCCCCCCGCTTTTTAAAATGAAGGCCCTTTTAGGAGCGTAGAAATAGATTCAAGCGACCCTTGATCATCGTGACCGGGGTCGCTTGTTTTGTTTCTTGATGAAATTTCGTTCAGTTGCCTGCAAGAGATGAGGCGAGATGCTTTGAGCATCTGGCGGGACACCCAAAAAGCTAATCTCACCCCGAGAAATCCTTTGCGAAGGCGATTCTTGGTCATTATTTTCATGGCATGAAGCTGAAAAACAGTTTTTGTTCTGTCGTCACTGTTGTGGTGAGCGATTCCGGTAGTTGCCGGCAGAGGCCTTGAGCAAGGCGTGTCAGACTTCTCGAAGATTTTCAAGTGAATTCTCCAGTTTAACAATCGGTGTGGGCTCTGAGAATTTTGTTGTGTGATCGAGTGTTTCTTGTGCATTTTTCAGAGAGAAAATTGGCATGCCGAAGAAATTTTTTCTGTTGCTTTTCGAATTGACCTACTATTTTCTTGGGCGGTTGCGTTGTGTCCTGCTGGNAATTGAAACGGAAAATCGCAAATGGTGAAGTTAGAATGTTTCTGATCCAGAGTGTGGAGACTCGANTGTGGAGACTCGGAGTTCNCAGCACGCCCGAACATTAAGTGTCCGGACTGGTGGGAAGACTGAGCGTGTGATCTGATCTTGGGCCGTACGTGAGGCCGTAGCCTTGCATGANGTGTTTCACGAGGTCCCTTTCATCGTTGGTAGACCTAAAAAGTGTTTCTTGAGTCGTGATGGCCAATTGTCTCGTTAGCACTGGTTCGAATCTGAGTGACCGCGGCGAGACCATCCGGCGAGCGGTTCAAGAAATCCTGGACACGCCAGGATTTGAAGGGGTGATCGCAAGTACCCTCTTGGAAACAGATCCCGTGGGCGGGCCGGCTGGTCAAGGTCTGTTTTTAAATGGCGCGGTACGTTTTTCAACGCTTCACCCACCGGCTACGGTGCTCGAAATTTTAAAAAGGATCGAGTTTGATTTAGGACGGGAACGCCAGATCCGCTGGCAAGCTCGGAAGATCGATCTCGATCTGTTGCTTTATGATCAAGAAATCGTTGCGGATAGGGAGTTAATACTCCCACATCCGCGCATGGCGTTCCGTCGATTTGTTCTAGAACCGGCGGCAGAGATCGCCGCTGAAATGCGCGATCCGGTTACGGGGCGGAGTCTCGGGGAGTTGTTGAATCATTTGAATACTGGGCCAAATTATGTCGCCATATCAAGCGTTTTGAACATTGGAGGTCATTCGCTTGCTCAAATCGTTACTGATGCTTCTCCTCAATTGATTTCTGGGTTTATCGAAGATCCCCGGAGAAAAAAGATGCCTCGTAAAACAGTCCCTAGCCGAACGAACGACGGCGAGATAGAATCTCTTCGCCGCCGTATCGAACGGCTTTCTGCCGAAGACTGGGGCTCTGAAAAAGGTTTTGCGGTCAGCGATTTTTGGTTGGATGAATTGCTGGTAACGGCATTTGTCTTGGAAGGTGCAGCATCGCGGGAAGCGGTTCGAAGCTTGTTGAACGACGTAAGGTCGCACGTTGTGACGCCCAAATTGCTCGTGCTTTTGGACGTTGATACAGAGAGAATTAACCAAACTATTCAATCCATCGCTACCGCATCAAGGCTCAGAGACGAATGGCTGTCCTTGGGAAGATCCGTTGCCGGAGTGCCCGTTTTGCGGTTAGAGCTCTGCAATTGGGAACGGGCTGTGGATGAATTGACCGCAGCAATTTGTGCCATGAAACTGTAAGCCACTTGGGTGCCCATGAATGAAGTTCTTGCCAGATCGAAGCAACCCTTAGTTTTGCAAAGTCCGCTAGAGGTCCATTCTGCAGTAATTCGCGCTCGAACTTGTGGAAAACGTGTTGGGCTCGTTCCTACGATGGGAGCACTACACGCCGGACACCTCAGTTTAGTACACGCGGCAAAAGCTGAGTGCGATGTGGTTGTTGCGACAATTTTTGTTAATCCAGCACAGTTTGGACCACATGAAGATTTCGATAGTTACCCTCGTTCTTTTGAGTCTGATATCGAAGCGCTCGCTGATTTGCAAGTCGATCTGCTTTTTTGTCCAGCGACTGCTGAGGTCTATCCGCCAGGGTTTTCAACCTATGTTGATCCTCCTGATGTGGCAAAACGACTTGAAGGAGAATGCCGCCCAGGGCATTTTCGGGGAGTAGCAACGGTTGTCCTAAAACTTTTTCATTGGATTCCCGCGCATGTTGCTTATTTTGGGGAAAAAGACTTTCAGCAATCCTTGATGATTGAGCACATGGTACGTGATGTTGGATTGCCAATAGAGATGCGAGTTTGTCCCATTGTTCGTGATCAGGATGGCCTTGCGCTAAGTTCAAGAAACCGTTATCTTTCTGCAATAGAACGGCAGACCGCGCTGGCCTTGTCGGAGAGCTTGCAACTGGCTGAGGATTTGGTTCGCCAAGGCATCTGCGAGACCCAGATCATCCGCACTGAAATGCGCTGCGTGTTGGAGGCACAGGGGATCCGGGACATCGATTACATTTCCATATGCAACCCGCAAACCTTAGAGGAGCAGAGTGAGGTTCATTCGAACGTTGTTGTACTTGTGGCCGCTTATGTAGGTAAGACGCGTTTAATTGACAATCGCCGAATCGGGTAAAGAATGTGCGCCAGACGCTTCTCTATTTGAATTTTGAACTCTTGGGGCTACCGATGTTCGGCATCGGTTGGCTCTTGTTTGGATGGGTAGTATTTTCTGTCATCTTTCTCTTTTGGCAGACTCGCCACCATGGTTGGCCAACTGCGCGTGGTCAGTTACTGATGATGGTCATTGTGGCCCTCGCAATCTATGCTTCCCCAATTCTTTTGGAACGAGACAACACTGGCGAGATTCTTGGCTTGCCGGTACGTGGCTATGGATTTTTCACATTGTTGGGATTGGTGAGCGGAGTTGGTTTGGCCGCACACCGTGCCAGAAAAATGGGGTTGAATCCAGATCTGATCTTCTCGTTAGCTTTTTGGATGTTCGTGGCTGGCATTTCTGGCGCTCGTGCATTTTACGTGATTCAAAAGTGGCCGGAATTTCGTTACAACGAAGTAGGTGATCTTAATTCAACGGCACAAACGCTGAGCGAGATCTTTAAGTTTACTGAAGGCGGCTTAGTGGTCTACGGATCGTTCATTGGTGCGATGGCCGCGGCTGCCATCTTTATGCGTCGGAATCGATTACCGGTTTTGGCAATCGCTGATTTGATCATACCGTCTATGGTCCTTGGTTTAGCGTTTGGGCGACTGGGCTGTTTGATGAATGGTTGTTGTTGGGGTGGCGTTTGTGAACAGGAGGCCATGGGAATGCGCTTTCCTCAAGGAAGTCCACCTTACGTTGATCAATTGTTCGAAGGACGGTTGCTGGGCTTGGAGATTGAGCGAAACTCGACAGGTAGGCCAGAAAAAATTGTCAACGTTGTCCCTGGTAGTCTCGCTGCTGAAAGGCGGGTCCTTGCTGGAATGGCCCTCTCGAGTTACAGGTTAGAATTGCCCGCTCGGCGGGAGTTTGATCGCCGGGAGTGTGACCCGGATCAGGTCGTCGCCACTTTAACACCTGTCGATCAAACTCCTGAAACCTGGACTATCCGCCAATTACCCACGGAAAGCTTGCCGGTTTATCCAACTCAGATACTGGCTGCGGTGAACGGCTTTTTGCTTTGTTGCTTGTTATTAGCGATTTATCCTTTTCGCTCGCGTGATGGCCAAGTCTTTGCGATCGGGCTGAAGTTTTATGCAGTCACGCGATTTCTTCTGGAGATCATTCGTACCGACGAAGCGGGGCAATTTGGCACGGCCTTCACGATTTCCCAATGGATTAGCTTGGTCATGATCCTTATCTCGATAGGCTTGTGGGTAGGGATTAACCGAATTTCTGCGGGTTTGGCTCTTCCGCCATCTGCCAAAACAGCGGTTAGAACTTAGCAGTTCACCACTATTTTTTGTGGTAGGTTCGGTTTGACCACGAACCGCTTGCTGAGATGGCACCGACCGGCGATTGAACGGTTCTTTCAGGTGTTCCAGAGAAATTTTTTAGCTCGGGTTTGAGTGGCGAATTCTTGCTGGCCAACCGAGCGTTGCCAGTGAACTCAAGAAATGCGTAAGTTCTCTGCTAGACATGATTTGACAACTTTGCCCAAGACAGCCAAGATACTCGCAAGCCCCGGGTGAGGGGCTATCAGATTAGATTGTGGCGATTGCTCAGGAACTTTTTGGCCTCCAAGCGCGTCACTGTTATTTGGAGTCGTTGTGAAAGACGATGCACAGTTAATCGACGCATCACTCCAGGGTGATACCGTCGCTTTTGGAGAGCTTGTCCGCAGATATCAGGGACGGCTTTTCAATACATTGTTGAAAGTGACAGGGAGCCGTGAGGAATCCGAAGACGTTGGCCAGGAGGCGTTTGTTCAAGCCTTTGTAAAATTAGGCTCATTTCGGGGCCAAAGTGCGTTTTATACTTGGCTTTACCGGATTGCGTTTAATATTTCTGTCACGCGAAAACGTAAGAAACGGGTCGAAGCATCAATCGACCAGCAACGCGACACCACCGGTGATGAACCAATAGACGAGGGTGAAGTGCCGACAGAGCAAATTTTGCGTGAAGAGCGCGCGGTGCTTGTTCATGCAGCGATGAGCAAACTCAGTGAAGAGCACCGCTCCATTCTCGTGTTGCGCGAAATGGAAGGGTGTTGCTATGAGGTGATTGCGGACATCTTGGAACTATCGGTTGGTACCGTACGAAGTCGACTCCACCGCGCTCGCTTGCAGCTGCGCGAAGAATTAAACGAATTGTTTATAGAAAATCCGGCGGAATGAAAATGAACTTGATTCTTAGCCGCGGGGAGAGCCCCGGACGATGAATGATTTCAACGACGAACTAATTAGCGCCTATCTGGATGATGAATTGTCGTCTGAGGAACGCGCACACGTAGATGCTGTGCTCCGGGAACGACCAGATTTGCGCAAAATGTTCACCGAGTTACAAATATTGGGTTCTACATTGCAGTCTCTTCCCCATGAAGAGCAGGTAAACGATTGGACTGAAATTATCCACCGTCGTACGAAACTTGAAACATTGATGTGTGATGAGTCGGGACCGGAAACGCAACAGATCGAACGGAAAACAGCTGGGATTAATAGAAATACTTTACTCGGTTTGGTTGGGATGGCGGCGACGGTGGTTTTTGCCTTACTCATCATCCGCCCTAATTGGCCTTGGGTTGCTCTCCAGACAGCGCTTTCAGATTCAGCAAACTCATCTGTAGCCGATTCTTCGGAAGCGATGGATCGATCAGTAGATCCTTTGGATCTTACTTTTCAACAAGGTCAAGAAGTGAAAAATGAAGAGATAGAAATGGTGATCGAGGAGTTCGGGGATGCCGAAAACACGGAAAGCGTTGAGGACCGGAAAACGGCATTTTCGGGACCAGAGATTAAGCGGGAGCTACCGAACAAAGCAAAGCTTTTGCGAAGTGCTGCAGGAGGTCTGTCGCGAAAACTACCAGCAGGAAACGCAGGAAGATCCGACGGCGTGGAGGAGCAAGATGGGGCTGCCACGGAAACAAGTCAAGTTCCCCGTAATCGCCGTGTCCGTCAGTCTCTGCCATCATTGGAAAACAAAGCTCTAGAGATGCCAAAGGGCGCGTCCGAGGGACCGTTGAGATCCTTTGTTGGAGATGGTAGCACACTGACTTCCGAGGAAATACTTGATCTTTCTTTGTCTCAGGAATTGGGATATGTGATGGTGGTACGGGTGATGTCCAAGGCAAGCATTGACGTGCAGAGGACCGTTGAACAAACGCTTGCTGAGAACAAGATTTCTCTTGCGGATCCCGTGAGAGCCGTTGTGGAAAGTCAGCGGGTTACTTTGCATGCAGCTGCGGCGACTTCGACAGGTCTGCAAGAATCTTTGAATCGGCAAACGCCAAATGAAGATAAAACCAAAGAAGTGGAGCAGGGTGTAACAGTTTCGAGTGAGTCCCAAAAGTTTCTTTTGGTGGATGCCTTAGCTAGGGATGTGGTTGCGTCACTGGAAGCCATGGCTGCCGCGGGAAATCTGTCGTTTTCGATTGAGCAGAATGCAGAGTTATCTCTGGCACTGGTCCCTCCTGAACACTTGTTGAGGCCACAGGAAAATTCTCCCGGAACAGCCAGAGCGGCGAATGTTTTGGGTGGCGGCCAAGATGGGGCGTTGGCTAAGGACACCGCAGACGCAACGCTGAAGGAGAGCCAAAAACGTCAGCCGACCTTGCGTGAAAAACCGCTGCGCAAAAGCGACCGAGATAAGGAAGTGACGCGCGATGCGAAAATCAGCGAGCAGACCGCAGCTCAAGCGAATGTGTCCCGTCGTCTGAAATTGGAATTTGTGGAAGAGCACAGACTGAGCAACATCGATAACGAGGAAGCTACCGACGAGGACGAGTCTGCAGTGGTAGCAGCGGCCCCCCTCCGCCAGCCGTTACCTGAACTCGAGCCAACTTTGCCTCAGATGCGCGTCTTATTTGTCATCGAATCGCAGCCATCCCAAAATGCTGACACAGAAGGGAAGCCAGCAAAGACGGATTCGCAGCAAGATTGAGGATGGCTTGCCCCGTCCCGTCGCCTTGCTCGTCCTCTCGTAGCACGCAGGGAAAATTAAATTCATCTGGCGAGTGGAAGACTGAGGTTTGTCTGGCAAGCCAGTTGAGTTGAGGTTTAGGAAGATGCCTCGCGGTCACGAAATGCTCACGGCATCGGTCATTGTAATGCTTCCTGAGGACGGAATTTGAGATCGTCGTTTCGCATCTTTGCCATCAACAAGTTTTCCCCAATTGAGGAAGGCTCGCTGGGCTACAAAATACGCTTATTTGCGGGTGATTTTCGCGAATTTTTCCGCTGGACTGTCCGGATGAGGAACTCACGTTATGTTGAGTTTGCAGACAACTTAATCCACTCTCGGTAACATTGGTTGAAGGAATCACCCCGTGCTCGAAGAAGACCCCACACAGGATGAAACAGTAGCGGTTGACTTTTCTCGAATTGACAAGGATTCATCAACGTTTGTTGGGCGTTGGAATCGCTTGGTCAGTACAACAAATTGGGAAAAAGGTTGTATTATTGATCAATGGCGCGAAGCATTGAGTCATTCTGGTGCTCCAGCTTCCGAGTATTCCGATGAAGCCTGGGCGCGGCGCGTGGGGGGTGTCACAGGTCAACACGTCGGTCGGTTGAGGCGTGTTTATCAGCGATTTGGTCAAACATGCGAAGATTACCAGGATTTATACTGGAGTCACTTTCAAGCTGCCCTTGACTGGGATGATGCTGAACTTTGGCTCGAAGGGGCTACGCAGAACGGCTGGTCGGTTTCGCAAATGCGAAATCAGCGCTGGGAAACATTAGGGGCGCCGGAAGACTTAAAACCGCGCGAGGATGACATCATCACGGCTGAATTGGATGAAGATTTCGAACCAGCGGTGAATGAAAATCCGATTCCACGAACCATTTCGGGGGCGTATGAAGATGTTGATCCTGGCGCAAAGCTGAGCGAAGGACCCGATTTTGGCGAAGAAAGTGAAAGTCGCTTGCCAGCCTCGTCGTCACCTCACGATGGTGCTTCCATCTATTCCAATGATCAGGATGGCGAGACGGTGGAATTTGTCCGTCCTTTCGAGAACCTTAGCGAACTGCCGGACGATTTGGCAAATGCCTTTGAAGCGTACAAATTAGCTATTGTGCGTCACAAGGCCGAAAATTGGCAGCAAATATCGCGTGATGACGTTTTAGCCAGCTTGGATGCACTGAAAGAACTTGTGCGGGCGCCCGCAGTCAATGATGCCCCGTTTTAGTGCGAGGTTCGCAAAACAATCTTGCCAGCCAGTGTCCCAGCCTTGCCCAACGTATTTTCCTCCTGAAGTCGATGCGCCGTTGCCGTTGCGGAGAGGGGCAGTATTTTGGAAATGTTGGCTCGTAGTTTTTTCTCAGCTAACCAGCGATTGATGTCTTCACCACAAGGACGCATTTCTTGTGAAGAAACTTTAAACATCACCACGCCGAACATGGAAAGTGCTTTAACGTAAAAGGGCCTCACGGGAAACTCAGGCCGTGTTTCACGGCCCGCTATCAAGACAATACGTCCTCGTTCGGCCATGCAGTTGACGATCTGATCGAAATTTGGTTCGCGGAGTGTTTCCCAAAAAATGTCGACTCCGTCAGGGGCGAAATCAGCGAGAGCTGCGGCGACATCTTCCGTTTTGTAATTGATCGCGACGTCGGCACCAAGCTCTTTGCAACGAGCGACTTTCGCTGCGGTTGCACCCGTGGTGATGACTCGTGCGCCAGCAATCTTGGCCATCTGAATCACCATCGATCCGACACCGCCTGTTCCACCATGAACGAAAATTGTATCACCCGCTTGAATCTGAGCCTTGCCGAATAGACCCAAGTGGGCGGTAACTCCGACCAGAGAGCAGGCAGCGACCGTTTCGTCTTCAACCCCTTCTGGGATCGGGTACAACCAGCATTCATCGACCGCAGCATATTCGGCAAAGGTCCCCTGTCGACCGACCAAACCTTGGTTTGTACACCAAACACGATCTCCCGGTTGGTACTTTTGAGACTCCGGACCAACGGCTTCTACCACACCGGCCAGATCGCATCCCAAAACAAATGGCTGTGGTAGCTTCCAGTAGTGAGCACCACCGCGGATGTAGGTGTCGACTGGATTGACCGATACCGCAGCGACCTTCACGAGGACTTCGGTACCATGTACCTCGGGCACCGGTAGATCACCATAGCGAATTGTTTCCGGCGGTCCTGTCTGTTCAATGTAGGCCGCCTTCATCTAGTTTCCTTTGATGTTCACTTTCCCAACGTTCGGCTGATCCGAAATACTGCCAGGTTCCCGCGAGCCATAACGTGAAGGTCTGGTTGCTCTACGGTTTTGCCAAGCAATGGCAGGTTACGTGTCAGGCCACCACCGCCTAAGCCGCTTGGCGAATATTCTCGATTGGTTCTTTTGGCTTGTCAAAGTTAACCAATTTGCGCACCGTAAAATTCTGTTTTTGCTGACTGCTATAGTAGATGCGTGCATTGACTTCGCCTAGCAGGCCGATGCTAAAGAATTGCATTGCGACCATGCCTAAAAAGACAGTACACAATAACAGCGGATTTCCGGTCATATCGATCCCCCCTACAGCTTTCATGGCCACGGTCGTCGAACCGCTCGCGACGGTGAGCAGTGAGCAAACGAGCCCAAACATGCCAAATAGCTTCATGGGGCTGGCGAAGTATTTGAGCATGTACTTCACAGTGATGAGATCGAGAACGACACGAAAGGTTCGACCAATACCATACTTTGTTTCCCCGAATTGGCGCGCGTGATGTTTCGTAACGACTTCTGCGCACCGGGCACCGCGCTCGTGGGCCAAGAGGGGGATAAACCGATGCATTTCGCCATACAGCTCAAGCTCTTGCGCGATTTCTCGGCGCATCGCCTTTAACGTGCATCCCAGGTCATGAATTGGAAATCCGGTTGTTTTAGAGATGATCCAATTGGCAACTTTCGAGGGCAGCTTACGGTTGATCCAATTGTCTTTACGATTTTTGCGCCAGCCGTGCACCAAGTCATAACCGTCATCGATTTTTTCAAGCATCATCTTAATGTCATCAGGATCATTTTGAAGGTCACCGTCCATCGTTACAATCACGGCACCGCTGGCCATCTTGAGACCGGCATGCATGGCAGCGGTTTGGCCGTAGTTGCGTCGAAAATGCACGACCTTGACACGCTTGTCGTTTTTGGCAAGCGTGTCCAATGCATTCCCAGTGCCATCCTTTGAACCATCGTTGACGAAAAGAATCTCACAGTCGACATTGAGCGTTGGAATGATTGCTGAGATGCGTTCATAGAGAGGCTGAATATTTTCGATCTCATCGTAAACCGGAACAACAATCGAAACACTCATGCGCTTCCTTTCGCCTGGGATGCCGCACAATAGAACAGTCGTAATATGTGCTGCGCGGGGAGTAAGACGCAGAAGTGTAGAAAATGACGTTTGCCTCAGCAATAGCTAGCGGCCACGATAGCACTCGAGTTCTTGAGACAGGCAGAGTTTGCTCTATAGCAGTGTGTATCCTCCGTCGATGACCAGGGATGCGCCGGTCATATAAGAAGATGCGTTGCTTGCCAGGTAGACGGCCAACGGCCCTAGTTCTGCAGGTTCTCCAAAACGGCCCAGCGGGATGCTTTGGATAAAACTCTCAATTACTTCGGGGTGGATTTTGGCCCACCGTTTGTTGGCATCCGTCATGAAACCACCAGGAAGGATCGCATTGATCCTCACCCCTTTTGGTGCCCAATCAGCGGCAACGCTACGTGTAAATTGAACCATGGCCGCTTTGGCCGTTTCATAATGGCGCCCGGAGATATTGCGACCGGCAACCAACGCATTGATTGAGGCGATGTTAATGATCGAGCCACCTTGCCCTCGGGAGATCATGGCAGAGCCGATCATTTTGGTACAAACCACAGCGCTGGTGAGATTGAGGTCCATGAGTTCTCGCCATTTGGCGATGGTGATTTCCTCATTAGGGATGTTTTCACGGCGGCCCCCCACATTGTTGACTAAAATGTCGATCGGACCGTAGTTGTTTAAGGCTTCTTCGCAAGCCGTTTCACATGCCTCGGGTTGATTCATGTCTTGGCAAAGCGTGTCGACCGTACGCCCCAGAGAGCGGATTTCGTCGGCAGTCTGAGTGAGCGTCTCTTGATCCCTTCCCACTAAAATGAGGTCGGCTCCAGCGCTTGCTAAAGCCAATGCCATGGACCGGCCAAGTCCTCGGCTGCCGCCGGTGAGCAAGACACGTTTGTCATGGAGTCGAAATTGATCAAGAATGTTCATGCTGATTCCTTCAATCGAGGGGTGAATGTTTTCGTTGACTTTGGCAAGCGAATGGTCACTTGGTGGGTGTAGCTTTCTCATTGTCCGCTCTGTCAATTTAGCACATGGTGAATTTGTGTCACGGCGATATAATTTTGTCTTGTCGGAAGATTGAGTAAGACCGCGAAATAAAGAATGGAAAATTGCCATGAGAATTGGTGTTTTTTGCAGTGGTGGCGATGCACCGGGCATGAATGCGTGTACCCGAGCGGTTGTCCGTGAAGCGATTGCTGCAGGTCATGAAGTCGTTGGAATCCGGCGTGGTTATCAAGGTTTGTTGGAAAAAGATTTTTATCGAAATTCGTTGGGTGAACCTTTGATGGCGTTGCGATCCGTCTCTGATTGGGCGCGTGCTGGGGGTACCTATTTGCGTAGTAGTCGCAGCGATGAATTCCGTCAGGAGGAGGGTTTGAGAAAAGCCGTGACCGTATTAACCCAGCAGCGGATTGATGCCTTAATCCCGATCGGTGGCGATGGGACCTTTCACGGAGCTGTCGATTTAATGAAATACTGGGATGGCCAGATCGTTGGCTGTCCAGGAACAATTGATAACGATTTGATTGGTACAGATTTCACGATTGGTTTTTCTACTGCGGTGCAAACGGCTGTCGAGGCCGTCGACAAAATTCGGGATACTGCGGATAGTCATGAACGGTTGTTTGTCGTGGAGGTGATGGGCCGCAAAAGTGGTTTTATTGCGGTCTACACGGCGCTCGCCGCTGCAGCGGAGACCGTTTGCATACCAGAAACCGACACGGATGTGAGTACGATCGTGAGCGACCTCCAGGCACTTAAAAAACGTGGGAAGTCCTCTGTGATGTTGATTGTTGCCGAGGGCGATGAAGATGGTGGGGCCGAAGTTTTGAACCAACGCTTGAAGGAAATGGATTGTCCATTTTCAACACGCGTGCTGATTTTGGGCCATTTGCAACGTGGAGGTTCACCAACGCCGGAGGATCGCATTCTGGCTAGCCAACTTGGTGATTGGGCAGTGCGTGCCCTATCAGCTGGTAAAACGGGTGTCATGGTTGGTAACGTTGGGGGGGAGTGTTGTTGCACTCCGTTTGAAGAAACCTATGTGTCTCATAAACCGATTCCAACGGAATTGCTCACATTAGTTGCGACGTTAGCGAATTGATCCTGCCCTGTGGCACTCTTTTGCGATTGTATCTTTTTGAGAGGGAAGTATGGATTATCGGTCGACTCAATGCGATCTAGAGAAGAACAGCCTTTGGTCGGACCGGCGCGCTACGACGTGGCAATTACGGTCGTCTGCACTCGAAGTCGGATCAGTACCATTGATTATGGGGATTATTAATGCGACGCCCGACAGTTTTTCAGACGGCGGACGTTTTTACGATGCAGGGCGAGCTGTCGAACAAGCTTTGCAACTCGTAGAAGAGGGCGCGGACATAATCGACATTGGTGGAGAAAGTACACGACCTTATGCGACACCGGTTGACCAAGAAGAGGAAATTCGTCGCATCGAACCGGTCGTGCGCGCTGTCTGCCGTCAGACGAAAATACCGGTTTCCATTGATACATCGAAAGCGGCAGTTGCTTGCGTGGCGTTGGATGCCGGTGCCGAGATTATTAATGATATCACGGGACTCGCCGGTGACGAAAAAATGATGGCTGTTGCCTGTGATTCAAATGCCGGAGTTTGTGCGATGCATATGCAAGGTAATCCCCAGACAATGCAAGATGATCCACAATATGAAAATGTTGTTGACGAAATTGTTGACTATCTCCAGATGCGATTCATGCACCTACTCGAGTCGGGTGTGGAACGTACACGAATTTGTTTGGACCCTGGAATTGGTTTTGGCAAAACACACGAACACAATATTGAGTTGCTGGCCCATGCAAGCCGGTTTCTGGATCTTGCCCAACCGGTTCTTATTGGGCATTCCCGAAAAGGTTTTATCGGGAAGGTGCTCGATAACAAAAAGGCAGATCGAACTGCTGCTAACATTGGCATCGCCATGTCGCTAGCTCGTCAGGGAATTCAAGTGCTCCGGGTACACGATGTGCAGCCAGTTCGGCAGGCGTTGCAGTTGTTCGCGGTAACTGGGGGCTTGTCGAGACTTGGAAAAGCCATGGAATGAGATTCGCGTCGATGTATTTCTCGGAGTCCTAGGGAGAACCGGGTGTTGGCAAATCCAGCGACATTGACGCCCGTCTCGATTTTCCGGATACTTGCGCGGTCTTTGGTCGCCAACCAGCCATCCTCGTTAAATCGTTAACAGGATGCCTGAGTTAGACCTGTTGCCGCTAGTTAAAATTGAGGGCTGCGCGTGTCTGTTGCTGAATCAAACGATCTTCGCGAATATTGCTTGGAGGTTGCAGAGGCCGCGAAACAAGCCTCTGCGGAGTTGGTTTCAGTCAGTGGCGCAGCCAAAAATCATTGGTTGCGTGATTCGGCAGCAGCATTGCGAAGTCATTCCGCGGGCCTCATTGCCGCGAACCAAAAGGACATTCTCGCCGCTCCAGATTATGGCTTGACGAGTGCCCAAATCGACCGGCTAGAGCTGACTTCGGAACGGGTCGAAGGGATTGCCATAGCTTTGGAAGAAATTGCGATGTTACCCGACCCCATCGGCGAGGTAATGGAATCGTCAGTGCGGCCGAATGGACTGTTTGTTTCAAAACTGCGTGTTCCATTGGGTGTTGTGTTTTTCATTTATGAGTCCAGACCAAACGTTACTGCGGACGCAGCAGCAATTTGTCTGAAGAGCGGAAATGCCGTGATTTTGCGGGGCGGAAAAGAAGCAGCCCATTCAAGTCGTGCCATTGTCGATCTTTTGGCAAATGTTGCAGAGCAGTGCGGGATACCGCCGACTGCTGTGCAGTTGGTTGGAACCAGAGATCGTGAGGCAGTGGGGCACTTTTTATCGATGTCTGATCACATTGACGTTGCTATCCCACGTGGTGGTGAGGGCTTAATTCGGCGCGTGAGTGAAGAAGCAACAATGCCGGTGATCAAGCATTTTGCTGGAAATTGTCATGTCTACATTGATTGTGCTGCAGACCTTGATTTGGCTGAGAAGCTTACGGTTAATTCAAAGTGCCAACGATTTGGTGTTTGCAATGCCTGCGAATCAATGGTTGTGCATGCAGAGGTGGCGGCGGAATTCCTCCCGCGCGTTGGCTTGGCCTTAGCAAATAACGGTGTGGAAGTTCGTGGTGATGCCCGCACGTGCGAATTACTTGCCGATGCCAGAGAAGCTTCTTCGAACGACTTTTCTGAAGAGTATCTCGGGCCAGTTATCTCTTGTAGGGTTGTCGATTCATTAGAGCAAGCAATTGCCCATATCAATCAACATAGTTCTCATCATACCGAAGCCATTGTCACCAAAGACCTTGCCGCAGCTCGCAGGTTCACAGCAACGATTGATAGTTCAGCAGTCATCGTCAACGCGAGTACTCGTTTTAACGATGGAGGTGAGTTTGGTTTGGGAGCGGAGATCGGAATCAGTACCGACAAGTTTCATGCACGTGGACCGTGCGGACTGAAAGAACTAACCAGTTACAAATACGTCGTCTACGGCGACGGCCAGATGAGATAATTACTGTTCGATACTAGCTGTTCGGAGTCATCAAGGATGCGTGACGACGTCCTCAGTCAAGCTGAAGTTGAAAGTTTGCTTTCTACGGTGGGAAAGATTGATCCAGTTTCTATCCCACAAGAAGAATTCCCGTCGGACGCCAAATCCACTCAGGTGCACGAGGCACGAGAGTGCAAAGACTCGAGTCAATCCGAGCGGATGAACCAGGAGCAGAAACCGAATTGTCATGCGATCCACGAATCGTTGTGTCGAAAACTAGGTACTGCGTTTTCCGCATTCTTGCGGACAATTGCTGATGTTCGCCTGACCAATATAGATGAATTAACATATGGCGAATTTGTTCACAGTCTGGAGAATCCAACCTGTTTGAACCGGATTCATGCGGAACCGCTAACAAGCGATTTTCTTCTGGAAATTAAGCCGGAAATTCTCTACCCCCTGATTGATCGTCTTTTGGGAGGAGGGCGTGAAGCGCCCCTGACTACTAGTAGACCATTTACGGAAATTGAAAGGCGGCTAAGTACGAAGATTGTCGAAGTCTTCTTGGAGCAACTCGGCGCGGCCTGGGAACATGTCATGCCACTCACATTTTCACTTGAGCACGTAGAAAGTAACCCGCACCTGATACAGCTGGTATCTCCTCATGAAGTGGTCGTGGGGGTGGAAATGGAGGTGAGGCTCGGTGAAATACGAGGAAAGATGAATTTGTGTTTTGCGAAGAATGTAATTGAGCAGATCGGCAATCCAGGATTTCCTAGTTCTGAAGGTTTTGGTGAAGACATTCAGCAGCACAGCGCAGCCCAAAAGCCAAACGGTCACGATTTTGAATCAACACCTCTGGAAATCGTCGTCACCTTAGCGGATTCAAAAATCAGCACGGGCGATTTGCTGGCGTTGCGTGTGGGCGACATAATCACCACGGAAAAGCTTGTGGAGGAACCATTGGAGGTTGCTGTTCAAGGAGTCCCGAAGTTTTCTGCACGTCCTGGTGCGTTCCAAGGTTACAAAGCCATTCGTGTAGAAGGGGCAATTGAACCTGGGGCAGAGCCCGACGCGATCTCGTGCCGTGCTGAAGATCCTCCCTTGCTGACGGTTGAAAATAAAGGTTGTCGATCAAAGGCTGTTGATCATTCAGGGTAGAGGGTCGTTGACAAATAACGCTCACCAATATCCGGCAGCAGGACAACGATGGTTTTGCCGTCATTCTCGGAACGGGCGGCGACCTGCAAGGCCGCGGATGCGGCGGCACCACTGCTAATACCACAAAAGATACCTTCTCTTTGAGCCAAATCACGCGCGGTCGCTGCAGCATCTTCATCTTTGACTAGAATGACTTCATCGACGACGTCAACGTTCAGATTGTCTGGAATAAACCCCGCGCCGATACCTTGAATGGTGTGTTTTCCAGGCTGCAATTCTTGTCCCGCTTTGCGTTGTGTAATCACTGGACTGTTTGCCGGTTCAACCGCAATGGATTTAAATTCTGGTTTGCGCGACTTAAGGACTTCGGAAACTCCAGTGATCGTACCGCCGGTGCCTACGCCACCAACGAAGATATCGACTGCTCCGTCCGTATCGTTCCAAATTTCTTCTGCCGTTGTCTTCCGATGAATTTCGGGATTGGCAGGATTCTTGAATTGCTGTGGGACGTAGTATTTGTCCGGATCTGAGGCGGCGATTTCTTCTGCTTTGCGAACGGCTCCCGGCATGCCTTCGGCTGCAGGAGTCAGGATAATCTCGGCTCCCAGAGCTTTCAGCAAACGGCGTCTTTCTAGAGTCATACTTTCCGGCATCGTTACCTGGAGCGTGTAACCACGCGCCGCACAGACATAGGCCAAAGCAATTCCCGTGTTTCCACTTGTGGGTTCGATAATGACCGTTCCGTCTTTAAGTCGACCATCTGCTTCGGCAGCATCAATCATCGCACGACCAATGCGATCTTTAACACTCCATAACGGATTCATATTTTCAATCTTGGCCAGTACCGTAGCGCCGCAACCCTCGGTCAAACGCTGTAGCTGCACCAGAGGAGTGTTTCCAATGCACTGGGTGATCTCTTGGTTGATCTTACGGCGTGTCGGGGCGTCGACCATGATACTTCCTTACGTGGTTAAATGATTTTGTAACGAGAACGGACTAGCAATCGAGACGCGCGAAGTATATCAGGTCGCCGGTTCGAGGGTCAACGAGCGGTGGGTAGTGACCGGGCGTCCTCGAAAAATGATGTCAGGTCGCCGCCATCCGCATGGCGCCGTCACAGCGCAAGATACAGCCATTAAGCATTTGATTTTCCACGATGTGCTGCGCGAACGCAGCAAACTCGGCCGGCT
>JAKVBY010000073.1:24074-35509 GCA_022446825.1 Pirellulaceae bacterium
GCCCCTAAACCGGAAAGACCACCGGTCACAAAGCACGTTTTACCTGCAATTTGCATCTGGATGTCTCAGGGACGAAAGAAATACAAACCCGTGCCTGCCGACAGAATGTGACAAACAGGGACATCGTTGGTGTCGGCGTCTGAAGAACACCTCCTGTAGAAAATCCTCTTGTGTCATCTAAAGTTTTTGAGTTGACCTAAGAATGGACACTCGTTTTGTTTGCACTTAACCGCTTGCCATGGGGATTCGTGGGTTTCAAACGATCGAGAACCAACAAAAATGGAGGGCAGTTCGGAGTCTTGCGAAACACCTTCTGAGACCTCTTCCAACTGCTAACTGACCACGGTTTCTTGCCAGGAGGGAAGAATTAAATTCATGTCAGAGCGAGCACGTTCTTGGATGCAATCGGTGATTTTACTGGCAGACGGATTTCTCGAGAGATAGCGATGGGGCCGCCACACGCTTGCTGTAAACGGTTTCCCATAGCCATGAAGAAAAGCGTGTTCTAGACGGCGATATAGGAAAAACGAGAAAGGGAAGACTGGAGGTTGCAAAAGCTTGCACAAAGATCCAGCAATGAACAGACCTTCGGGAGATAAGGTGAACAGCGAAATCTTTCTCTGTAAGGGGTTTCTAACGCGCCGGAGGATGGATTTGTACTGAGGGCCTTTGCGGGTATTCTAGAGGAGTACAAATCGTGGTTCCGAGAGTACCAGTCGTCTCTCTTTTAGCTTTCATAGGAAAAAACGAAGATCAAGCTTGAGCGAAAAACAACGCCTTGGCAAAGCTGCGGGAACGAGAAGTCGTCGATGAGATTGCCCTGAGGTTCTACGGCACTCGCCCTACAAGCTAGAAGCCCCTTTTTTAATACGAGACATGCCATGCGGGATTCTAACAACGTCCGTCAGTCCATTGCCAGCGTTTTCGCTTGGCTCTGTTGGCTGATGTGTTCTTCTCCGTCAACCGCCGAGGATTTTAAATATCGACAAGCGGAATCCGACAAGGCCATGGTTGCGACGGGTCATGCGTTGGCAACGGATACTGCGGTTCGGGTTTTGGAGGCTGGCGGGAATGCAGTCGACGCGGCACTTTCCGCGGTGCTCACGCTTGGCGTGGTGGACGGCTATAACTCGGGAATCGGTGGCGGTTGTTTTATCTTAATTCGTACGCCGAGCGGAGAATTCCATGCCATCGATGGTCGTGAAATGGCATCCCGACACGCTACGCCGAAAATGTATTATCAGGATGGTTCCGTGAATACGCGACTCTCAAAAACTGGCCCCCTAGCGAGTGGAGTTCCTGGTGCGGTTTCGGCTTACGCCACCGCCGCGCAGCTCTGTGGTCAGTTGCCTTGGAACCAGTTGTTTCAAGACGCCATTCGTCATGCCCAGGAAGGGTTTACGATTGACGAAGGCTACGCCTTGAAACTGCAATCCAAAGCACGGCAATTAAAAAAATATGCCGGAAGTCGGGATGTTTATTTTAATGCCGATGGAAAACCTTGGCGAAGCGGTGATCGTTTGGTTCAAGCAGATCTCGCCCGCACGCTTGCTGGGATTGCCAAGGAGGGAGCGGACTTTTTCTACCGTGGTCCCACGGCTACGGCGATCAGCGCCTGGATGCAAGCCAATGGGGGAATGCTCGATAGAGAGGATTTTGCATCCTATGCAGCCCGCCTTAGAGTACCTGTTCTGAGTCGGTACCGAGGCTATGAGATCGTGGGGTTTCCTCCACCAAGTTCGGGCGGCGTGCATATCGCACAGATTCTGAACACGCTTGAAGCATTTGATCTAGGCTCTGTTTATCAACAAAGTTCCGTCGATTATGTTCATCTTGTGACCGAAGCTCTCAAGTTGGCCTTTGCCGATCGAGCTTATTGGTTGGGCGATCCGGAGTTTGCCGAAGTTCCTCCAGGACTCGTGGATACTTCATACGGTAAGAAACTTGCGGAACAAATATCGATTGAAAAGGTCAGCCCGGTCCTGTCTCATGGGACTCCCGCCGTTACTTCTACGGATCGATTCGACCGACACACCACGCATGTTGCCGTGGCCGATTCCGAGGGTTATTGGGTCGCACTGACCGCCACGATCAATACCTGGTTTGGATCCAAAGTGGTCGTGCCAGGAACAGGTGTTTTGTTGAACAACGAAATGGATGATTTCTCAATTTCACCCGGGGTACCGAATGCATTTGGTTTAGTGGGGTCGAAGGCCAATCAGGTTGAAGCGAAGAAACGGCCCCTTTCGAGCATGTCGCCGACCATTGTTTTACAGGATGGTCGGCCTGTGTTTTCACTGGGGGCGGCGGGGGGACCACGGATTATCAGCAGTGTGCTGCTGGCGATTAGTCGTATCATCGATCTGGACATGACACCCTACGACGCTATTGCCCTGCCGCGTTTTCATCATCAATGGTCTCCCGATTTTCTCTATCTGGAAAAAAGTGCGGCGGCCGTTTTACGGCAAGGGCTCGAAACCAAGGGACATCAGATTCGCGAATTATCTTCAGCGGGTGTGGCACAAATGATTTTTCGAGATCCCCTGACAGGCATTTTTACCGGCATCTACGATCCACGGATTAACGGGAAAGCGAGTGGACCCGTAAGGTCCCCCTGACGATGTGCCGCAACCGTGCAGCGCGAACCCCCTCGCCATCTCTACAAGGCAACTAGGATGGGGACGGTTGTCACGAAGCAGTTACCGTTCTTTAAATCATCTTAGTTAATCTCCAGCATGAACTGCGATTGATGATCCAGACTTGTATTCTCTAGAGCGTTTGACAGTTACAATCAAGGCAGTTGTGAATAATTGAAGGGACGGCTGTCGGAAAACTTTGACCCTGTGAAGACGAACGGATGACCAAATCAAACGTGCTCCAGGAGGGTGTTGGGCCGCTGCTGACGAGTGTCGATTGTGACGCTGCACGCGCTTATTTTCGTACGCAGCCGAAAGAGATGGTGGATAAGGTCATGCCCGTTTCGGAGGCCGTCTCACGTTTTGTGGTGGATGGGGACTATCTTGCCTCGGGGGGATTTGGCGGTGATCGAATTGCGACTGCCGTGTTGCATGAAATTGTCCGACAAAAGAAACAACATTTAGGAATTGCGGGACACACAACCACCCATGACTTCCAGATTCTCTGTAGTGGGAATCTTACGGGGCGGGGGCAATTGCTCGACCGTGTGGATGCTGCCTATATCGTGGGTTTGGAAGCACGCGGTCTTTCACCGCATGCCCGTCGGGTCATGCAGAGTGGTGATGTGCGAGTTTGTGAGTGGTCGAATTACACCTTAGCCCTGCGATTTCAAGCCGCAGCGATGGGGGTCCCCTATCTGCCCGCACGTTCGATGCTCGGGACGGACACTTTCAAACGTAGTGCGGCCAAACAAATTAGCTGCCCTTTTACCGGCGCGCCCCTGGCTGCCATTCCGGCATTGTGGCCCGACGTGGCGGTGATTCATGTCCACGCATCCGATGAATTTGGTAACTGTCGGATTCGTGGCACCTCCGTTGCAGATTGGCATGTGGCGCGGGCGGCAAAAAAAGTGATCATCACTTGCGAGCAATTGATCTCCAATGCGGAGATTCGCAGTGACCCAACTTCCACGACCATTCCTTTCTTTTGTGTGGATGCGGTCTGTCTCGTCCCTGGCGGGAGTTTTCCCGGCAACATGCCCTACGAATATTTTTCCGACGAAATGCATCTGCAGGCCTGGCTCCAAGCTGAAACTGACGCCACAGCACACGCGACATTTTTGGAGAAATATTTATTTGGTACCAAGGATTTTTCTGAGTACCTCGAAATCTGTGGTGGAGAAGATCGAATTTCCGAACTACGCAAAGAAGAGCTAATAGTCTGATTATGGCCGATTTCAGTCCAATCGAATTGATGATTTGTGCGGCATCGGAAATGCTCGATGACGGTGCCATGGTGGTGGTCGGCACCGGTGCCCCTTGTGCGGCTGCGATGTTGGCACAAAAGACCTCCGCGCCCAATCTCACCCTGATGTTTGAAGCTGGCGGAGTTGGCCCCTTGCTACCACGGATGCCGATCAGTGTTGGTGATTCACGTACCTTCTACCAAGGTTTGATGGCCACCAGCATGGCGGACGTGATGGAGACGTGCCAACGTGGTCTGGTGGATTATACTTTTCTGGGCGGGGCTCAAATTGACATGTATGGAAATTTGAATTCGACGCTGATTGGTGATAATTACGAGCAACCGAAAGTTCGCTTTCCAGGAAGCGGAGGGGCCAATGATCTCGGTTCCCTATGTTGGCGTGTACTGGTCATCACGCCGCATGACCGCCGTCGTTTCAACGAACGGTTAGATTTCATCACCACACCAGGCTATTTGGATGGGCCGGGGGCCCGTGAACGGGCCGGCTTACCGCCAGGAAGCGGCCCTTACAAAGTCATCACGAATATGGCGGTGATGGGATTCGATGAAGAATCCAAACGAATGCAAGTCGAGTCATTGCATCCTGGAGTCACATTTTCAGAAGTACAAGAAAACACGGGTTTTGAACTGTTGGTCCGAGCACCTCTGGAAACGACAGCGGCTCCAGACGAAGCCATGTTGAGAATTCTGCGCGAAGAAGTCGATCCGCATCGCTACATCCTTGGTCGTGGTTAAAAAAGGCTGTGACTTGAAAAAGAGGTACTGAGCTGGCGCAACCGGTGCCAAGGTACCCGAAAATTGGCAGCCGGTAGGATCAACGAATTTTCTATTTGTTCTGAACAAGGGGGAGACGATGAGACGCCATGTAGCGGGATGTGCACTGTTTTGGATGGTGCTGCTGACAGAGCCAGCGGGTGCCGCTGATTGGACGCGGTTTCGGGGTCCTCAGGGGCTCGGGATGAGCAGGGAAGTTGATTTGCCGGCGCAATGGTCTGCAGAAGAGAATGTCGTCTGGAGAACCGCGCTTCCTGGACTGGGAACCTCGAGTCCGATTACCGTCGGTAATCGCGTCTATTTAACCTGTTATTCCGGTTACGGAATTGAACCCAACCGTGGTGCCCAGGAAAACTTGCTGCGTCACCTGGTGTGTCTCGATCGTCAGAGCGGCGAGATTCAGTGGACCAAGGACTTTGCCCCGGCATTTCCAGAATCGAACTACGAGGGGGGAAATAGCTCGTGGCATGGTTACAGTTCCAGTACGCCTACTACGGATGGCAACCATCTGTTTGTGTTTTTCGGGGCATCAGGCGTGTTTTGTCTCGACCTCGATGGAAATCAGCGTTGGCACGCCGAGGTGGGGGACCGAACGCACCGTTGGGGATCGGCGACTTCGCCACTGTTGTACGAGGATTTAGTCATCATCAACGCCAGTGTGGAAAGTCAGTCGTTGGTGGCGCTGCACAAGGAAACCGGGGAAGAGGTGTGGCGGACGGGTGGGATCCAGCGTTCTTGGAATACGCCCAATTTTGTGGAATTGGAGGATGGTCGAGTGGAGCTTGTGGTGAGCATTCAAAAAAGTGTGCTCGGCCTCGAGCCACGAACGGGGGAGCAATTATGGCACTGTGACGGCATTCCAACCTATGTCTGTCCCAGCATCATTACGCATCAAGGAATCGTGTTTGCATCGGGGGGACGCGGCAAGCAATTCGTCATGGCGATTCAACCCGGTGGCAGGGGGGACGTTACCGAGTCGCATCGACTTTGGGTGACCGAAAAAGGCTCGAATGTTTCCTCACCGGTTTTCCACCAAGGATTCATTTATTGTGCGAATGATCGCCGTGGTATCGCATTCTGTTTCAATGCCGAGACTGGTGAGGTTGTCTATGAAGAGCGTTTAAAACCACGCCCAGGCGTGATTTATGCCTCGGCAACCGTGGCGGATGGAAAAATCTATTATGTTTCCCAACATGAGGGAATTTACGTTGTGGCCGCCAAACCGGAATTTGAGCTGTTGCATCGCAACAGACTGGGAGAGGACACCAGTCGTACGAATGCCGGTGTGGTGATTAGCGGAGGGCAACTCCTGATCCGCAACGACAGGTACCTGTATTGTATTGGGCATCCTTAATTCTGGTCGGTGGAATGTTTTTCCGCAGCTGAGGGAACATCGGATGCGAGGGAGAGAATCGGGTGGACGCTTTTCCACTGATCGACGTCGAGCTTTTGCGGGACGATACCACCGCCCTACCCGTCCTAGCGGACCAGATACACCGGGCCTGTGTCGACTGGGGATTTTTTCTGGTGGTCGGTCATGGTGTGGATGCACAATTGTGCCGCCGACTCGCAGCGCTGAGCCAACGTTTCTTTGCCCAGGATATTGCTGTCAAGCAGGCCATTCGAATGGCCTTGAGTGGACCCGCCTGGCGCGGCTATTTTCGTCTTGGCGATGAATTAACCAGCGGCCAGCCAGACCAAAAAGAGGGACTCTACTTTGGTGCAGAATTAGACGATGGAGATCCCTCAGTAATGGCTGGTTGGCCCCTGCACGGGAAAAATCTCTTTCCCGCGCTGGAGGGTTTTCGTGAAACGGTACTGGAATATCTAAGTCAGCTGACGCACTTGGGGCATCGGTTGATGCGGGGTATCGCTTTAAGCTTGGGGCTGGACGCTGCCTATTTCCACGAACATTACACTTGGGATCCCCTCGTTTTGTTGCGGATTTTTTGTTATCCGTCGCGTGCTTCGTTAGGGACGCTGGCGCAGCGAAGTGGAGAGCCTAGTTGGGGAGTTGGGGAGCACACCGATTACGGTTTACTCACGATCCTGCAGCAAGATGCGGTGGGTGGCCTGGCGGTCAAAGGGCGTTCGGGTTGGGTCGATGTTCCCACCATTCCAGGAGCGTTTGTTTGTAACCTGGGAGACATGTTGGAATGCATGAGCGGAGGTATCTATCGCTCAACGCCTCATCGTGTTCGCAATCATCCTAGCCAGCAGCGCTTGTCGATCCCCTTTTTCTTTGATCCCCACTGGGAAGCTGTGGTGCGCCCGTTGCCGAGCGTGCCATCAAATCGGCGCAGTACGGCCCCCAGGTGGGACCGTGCCAGTGTCTACGACGAGAACGGTACCTATGGCGACTATATCTTGAAAAAGATCGGCCGGGTGTTTCCTGAATTGGCGCGGCGGACGCGCCCAGATTCCTAGCCAAATGTGCGGTTCTCTGCCCGTAGACTACGCCTCGGGTCGATCCCTAGCCCTTACGGGGATGGAAATTTCTGAGACCTGCCTGCCCAGCGTGCGTGGTGGTGCCGCGCGCAAGTCGCCGGCCAGGCAACTCATGGATTCCGGGACCGATTCCGGGCGTTTTTCTCGCGGTTTCTGCTGGAAAGTCTGCGATTCAAACCAAGCGTGTGGGTGCGCGGCGCGTGCGGGCCATGGTACAGAGAGAGTTGCTGAGCACCATGGATCGGTTGGTGGGTGATCGAAAGGCCGGATCAAACCTACCGACAAGGTAGCTGAAATTCCTCGGCGCACAGCATGTCATCAACGCGCGCCAGCACAGCGAGGGAAAACGTGTTTCCCAGCGCGAGATTGTCTCATGTCTTGGCTAGCAAGGGCCGTTTTAGACACACTCCGCTGACCACTTTGTGGAAACAGGACTGCAGGCAGGCAGCACCTGGAAACCGTTCCAGCTTCTCCAGCCGTTTTGTCTCTGGAGTGAATCTGGGCACTACGGCTGGCTTGGATTTGTCGGCGTGGTTGTCTTTCCTGTGCGGCGAGGAGTTTTGTTTGCCGGGCTGGTGGCACTGCGGACCGGCAAGGTCGGCGTGACGTTCTTCAGGTCGGTCCACAAAGTCCCTTCCCCTGCATACATTAATTGGAGGCCGATCATCTCGGGTAAGCCTTCGGCAAATTGCCACTTGGTATAGGACGTCGCATCGCCAAACGACTCGACCGCCAAGGCAAACTTTTGGGACTTGGCCTCCTGTTCAAGTTTCTCCGCCTGGGCGTCGGCTTCCCCAAGTAAAACGATTTTTTGAGATTCCAAGCTGGCGACTTCTTTGTCGATGGCGGCGACCTGACGTGAAGTATCCGCTGCGAGTTCTCGTGCTTTCTTTTCACCCGTTGCCAGAGCTTCGGCGACGAGCTTGGTTGTCTCCACAATGACTTTTTCGGCCTCTAAATCGACGGTTGCTTCCGCTTCACGGAGCTGCGCTTCGGTCGTCGCGGTAAGGCGTTCTTGTGCGCGGGTCAAAGTAAGCTCTTCGGCGACATATCCCATTTGGATTGGTTTGCGGACTTGCTGAGGAATGTAGATATGTCTGACGAGTCCGTACAGCAAGGTAATGTGTTTGTCCAAAAGAACTTCTTGAAAAGACTCGGATGTCGTCGTTTGGAATTCCTGACGTGATTCACCCACCAGTAATTCCACGGCACTCACACTCGAACCCGTATTACGACAGATACTTTCGGATTGGGGTTTGATTACTTTTTCATTGACCTGCTCAATGCTCCCAAAAGTCCGTACCACATTGGGAGCGTCTTTGGGGAGTACGCCCCAGATGGCGGTGAAATCGAGTTGAATGGGAAATCCGTCATTGGAGGGGAAACTGATCCCCGTCTCAGCCACAGCGATCGGTTCACCACTTTCGTCGTGGAGGACTTGGTTGCCCTTTTGCTGTTTGACGACGGTACTGCTTGTTTCACGATAGCCAATCTCGAAGATGTCGACTTGTTGCTCCCGCGGGTTGATGGGATAGATTCCGGGAGGGAGGACGTCGTCTTGAATACCGCTCAGCTTGTTTTCACGTTCATTGGCCGACAAAAAGGTCACGACCCCCACATAGCCAGCCGGAATTTCGATCCAACCAGCATGTTTTTGTGTCTCTTCGGGCTTGCGATTGTCTTTGGCTACAATATTGAATTCGAACGCGTACGGATTGGGTCGATAACGACCAGGACCAAACACTTTGCGGAGAATCCCTTTCTGCGTCGCGCGTCCTTCGCCATCGAGGTCTCCATCGACGAGGAATTCACCGACGGGCAATGCCTGTCCGAGCTTGCTCGTCACCACGGCCACTTCGCCTGGTTTGACAATTTGGTCGACAACCAGTGTCCGTTCCCACCAAATCGGACAATAGAAGTGACGTCCAGGGCCGCGGAGTTGTTCTTGAATGCCGATTTCGTCTGCTTTGGCAAACTCACCCGGCTCGGCTTCCTGGCGGTCGCCGAACAACAAGGGTCCCTTGTAGCGGAGTTGTAAACTCATGCCCGCCGGCACGTAGACACGATTAACGGTCCAGTGCAGTCCGAATCCCAGCGCGAAAAGACCGAAAACCAATCCAACGGCTGTGCTTATCAGGCGGTTAGTTGACATGGGGTTACTCCTTCACTTCCACTTTATGTTTTGCTGTTTTGAGGTGGATTTGATTTTGAGGGGTTGTGGAGAGGGAAAAGCTGCGCGTGTGGGAGACAGCACCTCGTTATTCCGCGCCACCGACGGGGACGGCCGGAGCTGCTGGAGAGGCTGGTGGATCTTGATATTGTTGAAAAATTTCCATCAGCGGGCTGTCCGCCGTATTGACCATCATTTGCTTGAAGGCCGGGGCAAGTTTTTTTAGCAGTACCCAGCGGGCAAATTCGGCACCGTCCCCGTTGAAGGCCTCGACCGCCTTTTTCCAACCGGCCGCTTCCGCCTCATTGTCGAATTGAATGACGTCGGCTTTGGCTTTTCCACGGGCGATGGTGGCGGCGGCCAGATCCTCGGCCGCTTCTAACTCCAGTGTGGCGACCGCCAGTTGTTGTTCTGCTTCGATGAGCGCAACTTCCTGTTTCTGCTCTGCTTCGGTGACCACTTTCACGACCTCCTGTTGAATTTTGACCAAGGCTTGTTTTTGGAGGATCAACGCTTTTTCTTTGGCTAACTCGACTTCCGACGCTTGTTGCAGGATTTCTTTTTGGTACTGTTCCTCCTCCTGCAACGAGATTTGGCGTTTACGAACTGGGTCAGCTATTTGTTGTGGCGGGTTGATGCGTGTAATCAAGGCCTGAATGATTTCGATCCCTTGGCCATCGCAAGTGGCAGCCAGTTCCTCCTGAAACGCTTTTTGAAACTTGATCCGTGTCGCGCCACTAATGAACTCCTTGCCAGAATTTGCCGAACCGCGCAAGCGACAGAAGGAACGCGCGTTGGGAAGGATGACTTTGCTAATGATTTCTTCGTCGACAGCCGCGTTCCCTGCCTGGTCATTCTTGGCATCATTGTAGGTGACAAAGACGGTCGCTGCCTCTTCCGGTTTCACGCGGAATTCAATCACGCCGTCCAGGGTGACCCAAAAACCGTCTTTGGAGGGAAAGCCCATTTCGCCGCCTTCCGACAAGTTGAAACGTTGGCTGCGACAATCGACCAGGTTAATTCGCTTCAAGTAAGGATTGCGATAATAGGTACCGGCAGAAAGAATTTCCTGCTGCACCCCTCGCGAACCATTGTCGACCAACAGACTATTGGGATCTGCGGGCATCGGACCGGAAAGATTGGTGACGACGCCTTTGAAGCCGGCCGGGATAACGACCGGTTCGTGAAGTTCGACCTGTTCCAGAAAGGTTCCTTTATCTCGAGGAAAAGCGTTCGCACCTTGTAATTCAGCGTTGATGGCGTGACGGCCGGGACGGAGAACTCCGGGAATGATCCCCTTTTGGGTCTCTTTGGTGGCCAGGATTTCCCCGTAGGGGAGGTTGTCGCCGTAGAGCCGGATGCGGACGCCGAGTTTCCCTTCGGGAATTTCAATTTGGGGGACGACGTCCCAGTCCCAATGATAGGGATTCTTAAAGTAACGTCCTTCCGAAAGGAGTTCTTTCTGCAGGCCCTTATACTCTTCCGAGGGCGCAATTTCTTGACCATTCGCCAGCTCGTTGCCCGTTTTCTTAATGAGAATCGCCAAGTGCGCTTTGGGCACTTCAATACGGCAACCAAAGTAGACGCCCAAAAGCGACAACAGCACCACGACTACAAGGATGCCAGCGCCCGCCGCTCCAAAAATCCAAGGAAGACGTCGATGTGATGCAAATTGACTTTCCATGGTCCTGTCGACTCCCAAATGGTGGAACCAGTTTGTGGCCCGGGTTGGGCCAATAATCGTTTTGTCTGTCCACCAGGTAATTGGCGGTGGCTATGCATGAGTCTTCGTCGCCAGCAGGGAAATCTTGGTGGAAAATTTTAAGATTGTCGCTTGGGATGACTCGTGGGGTCACAGCAGCTAAGCTGATTTTGTTGAGGCTGCCGAATGTGCATCACGAGAACGCACAAATCGCGAGGTTTTCTTGATTGTCAGGAGTAAGAAGAATTTGTTGCGGGGATCGATCGTAAGATTCGTACCCTTCAATAGCTGGATTTCCCTGCCGAGACCAGGTTGCGAATCCGTTGCGATTACTTCCTGTGGCAGTCCGTGGGTGGGACTTTGGTCCGTGGGCTCCGCTACTTAGCTGGCGGATACCCATTTCTGACGGTTCTCAAGCCATGTCCAGACGATTGCAGT
>JAKVBY010000074.1:0-2398 GCA_022446825.1 Pirellulaceae bacterium
ATCATAATCATTTCGGTTTTACCGTCTGGTTAGCCGGTGGCGGGGTCAAGCCAGGGTACTCCCATGGGGCGACCTGTAACTTTGGAATGCGCGCTGTGGAGAACCGCATGCACGTGCACGATCTGCACGCGACCATCATGCATCTCATGGGGCTGGACCACAAAAAGCTCACCTATCGTTACAGCGGCCGTGATTATCGACTGACGGATGTCCATGGCAAGGTTGCCTATGATATTATCGCTTAGCCCGCGCAGGGGGGCGTTATTTGAGAAAATGTTCGGGTCACGCCTTTGCCAACAGGCATTTCTCGTAATTTACCAACACCGCTCAAAAACTGCTCGAACTGTCTACAGTACCGCCTACTTGTGATAGTCATTGCGAATAGGGGGCACAGACAAGACGAAGCGGTGTTGAGGAATGGCTTTCAGCGTTGGTTCGGGACCCGTCGTGGCAGGTTGAAAAGTCCCGGTCGGTGGCAAGCGGTCCCCAACACAAGCCTCACTCGTGGTACAGTAAGCGTTTTAGCCGGCAAGTATCTCGCGCATGCCCGCTAAGAACATCCCAACTCGTTTGTAGGAGCAACGGTTTGAACTCGTCATGCAACGCGTCCATGCGGATAAGGATTACCCTGTCTTTGAGCATGATTGCTCTGATATCCATTGCGGCCTTTGTCGAGCCGACATTGCTGTGGGCCGCCGAGCCATCAGCGCCAGCAGTAAAAATGGTCGGCCACTGGCCGCTCGTACAAGATGCGCGGGATGCCGTGGGCCAGCTGCATGGTAAACCGACGAATATCAAATATGGCCGGGGCGTTCATCCCGAAAGCATGGCAGCGTTCTTCAACGGGCGGGACAGTATGATCAAAATCCCGCCAGGTGAGGCCCTCAATTTGGGAACACGAGATTTCTCTCTCACCGCGTGGGTTAAGTGCGAAATGCCGCTGCGGAACACGTTGGGTGATTTAGTGAGTCAGTTTGATCCGTCCGCCCGCCGAGGTTTCAACCTGCATCTTTCTGGCAGTTCGCCCGCCTATAGTTCGATGTCCGATACCCGGCACGTGCACTTCGGTATCGACGACCAATACCTCGGCGAGCGAGAAGACTGTGGCAAGCCGTGGCCCTCCAATTCGCTCATCACTTGTTTAATCGTTTTTGACGGAGATTTGTACTGCGGCATTGCGGATGCGGACCGGTCGAAAGACAAGGCACGCGTGTTTCGATACGATGGCGGGCAGCGTTGGGTGGAATGTGGGCGGCTTGGAAACGACCCGCATCACCACTCGGTCCAGGCCATGGTCGTCCACGAGGGGAAACTTTACGCGGGCACGGGGATCTATGACTGGGTGCAGGCCATGGGGCAGTTAAAAGGTCAGCCTTCCGCTTCGCCGACACGCGTGTTTGTTTACGAAGGTGGAACCAAGTGGCGCGATCTTGGACAAGTGGGGTCCGGCTCGCGAGTCCTATGCATGGGCAGCTTTGACGGCGAACTCTTTGCGGGCATGGACGTGATTGGCAAGGGGCATGCCTACAAGTTCGATGGAAAGAAGTGGATCGACTGTGGTGCACCCGACGGCCGGAACTTCGAGTGCTTTCTGCCCTTTGGTGGAAAACTCTATGCGGCAACGCACGGCAATATTTTCGAGTACGAAGGCGATCAGTCGTGGCGATCCATCGGCGCCGAGCCACAAGGAATTACCCAAATTCATGCTATGCAAGTGGCGGGTGGCAGGATGCTTCTGGGGACTTGGCCACAAGGCTACGTACTGCGTTACGATGGGCAAAAAACATGGACGAAAACAGGACGGCTCGGTTTGCCGCCAGCCAAACAGCCGTGCAACGAAATTACCGATCTGACAGTTTACAACGGAAAACTCTATGCGGGTGTGCTTCCCAAAGCAGAGTTATATCGTTATGAGAAAGACGCTGAGTGGACGTTGATTCGCAGCCTCGCCGACCGTCCGGATTGGGCCGAAGATAAGGTCGCGACATGGCTGAGGCTGACCTGTCTAACGGCCTTTCAAGGCAAACTTTTCGCCGCCACCGGATCGTGTCAGGGGAGGGCGTTGGACGCATCGGCCGATGCATCGCTAGGTCGCGTCTTTGCTTATCAAGCCGGCCAAGTGGTAAGTTACGAACGCGATATCGGAGAATCCTGGACGCACATTGCGGCAGTTCGTCGCGGTCGTAAGTTGCACTTATACATCAATGGAAGGTTGGTCACGACCAGCCAGCTTCGCCAAGGTGCGCCGTTCGATCTGACGAACAACCAGCCGTTGCTGGTCGGCTTCGGATCACAGAATTATTTTACCGGAGGTATGGCCGACTTGAGGTTGTACCGCGGGGCGCTGGGGGCAGATGCCGTCCGTGAGGTTATGAATCCAAGGTGACTGCCCCGCTCG
>JAKVBY010000074.1:2498-9623 GCA_022446825.1 Pirellulaceae bacterium
AAATCGGCCTTGTCCCCTGCTGTTCATATAGATTTGGTGATCCATGAAGAATATGGTTTCCATCGTTTCCGTTTTAATCGCCAGTAACCTTGTCGCTGCTGAGCGCATCGATTACGAGAGTCAGGTTAAACCGCTCTTGGCGCAAAAATGCTTTGCTTGTCATGGCGCGTTGAAACAGGAGTCGGGATTGCGACTGGATGCGGCTTCGTTGCTCCACAAAGGTGGTGATAGTGGGACGCTTTTTGAAGCGGGTGACTCGGAAACAAGTCTACTCATACAACGCGTGTCGGCGCCAGAAGTCGACGAGCGGATGCCGCCGGAAGGCGAAGGATCGCCGTTGAATGAATCGCAACTGGCGATGCTGCGGGCTTGGATTGACCAAGGAGCCATTGCGCCGGACGAAGCGGTTCCGGCAAATCCGCGCCAACACTGGGCATATCAACCCCCGATCAAGCCGACGATTCCCACGTTGCAGAATCCTAGGTGGGGACGCAATGCAATTGACCAGTTCATTGGCGCTCACCATGATGCCCGCGGGCTCACTCCGGCACATGAGGCTCGGCCGGAGATTCTCTTGCGGCGCGTTTATCTGGACCTGGTTGGTTTGTCGCCCACGCGCGCGCAACTCCGCGACTACCTTGAAGACGCATCACCGCATAAGTACGAACGTCTCGTGGAACGACTTTTGAGCGCCCCACAGTATGGCGAGCGTTGGGCCAGGCATTGGATGGATGTCTGGCGGTACAGTGACCATACCGGATTCGATCTGGATGGGACGGTGCTCGGCAGCCAGCGGCACATCTGGCGGTGGCGCGACTGGATTGTTGATGCGTTGAACGAAGACCAAGGCTACGACCGTATGATTTTGGAAATGCTCGCTGCCGATGAACTCTCAGCGGGCGACGAGCATGCGCTGGTCGCCAGCGGTTTTCTGGTGCGAAATTACTACAAGCACGACCGCAATCGCTGGCTGGACGATGTGATTGATCACACGAGTCGTGCCTTCATGTCGGTCACCATGGGCTGCGCAAAGTGTCATGATCACAAGTATGACCCGATCTCGATGCATGAGTATTACCGGATGCGGGCGATTTTTGAGCCGTATAATGTTCGAGTCGATCGAATTCCCGGCGAACTGGATGTGAATCGGAACGGTCTGACACGAATCTATGACGCGGATCTCGCGGCGCCGACCTGGTTGTTTGTGCGTGGAAATCCAAAGGCCGCCGATATGAGCATACGACTCGGGCCGGCCGTGCCGGCCGTGTTTGGTGGGGCTCTCGATATCAAGAGTTCGGCAGTTGGGCTGGCCAGTTACTATCCTGCTCTTCGATCCTTTGTGACCAACGCGTTACTTGAGAAAGCACGTCGCGCGGTGGAAGGGGCACGCGCGAATCTGGACTCCGAACGCAAGAAGCAAGAGGAACGTAAGCTCACTGTGGACGAAAGGTCTCTGGAATACAAAATGTCGCGCGAGTCGGTGGAGCTTGCCGAGTTGAAACTGAAGGCGGCAACGACAGAGCAAACCGCGCTCCAAGCGAGGCTGGCGGCAGAGCGGGCGAAACACGAGGCAGGGAAAGTGGACGAGCAATTGATCAAAAAGGCAGTCGACGCAGAGCGACGTGCCCGTCTGGCGGATGGTCATGAAAAACTTCTGGAATCCATTGTTCAATTAGGGACGTTACGGCTGAAAGTGAGTCGCAAGACGCGCGACTATACGGAACAGGACTCAAAGCAAGCGCTCCGCGCAGCGGAGAAACGTCTTGACGCTGCCAAAAAAGAATTCACCGCTGCCCTTGAGATGCCGCTATCCGGTGCGCCTGAATACGAACCGCTGGGGACCATTTATCCGCGGCAAACGTCTGGACGTCGACTGGCCTTTGCACGCTGGATTGTGGATCGCCAGAATCCGCTGACCGCCCGGGTGGCGGTAAATCATATCTGGCTGAGGCATTTCGGACGCGCTTTGGTTGACAGTGTCGATGACTTCGGTTTGCGATGCGAGCGTCCGCGAATGGCCGAGCTACTCGACTTCCTGGCAACTGAGTTGCTCGACAATCAATTCAGCATGAAACATATTCACCGATTGATCGTTACGTCGACCGTCTATCGCATGGCTTCTCACGCGACGCCTCACACGTCTGAATCGAAACGTCTGGATGTCGATAATGACTTTTACTGGCGCGGCAATGTTCGCAGGTGTGAAGCGGAGACCGTCCGCGATACACTACTTTATCTGGCGGGGGATTTAGACTTGCAAGCAGGTGGGCCTGATATTGACTCCCAGCAAGGCCAGGAAATTCCACGTCGTAGCCTGTATTTCCGTCACGCAGAAAATAAGCAGATGTCTCTGCTGGAACTCTTCGATGCAGCGAATCCGAATGAATGCTATCGCCGCGAAGAGTCGATTCGCCCGCAACAAGCGCTGGCATTGGTGAACAGTGCTTTGGCAATGAAACAGTCCAGAAGACTGGCCCGGCGGCTGAGCAAAACTGCCAGCGATAGGCACGGTTTTATCGAAGCCGCATTTGAGACAATCCTGTGCCGCGCACCCAGCAGCGTCGAGCGGACGGCGTGTCAAGATTTTCTTACGGCACAACTTGAACAGGTAAGTCAAGTGGACGGGCTGACACTGGTTGGTGACGACGTGGAAGCGATACCACCATCGACCGATCCTGCCATACGTGCGAGAGAAAATATGGTGTTAGTTTTGATTAACCACAACGATTTTGTGACCATTCGGTAAACCGAGCAACAAGTTTTCGAGTTTCGAAGAAAAGTAAAATAAAAGACGTTTAATAATGAAACACATCGCTCCCTACTGCCCAACCCGTCGAGCTTTTCTATCCGATGTTGGCATGGGTTTTACTGGCTTGGCATTGGGCAGCATGTTGGCGGCCGATCCGCTTTCTGGCGAGGCATTAGCCAAGACGGCAAGCAGGATCGCGCCCAAGGCAAAGAGTGTTATCTGGCTTTTCATGGTGGGCGGTGTGAGCCACATGGAGGGCTTCGATCCAAAACCTGCGTTGAACAAGTACGCTGGCAAGTCGCTCGCGGAAACACCCGTGAAAGATCCGTTTGAATCGCCGTTTGTCAAAAAGAACTTTCGCCCCGCGGGAGACGTCAACCAGCTGCGCAGCTTTCGTCAGGTGATTTTGCCGATGCAGATCGGATACCGGAATCGTGGTGAAAGCGGAATCGAAGTGAGTGACTGGTGGCCACACGTTGGTGAATGCATTGATGACATCGCTGTGGTTCGGTCCATGTGGACGAGTGACAACAATCACACAGCGCAGCTGCAATTTCATACGGGAAGACATTTTTCTGACGGTGCCTTTCCAACGATTGGATCATGGGTCCATTATGGACTGGGCCGATTGAACGATAATTTGCCGCAATTCATCGCGTTGGGAACGCCGATCAAATCTTCCTTCGGTCCTCAGGTTCACAGCGCGAATTACCTCGGCCGCGCACATGATGGAGTGCACGTCGACGAAAAAGAGCCGCTTCCCTTTGGCAGTCCAGCCGGACGTATCTCCAAGCAAGAGCAACGGCTGAATGCTGAAATGATTAGCCGACTTAATCGTCTGACGGCAGCCGAATATCCCGAAGACTCGGCATTGCAGGCGCGCATCAAGTCGTATGAGCTGGCGTTTCGCATGCAGACGTCCATTCCCGATATCTTCGATTTGAGGGACGAGACAGCCAAAACCTTGGAAGCGTACGGCGATGGATTCGGTCGCCAGTTGCTGGCCGCTCGACGGTTTGTCCAAAAGGGTGTGCGGTTTGTACAGGTGTACCACGGCACCGATGATCTGGATGGCGCCGGCGGTTGGGATGCACATTTCTTCCTCAAAGAGAACCATACGAAGAATTGCCTGGCTGCCGACAAGCCAATCGCCACACTACTCAAGGATTTAAAGCAACGAGGCATGCTAGACGAAACATTGGTCGTGTGGGCTAGCGAATTCGGCCGCACGCCCGGTACAGAAGAATCCAACGGCCGCGACCATCATCCTTTCGGTTTTTCCATCTGGATGGCCGGCGGTGGTATCCAGGGCGGCATTACGCACGGTACGACGGACGAACTTGGCATGCTGGCAGATGAAGACCCACACTATGTCACGGACATTCACGCCACCATTCTCACTCAGTTAGGCGTCGACCTTCATACGATGGAAGTGCCCGGTCGCAAACGCCTCGACTTCGAGTTTGGCCGTCCGATTCAAGAAATCATTGCGTAAACGGATAACGCGCCAGGGTGACGAAGTAGCTGGTGAGCGACTGTTTCGCTGGGCCGCTTGCTGTCGTCTGTGGATGAAATATAAAGCACGTAGTATGAGTGAACAACACAACATCATTCCCGCAGCGCATCCTTTAAAAGCATCACTTCTGATAGCTGCTGTATTGGTGGCGTTTATCGCCGCTCCCGCTTCAGGCAACTGGGCACCTGGAGACGCGCCGTTCATCAACACCTGGCTGGTGCTTGGGACGTTCGATAACCGGGGGGGTGCGGGGATGAAGTCCGACCTGATCGACGAGGCCACGGTCCGGCCGCGCGTCGGAGAGCAGGCAGCCGGCAAAACCTGGAGTTTCTTCGACGACAGGACGTTCTCCCGCAACTATGACGATTACCAAGACCTCTTCAGCTACTTCTTCGTCAAGCAAGATGAACCTCGCGCAGGTCGGATGGCCTACCTACACACCTGGGTCTGGAGCCCGTGTGTGCAACAGGTCGAACTCCGAGTGGGTGTGCATCACGAGTGGTCCGCCAGGATCAACGGGGAAGTGGTGACGTTGCCGGCACCGTCAGATGTCCCGCCCGGTCCCGCTCCAAAGCCGCATGGTTCTGTCCGTAAAGCCCTCTATCGGCCGGGAATGGAATACCGGCTGAAGGATGCGATGATGCGCAGTGTTTCCCTCCGGGCCGGATGGAACTCGCTGCTGCTTAAGGTAGGAAACCGCGCTGAAGGTCTACTCGGGTTCTACGCGCGTCTTTCTGATGATCAGGGGAACGCAATCCCCGACCTACTCTTTTCCACGGGCGGCCCGGTTGAAAAGCTGGCTGTGACAACGCTCACCCTGCCCACCGCCTGGCGGAGCTGGTCCTACGTGGGGTTCGAGGTCCCTGGCGTCGCAGCATTGGAGAAAAGGGTCCCGGAACTGGCCCAGTTCAGCTATGCCTGGCCGCAGGCTTCGGAATTCCGCCTGAACGGCGGAGGAAAACAGGCGCCGTTCCGGTGGCGTCTGACACAGGGAAAGTTGCCGACGGGACTGACGTTGACCGCCGACGGTCGCCTCGTTGGCCGGGTCGATCCGTCAGTTCAGCTGGGCGAATATCCCCTGCTGGTTCAGGTGAGTGACGCCACTGGCGCGACTGCCGAGAAACGGCTTCTGCTGGAGGTCAAAGAGAACCCGACGCGTGCGATGGAGCAAGCCCGGCTCACGGCCTTGATTCACGGGCCGGAGAACATCCCACCCGCTGCGTTTTCAGAACTGGCCAAATTGATGAAACGGCAGGGCTACCGCTACGTCATGCCCATCTCCTACGGCAACGGGGACACGTTGTTTCGTTGGCCGGTGCGTTTCCACTCCAAGGCGCCCGCGGCGGACGTTATCCCGGGGCTGAAGAAGGCCTTTGGCGCCGAGGGAATCAAATTCGGGATGTACCTTGGACAGTTTGAACACATCCCGACGAATCTTTTCCAATATGATCAGGTGATCCTGATTCTAGAGGATGCGATGCGGCAATACGAACCGGCCAGTTTCTTCTTCGACTGGCGGGGTCCGCCCCAGCACTACCCGGACACCGATGCCTGGTACAGTATGATCCGCAGTTACAATCCGGAGTGCCTGCTGATTTTGAACGGCACGAACATGCCGCAAAATGGAGACTGGGATCTTCTTTGCCAGGAGTGTCGTGGAGCTGTGTGGCAGGTTTGGCCTGGGGAACACCTGAACTGGCTCTTCCCCATGCTGGCCGACTGGCCCAAAACATGGAACCTGGATAGTTGGCTCACCGTTAACCCGACTCCCACCGAGGAGCGAGCCTGGCCGAATTATGTGCAGGAAGTTATCAGCCTGATCGGGGAGGGATACATTGCAGACTTGGACCATACCGTCTACAGTTCCGCAACCTGGGCAAAGGAAGCCGGAAAACCGTTTCCACCAATCTCTCTGCACGACAATTCCACCGTCCATGTCCATCGTCAGATCGCGGACTGGGTAAATTCTGACGGGCAGCCCTCTCTAAAACTGGCATTTACCAATGTGGACCCCGGACCGTTGCTGGCAGCTGAGTGGGGCTACAACGTCATCTCCACTGATCGCCGGAATCTGTACCTGCACATATTGAAGAACCCTCGCGGCAAGACGGGCCTGCCATCTGAGGGCCAGTTAACTGCAAAACCTCTTGCTGCATCCCAGGTCCGGCGGGTGGTCTGGATGAACGAAAACCGGCCGCTTAAATTTTCTCACCGGGGTGACGGCGTGACCATTGACCTGACCGAGGTAAAGCAGGACGTCGCCGACACCATCATTCGCATCGAGTTACAACAACCGCTGCCGGAGAATGCGGTTCCGAGACTCGCTCCCTACAAACTGACAGAGAGAGACGAAGGAAAGCGGGTCCCCGGCAATCTGGCCTGGCAGAAGTCGGGTCGCTTACTTTCCCTGGACGGCTCCCAGGGGCTTGCCCCTTCAAGTGAAGTTTACTTCGCCTCCCTGGCGGTGGACGGGGACCCTAAATCCTTCGCCGTGGCAGGAGGACAATTTGCGTGGACCCTCGAGATTGACCTGGGCGAGATACAAACAGTTTCCCGAGTGCGGATTCTTTTTGCCAGAGGCTATCCCACTGACTACGCGATAGCGGTCTCCGGCGACGGTGAAGAATGGAGCGAGGTTCATCGCGGGGCAGGGACCCCGAACGGAAAATACGAGCACACCTTCGCCCCCACTTCCGTCCGCTATGTGCGTGCACTCAGCTACAAACCCAACAGGCGCGGCCAGGAGGGGGGCCAGATGTGCGTGGCCGAGTTGGAAGTATATGAAAAGTGAGGGACTGTTCGACACGCACACGGTGCGCCTCAGTCGGTGCGGGAGTAGCCGGTAACCAACGGAATTTCA
>JAKVBY010000074.1:9723-19426 GCA_022446825.1 Pirellulaceae bacterium
CAATATGAAAGGCTGGCGCGGCAAGCGGTGGTCAGCAACCGAACTCGGGTGCACAACCGTAGCAGAAGATTTTTACCATTGAGGGCATAGGCTTGTACAAGTGTGAGCCCGACGAAAGCCGCAAGAGGCAGTGGTAGCCTTCACGGCGTTGTGTAGGAATCAGGGACGCTGTGTTTCGAGCCACTGGACGAATTCTTTCAATTCATCGGCATTCATGCCGAGTACCATGTCCTCGCGATGGATGCCATGAATGGCCAGGATGTGATCGCTATGGAAAAGAATTTCTGTTCCTCGGTCGAGTTCGTGGAGTCTTGCTTCGTAAAGCGTATTATCGACCGTTCCTTTGAAATAGTCCCCTTCCCGTTCGCTGACACGTACCCAAAAATCTTCTCCCCAACCGCGAGACGGAACGTTTTGTTTCGGCAGGGTCAACAAGGACGCCGGATGCTCGTGGCTGAGAATCGGTTTGGTTGCCTCTTCGTTGCAGTGAGGGCAAGGACATTTCTCAGGGGCATCCGGATGCATGGAAAATCGTGGGGAATCGACGCGCACTTCCACGAAATAACCACTGGCAACCTGTTTTTTTAAGAGCGGGTGAGGGATTCTAAAGCGGTCGCCATTTTCGGCATGCATGGCGACGCCGTCGACCAACTGATAGCCATTGGAAAACTCCTGATGGACAAAATCGTCATGCAAAGGCGTGGTCATGTTAGCAGGCACTTCGAAGATGGTTGGCCAAAACAAGCGATCCGACGGTTGTTGGGCCGGCTAACCGCGTGAGAGATCCGCCTGAGTTTGGCGCACCTAGATGTTTTGTGTTTATATTTCGTGAGTGACAGTTCAATTCATGAAATTTTCTGAGGAACTCGCGAGACGAAGGTAAAGCGTGCGAGCGTAAGGTGGTTTTGTGAACATGGGTGTCCGTGCCCCTGGGTCAGCGCCCTGAACAGAGCTAGGCAACATGATTCTTTCTGAAAGTCGATCTTAAAGGTCAGTGCGTGTTGAGATTGCGGATGTCAGGGCGACTGGGAACCATTGTTTTTGGTTAACCCGTAGTCGAGTATAGCTTGGTTCTGGGTACATTTACCAGTCTGTTGTTCTGAGAGCACAGCCAGGCTGTCGCCGGTTATCCGAGCGCGAAGTGCCTAAAGACGATTGAATGGACTTTATTTGACTCCACCGCTTAGAGTGTGGGAAGTGCTGATTGCTGCCACTGTCGTTGGCCGCCGTCTGTTCATGAGCGTGGTTGATGATATGGTGAGGAGATGCGAGTCCGTGCTCTAAATCGGTTTTGGCTGTTCGACACGTGTGACGGTTGCTTGGTGGCTACGGGCAACCGGCCTAAACAGAAGCAGCAGAGCTGAGGCAGAGCCATAATCAGGAATGCACTTTCCAGATATTTGCGCTCGAGCGACCAGGAAAACTTTTCATGCACGGGGAGTTTATCTGAGCGTGGTCTTGACGATGCGTCGTGTGCTGCTGTGAGAGCGAATGTTGTGGTTTGGAGTACGACAGCTCAACCGGTAGCGGGAAATGGCAAACTCCAGACACGTTGTATTTTCGGCGTGCGCAAACAAATACAAACAGCAATCGGTCAATCTGCGACTTCATGAATTGCCGGATAGAAGATCGCAAGCCAGGTAGTTGGTTCCGTTGTCGAGGTCGAGCGAACACGGTGTTTTTGCCTGGCCGGGATTTTAAGATGATCTCCTGGGCGAAGTGGGACGTCCGTGTCACGGTCACAAAATTGCAGCGTCGCGCTGCCTGAGAGCAGGACGATCCATTCATGTTCGCATTGGTCGTACCAAAACCCAGGAGGACTTGATTGGCCGTTGGAGACGATGCGGACGATGCGGATGTCCGGAGTTTCCACAAGCGTTTCCAATATTTCCTCGGGTAGGTTACGGGGCAAGTTGTCGAATAGATTGTTCATGGAAGGATGGTCTATAGTACTTAAAAGGCACTGTCAGCAATTCAAACCAGTGGACAGAAGATTTAGGTAGAATACCTAGCATGAATGACGAAGCAACCTACGTGTGCAATGTTTGCGGTGAAGAAATCGTGGTGCCCATCGATGCCAGCGCCGGGTGGAAACAGGAATATGTAGAGGACTGTCCCGTCTGTTGTAACCCGCATGTGATTCACGTTGATGTGGATGCCGAAGGAAATTTTAGGGTGTGGGGTGAAGCCGAGTGAAATTCGGGGGCATGTTGAACTACAAAAACGGCTCTGTGTGCAACGGGATTTCGCGGCGTCGCGGACGTCAGCGTCTAAAAACTACGCTCTCTTTTAACCGCAGTGCGGTGACCAGTGATCTTAGGCAAGTCCGCTAAGCACAGCTGCTTGTGTCCACCCCGTAATCTTTGCTCGGTGTGTCAACGGACTGCGTCCGATCAGGCTTCCTCATCAGGTGGCGGTTGAGGTGCCGGGATGGCATCTTCCTCGAGAACTGGCTGCAGCTCTTCTTCCGTTTCCGATTCAACTGCTTGTCCGGAATCCAAACGCGCTCGTCCCGGACCATGAATCAACGAGGTGCCTGTCGGTATCTGATTCATGCGTTTAATTTCAGGTGAAAAACGTAGTTGCGGAGGGAGCTCTCCATAAGCAGGTCGGGCGTGTTCGGGCAATTGATGATTTAAATCCGGCTGAAAATCTTCGTTGTAAAGTTCGTTCCAGAATCCGTCATCGCCCACAGTAAGTAATTCCAGATCGAAGAAAAGTTGCGTACGGTCATTGATGTAATCAATATGGTCCCGAGCAACATTAATAAGTGCCCGAGTATAGCTATTTTGGGATTCGCGAAAGTCTCGGACGGAAACCCCGGTTACACCCAGTTTGAGCTGCAAAGAGTTGCTGACCACACTGTCGCGTGAGAGTGCAGCACTCGCGACTGAAATGATATAAGTTTCTTTATCCAACGCCAAAGAACGCAGATCGTTGCGGGCGGATAATTTGACACTGTCTTCTAACCGCATGAGATTACGCAGGGATGCCTGATAATTGATCAGCGATTCACGATAAGAATTACGTTGGGCTCGGCGGTTTAATGGGGCGTCAAAGGACAAACCCAAGGATGTTTGACTATCGTCAAAACTGAAATCGAAGGGCCGGTTAAGGTTGCTGTTGGTGCTTATCTGTTGCGTCGCATTGAGGTTTAAAACGGATCGCAGGTCGTCTCCAGCAAACTTGATGGCGCGCCAGTTATCGGCTAATTCCCCCCGTTCGTTGATCAAGTCAAAGCGAGAGACCAGCGCGGTCATCATCGCGTCATCCATTTCCACTTCGACCGGGACGAGGCCGCTGCCAATATCTGCGAGTAATACGTTGACTTGCCTCAGCATTTCATCCGACTGTAAATTCATCTGTGCGATGAACTCCGGTGAGCCGGGGAGGTGCTGGTCAACAGCAGTAGCGTCTGCGGTGTCGTTCACGAGTGTTTGCGCATCGTTGCTAATGACCGTTGCAAGTTCCACCATGCGGGGAAGCTCTTCCAGGATATTTTCGCGTTCCTTCCCGTCTTCTTGTTGCTTAAGCTGTTGTTCCAGACGCTGAGAAAACTCATTGTCCAAATCAGAGGTGCGCTGGTCGAGTTCACGCAATCGTTCCATGAAAATTACCAGCGGCTCTTGGTCAGCAGCGCGGTTTTCAGCGAGTTCGATTTGTCGTGCTGCTAGGCGAATCAATTCTTCCGCGAGTCCCATGATTCGTAGGAAAAGGACGGCGGGGTCTTGGGTATCGGCCTGTTGTTGTTCTTGTAGTTCCGCTTGTCTTTGTTGTACGACGACGCGGGCGGCGTCCACGCGGAAACGTGATCCGAGTAACCTCATGGCGCGCGTGTCAATCGTGCTTCCCGCGAGTTGTCCTTGAATGTCGTATGCTTCTAACATGCGTTCGCTTAGAACGACTCCGGAACTTAATAAAAGTACTAAACTGGGAGCTTCCACGGCGCGTTCGGTCACAAGACGGCGACGAAGCCGTTCGATCAATTGACCGGTGACTGCCAATTCATCACGTAGAGTTAACTCTTCTAACTCTCTCATATTCAGGTTGATTGGTGTCTCGGTTGGTAGTCCGATGTCGAACTTCAGATTGTCGAGTGAACCCTCTAGGCTGTTGCAGGTGCTGATGAGGCTATTGCGACCACTCAATACAGAAATTTCTAATTGATCGGCATCGTAACGAGATGCGAGTCCGTAGGTGTATTCGATTTCTCGCTCACTAAAGGAACGAATGAATTGAAAATAGTTTTGTGATTGAATTTCGATGTTGCGGTAGGTGTTGAGTAAGGCGTAGTAACTTCGGGATTGTTCGCGAAAGAGATCCTTGCGATAACGCGCGAAATCACGAGCTTGGTAGATGACATTGCGTTCTGCCTGCGTCAAGCTTTCAAGGAGAATATCTCGTTGTAGGATGCTCTGAGAAATGTCGAAGATCAAGTCCGAACCCACATCCGCTGCAAAGCCAGAGGGGCCATTGAAAGTCAAGACAACGCTATTTGCGAAACGGGCAACAATATCGCCACCAGTCGCAAGCATTTTGTCGACTTGCGTGGTGGTCGGGATGCCGAGTGTGTTGGTAGTGAAACCGCTGTCTCGCGAATGGTTATATCTCACATCGGTGCCATTGCCGCCAGAGGAAGGCTTGAGCATGTAGTCGAAGCGTTGGAGTGAGAGTCGAAGAGCAACGCGATAGAGTGATTCCTTTTGGGATTGATAATCACGGCTGTTGAGCAACGTCAGATCCATGATGTCTTCGAGTGTCAAACGTGGGGCGGTACTTTTCAAGGTGTCGGTGGGTGGCATTGCGGCGGGGTATTCACCGTGTTCTTCGTGGTGCTGTTCACGAGTGACATTGTATTCTTCGCGGATGCTTTCAAATTCGAGCATCCGGATCAAGCAATCGATGGGTAAGGCAGCCCACGACTCAACCGGGATCGGCGGCACGGACATTTCATCACCGTAGATCGCCATGTTTTGGTCCGCCGTGGTATTTTCTGTGGCTTGCGCCCCGTCGCGCACGTCCGGAGTGGCGAGATCCCCGGAAACTTCTCGTTGTACTTGACGCAAGGCAACACGTCGCGTTTTGCGGTGATGAAGGGCTTGGTCATTGCGGGCCAGAGCAATAGCATTTGCGAGATTAGGAGAGTCCGTCAGGTGCGCATGGGTGGGTGTGGGAGGCAGAGAAGTTTCTGCGCCGGATTGTGTAGGAAGTGGCAGGTCGATGACTTCCTGCGGATTTGGAACTAACACTTGGTCCGCTCTTAACGGAGGTAATTCGTAACTATATAGCTGGGGAGCCGGTTGGGGGAGTTGCGGATCGTCTACCGGAGAAGGGTCATAGAGTCGCGATGTGGGCGCGACACGCAGGTTATAGTCCTGCGGGATTTGCCAGGGTGTATGTGCTGATTTTTGTTGAATAATCGCGTAAGTTTCCGCATCAGCACGCATCCGGTACTTAGAACGGCTACAGCCAATGACTAGAATTGACAGACAGAGGCAAAGCCAGCCAAGGTGGCCGAGTTTATGCTTAAAACAAGACATTGTGTTAATATCGTTCCATGAGTACGAGTCGGTAGGTATGGAATAATCGATCGGTCTGGTTGAGGCGTTCTAATGAATACTTCACGGTTCACCGCTATAGATTGCCCAGAGCGTTTTTCAGGAGTTTGCAAGCTTCATTGTTGACCAATGAGCAAACGAAATGTCCTCGAGAAGGCTGTCTGCTGTCTGGTTTGAGTTTAATTTTAAGTGTCACGACCGTCTTTCCGATTGTCAAAGAAGTTCCTAAAGAAGCGATTATGTAAGGAAGTGGGGTTGCGCAAACAATTGCGGCCACAAACGAGAAATGTTGCAGGCGTTTTGCAACTTAGGAGGGCAGACGTGTTTGATTGCTCACCAGAGGCGATTTGTCAGCTGTTTTGAACAGCAATACCCTACGAGCCACTTGGACGCATCGTTAAGAAAGCCAGAAAGACCATTAGAATACAGCCACCTGTGAGTGAGCCTAGCAGTATTTTCCGTAAAAACTGCTTGTGCTGAAGTTGAGATTCTAGCACCTCTCCCATCTCTTCGTCGCCGCTAGCGCGAGCTGCATGTAGGTTTAGCCCTGGTTCCGGCGCTTCGACTGCCCAGACTGCAAACCCGGCAATGAGCATCGCCAAGGCAAGCAGCAGGCAGAGGGGAGGTATGATGAATCGCATGACGTGAAGGTTTTACTAGTCGAGTTACTCGTGACGCAAGGCTTGAATTGGATCCATTAATGCGGCCCGCCTCGCGGGATAGATTCCGAACACGATTCCAATTCCAACGGAAATCCCAAAAGCGAGCAAAACTGACCAGAGGCTAATCACGGTTTCGAGTTCCGCAAAGTGGCTGACGGCGACGGGAATGGCAATCCCTGTCATGACACCGAGAAACCCACCTACCGACGAGAGCAGAACGGTTTCCACGAGAAATTGAAAGGTAATGTCAAATCGTCTTGCGCCGAGTGCGCGGCGAATACCGATTTCTCTTGTGCGTTCGGTCACACTGGCCAGCATAATATTCATGATACCAATGCCACCTACGAGTAAAGAAATCCCTGCGATGGATCCAAGAACCAGATTCCAGATGCGTTTCTCTTCCTCCGCCCGCTGGAGCAGTTCGAGTGGAATTGTCAGTTCAAAGTCGTCGCTTCGCTTGTGATCCACCGATAGAACTTTACGCGCCATCCCCGCAGTTTGGCTTACTCGATTCTGATCAGCTACCTTTAGGGTGATTTCATGCAATTCGACTCGTTCCGAGCTGCGGCTACCAGTGGATCGGACGATTTGGACGTCGCCAAAACGAGTTCGGGCGCAAGAAAGCGGGATAATGACTTCGTCGTTGGAATCTTGTTGTCCAATTGCTCCAGGGGTGGCCGACGTTGCCTGAGACCCTAAGACACCAATGACGCGATACACGTCTTCTCCCAAAAGTACGGTCTTCCCAAGTGCGTCCTCATATTTGAACAAACGTTCAACGGCGCCTGCTCCAAGGACCACCACATTATTTGCGTTTCGGTGATCGACCGCTTCGATGAAGCGCCCGCGTCGCACAGAAATATTTTTGACTTTCAAATAGTCGCGACGAGTCGCAATAATGCGGGCATTTGGAATCCAACGATGCTGATGATAGGCGTGTTTGCGAAGCAAGGTAACAGGGACGGCATCCGTCACGGTTGGCAAGATCGCTTTCAGGCGATCCAGATCCTTGTAGGTGAGACCGTATTCCAGAATATAGCTTTGTTGCTGTTGGGTTGCAGAACCAGAAGACTCCGTTTCCTGGTTGCTATCTTGACCTGGTTTGACGCTACGTATGATCACGTTCGCAGCACCTAATTTGCGAATTTGCTCAAGCGCTTCACGTTTTGAACCTTCCCCGATTGCCAGCATCGAGATCACCGAGCCAACGCCCAAAATAACACCCAGGACAGTCAAGAGACTGCGCAGTTTGTGCAATAAAAGATTTTTAATGCCGACTTTAAACGTGTTGGATCGCATAATCGCATTCTAGCTGCCGCCACCGGCCGCTTTGTTTTTCCGATAGGCTTCAATGGCTTTCTTTTTTTCTTCCGGACTCATTTTCTGAAAACGCTCGAGCATTTGTTTTTGCTGGCTGGAAACTTTGGCCTGCGGTTGTGGTTTCTTAGCTGCGGGTTTTGCCTTGTTGGATGAACTGTCCGAGCTGGGCCCGTTCTCCGAAGTCTTCGTCGGTTCGTCAGGTTCATCTCCCTCTGGTGCAATTTCATTTTCGCTATCTTCCGTTTCTGGAAGAATGGACATCGGATTGAGCACTACAACGTCATGTTCTTGGAGCCCTTCTTTGATTTCGATGAATTTATCGTTGGTTCGTCCCAAGACGAGTTGACGTTGTTTGGGTCCTGAGGGAGTGTCCAAATAACAGAAAGTTTTGCGGCCCCGCTGGACAACTGCGGTGACAGGAATAGTTAAGACGTTTTTGAGTCTGTCGACATGGATTTCGCACACTGCCGTCATTCCCGGCTTGAGGTTCTCTACTTCGTCGTTGATGAGAATAATCGTTTCATATGTTTTTGCTCCAGAGCTTCCGTAACCACCATGCTGCGGTACCACGGCAACGGTGCTTACACTGCCACTATAAACGACGTCCGGAAAAGCATCGAGTCGCACTGTTACAGGGAGTTCCGCACGGACCTGATCAAGCACGGCTTCATGGACTTGGGTTTTAACTTGCATCAACGACAAATCGGGGAGAGTTAGCAGGCCTTGGCGCTCACGTACGGTAGCGCCTTCTTCAACAAGTATTTCGCCACGTCTTCCTTGCGCAGAATAGACGACCATGCCGTCGTGCGGTGCATAAATTAAGCAGTATTCCAATTGAGTCGTATATCGCTCGAGTCGCTCCACTTCCTTTTCAGCGGTGTTAACCGCTTCATCTCTCTCCGCCTTCGCCTGTTGGAGATCTGCCATATTGTCGTTTTCAACTTGTTTCTGATCGCGTTTGGCAGTTTCGTGTTTTCCAGTTAGATCCAGTTCTTGCATTTCGCGGTCGTACTGTTTCAGGCTATCTAATTGGCTCTGTAAGGTTTCCAGCCGATTCATGTTGGCAACCAAGCCGGTTTCTGCACCAAGGAAAGCAGAGCGGACTCGATCTAAATCGCCTTTACCTTTGTAACCTCGTTTAAACAACTCCAGAAACGCGGTTTGTTGATTGTCTTGCAATTCAAGTTCCGTACGAGCCTCGAGAATTTTATTGTTTTGGTCATCGATGTCACGTTGGACTTCTTCCAAGGCAATCTGGTGGTCGCCTTTGAGAGGGTCTATAAATTTTTGGAGTTGTAGCTCGGCTAGTTTGACGTCTAAGATCGCCTTGGCTAACGAAGTTTCGTTCTGCAATCCTTGATTGGCAAATCGTGACTCAGATTGAATCTTTTCCGAAAGGGCCTTCTGGACTGTTACTTCTTGAGCTTCGATGCGGTCACGAATTGATGAGGAGTCGAGTTCAATCAAGAGATCTCCTGGAGAAGAGATCGTCCATTCCAATCCTATTTCGACAGTGGTAAGTTGAATGATCTCTGGTAAATCAGGAAGCTGATCGGCAAGGTGTGTTTTTAAATTAGGTATGACTCGTCCATCGTTGAGGCCCCGCACGACTTTGTCGAGGAAAAGTATTTTTCCATCGTCAAACGTATCCGGGTTTTTCGTGGCTAGCGGGACGATCAAGGTGGGAGTCAAAGAGGCAAGATTGCCCGTCGCGTCTGGGGGATAAGTTGGCAACGTGTCCTTGGCGTAGGGAAATACGTGGAGTGATTCAGCTTCCAGCTTGAGCACGTAATTTGGTGGGGGAGGCCCTTTTGCTGAGCTGCCATTCTCCACAATAAAGATGATTTGAGTTCCTGACGAGCCGCGATCGTGGATGGTTTCAACTTTGTTTTGGATCTTTGTTTCCACCTGCGCTTGCAAGCTGCCTCGCTCGGTGATGACGATCGGTAAATCGCCTTTGGTCACGGTGTAGGTGACAAAAGCAGTGTCGGTAGCCGTGCTTCCCAGGAAACTCCAGGTGGCGATCCCTAAGACGCCAACCGCCCCTAATATTGCGAACAGAATTAAGGGGCCAAAGTTTTTTTTCGTGGGTGGCTGAGCTTGTGGTGCGTTCACCTACAGTTCCTCTGTGAAGCGGAGATGTTTCAGAAATTATGGGGGGAA
>JAKVBY010000074.1:19526-26468 GCA_022446825.1 Pirellulaceae bacterium
CCATTGATTGAAGGGTGGACGTGATCGAGTAGCCAGTTATTTCCCAAAATTCCGTGAGGAGATTTTAGGGCCAGCAAATGTTCGAGGTCGAGGAGCGGCACGCCACTCGTCTTGGCGACTTGTCGAATTACGTCGTGTTGTCGACTAGTCATTCGGAGCGGGCAGATGTCCTCGTCGCGTGCGCGTACAAACGCATGTTTGGCTTCGGAAATGCGATTCACCAGGGCATAGGTTTCTGCCAAGAGAAAACGTGCTGCAGCGTGCCGAGGATCAATTGACAAGGCTCTCTCGAGGATGGCAATTCTTTGCTCTGGTTCCTTGGTGACCTGGGCTTGCGTCCAGAGGCGAGTGAAATTGTTGCGTTGAGCGGCGGTTAAAGCGGCATCGACTTCGCTCTTGAATGGCGGACAATCTTTGAGGTTGCTGGGAGGGTTGACGAGGATGACAGGAATGCCAGCTTCTCGTGCAAGCAGGATCATGCGATCTAAGTTAAATCGATAATGAGAAACGACGTTTTTTTGCCAGCTGTCATCTCGCTGGTATTCGTTGAGTCCGCCACGATAGTCTAAGCGGGCTTCGACTTCAGTCGATAACTCTTCGCGTGCACCTGGCGGTGCCGCTGCGTCCTGAGAGCCGTGTAAGGCGACTCGAAGAGTATTGTACGATCTTAATCGCGACGTCCACGAATGAAGATGCGTGAGTGGACGCGCCGCGTGCTTGACCTTTTGGTAGGTGCGATCTTCCAGAAATTCGTTATGGCCTGTGTAAAGTACAACGAGATCAGGTTCATAGTTCAGTACCTCCTCTAGAATAGGTGCCAGTCGATAGCTGGCATAAGAAACGCCGCCACAGTTTATGACCTGCCAAACATGGCTTGGATCCGCGGCGTTTAAGCTCAGCTCAAGCCAAGTGGTGAAGGAAGTTTCAATCGAATAGGGACGACCTTGAACTGAAGATCCGCCCAGGCAAAAAACCCGAAATTCTGTGGGCGGTTTTTGCGTGTCGAAGGAATCCGGCTGGAAGAACGGCTGCCGAGAGGGGGAAGTTACGTACCGAGTTCCGGTCTCGTCGAGAATGAAGAGCGGTACTACTTGGGTAAAGCCGACAAAGGGATCATGAAGCTCAGAGAGGTTTCCCCATCCAACCAGGCGGCAGACCATCTCAAAACCAAGTAGCGGTGATAGCCCAATCAGGACCGTAACGATCCTCAGCATCATGGATCGCTGCGCGGATTGACTGGCAAGCGTGGCTGGCATCAGACGCAGTTTACCTTAACTGTTCGCCTGTTTTTCCACCTAACTGACGAAGAAGTTCAGCACTTTTTTCTCGGCCAGCTTTTACTTCATCCAAATCAACTTCAATCTCTAAGATCCCGGCGATGAATTCAACAATTCCCTGAGTTTCCGCGTTCCATTCGGCGGCGGATGACCCCAGTGGTGTTTCTCCCTCATTATTTCGGATGTTCACGGTCGCCTTATTCTTTGTCATTAGTTCGACAACGCTAAGACGCCCGAGAAATGCAGCTCCGTGCAGTGCGCCATTTCCATCTCGGTTTTTGGCGTTGATGTTAGCTCCTGCGTCGATGAGCAATTGGACCGCTTCGGATTGGTCTGCCATGGCAGCCCAGGCAATGGGCGTGATTCCCTTGTCATCAAGAGCATTCGGATCGCTACCACCGGACAAAGCTTGTTTTAAGTCAACGAGCTTACCTTGCTTGGCAAGGCTCCAGAGGTCTTTCCCCTTGGGGGTGCGGATTTCTGCGCCCAGTTTACCGCCTTTAGATCGCAGGAATTGGGCTACTCTTGGTCGATTTTCTTTCACAACATCAGGGTCCACCTCCATTTGCAAAGTCCCGACGAAAAAGTTGACAATGTCTCTGAGCTCTTCGCTCCATTCACCGGCAGAAGAATCTAAGGGTGTTTCGCCATTGTTGTTCTTAGCGTTAATCTCACTTCCCGCTTCGATGAGCAATTCGACGACGTCGAGATGGCCTAAGAACGCCGCAGCATGGAGTGCGGTGTTTCGATCATTATTACGGAGTTTAAGATTCACGCCTTCTTCAATCAGGAAACGGACAATGTCGACCTGCCCTGCCAGTGCGGCGGCAGATACCAAGGTACCTCCTTGCTCATCCTTGACATTGACGTCAGTTCCCTTCTCGATGGATTTTTTGACTTCGTCAAGTTTTCCAGCCCGAGCAGCAATCCAAATTGAGTTGTCGTTGCTTCTTCGCCGGCGGGCATTGCGAGGATTGTCTTGTGCTCGAATGATAGCCGGCCCCGCTGCTGCCGCCGTGTAGTTCGGCATACCGTTTTCGATTTCTGCAAGAATCTCAGCTCGTCGTGTACGAATGAATTGACGGCGTTCTTCCATGGCTGCAGATAAGTTTCGTTGGGAGGACGCCAGGTGGGGTCTCACCAAGGTTTCAATCCGTTCGGTCTCGGCGAGTAGAGCGGCTTCGTCCCAGTGATGGGTCAAAATCGCTTTGATTGTCTCCGCGTAACGCTTGCGACCGGATTCGAGTTGATACAGTTTGTTCGCGATGAGACCTTGTGTTTTTACAGAAACAGGTTGCAGTGGATCAAAGCGGATCTTACTGAACTTTTCAAACAAGGCGTCGGCGCCCCAGGGAAGGAAATGAAATTTGTCTGTTTCCGGATTGAGGTAAATGAAAAAGTTGTTTCGGTTGCCGCTGTAACCGTCCCAAAAACCCAGTAATCCTTCGACTGCCCAAAAGGTGTAAAATGCGTCGAGATCGACGAAGCGACCGATCTCTTTCTCGTAGTCATAATCGTTGGTTTCAAGTTCTACGAGCATGAGCATGTCAGTACTGACGCGATCGATGTTGAGCCCGTGGACCGCGAGAATGTTTTTCCCCTGACGAAGTTTGTCTTTGTGCGCGGAGAGGTTGATAGATTCGAATGCCATCGCGGCAGCGTCCGGCCGACTCCCTATGGCTTTGGAGTCCCATTGGGGATTTTCCGGCGCGTTTGAAGTAGCTATTTGGTGGCCGTTCAGATAGACGACAAATCCATCATCGTATTTAGCCCGCAGGAAAAATTCTCCTTTCGAGAGTACTTGGTCGAGATCGTCGATCTGGAAGGGAAATCGCAGGTAGAGCGACTCGGACTTGTTGTAGAGTTGCTCACTAAAATCAAAGGCGTCACTAATTAGGGATTCAAACCCGGTTTCATTTTCATATCCAGCGCCGTTTTGGCCGACTGCCCAATGCGAGTCGTCAAAGTTGAGTCCGGTCCACTCGGTACCTGAGTCGTCTTCGGTGGGGACCCATGCTCGGCCCATCGCGGTACTACCCAGGATCGTTTCGCCAGGTTTGCCTTGGACGGCTTGGATTAGAGCTTTAATTTTCTTGCGGGCACGTTTGTCTTTACCAAATTTGTGCTCGAAACTCTTTTCCCAGTCTTGATGAAAGTCGACTACGGTTCCTTCCAGGAGGGTTCCCTTGTCGTTATCAAAGCCGCGTTTCATGAGCGGCTTGCGGACGCTTTCTACGTGAGCGTAAATACCGAGGTTCTTTCCATTGACCGTGATTTGGGCATGGACACAACGTGGGGCCGGCGAGCCGATTTTGTTGAACAGGGCATATCCCATGACTTGGCTTATTTGACTAATGTCCTGCTGATTGTTGTTAAACGTAAGGGTCGTAAGGCCTCCGATATTGGCGTTCTTGTCCGTCTGATTCAGTTTGATTTTGAGCGACGGACGATTGGGGTTCTGTGACCCAATGAACCCTTTTTTGCGTAGGCCCACGTTGGGAAACTCGACTCCGTCGATCGTTACGTTGGCGTTCACATAGGTATAAGGCCCCTTGATCGGTGCGAATTGGCGGCTTTCGCCGAGCGCCTCGTAAAGGTTTCGAGTTTGGTGACGAATCGTGTCCCAGTCGTCACTTTCGACGTTAATCTGTACGTCCAAGACATGATCCGCAGGAAAGATCTTGTCTATTGTCAATTCCGCACCAAATGCGGTTTGTGTCAGCGCCAAGAGAGAGAAAATAAAAGGCATGAGTCGGCTGTTCATCGTTTTTTCCTGTTTCGTTTTGACCACCTAGCAGAGTGGTAATTTCGGATGGGGAACGACAGTAGGCATTAACTCCGTCTTCACTGCCAGTAATTCATTCAAGAGTGTTAGGGAAGTCAAAGTAACTCGAAATCGGCAAAGCAAGGCTTATTGATCGCTTTCGTTAATCTCCGGATTCTCGGGAGTCAAATGGTCAATGCTTTTTGTCGTTTTGGGATCGTTTGGGGGGGCATTACTTTTGACTCCGCTGGTGGACGTTTTGGTTGACTCATTTGCGGACTTTTTGTCGGACTTTTTAGCGGGCTTTTTAGTAAGTCGATCACCTGTCCTCTGTCCTTCATGCCAGATTGTTAAGGTGGCATTCGATTTGCGGAGATCAATTTTTTGGATTTCGACGCGTGTTACAGAAATGCCGGTACGCTTAGAAAGATCTGCCAGCAATTCTTTGCGATGTTGGGGGCCGAGTAATTGAAGTTTGTCGTAGATGAGGGAATGCTTGCCCGATTGGGAATTTCCAACCACGCGTTCTTTCAGAAGCGCGGTACCGAAGATAATGAAGTTGACGAGCATCAGTTCCGCATAGCTTGTCTTGCGATTGGACAGGGAGTTGATGACGGCAATTCCGATGACGATGAACAGATACGTCATCTCCTTGACCCGAATCGAGTCGGTTCGATATCGCAGCACTCCGAAGATGGCAAATAAACCCAATGCCATGCCGATCCCCAATTCGAGCTTTTTCAGCGCAAAGCAGATGAAGAACACCGTGACGTTCATCATGACCGCAGTGAAGGCAAATTCTCGTTGGCGCTGATTGGGGAAGACGGCGTACTTGACGATGAGAGTTAGGAAGAAAACGTTGAGTGCAAAACGGACGAGCAGTTTGAAGATGTCGTCGTCATACAGCGGGATTTCCAGGAACTCCATCGGCGGGTAACTTCCAGAGGGGCCAGCAAGAGGCCAGAGCTTTTGCTAAAAAATGTCAGGGCTTTCGCGGCAAATAAATTAATCTAGCAAGTAGGAGTATTTCCAATAATCGACTAAAGAAAAACGCGAGTAGGATAGTTTATATTAACCGGGTGTTAATAACAACTTCACGTGTAGGCGGGTTCGGAGATTCAAAACGTAGCGGGCTGAGGAGTATGCTTCGCCAATAGAAATTGGCTCGTCAATGTTTAGGTTATAGCGAATAGCGTTGACTTGAACGGCGACTGCGTATCGGTCTGTAGTACACCTGTAACGAAGTGTATCGAAAGGAAAGGTGGTAAATCGGCCCAAGCTGGTAAGGTGCCGGCTCTGATCGGGTCGTGATCATGAGCAGGACATATCCAGGAAACGTGTCGTCGGGCCAGAGACGACATCAAGGCATACCCTTGGCGAGTAGGAGAAGTCGCGTATTAAGCGAGCAAGTCGTGAATCACGTGTCCATGCACATCAGTGAGTCGACGTTCCAGGCCGTTGTGATAAAAAGTGAGTTGTTCGTGATCGAGTCCCAAAAGGTGAAGTAACGTGGCATGGAAATCGTGCACGGTGGTGCGGTTCTCGATGGCCCGATAGCCGAACTCGTCCGTTGCGCCATAACTGAAAGGCGTCTTGACGCCCGCGCCGGCTAACCAGCAAGTGAATCCGTGGGGATTGTGGTCTCGGCCTCGTGTGCCCTTTTGGAAGGTGGGCATGCGACCAAACTCAGTGCAGAACACAACCAGTGTGTTTTTTAGCATCCCACGTTGTTTTAAGTCTTTGAGTAGCCCAGCGACCGGCTGATCGAGAATCTCGGCGTGACCAGCATATTGCTCCTCAATGAAGTTGTGCGCATCCCAATTAAGACTGCCACCGGAAGCATAGGCACCGTTAAAGAGTTGGACAAAGCGTACGCCGCGTTCGACAAGGCGTCTCGCTAAAATGCAATTGCGTGCGAACTGTTGTTTGATTTTATTCTTTGACTGGTCGGCCCCATACAGGCGTAAAATATGAGCCGGTTCGGAATCTACGGCAGTTGCGTTGGGCACTGAAAGTTGCATCCGTGCGGCGAGTTCATAACTGGCGATTCGTGCGGAAAGTGCCGTGTCGTGGGGGTTTAACTCGGCATACTTACGGTTCAGGAATTGCAGGGCATTTCGAGCATCGCCGTCGGCAGTGTCGGTCAACGATGGTGGGCGCTGCAAAAATCGGATGGGCCGTGTGGTACTCATGGGAGTGCCTTGAAAGGCGGCAGGCAAAAAACCGGCAGACCAGTTGTTCGGACCCGCCTGCGGAATTCCTCGCGGGTCTTCGATGGCGACAAATGCTGGCAAGTCTTCGTTGGGGGTCCCCAAGGCAAAGGAGACCCATGCTCCCATGCTGGGAAATCCGTCGTTGGTGAAACCGGTCGACATGACGCTTTCGCCGGGACCGTGGGTGTTTGTTTTTGAATGCAGTGAATGAATAAAGCAAAGATCGTCAGCAAGTTCGGCAATATGAGGGGTCAGATCAGAGATCATCTTACCGCATTGGCCGGAAGGTCGAAATTTCCAGAGAGGTCGTACTAGGTTCCCATTTTTCCCTTGAAAAGAAAGCAGTTGTTCGCTTCCCGGCAATGGCTCGCCATCGCGTTTGAGGAGTTCGGGTTTGTAATCGAATGTGTCCATTTGACTCAGCGCACCAGCACAAACAACCATGATGACTTGGTCGACCCGAGCGGGGAAATGAGGCTGTTTGGCACGGTAGGGGTGACCCTCGGCTGGGATTGATTCAGGTTCTGAGGAGCGTAAGGATTGTTCGCTACCGAGCAAGGAGGTCAAGGCAAGGGCGCTGAGGCCGTCAAACGTATGCCCCAAAAAGCTGCGGCGCGGTGAAACGCCCCGATGAAAAATGGGATGTGAGGAGGATTCGGTCATTGTGTGTAGGAAAAAAGTTTCGCGA
>JAKVBY010000074.1:26568-30595 GCA_022446825.1 Pirellulaceae bacterium
GTTTCTTGTCGTATTTTGGTCCCATAAATCATTCGTCGCCATGTCACGGCTTCGGTTTGCGATCTGGGGAGGGCCTCGGAAAAGTGACTTGCCCGATCAAAAAATGCGAATCCCTCTCCATACATCTTGAAGGAAAGATTGTCGCTGCAATGCAATATCGAATCTCGCAATACTTCTGCTGCGATGCGACGGGGAGGGAAACGCCAGAGCCAGCGACTTTCCGGATCGATGACGACCGAGCGGGCGCTTGCTTGGCTTGCTTGGTGATAGGTTTTTGAAGCGAGGATGCGCCGGTGCAGGTGTTTCAGGGACCAGCGATGTCGAATCAGATCTGTCGCGAGCCAATCGAGTAAGTCGGGATGAGTCGGCGCGCTTCCCATAATCCCAAAATCCGAGGGGGTATCGACGAGGCCCGTGCCAAAATGAAATTGCCAAAGGCGGTTCGCAATAACTCGGGAAACCAGCGGGTTGGCAGGGTTACCGAGCCAGTGACCAAAAGCGACGCGACGATTCGGTTCGGTGGCGGTGTTTTCGAGGTGCAACTCCCCCAGGACCTCAGGGATGTTTGGCGAGACGCGACCTTGCGGTTGCATGGGATCCCCACGGTGGAGTAGATGCGTCTGTGGGGGAGCAGTAAATTTCCCTGCGAATACCTGCGGACCGTCGGCGAGACGTTGGTACTCTTCCTGAAGTTCTGCCCATTGATGTGTGAGGCTCATGATCTCTATGGTTTGATCTTCGGAGGCATTCGTGAGTTGGACCTTGTTGGCTGGCCGCTGGTCGTTATGGTAGGGCAAACGATTGTGCGAATGAGCAATTTGCTTCCAGGCGGAAGGTGGCCGCTCGGAAGGCATGCTCTTTACGTCAGACGGGATCTCTTTGTGCAAAGCTTCTACTCGATAATCGACCGGAGTGCCGTTAAGCCCGCGTCCTCTCCAGACGAGCCGATTAACGGAGACCGGTTGTGGGAAAGTGATTTGCAACCAGGCGGGTCCCGTTTTATCCGCTCTCCAGAAGATGTCGCCTTCCGAGATGCCGTCAATCAGCCCGTCGGGAAGCTTCGCCCCCCCACCTACAGAATGGCCTGATGCCAAGATGGTTGCGCCTTGGTCCGTTAGGGCGATGTTGCGTGGAGTCTTCTCGGTCGACCAGATTTCGATGGCATCGAGCTGCGCCGGTTTGTCATCCGAAGTAGCTTGGATTAGCAAGCGAATGGAGGTGGTGAGCGTGACAGGAAACGGCTCCTCGGTACCTTCTGGAATAAGTGATGGTCTGAGGCCAAGGTCTTGGCGATGTAGTTCTAGTGCTTCTCGCAGTGGTTCGATTTGTGCCTGGAGGGCAGGTAACTGTTGTTGCCACTGGTCATTTTCAGGACCCCGCCAACGACGCTCTTTGTATTGCACGCCCGCAAAAATTGCTTGGAGAGCGTAATAATCTTTCTGCAGAATTGGATCAAACATGTGGTCATGGCAGCGAGCACACCCAATGGTAAGCCCGAGCATTGCGGAACTGGTCGTGGTGACGATTTCATCGAGTTGATCTTGGCGTTGTCTCGCTTTGAACTCGAGGTCTTGATTTAGGCTGCGGTCATAGGGACCGGCGACCAGAAAGCCCGTGGCCGCATCGACTGCCACTTGGTCGCCAGCGACCTGCTCGAAGAGAAATTGATCGTAGGCTTTATCTTCATTGAGAGAGCGGATGACGTAATCACGGTAGGGCCAAGCGTTTGGGAACCAGTAGTTCATTTCATAGCCGGACGATTCTGCGAAACGCACGACATCGAGCCAGTGCGTGGCCCAGCGTTCACCATAACGAGGGCTGCTTAGGGTCCGGTCCAATAGTTTTTCAGCAGCGTCAGGAGAGGTGTCCGCGAGAAACGTTGCGGTTTCTTCGGGGGTGGGCGGCAAACCGAGGAGATCAAGGGAAAGTCGCCGGATGAACGTGGGCCGATCTGCCACAGGCGAGGGGACGAGACCAGCCTGCATCAACCGATTTTCGATGAACGTGTCAATGGGTCCACGGGACCAGGAGGTAAAGGAAGGGAGCGGAGGCGAGGGAATGTTCTTCAAAGACCAATGGGTGGAAGATTCTTCGGCAGCACTTGGCGCGGTGAGGAGAAAGCCAAGTAATGCGAAGATGAAAAATCGCTGTCGGTATATGTTGCCGATGGTCATGGTTACCGGTGGTGGTTGTCAGGGGAGCCTCTGCTCAGCCAATTCATTGTCGTCAAAGCCGAGGTATTCGGAAAGGGCGCAACCTGCTTGAGAAAGGAGGTTTTGCTGGAAACAACAGAAGTTTGTTGGGAAGAAGGCCGTTAAGGCAGCGGCAGCCTTACCGCGAGTTTGCAGCTGGTTGAGACGAGATCTTTCAAAAACACGGCTGTAGGTGGCGAGGAGTGGAAAGCCGTTCTTTCGCGGACTACCGTTGTGCATTAGAATGCGCCCGCCCTGTTGCTGAACTCTTAATAGGCACTGATGCTTCAAAAATCCTCGCTCATCAATTTGCATTCGCTCCGTTGAAGGACTCACCATGAACGCTAAAGCCGAACGTCCCCAGGCCAATAACGTGACGCGATTGTGCGTGATGATGTTTCTTCAGTACGCGATCTGGGGCGCCTGGGCGGTTTCATTAGGTGGGTATATGGCGAAGACTCTGAGCTTCACAGGGATTGAGATTGCCGCTGTGTTCTCGACAACCGCCATTGCCGCCATGGTCTCACCTTGGATTGTCGGCTTCCTAGCTGACCGACTATTTGCCACGGAAAAACTCATCGGGACACTGCATCTAGTAGGTGCGATTCTGCTTGCATTTGCCGCAGTCGAGACCGAATTCTACCCGTTATATGTAGCTATGGTCGCCTACGCTATTGTTTATATGCCCACGCTGGCTCTCACCAATTCGATTGCCTTCGCCAATATTAGCAATGCAGAAAAAGACTTCCCCGTTATTCGCGTGGGTGGCACCTTAGGCTGGATCGCCGTGGGCTTACTGGTCGGCCTTGTACTCGACGTGCCCGCGGGTACAAGCAACACACCCGTGTTGCTAGCCGCGGCAGCTTCTCTCGCACTCGCGATTTACAGTTTTACCATCCTACCGCACACGCCCCCGCAAGGGAAAGGAAAGCCAGCCGCAAAAACAGGAGCGAGTGTACTGCAACTTCTTAAAGACCGCTCGTTTCTCGTGTTCGTGATTTGTTCGTTCCTCATCTGTATTCCGTTGTCCTTTTATTATGCTCAAGCGAATGTCTTTCTCTCCGAAATTGACGCTCCAGCACCAACTGCTTTGCAAACACTCGGGCAGATTTCCGAAGTGGGTTTCATGCTCGCGATGCCGTTTTTTATCGCCAAACTTGGTGTCAAACGGATGCTGATGTGTGGTATGTTGGCCTGGGGTTTGCGTTACTTTGCCTTCGGCAGCTATTCATTTTCACTAGTTTTTTTCGGACTGTTTTTGCACGGCATCTGCTATGACTTTTTCTTTGTCGCCAGTCAAATTTACGTCGACAATCGGGCAGACGACAGCCAACGTGCGAGTGCGCAAGGCTTTATCGCTTTCATAACGTTGGGAGTGGGAATGTTTGTAGGCTCATACGCCAGTGGCTGGGTGGTCGATGCGTACCCGCCGGTCATTAAAATCGAGGCCTCTGTCCAATCAAGCCCCGATGAAGCACCAATAACCAGCGAGACAATTCTTCCTAGTTGGGATAATAGCGAGAAAAAAGAAGACCGCGTAGGTCTGGCGGCTTTACTCAATCTGGAACCAGATTCACAAGTGAAACCTGAATTAGTTACCCAGGCACTTGTGTTAACAGACGCAGCTGCCAACACTAAGACAACCTACAGCGTCACCGCGCTACGGAAGGCAATTACTGATGCGGATGAAGATCAAGACGGGAGTACGACACGCACCGAATGGCGCGTAGCCCAGCGCAAGGATTGGTTCCGCATCTGGCTGTGGCCAGGCGTGGGGGCCGTCGTCACATGTTTGATATTTTTGCTCCTATTTCAACAGCCCCCGAGTACCACAG
>JAKVBY010000074.1:30695-35506 GCA_022446825.1 Pirellulaceae bacterium
GCCACGTCCATTTCTGCGCCTACCTGCATGACTTTCTGGTAAGGCAAACGCGCTCCAAAACCGCTGGCAGGAGAGGGAGAATTCGTTTCGGCACTCGGTAGTATTTCCTGGAGGGACGAATTCTCACGATGGTGTTGCTGATCGTGAGGGCTCGGCGTTACGGGCACGGGAGTTGTTTCGTTTTCATCCGAGATCGTTCGAACGGCATGTTCCGTCGAAGTCTGTGGAACGAATTGAGTCGGTCGAAGGCTGTTTGGAGGCACTGTGTCGTCTGAAGTTGTCAACGTTTCTGTCGATTGACTGGGGATCCATTCAACAGCGGGTGCGTTTCGAGGAAGATTTGGAGCCACAAGCGGTGGGTCGAATTTGCGGGGCAGTGGGGGCAATCTCTTGAGAATGTTGGAGTTTGTGTGTGTCGGCTGCACGAAGCTCATGGCCGTGGCAAAAGCGTTTGTGGGTGCCTTTTGCGGTTTCCTTCGTTGGAAGATATAGCCGATATGTTCACCCGTGGAATTTAGCAGGGAGGCGATGTGGTAGTCAGCGTCTGCTTGAGGATGCATGGAGAGAAGTTTGGAAAGTTCGGGTTGGTGGGAGCCGCTGTCGATTGGCACCGTACTAAAATTCTGGAAATCAATCGGGGGTTTAACTCTGGTTTCAATAGCTTGCAGAGGGGCCGCTCGAGTGGTCGTGGTCGCCTGCTGTTGAGTGTGGCAGAGTTTGAGTCGCTTTTCTGCCAGCGCATTTGTGGGATCGAGTTCCGTGGCGTTCCTGTAGATAGGAATCGCTTTGTGAGGTAGGTCTTGTTGCTCATAGATCGCGGCAAGTGCCAGGTGGGCCGGAATATGTTGTGGCTCTAGTTTTAAGGCCGTAGTGTACTGTGTTTCGGCTCCGGCCAGATCGCCGCGCGCTTCCAGAACCTGTGCCGCTTTGATAAATAAATCGGCATCTAGACTTGCGGCGTCAGTTGAAATTGCTAGTGGGTCCTGGGCTGGGACTACCTTGGGTTTAATGGTTAATCCCTCTTTGGCCTTTTGAAAGGCAGTCATAAAAAAGTTTTTGGAGTCCTTCGGTGGCGGGTAAACGGTATCCGGGCTCGTGACGATGTCGCTAAGCTTCGTGGCAGGGGGGATGGGGTCTTTGTCACGATTCATGCTCATATCGTTTAGACTACATCCGGAAACAGTACAATTAAGCACTGCTAGCATCGCGACCCAGGCGAGTTGCGTCTTTTTCATTGGGTAGCCTTCTTTTGCGTTCGGATGCCGTGCGTAAGAGCTAATTCAACAGGCATAATTCCAAGATCCGATATAAGAGTTACAATCCGTCCTTTTCTGCATCGTCGCACAGCATTACGGGACTAAAGAGGAAACTCCTGCGAGTCGGAGGATTTCTAGCAACGAGGCACCGAAATGGTTTGATTTGCCCCGTTTCTGGAGTCGAGTCGAGTTTTTGAAAATGTTTAGATCACCCGTCAAAGAGTCAGAACCTCCGCTCCCGTTATTAATTACGGGGATTGCCGGAGTTGCGGGGTACAACGCCTTCCATTTTTTTCGCGCTCGCTACGGAGATCGCGTGATTGGGACGCGACGGGCGGCCAATTGGCTTTTACGAGGAGAGGGCATTGTTGCTTGCGACACTCACGATGCGGACGGCCTGAAACGATTATTTGACATGCACCAGTTTGCCAGCGTGCTAAGTTGTGATGGGACTTGTGCGCTTAAATCTTGTGAGCTCGATCCACCTATGGCATGGAGGGTCAACGTTTTGGGGATTGAGAATCTGCTGGAGGTAGTGGAGGCGACAACGCGGCTCGTACACCTTTCGGTTGACTTGGTTTTTTCAGGCAGTGGCGCTGGCGATTTGAACGAAGATGATGCAACGGATCCGGTGACGGTTTATGGGAAGACAATGGAACAGTCTGAACAACTGGTTTTGCAGGAACGGCCGGATGCTTGTGTGTTGCGTATTTCTCTTCCCATGGGAGTGAGTTTCAATGGGCACGCGGGGGCCATTGACTGGATTCAATCCCGATTCATAAAAAATAAACCAGCAACGCTTTATTTTGACGAAGTTCGCACGCCCACCTATACCGACTGTTTAAATTTCACCCTTTCCACCATTCTGGCGAACGATTTGTGCGGTTTGTTTCATGCCGGCGGTCCACGCAAATTGAGCCTGTATGAAATTGCCCAAATCGTGAACCGCGTGGGCGGGTATCGAGCATCGCTTTTAATGGGCTGCGATCGTAGCGAAGCAGGGCCGATGCCTCCGCGCGCCGGAGACGTCTCGCTGGATTCTGCTCGGTTGACAAAAATGCTTGGATTCTCGCCATTTGATCCATGGCCCTTTACAGCGGAATTTGTCCCAACCGACCGAGATTGGCATCAAGAACGCCCGGTGGGAGAGAAAGGTTGTCCCGAACTTCTGCAAGAAATTCTGTATTCCAATCCGCAGCGAGCTTCAGGAATTGTTTCCTGATGAGACTTCTTCGACTTCGTATAACCGATCCACGTCGTCAATGGTGATTGTTTGAATAGTTCCCGAGGGCCAGCGAATTACCGCCTTTTCGACTTTTTCGATGTTTCCGAGTCCAAAGGTAACGGGTAATTCCACCTGCGAGAGATAGCTGCGTGTAGGCATGACGGGACGACTGAGGATTTGCGCACCCACGTGGACATCAATCCAAGCACCGATGGCATCGCGAGATCCTGCGGTGCCGGTCAGCTTGAACCGTAGCCAATGATTACCAAGTGCTTGGTCATTGCGCAGTAAGCGGGGAGCCCCTCCGACCGATGTAAGGAGGACGTCCAAATCTCCATCATTATCAATGTCGGCGAAACTCGCACCACGGCCGACNATGGCNTGACTAAAATCCGCACCAANTTTGTCGGTGGGAACCTTTACGAACTCTGCCGCTTTGTTCGTCCCGCCGTTGTAGAAGAGTTGCGGAGGCTGAGCATAATGTTGACTTTCGATTACCTTGTTAATTTCGTCTTCGAGGTGTCCGTTCGAGCAAAGCAGATCCAAACGACCGTCCAGATCATAATCAAAATAATAGAGCCCAAAAGTTAGCTCCAATTCCGTTTCTGGACCGAGGCCCGTTGCAATGGCAGCGTCGAAAAATTGGAGTGGGTCTCGTTGTGCGATATACAGGGACGTCATTTCGTTGGCAAAGTTTCCGATCGCGATTCCCAGCATTTCGTTGTTGCGAAAGGGGGCGACATCGATTCCCATCGCTCCGCGAGCATTCCCACCCATATCAAATGCAATGCCGGAAAGGGTGGCAATTTCCTCGAATCGTTTTCCACCTTGATTGTGAAATAAGTAGTTGTGAACGGTGTCGTTGGCGACGACAAGATCGATCCAGCCATCTTTGTCGAGGTCCACCGGGGCGACGCCGAGTGATTTGGCATGTGCGACACCGGTGTCAGGATTTGTGACACGAATGCCGGTTTCTTCTGAGACGTCGACAAAGGTTCCGTTACCGGTGTTACGATAGAGCGTGGAAAAGCTTCCTCCGAACGCGGAGGGCTGACCGTATGCGCGACGGTCGGTGCCGACGAGTGTAAAGCCTTGGCTGAGATCGTATTCTTTGGTCCATGTGACGTAGGTGCAAACAAATAAATCAAGGAAACTGTCGTTGTCATAATCAAGAAATGCGCAACTCGTATTCCATTGGTCGCTGGTAGTCAGTCCGGCTTCCATAGTCGCTTCTTTGAAAGTGCCACCAAGATTTCGGAAAAGATGATTTTGCCCTACGGCGGAGATGAAAATGTCGACATTCCCATCGTTGTCATAATCTCCGACGGCAGCGCCCATGCCATAGCATTTCAGGTTAAGTCCGACTGCGGAGGTGACGTCCGCAAACTGACCTTGGCCGTCATTTTCAAACAATCGGGTGGTTGCCGGAGATTCTTCGGGACGCGGGTCCCACTCCCAGCGTTGTGAATTAACCAACAGCAAGTCTTGATCGCCATCGTTGTCGAAATCGAGAAAGGCACATCCTCCTCCCATCGTTTCAGGGAGCAATTTGTCGCCGTATGCACCATTTTCGTGGACGAACGTAATGCCACTGCTTTGAGTAATGTCGGTGAAGTAAATGGTGGGTATTTCGACGGGAGGGCGTTCTCGCTTCCGTGCTTTGGATGTGAGGAGCGAGTCGGTGACCTCAATTTCTTCTTCACGTGTTACCGTATAGGCGACGATGGCAACGATGGTAATTAGCACCAGAATCGCTAGAGATGACCATTTGAAGGCAGTGCCAATAATGGCGTCATCGCGTTCTTCTTCGTCAAAAGGATCTTCCTGCAATGGGGGTGTCAATTGCTTGGGATCGATCATCGTCATTCTCCAGTCGATTGTTCGGAAGATTGGTTTGTCGGGTCGTCTGTCTGGGCATCGAGATCCAGTCCAGGTGCATCGACACGATTGAGGAAATAGACGACGACTGCGTTGGCCGCGCGATCCGCTGCCGGGTATTTTTGGCGAGCCAAAGCACGGGCTTGCCGCGCGTTCTCGTCCGGTTTGTAGCGAGCGTGTAAACGTTGGTGCTCTTGGGATTTCTCGTTTTCACCCAATTGGGCATAGATGCGCTGGAGATTGTAGTGGGCGGTGAAATTTTCAGAATCAACTTTCAGCGTTCGCTGGAAAGTCGCCAACGCTTGGCGAAGCAAAGCTTCCCCTTCTGCTTGTGCATCCAAGGCGAAAGCCTGTGTGGCGAGAATGAATTGTGCTTCACCGAGTTTGTTGAGAATGATGTAGTCGTAACTAAAGTCGAACCCTCGTTCAACCATTTCAGGCGTCACTTCATT
>JAKVBY010000075.1:0-13365 GCA_022446825.1 Pirellulaceae bacterium
AGAATCTTGATAAGGTCAGGAAGACAAATATGATGGAATCGAATCGTCTTGCAGGTGAACCGGTGCAGTGTTGTCCCGACGTCAGATGCTGCAGAGGTCGAGTGTGGGGTTGGGGACTGTCTTGCCCTGTTCGCCCCTGCCATTTTTCGTTGTGTGGCTCGACGTTGTGTGGTGCAACGCCGCTCGGCAGGGCAGCAGACCCAGGACAGAATCAGCAAGTCTTGAAATCGCAACTGACCGATGGGTTCGAGAATAGTATTGATCCTCAGGTCTGGCAGGCAGCGAGTTTTTCCAGAGGCGAATTCAGGGGAGGGGATAATTGCGCGATCATCGACAGCGCAACGCCAGGTCCTGCGATGAACTACGGCGGCTTTACGACCCGAAAAAGACACTTCCATCCGCAACTACAGGGCACCAACGTCCTGGAAGCTACCTGGACCGACTACAAGAGCGAAGGGGAGCTGGTTAAAGGCTGGGTGAGTCCGGTCTACGGCCCGTACTCTTATGGCTGGACGCTGACGATCGGAAACTACCAAGGTTGGACCGGTGAGGGAATCAACACTGCAGGAAAGAAGCGTTCGGTGCACCTGATCCTTGATGTGTGGGACAGCGAACTCGGCCTCGACGCTATCCTCGTCTGTGATTTTGTGCCTCGCGACCTGCAGGACGGTTCTGACAAGTTGCCCGAGCCCCATCCCGACAAGAAACACGCCATCGACGCACCCAAGCCGAGCCTTACCAAGCCTTGTGTGTTGTTGTCGGCTAGGAACTATCCACGCAGTAAAGGCGGTCTCCATGATCAGCCCTGGGGTCACCGTTATGCATTGTATCTGAGCGCTGGCGGCCGACGTCTGTGGTAGACGCTGGATGGCCAGGTCATGGATTCGGTCGACATCCCTGCACATTATTTTTCCGAGGCCGAGACGGCAGAATCGCTGCGCGAGGGTGCTTACGCCACTATCATGGCTGCCGCCTTCTACAAACGTGGCATCTACAAGGTCGACGACGTGAAGATCTCTGTCTCTGTGTGATTTCCGTCCAGTCGATTTAGAACACTTAGGGGGTACTGGCTCGGATGCAGTACAGTTTTTCGGCTCCTCGTAATAGCAGAGTGCTCTGAGTGATGGCAGGTGTGGACCAGAACAAATCGTCCAGCTGATTTTCCGCGACGACGTTGAATTCGGCTCCCGTTTTGACTACGAACGTCTTCCCTGATTCATCCAATAAAAAGAGATGGTTCTCATCGGCCCAGGAACTCGCTGCGATCGATTTGGCTTTGGGAAGCCGGGAACGGTAAACCCGGTTACCGGTTTTCGCCTCGTAACAGGAGAGAATTCCGCGGCTACAAACGTAGAGATAGTCACCACTGGCCACCGGTGAAGTCATGCCGGGGCCAGCTCGCTTCTGCGCCCAGGCAACACCAGGGGGCAATTCGTCGTCAGTAAACCTGACTTCTCCCTCGATTTCAGAACTCACCGCGATCAACGGTCCCTGACTCGCGGGGCCGCTATTGCCAAAAAAGAGATACTCGGCATCCGATGCTGGTGAAGCCGTGAAGGAGGAACTAACGTTGGTCAATTTCCAAATTGTTTTTCCTGTCGTCAGTTCATAACCGCTAACGGTTCCAGAGCCGCAAACAACGAGATCGGTTCGCGCTCCATGTTCCCAAACAAAGGGGGTGGACCAACTGGTTCTAGAGGAACGTTCTCGTTTCCAAGCCTCTTTGCCATTGGTTGTGTCGAGCGCTACGATAAAAGAAGCTTCGTCATTGTCACACTGAAGAAATAACCTGTTACCTTTTCGCGTGAGCGAACTGCCTGTTCCAAAACCATTACCACTTGGAAAGGCCCCGACCTGGGTCGACCAGGCTATGTTGCCCTCTAGGTCGACCGCAGTCACGGTGCCGATAGCGGCAAAGTAACAGTAGATAAATTTGCCGTCCGAAGTTGGTGATTCGGTTGCATAGGTGTTCGACGGATGGATCGGGAACTGGGGTTGCTCACGGGCTAAACGTGTTGACCAGAGAACGGAACCGTCCTGGAGGCTGAGGCAGGTCAGCTTGAAGTCGAGTGGTTGGGTTGGCTTTTTGCCACGCATATTCCGGACACCGCCGGTAAAGCCTAGTGGTTTGGTGTTGGCGGCATCGACCGCTGCGGTGACGAATACACGTGCTCCGACCACGATGGGCGAAGACCACCCGGCACCCGGTAGGGGCTGACTCCAGGCGAGATTTTGTTCGGCAGACCATTTCAGTGGATGTTGCATTTGTCCGAGATGTCCATTCCCAGCGGGCCCCCGGAACTGCAGCCAATCGGCCACTGCATCAGGCACCAAGCAACTACCAAGCAACTCCAAAGCCAAAATTAACTGAAATGTGCGGATCAAAATAGCACTCCTTTCACGTAGATCCTCTCGTCATTCTGCAAAGTAGAGGACCTCAGATGTAGATCTCAACGACCTGTTGTTTGTTTTTGGACGATCTGCGTTACTAACCCAGCAGGAAAACCGAGGGAGGCGTTTATCTGGAAAAGGCAACGCCTGCAAAATGTTACCCCAGTCAGCTAAAAGATCCAGAGCGCTTGGCCTATCCGCAGCCCTCCGATTACTATCTCAGGGTGTGATGCTTGCTTCCGTGTGGCGCGCAGTCGATCTTTCCAACGCCGCAGGTTTTATGATCACGGCCGAAAAATCATCCACCGCCACGGGTACCTTGAGCACATCACCCTCGATGACACCTTTCGTTTTTCTCCCGAGAGATTCCAGCTCCAAACTTACCAGTGTTCCCTCTGGAAGTCCCAATTTTGTCCTATCGAGATTCACATGGACCGTCACAGGCCCGTCGTAGTTATTTGGTGCGTCGCGTACGACAATGACCAGGGCTTGGCCTCCCGGTTTGGTATAGGCGGTGGCTAGGTATTTACTGGCCAGGTCCTGTTCCTGGCCCTCCGGGGTCCAGGTTCCCTTGATCACTTTTACCGCTGGATCGTGGTCCCAGTAGGGATGGAATCTCACGTCCGGTCCGGCAATGTCAAAGGTTTGATCCAACCAGAGATAGAGCAATTCCTCTCCGCCCAGCGTGGAGCCGCCATAAGTATGGATGTCGTGCATCAGCCACTTGGCCCAGAGTTTTCTCTGATTTGGCATCTGCGCCGACTGAGAAACGCCGGGTGCGTCGAGATAGTTCGGACTGCCTGACATGTCGTGAAAGCCGCCGATTGGCCCATAATTTTTGCAGGAGAAAACCATCTGAAAGAGATCATCGCGATAGGTATCAAAGAAGTTTCCCTTAGGTGGCAATAAATCGACCCAGCTCAGCATCTCGCCGTCGTAGATAATGTCACAAAAGGAGACGACTGGAAGTTGAATGAAACTTGCTGTGTGAATAATGACGATGCCGTCGTCAGGTCGAAACCGGTGCACAATGGCGTAGACGCGTTTCTGCGTTTCTCGCAAGCTGAAGATAGGAGATGTCGGGTGGCGGACACCAGCCTCATCGATGTAGCCGGAACCGGCGCCTTCGTTGATCGATGTCATGGGGGCCGACATGCTGTCGTAGTACAGGCCTCGAAAGCCTGTTTCGCTAAAAAGTTTGTAGCAATTGTAGATGTGCCACTGGCTCCAGGAGGAGTTCAAATCCTGGCCTTGTTGGTTCCAGCCGGGGGCGGTGCCAACCATGATCTCGGGGGGCATGCGTTGCCATTCATGCTCGTAGTTTTGCCATTGCGGAAGGCGTTTTTCCGGATCTTTCTCGTTGAAGTGGCGAAAGCCGTCAAAATACATGCTTGCCCCATCAATGCGATCTTGCAGATCTACGGCAGGGCCTCCAGCGGAATTTTTCCGCGGGATGAGGCTGCCCGGTGCGCGGCTCCACCAGCCTCGGAAATATTCGAAGCTCACGGAGGTATGACGCGCTGGATTAAGGTGGCGGCGTCCCTTCATCGTCCAGCCTCGCCAGTTGGTGGGACGTTTGCGCACGGGACCGGCATGAAGTGCAAAGGTGAGTGTGAACGGTTTTTTTATTTGCTTGGCAGCGCCGATCACCGTGTTGCGAAAAATCCGCGTTTCCTTTTCATCCAGAGTCGCGAGCGCTTCCTTGTTTCCTACGGGAAAATAATGTTCATCCGACTCGGTCAGCCATTGCAGCGAAATGTCCGGCGTGCCGAGCGTGATGGTGTTCGTAAAGATAACCCGCAGCGCGTCTTTCCAATCTTTATCCCATGTGCCGCTACGTCGCGTGGGGTGAAACATGTTTGTGCTTTGCAAAGGAACCAGCGGCACGTCCATCCAGAGTTTTTCAATTTCGACAGGTCCTGCTTGGGGCGCAAACGTGATCTTGAACTTCATAAAGCCGTCGTATTCGACAAGCAGATCTGAAGTAACGGATAAATCGCCGAGAGTCCCTTGGCCTTGGTAAAGTGCACGTGTCTCTGACGCCGTTACCAACTCCATGGACGCGACCTCAAGCGGATAATCTTCTCCCTGAATGCGCGCATGCCAATTGATCGGCCGTGCGAGCATGGCTTGTCCCTGATTGATGATTTGAGCGGGCATGATGGAATTGCCGAAATCATACGTGCGTCCCCATAGGGTTACCGTAGTGCCTACGGCGTTGAGAGGTTCGAATCCTTTCAGGACAATGTCCTCGTTACCATAGGTATTGATCATCCACGGCTCGGGCAGTCTGCGCGTAAATGTGGCTACGGTTGTCCGCCCGATGACCTGCCCGTTATTGGTTGCCCTCATCAGGACGCTGTAGTTGCCTGGGGCGAGTCCTTGGACGTCGACAGAACCGAAAGCAAGCCCACCAGGCGTCAGTTGAGTAACGGCCTGTACTTTGACAGTTGGACCGTTGGCTTGTCGGACTAGCACTTCGAGCTCGGCTTCGTCGGGCAGTCGCTCACCGAAGCTGGCATTAAGGCAGACGCGGGCGTTGGCGTGAAAATAACGAAGTTCGAGTTTGGGGGTGTCGACAGTTGTTTTGGCAGTCTCGTCCGCGCTGGCATGCGAGACGCAAACACTGAGAATTACAGTCAGCCAAGCGATGGTGGCGAATGTTATTTTTCTACTGTTGTGCATACGGTTTTCTTGACTTGACTTGCGAAGATGGCTCTTTCTGAGACCCGTATTCTATCAGTTCCTGTACTCTCACTCTTGATATTTTTATGGACTGGGGTTTTGTCTGCTACCCTGTTGCCAGCAGCAGCCTGCTCGGCACTCTGCTGTGTAGTGGCGTTGAGGGGAATTTTTCCAAGACACATTTTTGCCAAAACGTGGAGGCACTACCAAGCCAAGTTTTTCAGTCGAGCTAGTGCTTCTGCAGGACGGTTCAGCCTTCGTTGAGGTTGACCACCAGACTGTCGTCAGGAAATTATAAAGCTGATGAAATCAGGCGGCATAGAAGCCTAACGCCATAGAATCCTGCATCTGGAAAGCCGCTGGCCTTTGGCAGACAAGCGGAGCTCAAACGAGCGTTTCACAAGGCTGCCCTTCAAGACGTTCTTACCGTCACATACCCGTCTGCGGTTGCCTGCCACAAACGTTGAAATTCGGCCGAGTCCGGCTCGTCCCAGAAGTCAGTAATCACATCGTTGTCGTACGCCGGGACCGGCCCCGGGATTTTTTCACCCAGCAGTCGCTGTAAAAATCGCATATTGTCCGCACAGCCAGGGTTTTCCGGATTATGACGCGTAAAAATCGTCAGGCCGTCACCGTAACGGATCCGCACTAGGAACGGTTTTTGCTGAGGTCTGGGAGCTGCCCGATACTGAGCTAGTTTGCTGCGATCGAGCGTCACTCCCAAGCCTGGCCCCTGGGGAACCTCGACGTAGCCGTCCCGGATTGGCATGCTCTGTACCGTGACATCGTCACGCCATAGCCGCGCCAGGTTGACGTGGTCCATGGTTGCCATTTTGAAGACGGCCGCTTGGTGTGCGGTGAATGCCTGGTTGATAGTACCACCCGCATTCTGCAGCATGAGTGGGACGTTGGCAATTTCGGCCAAGGCGGCGGTTTTGGCCGCGGCGCCCACGGCTGCGTGCCCCGACATATGACCGTCACAACGGCCATGCAGCATGAAGTCGCCGGGGGCGTGATGGGTGACAATGGGGAGAGCCGTCATTTCCCGAAGTTTGCCCCAGCCGTCTGGATCGCTGGCGACAAGTGGGTCCTCGATGCGACCGGCTATTGGAAACTGTGCCAGCTTTTTCACGATAGGTGCAACCGCAGTAAAGCTCGCATTGGCGTTAAAGTCGAAATGGATCTTGAATCCTGGCGGTGCGACGCGCTGCATGGCGGCAGTCTGGTCGAGGACATTTTGAACTTCGTCCACATGGTACTTTAACCAACGGTATCCCTGAGCCGCCGCGTGCTGTACTTCCTTGGCCATCTGTGCGGGCGTCTGGGAAACGGTCCAGGCTGCCACCGGGACGCGGTCGCGGACCTGGGGCCCAAGCAACTTCCAGACTGGGATCCCGAGATACTTTCCCAGGAGGTCGTAGATTGCCATATTGATCGGCAGTGTGGTCGTGTCTCCCAGCCAGTCGAACGGGTTGGTGCCGACGTACTTGTCGACCTCTTCCTGGGGCCAGCCTCGTCCCCAGGCATCCCCGTAGCCCTCCAGGCCGTCGCGGTTGGTGGTAACCACATAAATGGTTCTGAGCTGGATGTTGAGACCATGGTAACGAAACAGGGTGCTGGCATTAAACTGGTGGTAGGGCAAGAGGATCTGGTGCGTTTCGATGCCGGTTACCCGTAGCGTGGCGGCGTCGGCAACCCGTTGCGGATCGGCGCACGCACCGCCGGTTCCCCAGTGACTCAAGGGGATGCCCAGGCCGCTTGCGGCAGCCGTCTGTGAGAGGAACTTCCGGCGGTTAAGGGACGCCATGGCGGTGACTCCAGAGTTCGTAACGGATCGAGATGCCCAGTCATACCTCAGGCCCACGTTGGAGGCAATGTGGCACTGGTAAAGCAAGTTTCCAGCAAGCTTGCTTGCAGCGTGCTTTCCCGGGCGCGCAGCGTCTGCTTGGCCTTCTGGCCGCCTGATACTAATAGCTGGTCAGCGAGGCAGTGGCGTTTGTCAACTGTGCGAGGAGCGGCTGTGACGCGGCCATGATGCCAGCGCGATAAAGCAGGGGGCAACGATGCTTGCGCGTCTTGGTAGAGCATCCCACACATCCGGACCTAACCAGCACGAGCCGGCGTGCTGCTCTTACTGGTTCTGGTGGGAGATGCCCACTCCTGGAAGCGGTGAGAGGTGATTTTTTCAGACAGGTGATTTTTTCAGGCAAGGCACGGCGCCACGAGGGAACTGCTCTAAGCAGGTGCTGACCGTTTGGCAGAGTGTTGTAAGGCTGGACTTTAACCGGATGGTAGGTCCGAAAGGTGGTTTTTTGTTGTGGATCATTTAAGACAGCTTGTGAAGTCTCCTCGGTTATCAAAGCAACGATGCGGGGGCACCTTGGCTGTCGCGGCCCCTCAGACCGGCTGCTTGTTTTTCGGCGATGTGTCCCATGCTTGCGTTAGGGGACTGCCACTTTCTGCACAGAAGCAATTGGCGTTATAATATGGGCGTATCAAGGGCAACTGGATTTGCAGGTGCGGTTACCTGTTCCCAAGAAAATAGAGTTGAGTCAGCGGATGTATAAACCCGGACAGCTTGAAAAGAAGCAGCTGCGAAAGATCCAAGCACAAACGATGCTGGGAATGGCATTGCTGTGGTGCGTGGCGGTCCAGGTACCTGCTGCCGAAGACCGTGCTCTCTGGTCCTTGGGTCCCCTACGGTTGGAAATGCCCAAGCAGGGTGCTGCGATTGACGTATTTCTACAACAGGCTTTAGACGCACAAGGACTACAGTTCTCGCCTCCCGTCGACCGCCGCACACTAATCCGTCGTGTGACGTTCGATCTGATTGGTTTGCCTCCTGCGGTGACCGAAATCGACGCTTTTCTAGCGGATGATGCGCCCGATGCTTTTCCCCGACTGGTCGACCGACTGCTGGCGTCTCCTCATTATGGGGAGCGTTGGGGGCAGCATTGGCTGGATCTGGTGCGGTACGCCGATACCGCAGGTAATAGCGGCGATTTTCCGGTGCCGACCGCGTGGCTTTATCGCAACTATGTGATCGATGCTTGGAACGACGATCGGCCGTATGACCGCTTTGTACGGGAGCAAGTTGCGGGTGACTTGCTTCCCAGTGGCTCGCTCGCGGAACGCCAACGGAATATTATCGCAACGGGCTATCTGGCTATCTCGCGACGATTCGGGGTGGAGGAGAAACAGTTCCATCTGACGATCGAAGATACGATTACCAATTTGGGTTTGGCGTTCTTGTCGTTGAGCGTCCACTGCGCCCGTTGCCATGATCACAAGTTTGATCCTGTTAGTAACGAAGACTACTACGCGCTGTATGGCATCTTGCAAAGTACGCGCTATGCGTTCCCCGGCACTGAGGTATTTCAATCACCCAAGGACTTTGTTCCTTTGGTGAGCGAGCAGGAAATAGAGGCAGTCATCCGGCCTTTCGAACAGCAGGTGAAGACGCAAGATGAGGAGATCGAACGCCTCCGCCAACTAACGTTGACGATCCCACCCGGTGGCGAACGCGACGAGGCGGTTGTGGACTATCAGCAAGCTCAGCAGAAGCGTGTCGAGCTTCTCGAGGCAGCCCCGCAGTACTTGAAAGCATACGCTGTGGCCGAAGCGGAGGCGATGAATGCGAAAATTCACATTCAAGGAGATCCCCACGATCTTGGGGTAGAAGTGCCGCGTGGATTTCTTAGCTTCTTTGGCACGGATCATGTCATAACCGATGCATCTGACAGCGGACGACTGCCTTTGGCCAATTGGTTAACGTCGCCCCGAGTGCAGCCGTTGCTCTCACGGGTGATGGTCAATCGCGTTTGGCAGCACCATTTTGGCGCGGGGCTTGCACGCACGCCGAATGACTTCGGTGTCCGCGGTGAACGGCCGACGCATCCGGCGTTGCTCGACTATTTGGCTGATCGCTTGATTGTCCATGACTGGTCTCTGAAGTGGCTGCAACGTCAGGTGCTCACTTCGGCTGCCTATTGTCAGGCCGGCGATTGGAGACTTGACCCCTCCAGGCGAGAACGGTCCACCAAAATCGATCCAGACAACGCTCTGCTCTGGAAGTTCCCTCGTCGCCGAGTTTCTGCCGAAGAGCTGCGCGACACGATCTTGCTGCTCAGCGGAGAACTGGACCGCGCTGCGGGGCGCGGGCATGCGTTTCCGCCTGAACATGAGTGGAAGTTTGGCCAGCATACACCCTACATTGGATCGCTGAAGAGTCGTCATCGTAGTGTCTATTTGATGCGGCAACGGGTGAAACGACACCCCTTTCTAGCGACGTTCGATGCGGCCGACCCGAATGTTACGACGGGACAGCGCGGCGAGAGTACTACAGCGCTGCAGGCGCTGTGGTTGATGAATAATCCCGATTTCCATGTGTTGGCCGAGGCAAGCGCTCGACGCCTGTTAGCGCGCAATGACGGTCTACACGGAGTGTTAAAAAGTGCCCATCTCCAGTTGACCGGCCATCCACCCGGAGAGGTCAAGTTACAATGGGGTATGGACTACCTGCGTGAGGCTGGAATTGTCCAGGACCGCTTGCCGGTAGGGGATTCAGGGGTAGCGGCCGTAGCCAGTTACTTGCGGGTACTGATGAGCAGCAACATGTTCCTTTATGTGGATTAAGTGTGATGGATCGACGTCAAGCATTACACGCGCTCGCGGGGGGCTCCCTGCTGATGCCCGCCGTACTGACGGAACTGCTGGCCGATGAAGCTGGCGGAGTTGGCCCACTTCAACCCAAGGTACCGCATTTCACAGGGCCTGCGAAGAACGTCATCTTGTTGTACATGTCGGGAGGTGTCTCGCACATCGAGACCTTTGACCCCAAGCCCAAGCTGGCGTCGGATCATGGCCAAGCTGCCGGTGTGAAGCAGTTGCTGGGGCCACACTGGAAGTTTCGCCCCGGTGGAGACTGTGGGGCGCCTGTGAGCGATTTGTTTCCGCACCTGCGCCAGTGTATGGACGACATCTGCCTGATTCGATCGATGCGAGGCGATCACATTAGCCACATGGAGTCGACACTGGGAATTCATACTGGGTCGGTGAGTGTGAAACGGCCGAGTCTGGGCTCATGGGTCAGTTATGGGATGGGAAGTTGGAATCAGGATCTGCCCTCCTTTGTCGTGCTGGCCCCGCAACTTCCCTATGGCGGAGACCAGTGCTGGTCGGCAGACTTCCTCCCTGCGATCCACCAAGGCACACGTATCGTCTCGGCCAAGGAAGCCATCCCCAATCTGCACCGAGTTGGCTCGGAAGAACTCCAACGGCGAGAGTTGCAACTGCTGCGGCGATTGAACCACCAGCATCGGAAATTGCGTTCGACTGATTCACGTTTGGTCGCGCGGATGCAGTCCTTTGAAACGGCTTTTGGGATGCAACGTGCCCTGCCTGATGTGTTGGATCTTAGCCAGGAGACGGCAGCCACATTGAGGCTCTACGGCTTGGGGGAAAATGCGACGGATGCCTTTGGCCGTCAATGTCTCATGGCTCGGAGAATGGTGGAACGCGGAGTCCGCTTTATCGAACTAATCGACTCCGGCTCAGACGCACCCAATAATTGGGATTCTCATACAAACATTCCACGCGATCATCCGCCTCGCGCAAAAGCAGTTGACCAACCGATTGCTGCGTTGCTTGAGGATCTCAAGCAACGTGGGCTCTTCGACGAAACGCTGGTTGTCTGGACCACCGAATTTGGCCGCACGCCCCACAATGACGGACCAGTCGGTCGTTCACACCATCCACACGCCTTTTGCTCCTGGCTCGCTGGCGCGGGTGTGCGTCCTGGGACGACCTATGGAGCCACGGATGAATATGGCTACAAAGTGACGGAGAACGAAGTCCACGTCCACGACTTCCATGCCACGATCCTGCATCTTCTCGGCTTCGATCACGAACGGCTTACCTATCGTCACGGCGGGCGGGATTTTCGCTTGACGGATGTCAGCGGGCACGTGGTGCATGACATTCTTCGTTGAGCGTCTGCTGCTCAGGCACATGGGTGGACCGGTGATGATGCTAGGCTCCCGTAAAGAATCCTCTAGCAGACCAGTTCGTGAGACGTTCGTAGCTGATGTGATCCTGAGATCTCGCTGGCAGAGCCATTTTGTTCAGCTTTGAAAACAGCTTAACCTCTGCCATCCTGGTGTCCGAGGTTCTGGTCAGCTGTCCCGATCCAGACCATGAACGGACCGTCCGCGCCGTTTGGCAGGATAGCGTTGTGAATGGTGCACCTCAGCTATCAGACGGCCCACTGCTACCAAAGTTTAGGGCCTAACAGATTTTGTGCGGCTACTGATCATCTGCAGGTTGACCAAGTTCATCATCCCCTCCAGAAAATCGCGCGGATTCGAAACGTGAGAGCAACCATTGCACGTATGTCAGGTCATTTTTTTCCATCTAAGCCGAAATGTTTTTGTTGTCCTTGGGGAAGAGTCCCTGTTGATACAGTTGCACCCACAGTGGGCTTCAGGGCCTTGGTCTATGTTTTTGTCCCCCACACGCGCAAAACAGGAAAAGAGGAGATTGGGCGTTGCAACGCTGAACGATCTGCTTAAACGTTCTCTCTCAGCAGCAAGCGAGGTTACGACTCGTTCTTACTCCACTTATGGAACCCAGCAACAGCATGATCCACTGTTGCTGGGCAGTGATGTGGGCCAATCTGTCAATGGTTAACCGCCAACTTGTTCCGTCAAACGGTGCGCAGACACTTTTACTTCTTGTCCATATGAGTCGTCGCGCTACTAAGGCCGCCATTGACTTGACTGCCCCCCTCGCTCAAAGCTGCTGTTTGTGCTTTCATCCAAGGCGGGGCCCACGGCGGCGCTTGAACGGGTTCCCAGTCGTCCTGAGGAGGCGTAGCAGGATCAGGTGTGGTCTCTTCATTATTCCACCATTCTTTAAGTTTTTCCCGTTGTTCATTCAGCCAGTTTTGAAGGCGCTCCAGTAGACCTTCCTCATTCTCAGACTCTTCGGTCTCTTCTTCGGTCTCCGCTTCGGTCTCTTCCTCTTCCTCTGCGGTGTCATCTTCGACTGTGATTTCGTCTCGTGGAGCTGAACCGAGTGTCGCTAACTGGCAGGTTCTGAGATCTGCCTCGGAGGGAAGATTACCAAGAAGGCTGTCCACATTGCTCTCCGGGGGACCCGCAATTTGCTCGATCGGCCCTGAGGGTAAAATTGGTGTCAGCTCGTTGAGCGCAGCTAAATGGGAATCATCCCCGCGCCCGGATTGTTGAGCAACGTCATCCCAAGGTCGTGAGCCCTGCACCCAAAAGTTATGGCCGCCAAATAGCTCGTCGCTGGCGCGTAGCTCTTCCGGAATGTCGCCTTCGGTGAGGGGGGCCCGTGGCTGGGCTACCGGACCGAGTTCTTCAGATTCGCGTGGATCGGCTGCACGAATATAGATTGCCGGGTCTTCAGCACAGTCGTCTCCCGCTACGATATCCTCAGTGAAAGAGGCAAGATCTGCGTCGTCCGAGTCACGGAGCTCGTGGTGAGCAAAGCCAGTTTCTGCCGGAAGCTGGTCTGGCTGCGGTGCCTCTTCAGTCGGGACGGGACCCCACATTGCCATACCGGAAAGAACAAGCCGAGATGGCAAGGCCTCCACACCTCTCAAGCGAGCCACGGGATGGAGCCGTTGACGGGAACTGCGTTGTGAAATGCGTTGCATGATAGGGTCCTGGGAAGAAAAAAGTAATGTTTTCCAAGCGATAGAACGTCAAGCTCAAGGGATACCCTCCTACAAAACTTGCTTCTTTGTCTGTCTGTCCATTTGGTTCCTCTTGAATTTCTGAAGGGTCATTTTCGACGTCTCCCGGGCCTATCCAGGGGATCGTGGTCAGGGCTGCCCATCTGTCTCGTCGCCTCCTCTGACGATTTGTTGAGATGTTCCTGAGAACGAGTGCATGTTTGGATGCCAACGCATGTTGCGGGAGCATCTTGGTCCGCACGGGGAGAGCTCACTTGCAAACGTCGCGCCGCCTGCCAGAAAATCTTTTCAGCGTGCGTTAACCTGCTGATTTTGCGCGATTTTGAGGCTACCAACGCAGCTGGGAAAAACCGTATTGGAGGCTCTGCTTATCTCACTTTGAGATCGGTGTCTCGCTTTGAGCTGGGATGCTGTTGGCATTCAAGCGGTAATCCGTCGCGGGGCAGACTGCGGGGCTAAGTCGTGTTCACAGAGCTGGAAAATGAAACAGGAAAGAAAGCTATGGTCATGAGGTGCTGACTGGCATGAGCACCTTTTCCAGGAAGCAGAATCTGTCACGGATTAGCTGC
>JAKVBY010000075.1:13465-31475 GCA_022446825.1 Pirellulaceae bacterium
GGCGGACCTCGGCAGGTCATGTTCTCGGGGTGTTTCGTGGTATAACGGTGCGTCGTGGTATCTGTGGTATCACCGTCGTCCGACGAGGATCCACCTCTCTCCAGGAATCGGAGGCTTACTATGCAACGCTCGTATCTCTTTCAACAGGTGAAGCCGCGGTTAGTGTGGTGGTTTCTCCTCTTGATTTTAGTGATCTGCTCTGGCCAGGTATCCAGAGGCGAAGATCTGCTGCCTTGGCAGGAAATACGTCGCATGCCCGCGCCCGCCGCGCACCAAGCTGCGGTTGCGGACCGTCGTTTTGTTTATGCGGTCACCAGTCATTTGATCGAAAAATACGACCGTAGCTCGGGACAACTGCTGGCCACAAGCAATGGGCCTGCACTCCATCTGAATAGCGGCTTTCTCTGGAAGGGGCAGGTGCTCAGTGCGCATTCGAACTACCCGCGCACGCCCGAGGAAAGTGAAATCAAGATACTCAATCCCCAGACCATGCAATTAACGACTTGGCATTCATTTCACGATTATGGCGGAAGCTTGACATGGGTGGTCCGGCGACACGACACATGGCTCTGTAATTTTGCCCTCTACGACGAAAAAAATCACCAAACGTTCCTGGTGGAATTTGACGACGATTGGAAAGAGCTGCAGCGCTGGAGTTACCCGCCGGAGCTGATCGCGGAACTGGGAACGTTTAGTCTTTCGGGGGGTGTCTGGTATCAGAACGGCTTATTGGTAACGGGACACGACAAACCGGAAGTATATCGAGTCACCATTCCGCAACGCGGACGCCAACTTGTCTTCCAGGGACGAGCAGCGGTTCCCTTTACAGGGCAGGGGATCGCGGTGGATCCAGAGACGGTTGGATTGGTAGGAATCAGCCGCGCAGAAAAACAGATTATTTTTGCAGAGCAAAAGGCTAAAACAGCAAAGTAACCGCTCACAGTAGTTTCACACAGGCTCGGCGGTGAATACGATAGGCAACTTCGCCCTGAGATTTAATCCCCAAGGATCGTTTTTCCGTCAGGCTATTCTGTTGATCGTCGCAGTCCGACAGCGCGTTTGGCAGACCACGTTTGCGCAGGTTTCCTGACGGTGACCTGGTATTAGAAAAGGACAGACGAAATGGAATCGATGGCCCTTCTTGGCAGGGGATATGCCCTCCCCCTGATTTTGCTGCTGGCAGGGACCGGAGTGACAAGCGTGCCTGCCGCGCCACAGAAAACGACCTTGGTACGGCCGGCGGCAGGGGTAATCGTCGCTGCGGCTGATTACTCTTTTTACAACTACATAAATTACGGCCATGCCAGGCTGGAAACGGCAGCACAGCGGGTGCAGAAGATCCTGGATCTGGCGGAAATTTCCGCCGCCGATTTTGCGGCCGTGCAGCGCGCCCGAGTCAGTCTCTTTATGTATGCCGAAGACGGAGCAGGGGACGGACTCGACGGAGCGTTGCATGTGGTGGTCAACGGTCATCAGGAAACGTTCCCGACCAAGGACCTGATCAGTCAGGGTTGGGGCTGGTTCGATACGCGGCAAGCGATTAACTGGTTTGATTTCGACATCCCGCCCGAGCATCTTATCCACGGACGTAACGAGATCGTCGTCTATCCGTCCGCCCATCCTGAAAGTGACGACCGCTTGGTCGTGGGCATTGATATGTTTCAGGACCAACGTCGTAGTGCGCGGTCGACCGACGGCGGTACGAACTGGCAGCGGCGTCCGTTGAGCAAAGACGGGTTTGGTGGTGAGTACATGCTGCGTTTGGTTTTGCTCAGCAACCAGGTCGATGTTACGGAGCCGAAATTCTCTCACGAGGACTTTCCTGCGCTACCTCCGATCGACATGTGTCCCGAGGTTAAGCCATTACCCACTTTGGGTACTGAATCGCCACGGATGCTGGCCGGGGAGACAGCCGACACGTTTGTGAACAGTGCCATGACCGTAGAGATTCGTCATGAGCAGGGGCTCCAACTCAGTCGCCTCGACCACCACGCTATGAATGTCCCGGCCATCGCCGTTCCAGCGTCCAAGATCCCACAGTGGGTCGATCAGATACAGAGCGAATTAGCTGAGGTGAAGGCAGAATTGCGGGCCCAACAATTAACCTGGGAAGAAACTTTAAAAACGCGCATGCAGCAAGCCGCTTATTGGCACGGCGGTTGGTGGTCGACTCGGCCCTTTATCGCAACCGATCAATCTGCTGCGCATCACGACATCTTCCCGCCTGAAGAGCAGCTGGACGGTCAGCCGGCTGATCTCCCCTGGGACGACGGAGAAATGTGGAGCTTCGAGAAAGACTGGGAGCCCGGTCAGACACATACCTATGAGGAAAAACGACCTGCTGCTGTTTACGCCTACCATCCGATATTTGCCAATCGCAAAGCCACCCTCCGGCTGAGCTTTGTTGCTGACGATGGGATGAAATTCTGGCATGATGGCCAAGTCGTCTATGACCGCATGCAAATCACAGACGACGGCCAAAACTCTCGAGATATTGAATTACATCCAGGCCTGAATCACTTGTTTTTCAAGGCCAGCAATGGCGGCGGAGCTTTCCATTTCACGGTGAAGATGGACTATGTCAAAGCTACCGAAGCCGCTGCTCCACAGCTTGTCGACATTGCGGGGCACGTCGCAGCGATCTTGCACACTCCGCGTCCACAACGTTCAGAAATTCAGTCCCAGCTACTGGAAGAATATCATTTTGCGGTAGATGGTCGCATTTCCGCTTTGCGGAAACGTCTCAACGAGGAGCCGACGCGTGAGACTCTGTTCGTGTTGGACCTTGAGGGACAGCGTCTGAGTGCAAGCGATTTCATCGTAGACCGCAAGGAAGTTTTGCAGGCGAGCGCGGAGCAGGTTTCTGTGGTCTACGACCTGTCTTATCCTCCTGCCCAGCTGACCGCGCGTTTGCGAATCACTATGGATCGTTCGCGGGAGCTGCTTTTAGGATTCTCGCTCCAGAATCACTCCACTCAGAACCAGGTGGTGCGGGCGGCCTTTCCGGTGTTGTCGGGCATCGGCTGGAGCGAGGGTTTTCAGCAGGATCGTTACCTCTATCCGTTGGGTACGGGAATTGTGCTTGATCATCCCGCACGGTTCCGTAGTGGCTATGGAGGTGGCCGGACCTACTTCCAGACGATGGCGAGTTACTGCCCGGAGATGGGTGGCGGACTCTATCTGCGCGTGAATGATCAGAGCGGCGAATACAAAATTCTTCATATGTTGAAAGCCGATGCGCGAGAGTCCGACCCCACCTTTAAAATGGATCCGCTCCTCACCGATGCACGCAACGGACGGGCGCCCTCCGAACTGATTTTCTGGGATCCGTTGGTGGATGTGGCGGGGACGAGCATGGCCTTTTCGTACTTTGGTCGAGACTTGCAGCCGCAAGAACAATGGCGTTTTGCCAACGCGACGTTGGGAGTCATGAACGGCGATTGGCACGAGGCGATGCGTGCGTACCGAAAATGGTTTGAGAGCTTTTCGCACAAGAACAAATATCCCAACAAGCTGACTGACGCGTTCAATTACGATAGCACAGGGCCAGAGTGGGGCTACCGCGGACCCGGTGACAAGCGGGCATATAATTCCGATCCTACGAAGTGGGGCCATCGGGTTATGGGACATGTGGCCGACGACTTCATGACGAAAATCGTCGACGGCCTGGAGCACTCAGGTTATTGGGAACATGAAGAGATCACCGAGAAAATGCTCGCCGAACACAAGGCAACCGCTGCGAAATACGGCTTACCTTTTAAGTTGTGGCCCGGCCGACACGGAATGCTCGAAGGCAAAAATGTGCTGTGGGGAAACCAGGGTGACTATGGTTTGACTGGTTACAACAAACGTTGGGGTGGGCTTTCCACGTTTCGAAAGTACATCGCCGAGTTGAAGTCCAAAGGCTACATCCCCACGTTTTACATCAACAAGGCGGAAGCGGCATTTAACAGCGTGATGGGTCGCAAGCATGGACCCGAATGGGCGACAATGTATCCCGAAGGCAACTACTTTTGGCCCTACCACGATTGGCAAATGTGCATGGACCACCAGCCGTGGCGCGAGTATCTCGCGCAGACCTGTGCCCGCATCATCGAGGAAACGGGTGGAGATGGTGTCCGCATTGACGAAATGGGAGGAGCCGCGCGAATTTGTCAAAACAAACAGCATACACACACCTTCGCCCGCTGGAGACATTACAACGAATTGCAGGCGCAGTCCGATGCAGCCCGTCAGGTGCGGCGGGCGATGGATGGGGTCAATCCCGACTCGGTATTGCTGACCGAAAGTCTGGGGTTTGATGTGTTGGGACAGTACGTCGACGGCAGCCTATTGTACGACCTGACCGAGCAAGGCTTCACCAGTGGTGTGGCCGCGAACTGGGAGGGTTTTGTGGGGATTAATATCTATCGATTCTTCTTTCCACGTCATAAGATCTTTGACTACCAGATCAGCGAAAAGTACCCCGAATGGAGACTTTTCAACGCGACCGGTGCCTTTAATCGGGAATGGTGTTATCGAGAGCACGAGCGGCAGATGCTGAAGGACAACGCAGATGCTTTTGGCTCTTTGGAGGCCGAGCCGATGATTGCCACACGGATTCCTCGCGTTTACGGAAACCGCTTTCCGGCCGGTCACAAGACGGTCTATACACTTTACAATGCGGCGTCGCAGGCAGCCCGCGGCCCGCTGCTTGCGCTGCCGACTCGGGCCGAGTATCACTGGGTCGATTTGTACCGATATGCCGAAGTTGCCACCGCCCGAGAAGCCGACCAAACCGTTGTCTCGCTGGCGCTGGAGCCTCGGTCGGTCACCTGCGTTGCACATCTGAGGAAGCAGTGTGATGTTATTCGCCAAGGTTCCGAAGTGGTCGTGCAGACACGTGGTCATCACGAGGGTGCCCGCGTCCGCATCGCCGATCTTTTCGGCAAGAAGGTTGCAGTAGGAACGATTCAGAACGGTCGATGTANACTGTCGCTGCCACCCGATACGGGACGGCTGCTTTGCAAGCTCTACCAAGANAAGTACCTGNTNGACGCCGTCCCTCTGAACGCCTCGGAGAAATCTCGCTNAAGTCGGCGGACCGCATGCGTGCTGAGATAAGTTCGCTNTGNCAATGCAGGGAATTACTTTTGCTATCACCTCACTTGGGCTCTGCTAANCGATGCCGAAGCGGGCTTAGTTCACTCGGGNTGTGATTATTCACGGCCNNGTTTTTTCTCTGGATCGGCCGTCAGCTCGGAGAGGTTAGGCGTTCCANCTGCGCCGGTTCGTCCTTACTAAGAGGCGGAAAAATAGGATCAACCGAGGGCGTTTCTTCTGACGGGGTTCGCTCTCTGACCAACGGCGCGCTGCGTCGGGAGTACCTGCCGACCAGCTTCTGGTTTGCTCCTCTGCACCGCCCTGTTTTGCCAACTGACGATCTGTCACAATGGGGTTGTTGACTTTGCGGGGGCACGATTGTATCCAGAGGAATTTCGTCAAGGCGGATAAACCATGCGCACGCGATCCCTGTTGCTGTTGATCAACCTGTCTTTACTGGCATATCAGACGGTTGGTGCGGAGGTTCCAATCCGGCGGTTCACCGTTACGCGCAACGACGAACTTCATGAAAGCTTTCCTGATCTTGCTAGGGCGTCGAACGGCCATTTGGTCGTGGCCTACCAGGAGTCCGAAAGTCATGGAGGCGGGGCCGTATCGGCAATCGTTACTCGGGTCAGTTCCGATCAAGGACGGACGTGGGGCGAACGGAAGGTCGTCAAGGTCGTTACCAACCGTGTCCGTGACGGTTGGCTTAATAGCCCGCGTCTCACCAGACTGCGGGACGATTCATTGCTCTTGGCGATCGATCACATCCCTCAGAATCCTCCCGTAGCAGCGCCGCACAATTGGAGCGACAACCGTGCTGTGATTTGGCTGTATCGGAGTCGTGACCACGGTCGGTCTTGGTCGGATGGTGAGCCGACTTCGATCAATCGTGGTATCGCGCCTAATGTTACGCAGCTTAAGGATGGGACTTTGTTGATCGGTGTGACCCGTTTTGACGAAGAGCACGAAACGTGGCGGCAATACCAACTTGTCTATCGTTCTCACGACGACGGAAAGACCTGGAGCGACGCGATTACGGTTGCCCGACACGATTCCCGGCAACCGAACGAAGGCGATATGGTGGAACTGTCCGATGGCACCATCGTCTGTTACATGCGTGATGATCAAGCCGGCGTCACGAATGGACTGAAGGCGTTCTCACGCGATGGTGGTCGGACGTGGAGTTCTCTCTTTGGGAGCGGACCCTGGGTCTATGCCGGGCGTCCCGCTGTGGGTCTGTTGAGTACGGGAGAAATCTTGCTCACCACACGTGTTGGTCCGCCTCAAGCGGGGCATTGGTTCGGAGCCTATCTGGAAACGCCCCGGCAGGCCCTCGTACCGACAGGACTTGAGGCGCCGGTGACGGCAGGTTCGATTGCGAGGTTGATCGATAACGATACCAATCGGGAACGGCCGGATCGGGGCTATTCCGGCTGGGTAGAACTCGACGATGGTTCGATTTACGTGGTCCAGTACATCACTTCAGAAGCGCCCGCTCACAAACCCTTCATCCGTGGCTACCTCATCCCGCGGAGTTTCTTCGGACTGGCGCCCTTGGACGATGCGCGGTAGTCCCTCGGCCGCTCGAAATTTTCACCGAGACGGAGACGACGGGAGCAGGTCCTCGCAAAAAAATATCGAGTTGGTCTAGTCGTTAGACTCCAGAAAGGATTTCCCGCCTGTTGAGTGCTAGCGCAATCTCTTACGCTTCCCCAGTTTTTCTAAGCAAGGAGCAGGGCGGGGTAGGGTGGGCTTGTTCCGGCGCGGTTCTGCTTTCAGTCCGGTCTTTGTGTGAAGGTTTTCGTTGTTTTTTGCAGGTTAAACTGGTTTGGATGCTTTGTGCTCGCGGGTGGCAAAGGTTGGGGCGCGCGCGGGGGCAAAGATGCTTTGGACTTTCCCGAACCGGGCTGTGTTGGCATTTTGCACCACGGTGGCCGTCGACTATAATCGGCGCTGCGATCATGGTCAGGCTGAACACAGAAATGGCGAGTTTGAGGATCGTATCGGAGTTGGGCGCATACTATGTGTGGGAATGGAATTGGGAATGGAATACCGAGTGCTCGTTGTCCTGCAGGACCCAACCTAGTCAGACCGTTGTCGCCTGGCGGCGCGGCCGCTTTTTGGTCCTGGTTGTAAAGGTGGTCTGGCTGCGGGCCGTGAAAGGCCTTGAAAGTCTGTTTAGAAAGTTGTTGTTAATGTTCACCTCAAGATTGCCTCAAGTCGGGTTCCTCGCTAATTAGGTCATGTGAGTAAGCAATGAAACGAACGCGATTGTGTCACGGACCAACTTCTCGGCGGAGTTTGCTCAAAGCCGGTTCATTGCTGTTGGGCGGACTTGGCCTCCCGGACTTGTTGCGGTTGCGATCCGCTGCCGGGGCCCGCCAGCGTGCCGATACCGCGGTGATTTTGTTGTGGCTGGAAGGCGGCCCCAGTCATATGGAAACATATGACATGAAGCCGCAGGCACCGCAGGAGTATCGCGGCGAGTTTTCTCCAATAAAGACAAACGTCTCGGGAATGGACGTTTGTGAATTGCTGCCGCGTCATTGCCAATTAGCGGATCGGATGAGTCTCGTTCGTTCGATCGCTCACCAAGTTTCGGATCATCCCGGAGCAGCCGGCCGGTTTCTTACCGGCCGCACCCCGCGCAATGTCAGTGCTCTGATCTCCGAGTATCCAACGTTCGATTCGATTGTCGGCAGTTTGCGAGAACCAACCAGCCGCTCCGGGATTCCCCAATTTGTTTCCAATAGGGCGCAACTGAAAGGGGGTGGGACGGCCTATCTTGGCCCCACGGCGGGCCCCTTTGTGGTTGAATTCCTGCCGCCGCATATCGCACAACTTCCCATTGGCCCTGATTTCGATCCACTCGACGCGCAATTTGAAGTGGCCAACATCGCGCTCGAGGAACAAGTAGCGACTCGGCTGGACGATCGTATGAGGATGCTCAGGTCGTTCGATCAATTGCGCCGTGACGTTGACGCCAACCAACAGATTGCAGCCAGTGATCGCTTTCACCAACGGGCTGTTCAACTCCTTAGCTCGACGGCTACACGAGACGCCTTCGATCTTACACAAGAGTCCGATCGTCTGCGAGATCGGTACGGTCGCAACACGCTTGGGCAAAGTGCGCTGTTGGCTCGACGACTGGTTGAGTCCGGATGCAGTATGATCACGCTGGACTGGGGGCGGGTCTCTCGAAAGTATCCAACTTGGGACGACCATGGCGATGCTCACCATATTTTCAAGGCAATGAAGAGCCGTTTGCCGATCTACGATCAGGCGCTGACGGCCTTGATTGAAGATGTCTATCAACGGGGGCTGGATCAACAGGTGCTGATCATTGCGACCGGCGAGTTCGGTCGTACTCCCAAGGTCAACATGGGGCGGGCTAAAACGCCGATCTGGCCAGGCCGTGATCATTGGCCGGGAGCGATGTCGCTGTTGGTTTCAGGGGGTGGATGGAATATGGGGCAGGTCATTGGACAAACCAATCAGCAAGGGGAATACCCTGTCGAGAGACCGCTTGACCCGAACGATTTTGTGGCGACGGTTTATCGTTTCCTGGGCATCAATCCTGAGGCCATGATTCTCGATCGTCGTGGCCGACCACTGCCGTTGCTTCCTTCTGGGGAACCGATTCGAGAACTGAGTTAGACGCGGAATCTCTTGCTGGTGGCGGTGCGAGGATCGATCGGGAAATGCGCGTGCGGATGGGGCGGCCATAACCGTATGGTTAAAATGAACTTCTCCTGTTAAACCACAAAGTCTTAAGCGCCAAAGTCACCTGATCGATTCAGTCCGTTGCTAGAGTACAGAGAAATGAACGTCCCCATCCCCTGCCGCAATGTCAGGAAAAAAAGCTTGGTTTCTTTCGCTTGTCTGGCAATCCTGCTCAGCTTGACGTTGACCTTGTCAGCCGTTGAATTAGCGAAGGATGTGACAAGCTTTCAGATCGAGGGCACCGAGAACGTCGTTGACGGTTGGATCCGCACCGATGGGGAAGCCTCTTTTGCAGGAGTGCGTTTGCAGGCACATGGTCGTGCCTGGTCGTCTTACGACCACGCCTTGGTCCGTTTCGATCTGAGTTCTGTCGATGCAACGCGTTTTGGGCGTGTGCGCAAAGCCGTCTTGCGGCTGCATGTTCTGGCGGTACAAAACCTGCTGAAGAAGGAACTGGTGGTGGCGCCGTCCAGGATTCCCTGGAATGCTGCTGCAACGGCCTCGTCTCCTGTAGGTGACGATTCCACTTGGCCTGTGCGTGAAAGTCATGCAAATATCAACTACGCTATGATCGATTCATTGAAATCCCAGCAGGTGATTGAACAGCCAGGTTGGGTGGAGTTCGATATCACAGAAACCGTTGAGCGGTGGTTATTTCAAGGACTACGCAATGATGGCTTACTGGTGACTGCGAGTCCGGCAGTTTTTGGTCGGCCCAATCATGGCAGTTGGACGCTCGAATTTTCGGCATCTGAAGCAGTGGGGGATCCAGGGCCAGCTTTGCTGATCGAAATGGAGGGACACCCACCGCGACCCGCGCGGGCGCAAGAGCGCGCTTTGGCATTGTATCCTTCGGCTTTGCTGGCGCCGGTGCGAGACCCCTATTACTTTGTTTTTTATAACGTGGGTGAGCGTCACCTCTGGCGTCAATTACGGACGATCAATATGACGACCTATGACTCGCATGCATCGTGGTTGGCCCCACGAGGAGTCATGAATCTTAGTTGGGCGGAAGGCGGACCGACGGGTTGGTTACCTGATGAAACTGCCTACGTGAATTATTACACGACCATCGCGAAAGAAAATGCAGTTGGTTTCTGTGGACACGAATCCAACTTACAAGGGGATCAATTGGATTGGCTTGTGCGAGCGTTTCGTGAGGCAGAACAGAAATGGCCAGAGTGCTTTTCCGCGTACTACTATCGGGGAGAATCTCGCATGGCGGCGGCGGCGGGTCATGGTTATCTTGATCTGCTCATTCAAGAGGGCTACACGAGTACGCATAAGCAGTTTCCCTTGCGTGGTTTTGCGATTGGTCTGGCAGGAATCAAGCAGCGAATTGCGGTTGCCCGCGAGCATGGCGCGATTGATCGGCAAATTGTGATGCTCGGCCACATTTGTCAGCACGAGGATTACCATCCTGGACATGAACTGACACCGGAGAGTTTAGACCAGTTGATGGGAGAGCTACGGCGTTACGCACCCGAGATGCCTGGAATTGGTTTTTACGGGGCAGGTGGGAAGGCCTTGGCGATTGAATGTGATCGACTGGCCCATAAGCATTTTGTGGAACCGGCACCCGAACTTCTGATTACCCAGCCCGTTTTCGAACAAACCCTCAGTGCACCCCACGTCACGATCCGCGCCGAAGCAGAAGCAAAAGACGATCGCCAAGTGACAGGTTACCGTTGGTTTATCGACAACCGTCTGGTTGCGGAAACGCCGGAACCGCATTTCGTTTGGGATCTTCGTGGAGAACAACCGGGATTGCATTTCATTACCGTGCATGCCATTGACAATGCCTGGAACCGTTCCGCAACCCAGATCGTCGTCCGCGTTGATCAAATAGCATGGTAGCCTCTGGTCAAAACTTGAGCGGGTTGTCTCCAGTGAAACGTGGCTTGACTTCACAACGATGCTTGGCGAGCATCGAATGCCTTGTTGAACCGTGAGCTGGATTGGTTACGGGTTTGTGGTCGACGAATCGGCTGCCCAAATTTCGACTTCGACCAGACTGAGTAGCTTGCCGGCAGGGCGCGCTTTGAAATGGACGCGCAGGAAGCGACTGGGCTTGGCCGCTTGCAGTTCGATCGTCTTGTCGTAGACATCACCGGACGTTCCTGAAAGCCCTGCGGCTTGGGCGAGCGGTAGCCATTCTTGTCCATCAAGGCTGCCCTCCAAATTCAGCTTGGGGAGGGTATCACGGAACCAAAGTTTGAATTGCCTGAGTGATTGAGGTTTCTTGAGGTCAAACATGATCGTTAAGGGGTGTGGATTTTCCCAACGGACCATCCAGTGGTTTGCGGGTAATTTGTAACCAATGTAGGGGCGTGGCGAATTTTTTTCGGCGTGGATGCTTTTGCGGCGATCGGTAAGTCGGCCGAGAGCGAAGGAAATGTCGCCCGCGTTCGACATGTGAGGCGGCGTAGTGGGTGCGAGGGAAAAGCGATAGGTTCCCTGGCTGTCGACGTTTTGAGGAAAGGATGGCTGTTCTTCCTGCCAAAGAACATGGTTGTTGGTCAGGCAGATACCTTCCTGAAGAGGTTCGTGCCAGATGAGGTTTGTGGGAAGTTGAAAGTTCCAAATGTCGAAGTTCGTCGGCGTCCCCGTTTCTTTGACGAAGCCAGGAAAGAAATTACGCCAGAGTTCGTCGGCGATATGGTCCGGGTGGAAGGGATTGGATCCGAACATCACTGCCTGACCGCTGCCCAGTTTTCGTGCGGTGATTGCGGGGGAGCCATCCTCAAAAGTAGCCCAAATGTCCAGGTCGGTTGTGGGGGTCATCTGGAAAGTTGGCCCAGACAAGGACAATTCACCTTTCCAATCGCCTTGCTGCAGGATCATTTTGGAGGAACTCGACTTGGCCTCGATGGCGACACCAAAGATGGCTTGACGCAGTTGGGACGTGTCCTTTCCGACCAGGTCGGTTTGGAAGGCTTCTGGATCTCCGCAGATCAGAGTTCCTCCGTTGCGCACGAAGGTCTGCAGCTTAGTGGTGATTTCTTGTCGCTGGTATTTGGCTGCCGGTAGGTAAATGACGTCGAAACGATCCCTCAAAGTGGGCCATTTCGCTACCTGGGCACTATCGATGAACTTGAACCAAGCGGTCGCCACAGGCCCTAGCAGTGTATAGCATGCTTGCGTGGCCGGGCCGTAAATGTCGGGACCATCGTTCGGGCGGCTGGCCAGGGTATCGTCGTTGTGCAAAATGGCCGTTCGCTCATAACTGGGCAGCTTCAACTTGGGCATGGTCCGAATAAACCGTGCAATGTTCATGACGGTATGGTAGCGCCGGGGAGAACTGAAATAGGTCGTCCTCAGGTCGCCGCTGGACTTCCCGAGGTTGAGTGTGTCGGGCAAATAGATATGGATGCCTGTGCCGCCGTTACGAAAAATTTGGCTGATTTCTTCAAGCACCTCCTCAGGTCGGGAATGCGGATAGTCATAGTGTTCGAAATGAGCACACGGCCAGAAGTCCTTACCGGTAATGTCGCTGACGACCTTGCAGTGAAATCCAATCGTCGCGCGCCAACGATGGGATCCGCCCGGGTAACCCATCTGTTGGGTGAACAGGTCGCCGTAGGGTGCTAGTTCGCTCCACTCGGTGGGGTAGATTCCGCCGGGTGAGTCGACGGGAATGACGATCAGGTCCGGATTCTTTTTCTTGACCAGCCGATACAGAGTACGCTGTCGGTCTCGTAAACGGGAAGCGACATAGCGGTACAACGCGATCCATTTATAGGGGTTGGGATCGAGATTTTTGATGCCGGCGGGGATGCCCCAACGTCCACCACCGAACTGATCACGCACCTGCCGGTTGAGTTCGTGGATGTAGGTGTGAGACCCGGGCTCGCGGATGAGTTGCGCAGCGCGGTAGATCGCAACATCGTCATCTTCGTCACCGGCAAAAATACCCCACATGATGTCGGCATCGGCATGTTCGAGGAACGCTTCGATACTCGCGAGATAGGCTTTGACGGCATCGGGATGCAGGATATGAATTTGTCCGCCTCCAGACCAAGCCGTCGGACGCAGACCTTCGGGAACCGAGAGTACCTGGTATTTTCTAGCCAATTGAGGATCGTCGGTGCGATTGGGTCCGCTGGCGATGATCTTGAATCCCAATTGTCCATGGAGACGGTACATTTCTTCACTGACATAGCGGACTCCCCAACGGACTGCCGTATCGCGGCCAACCGGGACGTCGATCAAGTGCTGCCAGATCAGTCCGCCTTGGCTGCGCAAACCGGCTGGTTCCTGACTCAGGAGTTGCTCGAACATGGGAGTCTCGACCACCCAGGAGTGAAAGTCGGTGGACTCGCTGGTGACTTCCTCGTCCGCCGACAATACCACTCCATTCAAGCTAAAGACCAAGAGGAAGAAGAGTTTGAAACCAGTGAGAAACGAGCAGAATTTTGACCTGGATCGTTTAAAGTTCATGGTTCCGCTCTTTCGCTCAAGTCAGCAAGAAGTTCGTTGAACGCCGAGACTATACTGACGATCGGCGGTTGTTTTAGAGTGGTTCGGCATGTGGTTTCTGGCGTGAATTAGAAGCTGTTATGGCGATCTTGCGAATGTATTTGGCTTTCCTTAGACGACCCCAGGTCGTGGTTGCTTCGAGCAGAATGGAAATGGACTCTGTTAGCAGAGTCGGCTACGGTATGCATGTGTGAGCATGACGCAGCCTCATCTCGTCTGAGACGAAGATTCTTCGTTGCTCAAAATCCACTCGTCATCCTCCAAGTCCTCACTTCAGCACGATAACCTTGCGTTTGTTGCCGCCGACGGTTTCGTAGTTCTTGAGTTGTCAGGCGAAGAAGTTACCAATCTTTCATGTTTCAATGCCGTAGCGTGATTTCAAAATCTCTTTGACTTGCTGGACTGTAATGGAGTCGGTAGAAGGATTTTCTTCTTTGAAGTCTTCCAAAATGATGGTCAAAAACAATAGCAAGAGTTTAGATCAGCCGTTGGCTCCTGAAAATCGCTTTGTTAGTATCGAGAGAATTAACAGTGTCAGGACAAGCGTGAAAAAGTCCGTTGCTGTTTACATCATAGGAGATGACATGATTTCCCGTTCCCAACAGTACGTTCTGAGCCGGTTCATGGCAGTGGTTTTCTTGAAACTCTTGGTTGCTGCCAGTTTGAGTGGCTGTGGCGGTTCCGCAGAACCGACTCCTCTGGAACAAGTAATGTTGAACCATTTGATGGCCTTACGGACAAGCGGCTTTAATCAACAAGGTGGCATGACAAACTATGGCACGGTTTCTTCTCTTCAATTTGTCCATGCGGAAATGAAGCTGATGACGGATGACGAGAAGGCTGATTTCAAAGTCCATTGGAATGATGTTTACAGTGAATTTAATCAATCGGTTGATTGGGAGTTGTTTGAAAATAAAGAACGTTTAGAAGAATTTGAGAGCGAGTTGGAAGAGCAACGCAATGCCATGCGCGAGCAATGGCGCGAAAGAGGCGGCGCAGAACCGTTTTCGGACCGACCCAGACCGTAATAATGGAGATGGACTGGGACCCCCGTTGTGTTGGTGCCCCATACTCGCCTACTTTGCCTACCGACACTTTAATCGCCATGGGTGGTGACGTGACGTTCTTTGATGATCTGCTTGTGTCGTTGTGGTAATTTGTTGTTTTCATTTCTCGCAATGGTAGTTCAAACAAGCGACTGTCGATCAATCGGATCGCTTGTTTAGCCCATGGCTTACGTCTGTATAAAGCTTCTGCGGACGCGGACGTGATATCAGCACACATGGAGATACTAATGAAAAGTTTACTCACCCTTTTGGCGGTACTGAGCCTGCTGACCTGGGAACCTCTGGTGGCTTGGCAGGTAGCTGAAAGTGAAGAGGTGGACTCCGGGGGAGCTGCCGATGCCCGGGAAAAAGCGGCTTCCTTTTACCAGGCTGACAAGATCCAGTCGATTTACCTGCAGATCAGTGTCGCTAATCTTGCCAAAATGAAAGCAGCTTTGCCGGAGCGGATTTATGTTTCCGCGACCTTTCGCTGGCAGGATCAGACCATCGACAACGTCGGGGTCCGCTACAAGGGAAATAGTTCTTCAAATCCAAACCAGCGACATAAACGCAGTTTCCTGGTGAAGTTTAGTGAGTTTCAGGAAGGCTGCCGGTTTCTCGGACTGGAACGAGTGGCCCTTGATAATGGGATCCAGTTTGGCAGTCTCTTTAGCGAACCGCTGATCACTGCCATTTTGCGAGATCTGGAGATTAAGGCCTCGCGCTGCAATTATGCTAGGCTCTACTTGAACGGCAAGTATCACGGTCTCTACACCAATGTTGAACGGATTGACACCACGTTTACCAGGACTCATTTTTCAGGCAGCGGGGCGCTTTACAAGAATCACCTCGGAGGCCCAGGATGTAACCTGGAACCGCTACCGCAGGATTTTAACCCGGCCGTCGGTGACGGTCTCGCCTTTAAACCGAAGTCGTCGGCGGCTCACAAAGATGCCCGTGACGTGCTGGAATTGATCGACCGAATCAACAAGACTCCGGACGAGGAATTTGCCGCAGTCATGGAAGCGACCATCGATATGGACGGTTTCCTCAAGACTATGGCCGTGATGTTGTATTCAGGTGCTTTTGATCAACTGACCGGCTGGAATCCGCACAATTACTACCTCTACCATGATCCTCAGAGTGAACGCTGGCATTACCTACCCTGGGACCTGGATGTTGCTTTTGCAGACAATGCCTTTGGCCGAATACCGGTGATTGCTGGCTGGCACGCTGCTTGGCCGCTTGCATCCCGTCCCACTTCGCCACTGGTGCGGCGGATTATTGAGAATCCGCAGCTCCGCTCACGCTATCGACGAGAAGCAAACCTGATCCTGGAAAAATACTTTCATCCACGAGTACTTTTGTCGAAACTGGATGCGAATTATGCGCGGATCAAAAAGGACCTGGCTGCTGATCCGTTTCCGCACCGACGGGTGACGAATCGGGAAGATGAGAGTTACGAGACTATCGTGGCATCCATCCGGGATTTTGTGCGGCGTCGGTATGAGACGGCTCGAGCGCAATTAGACAATCCTGGTGAGCGCCCGCCCTTGCCCAGAAATCAGTCACGCCCGAGATCGGAGCCCGCACCTGGAAAGTCTTCGCAAGACGCGCCCACCGAGTTGACGCTACTCGTCAACAGAGCGGCCAAGGTAATTTTGACTTGGGAGGACAATGCCACAGAGGAAGCCGGGCATATTTTGCAGCGCGCGGAGGGGGAAAAAAACGGAAAATTTAAGAATCACATCGGCAGGCCGGGGCAAGACATTTCGACTGTCGCCGACGTTCACGTCGTACCCGGAAAAATATACCGGTACCGCGTGTATGCAGTCCACCACCGACCGACGGGGCCCGAGGGCACCGGGGTGTCGAACATTGTCACAGTCCACGTTCCTGAAAATGAACCATCCGCAGAGGAATGAATCGAGTTAGTGGGTCTTTCCTGACAAGCCCTCGGAGATTTTGCGCATCGTGTTCTAGGTTTTGGCTGATGTAAAAATTGCTAGTTTCTGGGGTCGTATTTTCTTGAGGTACAAGTCAAAAAGTCCTATGCGTTAGTTTGCCGCGGCAGCGATGATTTCCTTTTGATTTGACCGGGCGCCGTTATTTGGCTTAAGTTGAATCGTCGCTACGGCAGGCCCTCGGTGGCAGCCTCTCACCAGGTACGATTAGACCAAAGTGATGATGGAGAACGACCATGGCAAAGCGAACGAGTTTCCGGTTTTTATTTCCCGGGATCATTGCACTGCTTTTCTGGCAAGTTCCTTTTGTGGGAAATGCCAATAATAATTTCTTCTTGCCAGGGGATGCCTTTTTTCACACTGCTTTAACGCAGGACGTCCTGCAAGCACTGGAGAAGACCCAGAATCCAATTTTTCGGTATCAGCGTCCCAGCCATCTCGACTCTTTTTTTTGTGGGGTGGCAGGCTTTGAACAATTAGAGGTAAAGGAGATGCCGCCCGCTATCAAGGCATCACTGGTGAGCGTCTATCGAGAATTGCGAGAAAGCCAGCCTTTGCGGATTGAGTTGGTCCCGGAAGTGAAATTGGTCCAAGAAGACCTGGAAACCGTGGAAGTAAAAACAGGCAAAATGTTAAGACGCGAGCTCAACGGATTCAGTATGTTTTTCTACAACGCTGACTTTGCGGTGAACCGTTATCGTTTGGCACTTAAATACAATGAAACTTGGCTGGAAGAGGTCGTTTCTTTTGGGCATTCACGAGAATTCGCCCGCTGTGAGTTCTTTGTTCGAGAAGAAAAAGCGATCATGTCCGCTTGGCGAGATGCTCAACAGGTTAAGCCCTTAGGCGTGCTTGTGCCACCCATTCAGAAACGGAGTTCGACCAAATTATTGCCACCGATTACGCTTACTAGCAAAATTCGCATTCTGGTTTTTCCCACGACTGAGTTTCTTTCTTACTACGAGTGTAAACAAGGTTTCTATGAAGTCACTGCAGCGGGAATTCAGTGGTACCAACCGCGTGGCAACGGGAAGTGGGAGCCAGTAAGTTTCGAGCCTGAGGACGCCCCGGTACCTTAAGGCAAGAGGCGGTCGTGTCTTTGTTGAGATAGGGGAGTGCAGAGAAGATGCAGCCTCGGCCAGGATCGTTTGAGCTTGGGCGAAACCGTTGTCAGTCAGAGGGAATGATACATTCGTTGTTGCGAGCTTGAGCCGCGCACGCAAATACCACAAGGTCACAGGTAGTGAGTGGATCTATTCCTACGTCGCGTGTCGGATCGCAAGTCTTTGCAGCAGTTTACGGCGCCGCGTCACTTTCACGAATTTCAATGGTCGAACGGATGGCGACATTTTGTCGGGTAATTTTTCCCGAAGGGAAACGTACCTGTACATCGACAGGCCCTGGGAAATCACCGAGTCCAAAGTGTGCGACAAGAGGATTTTGGTTTCCACTGTTACCGGCTTGAACTTCCCGGACGTAGCTTTTTTCACCAGCAGTGACCATAATTCTGGCACCGATGGCGGCATTGTTTGAAGCGCCGTCTCCGTTGGCCTTGACTTTGATCCAGGCACCCGCGTTGCCTCGGTTCCGCATCAGGATCCCCGAGGTGCTGAGATCGAGGTCGCCATCGTTGTCGTAGTCGGCCCAGGCGACGCCATATCCGTCATTGCCACGAACACCCGCCTTGTCGCCCACGTCGGTGAACCGACC
>JAKVBY010000076.1 GCA_022446825.1 Pirellulaceae bacterium
GCGCTCGTGTTTTTCGCTTCATCGACCGATAACGTTGGATCTGTCGATTCTTCGCCCGTTTGTTTTTCCCGCGTCTCCTGCTTTTCCGTTTCCTCTGCTGAAGTATTCAATGGTGCAGTCGGTTCCGCAGGCAAAGAGGGTTGACTGGTCGGATCTTGGACCCTTTGGTGACCGGAAGAATTGTCTTGGTCGTCACTTTCTGTCGGGCTTACAGGGGTACTTTCCGAAGGGGATGAAAGTCGTCTTTTTAAAACCTCGGAAACATCCGACCGTACCCAAGGCGTGACTGTCAAACGCCGGTTGAGCCAGGGGTCGGGCGGTAATTCAAGTTGCAGGCTACCGCCGGTAAGGTGTTTATATGCATAACGTTTCTCAAAAATCTCCGGCATGCTGCGCTCTTCATCGCTCGCAAAGGCGACCGCAATCGCAAAACTGCCAGATTCAGCCAATGGTCCCATACTGCTTGTCTGTTGGAGGAATTCTCCTTGGAAGTGAACGCCGTTTTGTGAAATAACCCAATTGACATCGTAGGCTTTACCGCGCGACGAATTTCGGTCGAGCAAGTACGTGGCCGTTTGGTCTTCGTTAAATAAGTAGGCAAAAACAAACGATCGGTTTCCTGGATTGACAATCCGCAATCGTTCGGTGAATTGGTTCGTGACCCAAGTCGTTTGCTGGGTGTTTGGATAAGGCGGCTCATGCCATGCATCGCGACCACTGACACGAATCACTTCTGCGACGTTCTCACGCTGCCAAGCCCCTGCGGGCCACAAAGGGTTGTACCATTCTTCGGCAGGATCCGCGATTTCGCTAAAGCCGTTGGGAAAAATACGAAACCAATAACGCCGCTCATAGATTTCCTGAGCTTGTCTTAATTCGTCGTCAGCAAAGGCAATGGAAAAATTCAGGGTGGTTTCTGCTGAGAGCGCAGTAAGCTCCGAAAGTTGGCGAAGATACACTCCGTTTAAATTTGCACCCGCTGCTGAAATGCTCCATGTGATGTCGTACGACTGGCCATGTCGGGAGTTGTCGTCTAACAAGTAAGTTGCAGAGTTCTCATTGTTCCAAAGAGATGCATAAACGTAGCGTCGATTACTCGTGTTGGTAACCTGCAAACGTTCGAATAGTGTCCCAAAACCATAGCGAGTAATAGGCACGACATCGGTCTCGATTTTGCCAGTTGGCTCCTGAGTGAAATCGCCGCGGCATACGAACAGAAAGGGTTTGCGATCTGCAAAATGATCGAGGAGTCGGAAATTATCGTTGGCTCGATTGACTGCGTAGACAATGGGCCCGTCATACGTTGGCGAATTGGCCATTAGCGAAAAAGGGTGAAGCAATTGTGGCCCATAAATGGGAGGAACAAAGACGACGGCAGATGACAATTCGTGGTTCTCAATTGGGGTACAGAGTTGGTCTTCGATACATTCGTAGAGGGCTCGATTTTTGGGAATGTATGCGTAGTTGGTCGTAAGCGCCGGTACGAGCAGACGTACCGTGGTGATGATCATGATCCCCAGGTACACGTAAAAGAGACGGGGTCGCGCCTGCATCAAAAGTGACAACCCGCGGGCCGCCAACAATGCCAGAGGGACCACGCAGGGATAATAATAAAAGGGACCGAGTTGAGCGGCTCCTTGGGGCCAGCGAATAGCGACGTTATAGGGACCCCAGAAGAGCAAGAAACCAAGTGGGAAAGCGACAAGAAGAGCCAACAATATCAAGCTGCGCCAATCGCGCCAGGCAAACGTGAAATAGGCCACCGCTGCGACGACCAGTAAAGGGCCCCCACAGATCCAAAGCGTCAGTAGCAGGGAATTGACGCCCAGCGCCTGCCGTGATTTAGCAAAATCAAAATCGATAGGTTCATCGACGGGAGTCTGGCGTTTTTCACCAAAACCAAGTGTTTCTGTCGGTTCGTACTTCGTAAAGGGAAACGTGAACGCATTTCCTGTAATTGTGGCGTTCACGGCAAACAAGGTTACCATCGGTGGAATGAGACCTACCGCCATCAGCAGGGCCTGTCCAACCCATTGCTGAAACTGGCGTTCACGGAACAACAGCCAAGCGAAACGGATCCCGAACGGCAGACCGAATAGGATGGCGTCAAAGGGTCGGGCAAAGGCCGCGAGCCCCAGAAAGAAGCCGGCGCAAACAAAAGACCCGCGAGATTGAGTACGTGTTGCCCGCAAGAAGCAGAGGGCAAAACTTAACTCCACGGTGAGCGCCGAGTTGTAGGAGAGAAAAGTCGCACTTTGAATGAGAAAGATTGGCGAAAATGCAAAAAAGCTTGTTGCCAGGAGGGCCACCGATCGGCGATGGAACAACTCGAGTCCCAGCAAATAGACGAGTACTACATTGGCTGCCGCGACCAATCCGAGACTAACGCGCATACTGCCAAAAAAGAGCTCGCCTGCAGCCAGTACGCCCGCGTGTGCGGGAGTATATTTGGGGTATATTTTGTGGCCATCATTGTGTGCAAACCAAGTGTGGAAAAAAGGACTGAGTTCATCCACAGGGGTCGTTAACCTGCCCTGCAAAAGATTTTTCGCCTGCAAAACGTAGACAGGCTCGTCGTGATCGATCGAATAGTAGGGGAACAAAAGCAGCGATGCGCTGATTGCCCAGATGCCCGCCAGCAGCGCAAATGCTAGGATGGCGCCCCGTCCCCTGAAGCTTTGTCGAAGAAATTCGTTGATTCGCTGCAGGGAAATGACCGTGTTGGACTCAGTCGAAGTCGAAAAATCATCAGATTGGTTCATGCGTTTAGTTTAATTGGTAGCGTGATCTTCGTACACGCGTTGGGTCCGTTTGGGTCTGGTTGTAACAATCAGACTGGTCGGTCATGCGAGCTATGCGCGTTGTACAACATGAAAAATACGAGGTCGACGTACTCTGAGGTGATATGTGGCCAACAGTGAAAAAAATGACACGTTGATTCTTGGTGCGGGTGCTGCCGGGTTGTCTGCCGCGATCGAGCTTTGGAAGGCGGATGCGCCGTTTACGGTCGTCGAGAAAGAGACGCAAGTAGGCGGATTAGCTCGCACCTTGGAACTGGGTGAGTTCCGCACCGATATCGGACCCCATCGCTTTTTTAGCCGCAACCAATATTTGTATTCCTTCATTGAAGATGTGCTGGGCGAAGAGTGGATTCCAGTAGAGCGATTCACACGATTTTTCATTCAAGGAAAATTCTTTTTATACCCGGTACAACTGGGTGACGTGGTGAAAAAGCTGGGTGTTGTAAAGTCGACGCGCGTTCTGTTGGATTATCTCTGCGAAGTTGCCAAGCGGCCTTTTCATCGTCACGACCCGCGCAATTTCGAAGAATATGTGATTCGAAACTTTGGTCGCTCGTTAGCTGAATTAAACATGCTGAATTACACGGAGAAGATTTGGGGCTTGCCGTGTTCCGAGCTATCTACGGATTGGGCGATGCAGCGCATCAAGGGTTTGTCGTTTGTGGCCGCGGTCAAATCCGCAATCTTTAAAGCCAAACAAGGTCCCAAGACTTTGGTCGACCGTTTTTTTTATCCGGAATACGGAGCGGGTTATCTATACGAACAGATTCAGAATAAGATCTCTCAAGATCGTGATGTTCATCTTGGCAGCTTGGTTAAATCGATCGATCATGACGGTAGTTCGGTGACGCGGGTGCGGATGGAAGTGGATGGAGAGGAATTTGTAATGGATCCTGCTTGGGTCATTTCAACGATTCCGATCACAGATGTGTTGAATTTCTTAAATCCATCTCCACCTCAAGATGTGATAGATGCCGCCGCCCAACTCAAATGGCGCGGCATCGTTCACTTGTTTTTAAAAATTGACAAACCACAGGTGACCCGAGATCAATGGATGTATTTTCCCGACACGGAGATTCCCTTTGGGCGCGTATCCGAAATGAAGAATTTTAGTCCACGCATGTCACCTGCTGATAAAACCTCCTTATTAGTCGAATATTTTGTATGGGATGGAGACGAGGTTTGGAATGCGACTACGGCAGAGTTGTTTGAGCGCAGTATCGAGTGGCTTGACCGTTTTGGTTTCGTGAAGCGCGAGGAAGTCATTGACTGCCACAGCTACCGAATTCGAAAAGCTTATCCGGTTTACGACATTGGTTACGAAGAACGTCTCGGCGTTATCAAGGACTATTTGGCTGGTTTCCAGAATTTCTTTTATGCGGGGCGCGGAGCTCGCTTTAAATACACCAACCAAGATCATTCACTGGAAATGGGGATCATGGCTGCCAAGTCGATCATTGATGGAAAACGTTACAACATTGATGAAGCGGGATCCGAGAAAGAGTACATGGAGAGTTATCCGTTACAGGGGGCTGGCAAGCCGTCTTCATAGTTTACATTTTGCTGTCAGAAGAGGTGGTGGGGCATTTTTGGCCCGAGGTTGCCAGGCTCTGCTGGGGGGCATGATCTTGTAATCCGATTTCTGGCGAATTAAATTGCTGTTGGTGGCGCAATCGCCGAGATGAAGCCAGGGGCGAGGCAAGTCCCCTGTCGCAGCACATTTTGTTGGTACGAGTGGGCTCGATGTGCAGGTCGCTGCGACCAGTTTCAGCTCGCATATTGCTTTAAACCGATCGGAACTTAAATCCTAGGAGCGCATCATGATTCGTTGGGGAATGGGAAGCAGTCTTCTCGCTGTCGCAGCTTTGGTTCATTCAACTTGTGCCGACTCAGCGGCGCAGCATGGTGCAGTCAAGCAGGTTCATGACCCATCTGCGATCAAAGGTCCCGAAGGGGCCTTCTATGTATTTAGTACAGGTCCTGGCATTAGCATTCGTCGAGCGAATCAACTGAACCAATGGGATGAGTTGAGTCCGGTCTTCAATGAGATCCCGCAATGGGCTCAAGACAAGGTGCCCGGTGTGAAAGATCTCTGGGCTCCGGACATTGCCTTCTTCAACGGAAAATATCACTTGTACTACACGGCTTCCACGGTGGGGGGTGAGATTGCTGCCATTGGTTTGGCAACCAACAGTACGCTCGATCCCGAAGATCTCAATTACAAATGGACAGACCGTGAATTCTTATTCGCGTCGAAAGGAAAAAGTAAATATGTTGCGATCGATCCCGCAGTGTTTGTTGATGAGGTAGACGGTGTCCAGACACCGTGGATGGCCTTTGGTTCGGCTCCGAAGGGAATCAGCCTGATTCAGCTCGACAGCGCCACGGGAAAAATATCGAAGACAAATCGAGTTCGCCGTACGATTGCTAATCGGGAAGATGGACTTGTCGGTGCCCCTTACATCTATAAACGAGACGATTTCTATTATCTCTTTGTGTCGTTTGATCAGTGCTGTGCCGGTGCGGATAGTACTTACAACATTCGCGTCGGCCGGGCTGCCAAGATTGAAGGTCCTTATGTTGACCGCAGTGGTAAAAAAATGGAGGAAGGTGGCGGCTCCATGGTTCTCGCTGGCTATGGTCCGGTTCGGGGCCCAGGCCATTGTTCTGTGATTTCCGATGGAAAGATGGACTTTCTGGTGCACCATTTCTATTATGCTGGCGAAGATGAGGAAGGCACCCCAATGTTGCAGGTCCGTCCTATTGTTTGGGGTAATGACGGTTGGCCTTTACCAGGGGAACCAGGTGGTGCGCCGCGAGCGGTTGCAAACATTAATATGGCTGGCAAATGGCATCATTCGGTTGGTTTTAACGAGCCGACGGAGTTTGTTTATGAGGGGAACGGCAACATCGCTGGGTTGGAGGGACCGCGGTGGGAACTGAAAGGAAAACGAGTAACTTTTACGTGGCCAGCGGAAGACGCGCCCAACGGAGCTTGGGTCGATGACTGCATCATCTCACCCGATGGTAACTGGTATGTGGGTCGCAATGTGGATGGGTTTATTGTCCGAGGCTTGAGATTGCCAGAATAAAAGTCTGCTGAGGACCTCTGGCAAACGAGTCGGGAACCCCCTTTCGCTTTGGTTGTGGGAGGTGTTGCTTCCTGTCTGCTTGGCCGGCCTACGATTTGACCGGGCTTTTACCTTCGGAAGAATCGATACATTCCGATTAACCCCTCCGGGGACTGCCCAATTCATGGGCACCTCGGTTGGCAGCTCGTTGACAGCTTGTTCTAAGCTGTTTAGTCTACAAAGGTTGGCGCAAATTGTGCGCGCCCAAGTCGTTGTGGAAACAAGAGGCACCCCCGTGGCTAGTCCGTCGCGCTCTGGTGTATTTGATCAAGCGACCGATCATCGTGTCGACCGTTTTACGGAAAGCGTAAGTTTCGATCGGAGACTGTACGCGCAGGACATTCGTGGATCGATTGCCCACGCTGAAATGTTGGCAAAAGTTGGCGTTTTGGAAGCAGACGAATGTCAGCAAATTGTGATGGCGTTGCAAGACATTGGTGGACAGATCCGTGCAGACGAATTCTCCTATTCGGAGCAACTCGAAGACATCCACATGCACATCGAACAAGCACTGATTGACCAATTAGGGGACGTTGGTAGGAAGTTACATACAGGACGTAGTCGCAATGACCAGGTTTCTACAGACCTTCGATTGTGGGTGCGCGATGCAATTGACCGAGTTGATCAACGATTGTGCGCGTTACAAAAGGCTTTCGTGAGTCGCTGCGAACAAGATGCCGATGTGATTTTGCCTGCCTACACCCATCTGCAGCGGGCGCAACCAGTATTGGCATCGCACTATTGGTTGGCGTACTGCGAGAAATTCGATCGAGACCGTAGTCGTTTGATTGACTGTCGAAAACGAGTTAATCGATGCTCCTTGGGAACGGCGGCCGTTGCAGGTACGACGATTCCCATCGATCGTTGGGATGTCGCCGAACGACTTGACTTTGATGGAATTGTGTCCAACAGTCTCGATTCATCAAGTGATCGGGACTTTGTCATTGAAACAGCTTTTGTGCTGACGCTAATAGCGGAACATCTTAGTACATGGGCTGACGAGTGGATCCTCTGGTCAACGGTAGAATTTGATTTCATCCAAATACCGCAAGAGTTCTGTACCGGCTCATCGATTATGCCGCAAAAGATCAATCCGGATGTACTGGAATTAACACGAGGCAAAACGGGTCGCGTCATTGGTAATCTGCAAACACTGCTAACCTTGGTCAAGGGTTTGCCGTTGGCTTACAACCGTGATCTACAGGAAGATAAACCCCCGCTCTTTGATTCTTTTGACACCGTGGAGATTTGCCTTGAACTTGCCCAGCCGATCGTGGAAGGCGCGCGCTTGAAACGTGAGTCGATTGCGGCAGGTCTCGAAAACGGTTATCTCGACGCAACGACCCTGATGGAATTTCTCGTTAAACGAGGTATGCCACACCGTTCGGCACACCACCTAGTGGGGCAGATCGTCGCCGTGGCGCGCAATCGAAACGCGCGTTTGTCGGATTTGGATGTGGGTGACTTCCAAGAATTAAATTCCGATCTTGATGAATCGATCTTTGAAGTGCTGGGAGTTCAGAACTCAGTGAATGCGTTTCTGAGCGAAGGTTCGACTGCTCCCGGTCAAGTTGCCGTTCAATTGACACAATGGAAACAAAAGTTGGGTATGGAAGCGAGTTGATTCCAAACATGCGTACCGACGCAACTGTCGGAGGATGAGGACTGGCAAAGTGATTTATAACCTTGAATGTTGGCGACCCTTCTTCTTAGCGTTTGTGGGAGTGTGTGCCTGCTCTTTGACTACGAGGACGACAAGTGCCCAAAACACACTGGATAACGAAGCAGCGAATTCATTTGGTGGGGAAATCGCCGACGAGGGCGTCGAGGAAAATGCGACCCCAGACGATTCCCAACTTGAAGGGGAACAAGATCCTGTTGTAATTGCCATCCGGAATTCTGCCCCGTCGACCCCCGAGGAACTCATCAAAGCCATTCGGATCATGATGGGGATTGGACGGTTGGATCAAACCAAGCTTTATTTGGGAACGTTGTTGGCTGCAAACCTGCCTGCCCAGGATCTTGCAGAAATTAACCGTCGTTTTGGATCTGCCATGTTTATCGAGTTGGGGCGCGATCCAAGTTACGCACCCGAAGGACGTCAATTAGCAGAAGCTGTTTTTGGGGCGGCAAAACAACAAGCAGAAGATCAAAATCGCATCGGTCAATTGATTTCACAACTTGTGGACCCACAAATTAGTGGACGCCGTCTAGCACGGCTCGATTTGCAGCGCTGTGGAGAAGCTGCCATCGCGCCGATGATAGCCGCCCTGGCAGACGCTAAACAAGCTCGCTTCCATGGGGCCTTAGCGGATGTGTTTGTTGAGTGGGGAGAGGTGAACGCAAATGCATTAACCGCAGCACTTGAGTCGAGCGATGCGGCCTTTCAATGTCGCGTGATGGCGATTCTCAGCAGAATTGAATCACGACAGTCGGTCGCGTGGTTAGTGGGACCGATGTTCAAAAAGCAAAGTAATTCGGAAGTTCGCTTGGCAGCAGAGGCGGCACTACAAAAAATTCTCGGTGTTGTGCCATCGCAGGGCGATGCCGAGCGGTACCTGTACCGCCAGACAAAAAGATTCTTAGCAGGTGATCTGACAGGAACTCTGAATCTGGAGGATCTTATTCCCACGTGGCGCTGGAACGATTCAGCAAAGACCATCGCCTTACAGCCATTGAATCCGCGCGAAACGTCTCTGTTTACTGCGGTACGTTTCGCATCAGAACTTTACAGCATTGCGCCGGAGCAGCAAAAGTTTCGGTCAATTTATTTGATCGCTTTGTGGAAACGGGACAAGTACTTGGTGGGAATTGATGGACCTTTACCCACTGAGGTGGGGTCTGCGAACGAGGTAGCAGCCGCGGTTGGCGTTGCAGCGGTCGAAGATGCTTTGTTACAAGCGGTCAAAATGGGGGAGGAGGCAGCTGCTCTTGGAGCGGTCGAGTCACTTGGTCGCATTGCGGATGGTAGTTTAGTGCAGTCCACGGCGGGCCGCATGCGCCCCTTGGCGCAAATGTTACGACATCCAAACCAACGGCTGCGATTTGCTGCGGCTCAGACCATCGCAGGGTTCGATCTTCAGGAACCTTTTCCAGGAAGTAGTTTTGTTGTCGAAATCCTGGCCCATGCTTGTCAAACTAGCGGTGGCCAACGGGCTCTCGTTGGCCATCCACGTGCTCAGGAAGCGCAAAGAATCGGCGGAATGTTGGCTGAACTTGGTTGGGAAGCGGACTCGAGTGCGACCGGGGACGAGATCCTCTTGCTTGCTCAACAAGGTGTTGATCTCGAACTGATACTTGTCAGCGATATTATCGACCATCCTCCGGTAAGTGAGACTATTCAGTTGCTGCGACGCGACCCGCAATCAGCTCATTTGCCGGTGGTCATCATGACTCGGACGGGCAATTTTGAACGTATGCAGCTGATCGCCCGTCAGGATCCCTTAACGATTTCTCTACCTCGACCGCACGACCCGACGGCCTTGACTTATCAGGTTACCAAGGCCGCAAATCTTGCCCGTGATCAACGGGTGCCGCAAGATGTTCGTGTTCGGCATGGTTCTTTGGCGCTCGATGTGTTGGCGCGCCTGGCGAAAAATCAAAACGCTTATGGATTTTATGACCTGTACCGTCATGAAGCTTCGCTCCAAACGGCGCTCCAGCACCGACGCTTGTCCGAGAAGGCGGCAAGAATTTTGGGTGATCTTGGTTCGACCAATGCGCAGCACGCGCTGGTCTCCCTCGCCAGTCAAAACGCCCGACCACTGAGCCAACGAGAAGCCGCTGCGGAGGCATTTACGAATGCAGTACGATTACGAGGACTATTGTTAACGAAAAATCAAATCGGCGAACAATACAAACGATACAACGCCAGCGAAAATCTCGATGTTGCGACACAACGAGTTTTAGGCTCGCTACTCGATACGATTGAAGCACCCACTGCTATGCCACGGGAAGGAACGAACCAATCCGACGGTGAATGAGATGACAAGATGATGTAAGTTGTCGCAGCTCGACCGTCCATGAACCCGATGTCAAGTTACCGCGCTAATTATCTCCATGAGACGGGCCCTCCGATACCTGGATTGATCGGATCTAGTTCGGCAATGGAGGAAATCTATCGAGATGCACGTAAGGTTGCCCGCAGTAACGCGTCGGTTCTCTTACTCGGAGAAACCGGAACTGGTAAGGAACTCATTGCGACGGCGATCCACCGCTTAAGTGATCGCAACAGCGGGCCATTTGTCAAAGTCAACTGCGGAGCATTAAGTGAGAATTTGTTAGAGAGTGAGCTGTTTGGTCACGTTCGAGGCTCCTTCACAGGGGCCGTGAATAATCGAACAGGACGATTCGAAGCGGCACACATGGGAACGATTTTCCTCGATGAGATTAATTCGACCAGTCTGCACCTGCAAGTCAAATTGTTACGCGTTCTTCAAGAACGTCAGTTCGAACGGGTTGGTGATACGGAAACGATTAATGTTGATGTGCGAGTCATCGCTGCCAGCAATCGTTCGTTGATGGATCACGTTGACGAAGGAGGGTTTCGCGAAGACCTTTTTTGGCGACTTAACGTGGTGCCCATTCAAATACCGCCGTTGAGACTGCGTCGTGATGATATACCATCGCTGGTCGCGCATTTTCTAAACAGTTATAACGAAGTCAACGATCGCTATGTCGTGCACATTCAACCTCAGGCGATGGAGGCTCTCCAAGAGTATCACTGGCCGGGAAATGTTCGTGAGTTACAGAATTATATCGAACGTGCGGTCGTGATGGCGGAGAGTGATGAGTTGACCGTAGAATTGCTTCCTGAAGAAGTGTTAGGAACGAGACCACGTACAGGCAATGTGCGGGGAGCTGATATTGAAGCCCTTACTCATGAACTGGTCCAGCAAGGGATCACGTCATGTGAGGGTGATGACGGTGATATACATGCGAAAATTGTCAACCGTGTCGAGCGTGAAACCATTGCACAAGTGATGCTCGCGTGTAATAACGTCCAGACGAAAGCGGCGTCGCAACTGGGAATCAATCGCAACACGTTGCACAAAAAATTAAAAGATTATGGACTCGATGTTTAGCTGGCTTTCTAACATCACGATCACATGTTTTGCAGCCAGTTATGGCGTGACGCTGGCGCTGGAAGCTTCCCGTTTGTTTTTTCGTGTGCCAATCCGCCTAGCGGTCATGTTGGGTTTTGCAGTGGCGGGTTGGTTTGCGCACACTGCTTATCTTTTGAACTTGGCTCAGCAGGAAATTACGGCAGGAAATAGGATTGCCTTGTTTTCAGATTGGCATGCGTGGTGCATGCTCGCTGCCTGGATTATGTCGGGGACCTATCTGGGTTTGATTTTGCGGCGCCCGAAGAACAATGTCGGATTGTTCATCCTCCCCTTGATTCTGTTGTTTGTCGGAATTGCCGTTGCCTGTGCTGATTCTGAGGGGTTTCCTCGAGCAGCGGTGCAGAGTGTGTGGGGAATCATTCATGGTGTTTGCCTGCTTATTGGCACGGTTGCAGTCATGCTGGGTTTTGCTGCTGGTGTTATGTATCTCATCCAAGCCAATCGTTTGAAACATAAACGGATGGCAAGCAGTCGGATTCGGCTGCCAAGCCTTGAATGGTTACAGCGGTTCAATAAAGAATCACTCCATCTTTCGACGACGTTTTTGTTTCTCGGTTTGCTTTCGGGAATCATTCTTTCGTTTAACAAACACACTAGAATCACATGGACTGACCCTGTGATTTTGACGTCGACGATTCTCTTTCTTTGGCTCGCAGGAGTTTCTATCTTCGAGTACTTTTATCGGCCAGCTCGGCAAGGTCATAAAGTGGCTTATTTGACGCTCTGCAACTTTGTATTTATGACCATTGCGCTGGCAACGGTGTTTCTGGGAGATCATGGCGGTGCCACGGTGACCTGGTTATTTGAGTTGTTGGATCAGGCTGAATCGTTGGCTGTGGTTTGTGAGTCTGGAAATCCAGATCCGATCGGAGGTGGCGGATGAAGCTGCAAATTGTTGGCTGCAGTCACCACCAGACGCCGGTCGAGTTGCGCGAACGATTGGCGTTTAGCCCTGATCAAACGCGCACGGCGCTTGCCCGTTTGCATTCTCAATTCCCCGATTCTGAGGCGGTTCTACTCTCCACATGCAATCGCATCGAATTGTATACAGCGTCTGAAAATGACGACCAATGCCCGACACATCATGAGATCGCCGAATTTTTTGCTGAGTTTCATGGGCTGACAGAAAGTGAGATCTTTGTAGATCTGTTTGAGCGGACCGGTGAAGAAGCGATTCGACATTTATTCACCGTGGCTGCCAGCATGGACAGCATGGTTGTCGGCGAAGCCCAAATTCTGTCGCAGGTCAAACAGGCTTATGAAGCTGCCAGTGCAGGAGATACGGCGGGGACATTGCTACATTCTGCATTTCAAGCCGCCAACCGCGTTGCAAAACGTGTCGCGACAGAAACGGCGATTAATAAAAAGCGCGTGAGTATTCCCAGCGTTGCGGTAGGTGAGTATGCCCGCGAATTTTTCGAGCAATTTGACGATAAAAAAGTATTGGTGATTGGTGCAGGAGAAATGGGTCAAGAGACGTTGAAATATTTGATCGACGAAGGCGCGACGAACGTTGCCATTATCAATCGGAGTTTCCCGCGCGCGCAACAGTTAGCCGCCGAATTTTTAGGTGAAGCACTACCTTGGGAGAAACTTGACGAGCAGCTGATCTCAGCGGACTTGGTTGTGAGTACCACGGGCGCAACCGAGCCGATAGTCACTGCCGACTACTTTTCGCAGATTCAGTCTAATCGTTATGAGCGGTTACTCTTTATTCTCGATTTAGCGGTGCCTCGTGACTTTGAACCCGAAGTGGGCAATTTCAGTGATGTCTACCTTTATTCAGTCGATGATCTTGCGCAAGCCTGCGAGCGGAATCGTCGCGATCGAGAAAAAGAATGGCCGCGGGCGATCAAAATCATCGAGGAAGAGACGCTCCGTTACATGACGGATCTCAACCATCGAGCCACAGGACCAATTATTCGACGTCTTCGCGAGCGGGCCAAAGAAATCAAGGATGAAGAGTTTGGCCGTCTTATCAATAAACTTGGTGACTTAGACCAACGACAACAGAACGAACTTGAGCGTTCCTTTGATCGCCTGGTCAATAAGCTACTGCACCCCCCGTTGGAATCCCTGCGCGATGAAGTAGAAACCGGTTCACCTCATGGATTGCTCGACGCACTCAAGCGTCTGTTTCAACTTAAAGATTAATTCTCAAACGAGAATGTCATGAATCACATTTCCAGCGACATCGGTCAGTCGAAAGTCGCGACCTTGATGTTGGAATGTCAGCATCTCGTGATCTAGGCCCAAGCAGTGCAGAATGGTTGCCTGAATGTCGTGAATATGCACCCGGTTTTCGGTTGCATGGTAACCCAGGTCGTCGGTATCGCCGTAAATAAAGCCTGGTTTCACACCTCCTCCAGCCAAACACATGGTGAAGCCGAAGGGATGATGGTCGCGTCCTTCTTGACCTGCTGCGGGAGAGCGACGCACTTCCTGCATGGGTGTGCGACCGAACTCACCGCCCCATACAACGAGTGTATCTTCCAGCAACCCTCGCTGCTTCAAATCTTTTAACAGAGCAGCGGCTGGCTGTTCGGTCATTTCACAGTTTGATTTTAAACGTTTGTTTAGCGCTGCGTGGTCGTCCCAGGTGTAATGGTATAATTGCACAAATCTTACTCCGCGCTCGACCATGCGACGGGCCAACAAACAATTGCGCCCAAACCAATCGGATTTTTCTTGATTGATCCCATACTCGTTAAGTGTCTTGGCGGTTTCTTGGGAAAAGTCAATCAATTCAGGGCCGGAAGTTTGCATCCGCGCGGCCAGTTCGTAGGAAGCGATGCGCGCTGCGATCTCAACATCGCCGCGATCATCGAAACGTAGCTGGTTCAAATCTTGTACTGCTGCTAAACGTGATGCCTGTAAGGCATCTGGGATCGAGCGGGGATTGGAAAGGTGTAAAATGGCATCACCTTTACTTCGAAAGGTCACCCCTCGATTTGCTGCTGGTAAAAATGCGTTGCCCCATAAAGCTGATCCCCCGAGATCGCCCGAGCCATTGCGAGAAAGCATGACAACAAAACCTGGGAGATTATCTGATTCGCTACCCAGACCATAAGTCACCCAAGAACCCATACTTGGCAAACCAAAAATCGGCTGTCCGCAATTCATCATCAATTGGCCGGGATGATGATTGGCGGTATCCGTAACGACTGACCGAACCATACACAGGTCATCTGCGCAAGTGGCAAGATGCGGTAAATAGTCAGAGAAATCCATTCCACATTCACCATATCTAGCGAACTTGCGTGGAGACGCAAAGACTGCCGCTCCGGCTTTGAGCACAGGATCGTCCAAGTTGTGTAAGAATGACTCAGGAATGGGCTCTCCATGGAATCGCTGCATCTCAGGCTTTGGCGTGAAGAGATCCAGCTGGCTTGGGGCACCGGCCATGAAGAGAAAAATGACGTTCTTAGCTTTGGGGGCAAAATGTGGTTTCTTAACAGCTAACGGATCGGTAGCAACAGACCTGATGGCTGCATTCCCAGACTGGGCGAGCAAATGCTGTAAAGCGGTTGCTCCAATTCCACATGCCGTTGATTTTAGAAACTGGCGTCGTGTGTCCAATATTGTGGTTGGGTGACTCTTGGTACGATCAATTGACTCAGACATACCTTCAGTCTCTCGTAATAAATTCGTGCAGATTTAGCAAGATACTCGAAAAGGTTGTCCATGTGGCGAGTTCCACAGCGTTCAGATCATCGGGCGCGTTCTCCAGCATGCTTTCAGCGAGTGATCTATCCTGCGTCATGGTCAATCGAGTGTTCTCTATAAAGGCTTGTAATTTTTTTTGCTCGCCAACGGTCGGTGAGCGAGTCAAACAGATGCGTACGGCCTGTTGGATGCGACTAAGATCAGACAATTCAGATTGACGAAGTAGCCTTTCACCAAGTCCTTGTGCCATTTCAAAGAAGCCTTCGTCGTTGAGCAACGTCAGTGCTTGGATAGCGGTATTCGAACGATCTCGGCGAGTGCAAATATCTGTCGGATTCGGTGCATCGAAAATGGCATTTTGTGCGAACGGTGTCGTGCGGATCATGAATGTGTACAGAGATCGCCGAAACCGATCAGTCCCCGAACTAACAGGCCACTCGTGATGCCCAAAGGCTTCTTTCGTGACACGTTCTGGCTGTGGTGGATAAACACTTGGACCGCCCATCTTTTGACTCAACAAGCCGGAAGCTTTCAGCGAGATGTCACGAATGACTTCGGCCCGCACGCGTATGCTTGCTTGTCGCGCGAGCAATTCGTTATCCGGATCCATTTCGACGAGCTCGGGGCGCCGTCGCGACGATTGTTGGTAGGTTGCGGATGAAACGATCAGGCGATGCATCGCTTTGACGTCGAAATCACGTCGTAGGAATTCAGCCGCCAACCAATCGAGTAATTTGGCATGAGAAGGTTTGTTGCCCTGCAAACCAAAATCGTCCGGTGTGATCACGAGTCCTCGGCCAAAGAATTCTTGCCACATGCGATTCACAGTGACTCGCGAGGTCAATGGATTGGCCTTAGAAACTAACCAGACCGCCAAATCGAGACGCGGCTTGTCCGTCGCATTCGATACCGGGGGTAAAATGTTCGGTGTATCTGCCTGGACCGTAGCACCTATCGCACGAAAGTTTCCACGAACGTGAATGTAATCTTTACGAACCGTTTGAGAGGACCGCATGGTCGCTGCACGAGTTGCTGGGGGAGACTCTGCTTTCAGTTTATTGAGTTTTGTCTGAATGGCAGCGAGCTGGAGCTCTTGTTCTTGGATTGGATCGATGTCGCCCGTTATCCTTAAAAAATAATCCAGGAGATCATTTTGTTGTTGCCAAGTACGCAGCGAAGGTTTTAGCTTGACGATTTCTGTTCCTTCCAGTTGACCTTCCCCTTGGCCACCTCCCCAAATCAGTCCAAGCACTTCCCATTGGCGATCCCAGTGAGCATCTTGACCGGGATGGTGGTACGCTTCGAGTAATCGCAGTTCCCATTTTCGCATCAGTGCCTGCAAAGCAGTGGCGTTCGGATGGAGAATTGTGTCCCGTCGCTGTCGATAGGCTGACTGTCCGAGAACAAATGCCTTTTCTTCATGGGGTAGCGGGGCGTCGATATTCACTTCATCGGCATTGTTGAAAAAGGCATAAAGCTCGAAGAATTCCTGCTGCGAAATGTCTTCAAATTTGTGGTCATGACATCGAGCGCAACCAACAGTCATTGCCAGCCAAATACTACCAACCATATGCGTTCGGTCGACCACTTGTTTTACGCGAAACTCTTCCAGATCTGCCCCACCTTCACGGTTGCTAAGTGTTTGCCGCAGAAATCCCGTGGCGATGCGTTGCTGGGTCGTTGCAGCAGGAAGTAAATCACCGGCCAATTGCTCGATGGTGAATTGATCGAAGGGTAAATTGGAGTTTAAAGCGGTGACTAGCCAATCACGATACCGCCAGGCAATGGGTCGCAATTGATCAGTCAGGTAACCATCAGTATCCGCATAGTGACAGAGGTCCATCCAGACTTGAGACCAGCGTTCGCCATAGTGCGGCGAGGCCAGCAGACGATCATGAAGTCGTTCCGTGGCGTCCGGTCGATGGTGCCGGCTTTCCCCTTTTTCGCTCAGAAAGGCGCTCAACTCTTCGGGATCGGGCAAGACACCAATGAGATCGAGCGTGGGTCGGCGCAATTGAATTTCTGTCGTGGCGGTGCGGGAGAGTTCTAGCTGGTTGGCTTCCAGCCGTTGCAAGATAAAAGCATCGATAGGATTTTTCAGCTGCTCGGGGTGCTCGACGGCAGGCAGGGGTGACGGTTCAATCTTTCTGTAAGACCAATGCAGGTCACGCTCCGCGTTGGTGTGGTCTGCCGGTTGTTCATTCGTCCAGGCTAGATGGGAACAGACGAGGGTGACCAACCACCCTATCGCTATCTGAGAGCGCGAGAACAAGCTACATTTCCCCATGATCACCCGACAAAATTAGGATAAATCGAGATTGGTTTCTCGGTGTCTATTCTAACGATCTTGGGGACCCATTCGTACCACGAAGTGCCTTAATCCAGTTGATACTTGCTCAGAGCAACCGAAAAAGTGCCGAAAACATCTTTATTGAGCCAGTGGTGCCAGCGTCTTTTCTCACTGTTAGGTGCGTTCGTGTTGCTCCTTACCTCCAGCACCTTTAAAATTGACGTGTCGCAACGATTGGGACAAACGATTGGAACACTCGTATCTCGCCCCCCCTAAACTCTGTAGGAAATTTTGGATGTCGCAGAAATCTTCTTTTCCAACAGCAGCGGTTCGTCACCCTCATGGGATGGCCCGCCGCACGGCTATTCAGGCGGGTGCGATTGGCCTGATGGGATTGGGCACGAATCATTTGCAGGCGCTGCGTGCTGCTGCAACGGGATCTGACCGACCGGCAAAAAAGTGCATTTTTATTTTTCTCTCGGGAGGCTTAGCGCAACAAGAAAGTTTTGATTTAAAACCCGCAGCACCGGAGGAGATTCGCGGTGAGTTTCGTCCGATCGCCACGCAGACACCCGGTCTGCAAATTTGCGAACATTTACCCATGCTCGCCCAGCGCAGCGAAATGTGGTCGCTTTGTCGCTCGCTGACCCATCCATCCAACGAACATTCGGCAGGCCATCACATTGTGTTGACAGGTCGTTCGGTATTACCACCCGGCTTTAACGATAGCGTTCCCCAGCCCACGGATTTTCCCTCGATCGCCGCGATTGCGAATGATGTCACTTTGTCACATAACAACCTTCCCCCGGCAGCCGTTCTTCCCCAGCGGCTAGTTCACAACACCGGGAGAGTGATCCCTGGACAATTTGCAGCCCGCATGGGTCAACGACGTGATCCATGGTTTATCGAAGCGTCATCGTTTCATCCCAAATCGTTTGGCGCGTTTCCAGAGTATGCTTTTGACCACCAAGAGCGAGGTGGCGAGCTGGCGCGTGTTTTTCAAGCCCCTAATTTGACATTACCTCATGGATTAGATCAGCGGCAACTTAGCCAACGAGTTGATTTGCTGGGGACCCTAGAACGTCAACGCGTGGCCTTGGATCGCATGGCGCAGACCGAACGTTTTGATCAGTTCCGTCAAGGAGCGATATCCTTGTTAGTGGACCCCAAGGTGAAGCATGCGTTGGATGTGACGAAAGCGGATGACCGAATTCAAGATAAATATGGTCGTAATTCCTTTGGTTGGTCCCTCTTGATGGCACGACGGTTGGTCGAGGTCGGTGTTAATTTAGTTCAAGTAAATTTGGGTAATGATGAAACCTGGGACACGCACGGAAATGCCTTTCCTCATTTGAAGGACAAGCTCTTGCCGCCGACGGACCGAGCAGTTTCTGCGCTGCTTGATGACCTGGAAGAAAATGGCATGTTAGACGACACCTTAATTGTGATGGCGGGTGAGTTTGGCCGTACCCCCAAGATTTCGCTGTTAAGTGTTTACAAAACGGCGGGCCGCGATCACTGGGGTGCCGTGCAATCGGTATTCTTTGCTGGTGGTGGTGTGAAGGGGGGTAATGTCATCGGTGCCTCGGACAAGCATGCCGGTTATCCGACAGATCGACCGCAGAAGCCAGAAAATATGGCGGCCACGATTTTTCAGGCACTTGGTATTCCTCCGACCGCATCCTGGCATGATGAACTCGATCGGCCACATCAAATTTACTATGGTAATCCAATTGCCGGTTTGACTTAGTCTTCAAACAGCACCCGCGCATCGAGAATGGCGCACTCGGCAGAATGTAAAAATACAATTCTCTGTTCGTTTGTGTGAAGGTGTGCGACTTTTACAGAAGGAATTCAATCCAATGACCAGCCGACTTGGCAAGCAAACTGTTCATTCTACCTCATTCAATCGGCGATCCTTTCTACAAGTTTCTACAGGAGCCGCGGCGACGTTTGCAGTACCCACCATTCTGCGCGGTCGCAATCTGAACGAACAATTGGATATTGCAATCATTGGTTCAGGTGGTCGTGGTGGATCGAATATGCGCGCCGTTGAGTCGGAAAATATTGTCGCTGTGTGTGACGTGAATGAGAATAATTTAAACTTTGCCTCGATGCGTCACCCGCATGCCCGGAAACGTGCCGATTTCCGCGATTTGTTTGATCATGCCAACGAATTCGATGCGGTTGTTGTGAGTACTTGTGAACACACTCACGCATTTGCCACGCTGCCGGCCTTGCAACTTAAAAAACATGTCTATTGCGAAAAGCCACTGACTTACAATGTATGGGAAGCACGTGTCATCCGTGAAGCGGCTACCGCTGCAGGCGTTGCCACACAACAGGGGACGCAAATCCATGCCGGGGATAATTACCGCCGTGTTGTTGAATTGATTGAATCGGACGCCATCGGCGCTGTTTCAGAAGTTCATGTTTGGGTTGGGCGTGCTTGGGGCCGTCACGCGTCAGCGGAGGCTGCTAAAGCTGCCGGCGATATCGTTACGGTGCGCGAGCGTCCTCAAGAAACACAGACCGTGCCGACACAGCTCAATTGGGATCTGTGGTTGGGCCCTGCGCCAAAGCGACCGTTTCACGAAGTTTATTTTCCCGGACCCAAATGGTATCGCTGGTGGGATTTTGGAAACGGTACCATGTCCGATCTAGGGAGCCATTGGATTGACTTACCCTTTTGGGCGCTCAAGCTTGACCATCCGTTAACTATTGAAGCCCGTGGACCTGAAGTTCATCAGGAACTGGCGCCCGCATCCATGGAAGTGAAATACACTTATGGTCCACGTGGTCCGCTGCCCGCGGTCGATCTCACTTGGTACCAAGGCACCCATAAGCCGCCGGCGATCCGGAATGGTTCCATTCCGGCCTGGGATAGCGGTGTGTTGTTCGTTGGCGAACGGGGCATGGTCCTTTCGGATTACTCCAAGCACATTTTGTTGCCGGAAGACAAGTTTGCAGACTTTTCGCGGCCCGCTCCGTACATTCCCAAATCAATAGGCCACCATGCCGAATGGATTCACGCCTGTAAAACAGGAGATCCAACAACCTGCAACTTTGAATATGCTGGCTGGCTAACGGAAGCAAACCATTTAGGGAATGTGGCTTTTCGCACGGGACAGAAGCTCGAATGGGACGCAGATAATTTGCGTGTGACCAACACGCCCCACGCCGAGCAGTTTCTCCAGCGAGAATATCGCCAGGGTTGGAAGCTGGCTTAGTGTGTGAGGGAGTGTGCGAGGAAGTGGGCTGACAACGAAGGTTGGAAGGTGCGATCTTTCCACAGCTGCTCTGATGCGTTGGCGACGACTCGAGAGAATTCAGCTTCGCCGGCATCGCTCGGGCTAACTGCAAATCATCCATTCGGTCCTGCGCGTCAGGGTCGATGGGAATTGTGGAGGTAAGGTATCCATTTCATGGAAAGCCTGGATTTCAGTTGCTTTACAATCAATAGCCGGGTAAACGAAGGTTTTCTGTGATGTGCCATAAAGATCATCGCGCTATGTCTGAACAAACATTGCGTTTTTCCAGGCAGCTCCGAGGATATTGTATTTTCTTTTCACTTTTCCTTCAGCTGCCGATTCTGTTAAAATTAGGATTTCTTCGACAGCTTACACCCCCCTGCCCAGAAAGCACCTGATGCTTACTATTGGCGGCCCAGGTAGTTCGGTTCGTAGCGGAATGGACCGCCGTGGTTTTCTACAAATTGGTAGCTTGGGCTGTGGGGGTTTGACGCTACCCCAAATTCTTCGCGCAGAAGATCAAGCGGGAATTAAATCACCACACAAGGGCATCATCAATATTCTCCTGCCGGGGGGGCCAACGCATCTCGACACAATTGACTTGAAGCCTCATGCGCCCCCAGAGATTCGCGGCGAGTTTCTGCCGATTGCTACGAGTGTGCCGGGTTTTGAGATTTGCGAATTGATGCCTCGCACTGCCCGCATCATGGATCGAATGATCGCGATTCGCTCGCTGGTTGGTGCTTTAAATGACCACAACATGCACCAATGCCTGACGGGTTGGGAGAGTCATCCGGCACAAACAAAATCGCCGGAAATTCCTGGCTTTCCACCGGGTGGTTGGCCATCGATTGGAGCCGTCGCGTCTAAGGTGTTCGGTCCTGCTGTCCCTGGAACGCCACCCTCAGTGGATTTAATTCCGGTTTACTTTGATGCCAAGTTTGTCCTCAGTGCACGACCTGGCCAGCCTGGTTATTTGGGTCCAGCGCACGCGGGATTTGAAGTAAATGCAGTCGATCGACAAAATATTACATTGCAAGGTATCAGCATTGATCGACTCGCCGATCGCAAGCGATTGCTAAGTCGGTTCGATCAATTCCGCCGACAAGCGGATGGCGACGGAATCATGGAGCAGATGGATTCTGCAAATCGTCAAGCCATAAATTTGATGACATCCCCACGTTTGGCCGACGCACTGGATCTGGAGAAAGAAGACCCGCGCGTGCGCGAACGCTATGGGGTTGACCTTGCCGCAAACCCGCGACGCCAGGGGCCCAAGCATCTTGATCAATTTTTGTTGGCCCGTCGCGTGATTGAAGCCGGTGCGCGTTGTGTCACCATGACCTTTAGCCGTTATCCGTTTGGTCGGATGAGCCAAGGCGACTACAACTGGGATTGGCACAAAAACGTGTTCGCCGAATGTCGGGCGACTCTGCCGATGCTTGATTTAGGGATCGCCGCCTTGGTCGAAGATCTGGATGAACGTGGCATGCTGGAAGATGTGACCGTTGTCATTTGGGGAGAGTTTGGCCGCACACCGCGTATCAACGGCAATGCGGGGCGGGACCATTGGCCGAATGTTGCTCCCGCGCTATTGGCGGGTGGTGGGATGCGCGCAGGCCAAGTGATCGGTGCGACAAATCGTTACGGAGAAGACCCGAAAGAGCGACCGGTACATTTTCGCGAAGTCTTTGCAACGCTCTACCACAATCTTGGTATCGACGTGGCGACCAGGCAGTTCAAGGATTTGGCGGGTCGGCCTCAATACCTCGTCGATGGGCGCAAACCGCTGGCGGAACTGATTTAGTCGCACTGTATTCTTCCGGACAATCTTCCGGACAGTGTGTGATTTGGGCGACGGTCTGTGGAGCGCACTTCAGCGCTTTGTTCACTCGTTTTTCCGGGGTGTCCAGACAGGTGTGTCCACCATGTTCAGGATTAGCGCGCGGGAGCGATCCCAACCAACAGCAGATTTGCAAAGTAGGATTGTACCGCTTTCATCTCTGTGAAAAAGCAAGGTTTGGACGATTGTTTTATGGCGTTGTTTTGTCTCACTATGATTCTGGGCGTACATTAGTTTTCTGTGTTTCGTCGAAAACTCTCGACGCGGTGCAAGTCCATGAACCGATATTTCCGTTTATGATCGGAAAACCGTCATGAAGATAAATTGTCCGCGCGGCAGTCTGCGATAGATAGCGGATGTATGCGGAAACAGTGATTTTCGAACCATCGTTGTTTTTGTGGTCGGCAGAAAAAAAATGGCCGGCCGGAGAAAAATAAAAAATGCGCTAGAGCATGTGTTTAAACCTTACGGTTTTGCAATCGATCGAGAGCGGCACGGAGGTTCTGGTTCATAGTATCTGGTGGCGTCAGCGGAGACGTCAGGTTTTCGAAGGGAGTCACCGTTCCCGAAACGGCATCCCATTCAATGGGTCCATAAATGGCCGGTTGAGCGGTTTGTCTCAGCAAGTGGTATGCCGCGTCCCCCTGGTTATAGTGCCAGAACTCACCTGGGTAATGCATGAACCCGTGCTGTTCCATCATGCGGGTAATTTCCTGGCGGTTCTGGTGTATGTCTTTGTCGACGAAAGGCGAGTCCATCATCGTGGATTCACTCATGTCGAGATAAGGCGCACCACGCCATACTTCCTTTCCGTCGTCGCGTTGCCAAACAGAAATGTCTACGGCAGCACCCATTAAATGCGTTCCATTTTGTGGATAATTTGCCACTAAACATCGCGCCCGACGGTCAAGCAATTCTACGGACGGGGTGTTGCCCTCACATTCCCAGAGACACATGCTCACAATCGTATCAAAGACCTCAGGAGAGCGCCCTAAAGCAGTTTGCATTTGGCGCGTGCGGAACCCATCTTCGACCTTCAAAATCCAGCCGCGGTTGTTCATGTCCGCGCCAATCGACATCAAAGCCGAGATCAGACTTTGGCGGATAAAAAAAATCCGGTCAAATCTGTCCGCAATCTTGGTCTTCGAAAAGAGCATCTCGACTCCCGCATCCAACGCTGCTTCAGGAATCGATGTCAGCGTCTCGCCGCACTCTACCAGTGGGTAATCAATCATTTGTTGCATGAGTGAAAAACTACGTTCCATGTGTTCGATCCAATAATTCCGTCGCGCGGATTCGTCATAGGACATGAGGAAAATCTCTCGATTGTCGGTTTACGAGTTCAAAATTATTTTTCGAGCTATATTGTAAAGGTTGCGAAAACGAAATGCTGCCTTTCCGCAGAGAGTTGACGATCTATCATCACGTCATTAGGCTGCAAACAGCCGCGGAGCGGCATATGATGTTCCTCCTGGAGTTGCAGCGCTGTGTGGAGAAACAAAGTGGAGAATTCTTGGATCACCGGCGTAGCTGATTTCGATACAACCGCCACGGTTATGACCTGTTGATGATCTGTCTTCAAGAGAACTGAATCATCATGGCAGATGAAAATGTGATGGGAATGATTTTTGCGAGAACAACAAATGCCAGTTGCTGACGAACTGTTTGATTTAGCGAATTCGCAGATTGTTCAACAGTACATTCAAAAGACACCTGGCTCACAACGTCTTGCCACAGAGGCTCAAGGTGTTTTTCCCAGCGGCATTACCCACGACGCCCGCTATGTAGAGCCTTACGGTATCTACGTGAACCGCGCTACAGGGGCACACAAGTGGGATGTCGATGGAAATGAATACATCGACCACACCGGTGGCCACGGAGCTTTGTTGCTGGGGCATGCCCATCCAACGGTGAGTGCAGCCGTCGAACGACAGCTAGCGTGCGGAACGCATTATGGAGCGTCTCATGAACTGGAAATTCAATGGGGTCAGTTAATTCAAGAGTTGATTCCAAGTGCGGAACGCGTACGTTTCACAAATTCAGGCACGGAAGCCACACTACTAGGTATTCGTTTGGCACGAGCTTTTACAGGTCGAAAAAAGATCCTGCGATTTGCCGGCCATTTTCACGGTTGGCACGATCATGTGACGTCTGGATATGTTTCCCATTTTGATGGCACCCCGACACCGGGAGTGTTGCCAGAGATCCCACAACAAACGCTTGTGGCATCGCCCTGGAACATCGAAGAAACGTTACAAATCATTGATGCTCACGATGACATTGCGGTGGCGATTATTGAACCGACCGGGTCAGGCTGGGGACAAGTGCCCGTGAATCGTGATTTCTTAGTCGCCTTGCGGGAGGCTACTTTTGATCGCGGGATCGTGCTGATGTTCGATGAAGTGATCTGCGGGTTTCGTTGTTCTCCGGGTGGATTGCAAGGAGCTTGGGGAATCACTCCCGATTTGACTTCGTTAGGAAAAATTGTGGCGGGTGGTTTGCACGGAGCCGCGATCGCTGGCCGTCAGGCCCTTTTGGACTTGCTTGATTTTCGACATGCGTTGGCCAACGACCTGGAGAAAGTCGCGCACCAAGGGACCTATAACGCAATGCCGACATCGTGTGCTGCTGGTATCGCTGCCTTGGAGATTGTCAAGACATCCGATGCCTGTGAGCGGGCCATACAGACCGGATCTGATCTCCAGCAACAGTTAAACCACATGTTTTCTAGCGTGGGTGTGAAGTGGATTGCCTATGGGACGTTTGGCGGATTTCACGTCTTTTTGAATCCACAAGGACTGAACACGACGCGCGACGAAATCGAATCTGGTAAATTCGATTACTTGACCCTGCGCGCACCAGTAAGTTCTTCTCTTTCTATGAAGTTACGTGTGGGCCTTTTGCTTCACGGTGTCGATGCCATGCGATGGCCTGGGGGGCCTGTTTCAGCGGAACATGACGCCGCCGACGTAACCCAGGTTGTCGAAGCGTTTCGACAAACGATTATGATGCTTCAAGAAGAAAAAGAGATCTGATCCCAACAACGATGTTTCATTACTTCGACAGCTGACTTTGTTTGACATGTTTGACACAAACTTTTCCAATCTCGACCTGGGTATCGTTGTTGTCTATCTGAGTTTTACGGTATTCATTGGGATCTATGTCAATCGACACATTCACAATTCCGCCGGATATTTGGTGGGTGGACGTGCTACAGGAACGGCACTGAATATTGCCACGTTGATTGGCACGGAACTCGGGCTCGTGACCGTCATGTATGCTGCTGCAGACGGGTTTCAGGGTGGTTTTGCCTACTTCATGACCCCCTTGATTTGGGGTGTCGTCACGTTGTTGATCGGTGTTACCGGGTTTGGTGTCGTCCGGATGCGCCGTCTGAAACTGACAACCATTCCGGAGTATTTTCAGCGGCGTTACAGTCGTCGAGTGCGGATTACTGCGGGCACGATGTGTTTTATTGCTGGCGTGCTGAACATGAGCATCTTTCCCAAGATGGGTGCGACATTCATCACCTTTGCAACGGGCAATGGCGATGTGGAGGATGTCGAGTCTATCATCAAAATCATCACCACTGTACTTATCGTCTTGGTGCTGATTTATACGATGCTAGGCGGCATGGTAGCCGTGATTGTGACCGACTACATGCAGTTTGTCGTGCTCGGTTTGGGTCTCGTGCTGGGATTGTTCTTCTGTTTTTCCTTGCCAGAACTTGGTTGGAGTCAGGTTGTAAACAATTGGCAGGTATCGAAGGGGGATGCTGCATTTGATCCGTTGACATCGAGTCGCTATGGACTCCCTTATCTAATTCTGCAAGCAGTCGTGGCAGTCTATGCGACGATTTGTTGGTCACCCAATGCAACTCGGTGCCTGACCACAGACGGTGAAGAAACGACTCGCCGGACTTATCTCTTTGCATCGGCCGGGTTGTTTGCGCGTTTTGCGATTCCTGGTTTGTGGGGTGTTTTGGCATTCTCCTACCTGACGTTGCCGGGTGGGCCAGACGGGCTGGCGGAATTCTTCAGTCCCGAGGCAATTGCCGAAGATGGTAGTCGAGCGGCCCAAGGGATGCCGCTGTTGCTCGGAAAAATAATTCCCAGTGGTTTTCTAGGAATTATTATGGCTGGTTTAATGGCTGCGTTCATGTCGACTCATGACAGTTATCTTTTGTCTTGGGCTTCGATTGCGTCCCAAGACATTGTGGCACCTCTGCTGGGTCGGGAACTGACAAATCGACAAAGCATTTGGTGCACACGTGCCTTCATTATGATCATTGGTGTGTTTTTGGTGATCGTTGGCATTTGGTTCTCATTGCCGGACGACATTTGGCCCTATTTGTTTGTTACAGGCTCTATTTTTCTCAATGGCGCAGCGCCGGCATTGTTGGGCGGGATGTATTGGCGCCGTGCTTCTTCTACGGGGGCCTTGATTGGATTGTTGAGTGGCTTTGGTGCGATTGCCGCCTTGTACGATCAAGCATTGCAAAGACAAGTTGCCACTTGGTGTGGTTTTGTCGACGCCCAGGGTGTGACCGACGCAACCCAGGTGATAGCCTATGTCAATCAGGCCACCATTACGCTTGCTAGTTGTGTGCTCAGCATTGTGTTGTTCGTTGTAGGTTCCTTGTTGTTTCCAGACGCGGAATCGAAATTTGATAGTAGCGGAGTTTCTGAGACATGATTGCATCGGGCTGGATGACATTCTGGAACATTGTACTAGGCGTCGGTTTTGCGGCCTTTGCTGTTGTATTACTTTCTGTCATACCACTGGGTGCCCGTGACGTCATGCGGCTGTTTTCGCGGCTTGATGCACACACAAAATCAATAGCTGAAACTAATGAACAGGACAAGGAACCGATTCGATGAACGGCGGACAAGCGATCGCACAAATTCTCAAAAGCGAAGGGGTCGAACATGTTTTTTGTTTCCCCTTTACACCCATCCTGGATTCACTGGCGGAAGTCGGTATTCGGCCCATTGTGGCTCGGCAAGAACGTGTGGCAGAGAACATGGCCGATGGTTTTTCTCGCATTCACAATGGCAAGAAAATTGGCGTAGTCACAGTTCAGCAATCGGCAGGCGCGGAAAATGCCTTTGCTGGGATTGCTCAAGCGAACACGGATTCCAGCCCGATTCTTTTTCTTCCAGGCCATCCAGGTCGGGATGCAGTCGGCGTGTCTCCCACTTTTGATTCAGTAAAGAACTACTCGGCTACCACAAAATGGGCGGACATGATCCCATCGGCCAATGCGGTTGCTCAACGTATGCGACGAGCTTTTACTTTGCTTCGTTCTGGACGCCCAGGCCCTGTCATGTTGGAGGTGCCGATGGATGTGGCGGCCGAAGAATTGACAGACGCTCTTGACTACTCGCCGGTTCAATTCACTCGTTTTGGCGCCGATCCAGACACCATTCGCGACGCTGCTAAACTGCTGCTTGCTGCGGAACGGCCCATGATTTGGGCCGGTCAGGGAGTACTGTACGCCGAAGCGACTGCCGAATTGACAGAACTGGCCGAGCTCATTCCCGCGCCGGTCATGTCGACGTTGTTAGGGAAAAGTGCCTTCAACGAGCGCCATCCACTATCCCTGGGAACGGGATCCTATGCCGCCACACAGATGGTGCGAGATTATCTCACCCAGAGTGATGCCCTATTTGCGATTGGTGCGAGTTTGACGAGAACGCTTTTTGCACCGCCGATTCCGCCAGGCACTCGCATTGTACATGCCACCGTGGATGCAACCGATTTAAACAAAGATTATGTTGCTGACGTTCCTCTCTTGGGTGATGCCCAATTAATCTTGCGGCAATTGATTGAGGAGATTAAGTCGCAACGGAATGGCCAGGTTGACGAACGTCGCCGAGCGCTGATTGAGGAAATTAATTCCATACGTGAACCTTGGCAGCAACGTTGGAAAACTAAACGCGCATCTGCCGCAGCGCCCATTAATCCATATCGACTGATTAACGATTTAATGAAGACGGTGGATCCAGCCAACACCATCATCACACATGATTCCGGAAACCCACGAGATCAGCTGCTACCGCAGTATGAAGCGATCAATCCACGTGGCTATCTAGGCTGGGGACATTCCACACAATTGGGATTCTCACTTGGTGCGATTATGGGTGCGAAACTGGCCGCACCGGAAAAGCTGGCTATCAATTTTCTGGGTGATGCTGCGTTTGGTATGGTGGGAATGGACGTCGAGACCGCGGTCCGTGAACAGATTCCGATCCTTACCGTCTTGATGAACAACTCGGGAATGGGCAATTATGAAAAGAATATTCCAATTTCGAGTGAACGGTACGGTACGAAGTTTCTCACGGGGAATTATAGTGAGGTTGCGCGTGGTCTCGGAGCGTTTTCGGAACGTATTGAACAGCCGCAAGAGATCATTCCAGCCTTAGAACGCGCCATTGCCGCCACCCAGGACGGACAGCCGGCCTTGTTAGAGTTCATTACTTGCGAAGAGGCTGACATGCCTATTGTGTAGTCCGAAAATGTGAGAGTTATGTCCGCCGCTGGGCCTGATCAGTCGATGCTGGAGTGAAAAGAAAATTCGTCGGGGGCCATTTCGTCAGCGATCTTTGTGTTGCGGAATATTCCATTGTTGTGGGTCTTTGACGCGCCCCATCTTTCGTCATGGAATGTGGTCGCATAAACGGGAAGCGCGGAGTACGGAACGGGGTTTTTTGGACGCACCGCGTGGTGATAAAAAACGCCTCTCAAGAATGTTCGGAATCATTCTTGCAGTGACATAAAGTTGGTAATGATTTCGACCGCCCTCATGTCGCGGGTACTGAGTTTTCCCCAAAGAGGGGAAACAGGTTTGTCTGGTGCCGAGCAACTAGGCCGTATTTCCATGGGGCGCCAAGCATCAAGTGTTGGATCCAAAAAAGACGCGTTTGAGAGCGGGACCCAGGCATTTTTCACGAACCGGCTGAGTTGCCTTGGCAAGCATGAGGTGAGACTTAATCGAGCACGGGCTCGCGTGCAAAAATTGGCTATAGCCATACCCTTCCTGCAGAGAAGGCCGGGTAAGCCAAGCATTCGGATGGTGAAAACAAGCTTTCCCGATTGCTCTCAAGTCGCAGCAAAGCCATCGACAAAAATTTTTACCAAGGCACCGACTGCTGGCGGTCCGCGCTTACTTGTCGCGCTTGCGCATTCCAAACGCTTGACCACGCTATGCAGGCGATCATACCAACGAGCTTGCCACTAAGACTCACTTGTCGATTCGTCAACCGACGACGTTTCAACAGTGGACTCAGTTTGATTTTGCGCTTCTTCTTTTTTCTTTTGACGCAGGGCTCGCTTTTCTTCTGCTTTACGTCGTTTTTTTGCGTCGCGTTGTTGCTTCTCAAACGTCATTTGATTTTCCGCCTTGCGGCTCTCTTTTTTTCGAAGTCCAGGCCAAGTCCTCACAAAGTTAACAAAAAAAGAGTTGACGAGAGCAGTCACCTCGATTTCCGTACTCGTCCCGCTCAAATGCAGCTGGTTAGGAAATCACCTTGAGTTCAAATGAACACAGGGCAAATCCGTTCCGATGCAAGGACTATTTGAGAACTGCAGTACCTCGCGCTACCAACACAGATATGGCGTTGCTCGAAGACTGAGTCTCAAAAAGTGAACCAAAGCCAGAGACGCAATTAGACGCGCTCGACGTTTTCCGCACGAGGACCTTTGGGTCCACTGCCAACGTCGTAACTGACTTGATCTCCTTCTCCCAACGATTCAATCGCCACTCCGACCAAAGCCGAATGGTGAAAGAAGATGTCTCCACCGTCGCCTTCAATAAATCCAAAGCCTTTATCAGCGATGATCTTTTTGATTTTACCTTCTGGCATTTTTCTATCTCCTAACAAAAGTTAAATGCGACCATAGGTCGCGTCGATCAGGTGTTTCACATGGTTGATGTTCGCAAAGCTCCTCAAGGTCGAGCCGATGATTACTTCCATCTCAGTAGCAATAGAAGCTGGTGACATCGACAGCCATTGAAGACCTTTTGCAAAATCAAAATGAGAAATGCGAAATTAAAATAACAAACAGAATCGGCGATGCCGTCAACATTTCAACTACTATTCCAAAAATCCAATAACATAAACCCATATGGTGAAAACTGCTCGGCGTTGAAGCACCGTTGAGACTTCCAGCTACGGGTGCTGGAACAATCAGTAGGATCGACTAATGCGAAACCAGAGAGAGCTCAGAAGAAAGCTCGGTCCGAAAGGAGAATCCAACTCGACCGTTACAACAAGTTGTTTGATAGTTGTTTACTAGACCCTCTCTAAAACATACTGATCGCTGCCTGCAGCAAACGTT
>JAKVBY010000077.1:0-3689 GCA_022446825.1 Pirellulaceae bacterium
GGAGAGTCACTGGGCGCTCCCAACTCGATCCACAGGCGTAGCTTCTCGAAGTCGGTGGATTTGACGCGGTAAACATAAGTCATGTCACCGAAGATATTGTGTTTGGGAGGCATCTCGTCTCTTAAAATGCGCTGGTAGACGAGGCTTTTGTCGGGAGATCCCAAGACCATCGCGGGTCCGGATTTCCCTCCTCTTAAAATCGATTCGCGGGTTCGTAAATCGAGTCCCGCTTCTTGCTTCCATTTGCCATGACAAACGATGCAGTACGAATTAAAGACATTTGTCATGACGAATGCTTCATTAACGTGCATTGCGGCAAATTCGCGTTTTACCGAGTCGAGTGTTTCCTCGCGCGTTAACAAGGCACCCTGATCAATCCAGCGGCGGATGACCTCAATTTCGCCCTCGGGTACAGACTCCTCGTCAGGTGGCATGTCGCCGGTGACAATTTTTTGGAACAGTAAACTGGTTTCAGCCGAGCCGGGAATGATGGCGGGGCCGCTTTCGCCACCAGCAAAAATTTTCAGCCGTTGTTGAAGATCAAGTCCGGCTTCTAGTAAGTCTCCTGCATGACATTCAAAGCAATGTTGCTTTAAAATCGGTACCACATCAACTTCGAAAAGTGGTAATTCCACTGCACTGAGCAAGGGTGCCGCGACAAACCATATGAGTGTCGTTGACAAGAATTGTCTGAGGAGTTTGGTGCCGCGAGAACTCATTGATTCGCACAAAAATCGTAAGGCCAGGAAGGAAAATAAGTTGCGATTCAGGACACCCTGGTGTCTGACGTCACAAAGAATGGCAGGTTGTTTTTAGTAAAGATCACGCTTCCGACACAAAAAACGATGTGTTACGTAAACTTCCAAAAACTATCGCAAAAACCGACAAATTGTACTCTAGACAAACCACCGTAGACGGTCAAACACGCCGTCTGCGCAAGTGATGCTATTTTGCACTATCTTGCAGCACCTGCAGGCTCATTGCATAACAGGAGCCGGGAACCCGCTCTATTGTCTATTGCAAAAGATGGAAACGGAAGAGGAAATGAATCGAAGCTCAGGTATTTTCATTGTCTTTGAAGGAATCGATGGGGCGGGCAAGAGCACGCAAGTGAATTTATTGTCTGACGCGTTGCAAAGGGCGGGCGAATGGTGTGTTTCGTCGAAGGAGCCCACGGATGGTAAGTGGGGCCGTTTGTTACGTGAATCTGCCACGATAGGCCGCTTGTCGTTACAAGAGGAAGTCGACACTTTTGTGAAGGATCGTAAGGAGCATATTGCGACTCTCATTAATCCAACATTAGCAGAGGGTGGTATTGTCATCCTGGATCGTTACTTTTATTCCACTGTGGCCTATCAAGGAGCGCGTGGTTTAGATGTCGACACCCTGGATCAGTCGATGCGGAGTTTTGCGCCGATACCGGATGTCGTGTTGTTCATCGATATTGATTCGGTAGATGGATTAGAGAGAATCAGAATAGGACGTCAGGAGAGCCCCAACGAATTTGAAAAACTGGATTCTCTCCAAGCGGTGCGTGAGATTTTTCAGAAGCTCGCAAAACGCGAGAAGGAAATCGTGACGATCGATGGTCGGCAGTCGGCGGCGCAGGTCCACCAGGATGTGGCGGATGTCCTCCTCGGCGGCGTGATTAAAGCAAAACGTTGCGAGCGTTCACAGCAGTGCGGCGAAGTTGCGTGTCCTGGAAGAGTTGACGATAAGTGTCGATGGTGGAAAATTGCGCAGGGATTCGCGTCAGACTAAATCGTGTTGTGGACTCTTTTGTCCGACCGAAACGAAAGCTGAGAGAGAATGGCGAAACTGTTTTTCTACTATTCGTCAATGAACGCTGGGAAATCCACGATGTTACTGCAGTCGAGCTACAACTATCGTGAGCGAGGAATGCAGACGCTCGTTTTTACAGCGGATTTGGACACGCGTTTTGTGGCGGGAAAAGTTACATCGCGTATTGGGGTTGAAGCCAGTGCGCAACTATTCACGCATGCCGACAATTTGTTTGAAAAAGTGGCAAGTGCGCATGGCAAAGTGAAGATCGATTGCGTATTAGTTGATGAAGCCCAATTTCTCACAACGCAGCAAGTGAAACAATTAAGCGACGTGGCAGACCAATTAAATGTTCCGGTGCTCGCTTATGGCTTGCGCACCGATTTTCAGGGGAAATTGTTTGACGGCAGCGCTCAATTACTCGCTTGGGCTGACACTCTGGTGGAAATCAAAACTATTTGCCATTGTGGTCGCAAAGCGACTATGGTGTTGCGACTCGATGATGCGGGAAAACCAGTACGCGCAGGTGATCAGGTTAAGATCGGTGGCAACGAACGGTACATGTCAGTCTGTCGCAAGCATTTCAAAGAAGGCTTGGCAACACGCGACCAAAATATCCCATTGCCTTTTAATGAGGATGTCGCGAATTAACCCGATGTGGAAGCCGGCAGACACCTTCATTGTGGCAACAGTGGTGGCCGGTTGGTCGATCTCAGTCGCTGGTCTGGGTTACCAGAACCCACCACGGGCGCAAGCCGATCTCATAGGTGTCAAAACGTGCTAGTGCGCCTGTTTGTGGCTCGATGCGAAAGGCCGCGAGTTTGCCGGTGTCTTGACCTGCGGCATAGAGAAATTTTCCCATCGGATCGATACCAAAGGCACGCGGGTTGGCTTCCGTTGCCGTTTGCCCCAGGGGGGTAAGCTCACCATTCTGTTGGTTGATGGCGTAGCCAGCAAGACTCTGGTGGCCTCGGTTGGCGACATAAATGAAATGACCATTGGGTGTCATTTCGATGCGTGCATTACTGTTCGGTTCATGAAAAGAATCTGGCAGTGAGCTCAAGCGTTGCCGAAATGTTAATCGTCCAGTAGCGCGATCGAGATCGAAGGCTGCAATCGCACTACCCTGTTCATAATCGAAATAGACAATATCGAGAGTCGGGTGAAAGGCCAATTGCCTCGGTCCCGTATCGGCACCCGTTTCGATGATCCAAGGTTTATTTTTTGTGAGCTTGCCGGATTTCTGGTCGAAGAGGAACTGATAAATTGCGTTGGGTCCCGTGTGCGGTACAAAGGCAAATCGATTTTTACGATCGGTCATGATGCCGTGCGCCTTTTCGTCGGTTGGAATGGTTTGTAATGGGGGTTGTTTAAGTGTGCCGTCATGGCCAATCTCGTGCACGGTCACTTTTGAGGCGACATAATACGCGGTCAGCAAAAAACGCCCTGTGCGATCTGTCCAGACGTAGGCGGGGTCATCCCCTGCAGGGATGGTGCATATGGTGCGCAATTTGCCGGATGTGGGATCGATTTTAAAACTCGTCAATTCACTGCTTGAGCGCAGTGAAGCAAACATGAAACGTTTTGTCGGGTCGGTTGTTAATGGACCTGGAGTGGCGTCTAGCTGCTTGGAACCGAGAGCGGATAGTTTGCCGCTCATTTCGTCCACTTGAAAGATGGCAATGCGGCTTTCACCGTCAACGGAAACATAAACAAATGTTTTTCCGAAACTCGGAGCGTTCAGTACAAAGGAAAGAATGCCTGCGAACAATAGGGTTTTCATAGCACGAAACTGCTTTCAGAGATGATGATGTGATAAACACTGGAATTCTAGCATGCCGTGTGGCAACATGCTGACTCGTCTTGCTTATTTTGGGATCAGAGGATTTTGTGGATCCGGTTAAGTT
>JAKVBY010000077.1:3789-29397 GCA_022446825.1 Pirellulaceae bacterium
CATGCTAGATGTGTTATTGTTCTTGCCAGTATGCGGCTCGGGGAGCGGCCCGCATGTTCATTCCTGTTCATCCCCGAGCGGTTTACGAAGCCTTGGCAAGCGTTGGCGAGTTCGAGAAATTCTCAATAATACTCACCGATTCAATGCCACATTCGTGTAAGTCGTTGATTGTCGTCACGACGCATTCCTCGCTGGTGATACGGACATCTCGAACGAGGATACAAGCATCTAAGGGACAAGTTGATGCATCTTGGGCCCGTTGACGTAACATTGCTGCGCATTCCAGATCGATAATAACCAAGTCGAACGATCGGCTCATCACTTGAAGCATTTGATTCATATCGTGTGCGGGGATGTGCGATGTTTCCAGTTCTGCATGTTTTGTGATCGGGAACAAGATTAAGCCATCTGCGAGGGAACGTACGGCGACTTCGTTCAATGGAATTTTCGTCAAGATTGTATCTAACCAACTCGTTGGAGCGTCAATTCCCAGCGTTTCTGAAAGACCAGGCTGTTGAAGATTTGCATCCACCAAAGCGACGCGCAAGCCGGTATTTGCCATAGCTCGTGCTAGGCAAGCCGCGACCGTTGTACGCCCCTCGCCTGCTTGGCAACTCGTCACTCCTAGGACACGTAATCCTTCTTGACTGGCATGGTGTAGCTGTTGTACGGCGTCGTTCAGATTCCGTGGATCGGCGTGGTGTAATTGGGAAAACAATGGGGGCCAATCGAATGCATCAACTTCCCAGACAGCACTAAAACTGGGAGAACTTGGAGTAGGCACATTTTCCTCGGTTGGAGGGAGTGTCGCTGTTGTGTTGGGTAGTTCGAGGGGAGTCTGCTGTGCGGTAAACTCTGTCGTCTGGTATTTTTCTTCTGCTGATAGGTCGAGAGAAGATGCTGGCGGTTCTGAAGTCGGTAGCCCTATGGTCTCTTCAGACGCCTCGAAAGGCAGTGTGCTCTTGTTGATTGCTGTGGGTAATTCTGAAGCCACGACAACGGTGTTGGTGGTGACGAGCTCGGACTGCTGTGTGCGCGGCGTTGGCGAAGTTTCGGCGATCGAAAGGGTCGGGGCAATTTCGACGGATGGTGTGGAGGCCATGATTGGTTTTGTTGGCCATGCATGACCGACGGCAATGGACTCGATAGTGATTGCAGCATGAGGTTGGGAAGTCATTTGTTTTGCCTGCTACTTGAAGGTGTTTGTATGTCCAACCAAAAAAAGCCGGCCAAGTCAGCCAACTGGCGTTTTACCCAAGGGAAAGACTAAAAGTTGTTGTTGCCGAGACGTTCGTTACGTTGACGTAAGGTGGCTTCTCGTTGGGGTAAGTCCAGGGGTATGGTAGGTCCCCGGCGCTGGAAGTTTTGCTGAATAACTTCATTTTGCGGACGAGCAGTTCTTAGAGATTCGCTGTGATTGGTTGGTTGATCGCGATTCTTCGGCTCAATTGTAGGTGGTAAAGCCGTCGCACCGGTGTCTGGATAATTCCATCTTGGTGTTTCCGTTATGGGAAGATCGACCTCATTGCTTGGGGACACTCGCGGTTGATACTCGAAATCGTTCGTTGGTTCATCGACGGGTACGGAGATGGGAAAAGTGACTTCCGCTTTCTCTGCTGGCTTACTTGTTGCCACTGAGTCACGGCTTTCTTCGAAGGTTTCTTGCGATTGAGTAGAAAGTAATTGTTCTGAATTTGTCGTTGAAGGTGCATGTTCAGAGGCTAAAGGTTTCAAGGCATAAGAGTCTGGCAAGCCAGCGGACTCGTTATTTTTTCTTGCTGCCGTGATCACGGTTTTGGGGGTCAGTTTTTCCTTAGCCAGTTCTTCTTGAGCCGGTTTCTCACGAGTCGGTTCTTCGCTATCGGTTTCTACTTTTTGAGGCTGCGTGTTGCTGAGCAACGGACGCTGTAAGTCAGGTGTCGTCTTGACTACCTCATTGGTGGAACTGGGCACGACTATCGGAATGTCTGGCCTATCGGTTGGCTTTTTTAAATCGACCGAGAGCGTGTTTGGGGATTGATTTTGGGGCGGTAGAATGGGGTTCGGCTTATTCGCGGGGTTGTTGACTACCAGACCAGTCACGAACAGCAGGCCTATGATCATGACAGCAATGACTAGTTTGTCCGAACTGGCAAACATCTTTGGCTTGCGAGACGGACTGGTTTCCCGCTGCCGTCGGCGCTCTGCTCGAGGGATTGAAGCTGGCTCCTGTGGCAACGTGGGAACAACGTCAGGGAACGCTGTGTCGAGGATCAAGGGTTGCTTTGGTTCCACCACAGCCACCAGGTCTTCAGTATCTGGGGATTCAATATCTGAGTCTTTTAAATCTGGCGGAATGTGACGCTCGGGCAGGTTCGTCGAGAGGTCGGGCAAGCGAAACAGAATTGGAGTTTCCTTGTGCTGGCCCGAGTTGACTTGTATGCAGCCCCCCCCATGGTCTCTAAATTTTAGGGTGGGCTCCACGCGACTGGTGCGATTTTTGTGTTTCAGCAGAGCATTCATTTCTTTGCCCAAGGTGCGTTTGAATGGCAAATTCACTAAAAATAACATCCCAGGATGCCCGTCAGGAAAATTGCCTTCTGGGAACCAGAGCTTTCTGTCTAGTATCGGGTATGGGTTGTACTGCTCTTGAGATTTGCACTGACTATGGCGATTATTGAAGCTCAAAGATCGTCAAGGTGGGCGAACTGAGCGATTGCACAAGAGATATGAGCTATGAGACACGCTAGATTTGGCTTGGCAGCATGCCAGCCTATGGCGTGTTGTGTAAACGAAATTTATTTACATAAGATATGAATATAAAAGAATTTACTGCATCTGATGTGCTTCAGGAGTTACTCGCGGAGCGAGTCCTGGTGATTGATGGCGCGATGGGCACGATGGTCCAGGCTCTCCAATTGACGGAGCAGCAAAAAAAGGGCCCGCGATTTGCCGAGCATCCACATGATTTGAGCAATTTGACCGATATTCTTTGTTTGACGCATCCTGAGAAGATTACGGAAATCCATCGTACTTATCTTGCTGCTGGTGCTGACATTGTGGAGACGAATACCTTCGGTGCCAGTGCCGTAGGGCTGAAAGAATTCGGACTTGACCAGCAAATTGTCGAGGAAATCAATCAAGCGGCGGTTTGCTGTGCACGGACTGCGGTCGAGGAATTTTCTGCGGTTACTCCGGACAAACCCCGTTTCGTGGCAGGGTCCATCGGACCGACAACCAAGCAAATGGCGATCTCGACTTCAGTCGAAGACGCTGCTTATCGCGCGGTCACTTTTGACGAAATGGTGGACTCTTATTACCAACAGGTTGCGGTTCTGGTTGAGTCCGGTGTTGATTTGCTGTTGCCGGAAACAGTCATCGACACTTTGAATTTGAAGTCCTGCCTGTTCGCCATCGAAAAGTACTTTGACGATTCAGGACAACGCGTTCCGGTCGTCGTTTCTGGAACGTTCAATGATGGTGTGACATTTGTTTCGGGGCAATCGATTGAGGCATTCTGGAATGCCATTGCTCATTTTCCTCTATTAGCTGTTGGCATGAATTGCGCTGTTGGGCCAGAGAAGATGCGGCCTTTGATTGAAGAGTTGTCTCAGATTTCTACGGCTTTTATTAGTTGCTATCCCAATGCCGGTTTGCCGAATGAAATGGGGCAGTATGACATGTCGCCAGAGCGGATGGCAGATTTGGTCGGGGAATTTGTTGACAATGGCTGGTTAAATTTAGTCGGTGGTTGTTGTGGTACCCGTCCAGAGCATATCCGTGCAATTGCCGAACGCGTGCAAGATGCGGTACCACATCAGCGGTGTATTGTTGAACCTTTAACCCGTTTGAGTGGTACGCAATCGCTAACCATTCGCCCCGAAAGTAACTTCAGTATGATCGGTGAGCGAACCAATGTCACCGGTTCCCGTCGATTTGCCCGGCTTATCAACGAAGAAAAATATGATGAGGCGATCGAGGTAGCTCGCAATCAGGTGCGAGGTGGTGCCAGTATCATCGACGTCAACATGGATGCGGATTTGTTAGACGGCGTCGAAGCCATGACTCGATATCTTAATTTAATTGCGGGTGAGTCGGGTGTAAGTGACGTTCCTGTGATGATCGACAGTTCCAAATGGGAAGTGCTTGAGGCGGGGCTCAAGTGCGTGCAGGGTAAGGCAATCGTAAATTCGATTAGCCTCAAAGATGGTGAGGATACCTTTCTGTGGCGGGCACGGTTAGTTCGCCGCTATGGTGCGGCGGTGGTGGTGATGGCCTTTGACGAACAGGGCCAAGCGACCGAAATTGGGGACAAAGTTCGCATCTGCAGCCGAGCGTTTGAAATGCTCACTAAGCAATGTGGGTTTCCACCGGAAGATATTATTTTCGATCCAAACATCTTGACGGTTGCAACGGGGATCAGCGAACACGACAACTATGCCATCAATTTCATTGAAGCGACAAGGTTGATCAAGCAACAATGTCCTGGAGTGAAAGTGTCTGGTGGCGTTAGCAACATTTCGTTTTCTTTTCGCGGGAACGATGTTGTTCGCGAAGCAATGCATTCGGCATTCTTGTACCACGCAGTTAAAGCAGGGCTCGATATGGGCATTGTGAATGCCGGCCAACTGCAGATCTATGAGGAAATTCCACCGGAACTTCTGGAACGCGTTGAAGACGTGCTTCTCAATCGTCGATCCGATGCGACAGATCGCTTGGTGGAAATTGCAGACACGCTCAAAGGGAGCGGGGAAAAAAAATCTGTTGAAGATCTGGCTTGGCGCGAAGGCTCCGTTGAGTCTCGGCTTAGTCACGCATTGGTGAATGGTATCGACAAGTTTGTTGAAAGTGATACTGAAGAAGCGCGAAAAAAGTACGACCGCTCTTTAAGGATTATTGAAGGTCCCTTGATGGACGGGATGAATGTTGTGGGCGATCTGTTTGGTGCGGGAAAGATGTTCTTGCCGCAAGTCGTTAAATCGGCTCGGGTGATGAAAAAAGCAGTGGCGTACTTGCTGCCATTTATGGAGGAGGAAGACAGAGTTGCCGGTCTGGAAGAAAGGTCGTACCGGGGAAAAATTGTGATGGCAACGGTCAAGGGAGATGTGCACGATATTGGCAAAAACATTGTAGGGGTTGTGCTTGGTTGCAATAACTACGAGGTGATCGATTTGGGCGTGATGGTCCCGGCTAACAAAATATTGGAGACCGCGGAACGGGAAAACGCAGACATCATTGGATTGTCCGGGTTGATTACCCCTAGCCTGGATGAAATGGTACACGTTGCCAAGGAAATGAAACGACTTAAGCTTGATGTGCCCTTGCTGATTGGTGGAGCGACGACAAGCGCGAAGCATACCGCAGTGCGCATTGCACCACAGTACGAGGGACCGATCATTCATGTGCTGGACGCTTCACGCAGTGTGGGTGTTGTTGATCGAGTCATGAGCGATGACTTGCGGGGCGAGTTGCTCCGGGAAAATAGCGAGCGGCACCAACAGTTAGTCGCTTCTTACCAGAAAAGAAAGCTCAAGCTTGTACCCTACGAGCAAGCAAAGGCAAAACGCTTTCAAACGGATTGGTCGACGATCCAGATTGACAAACCACAATTTACCGGTTTGCAGGTCCTGGAGAATATTCCTCTAGAAGAAATCATTCCCTATATAGACTGGTCACCATTTTTCTTTGCTTGGGAGTTAAAGGGAAAGTACCCCAAGATTTTAGAAGATGAAAAATCTGGAGCAGTTGCCCGGGAGTTGTTCGACCACGCGACCACTTTGTTGGATGAGATTGTCAGGAATCGATGGTTGCAAGCTCGCGCTGTCTATGGTTTTTGGGCTGCCAATTCTGTCGGTGAAGATATCGTAGTGTTTTCCGACGAATCGCGAACAGCTGAAATCGCGCGTTTTCATGGACTTCGTCAGCAGTGGCAGCGGCAAGGGCAAGCGGACTTTCGTTCACTGGCGGATTACATTGCACCGCTGGAGTCCGGGCGGCACGATTATCTTGGTGCATTTGCCGTGACCGCGGGAATTGGCTGTGAGGAATTGTGTGCAAAGTACGATGCAGATCATGATGATTACCATTCAATTATGACCAAAGCATTGGCTGATCGGTTGGCCGAGGCGCTGGCAGAAATGTTACACAGCCGGGCACGCCAGGAATGGCAGTATGAAAAAAAAGGACAGTATGCGAACGAGGATCTGATTGCAGAAAAATACCGAGGCATTCGGCCGGCCCCCGGTTATCCAGCGCAACCGGATCACAGTGAGAAACGCACTCTTTTTGACCTCTTGAAGAGTGAGGCGAATGCCGGAATTTCACTTACAGAGACATTCGCCATGTTGCCCGCTGCCAGCGTGAGTGGGTTGTATTTGGCACATCCCCAATCGCGGTACTTTGCCGTTGACCGTATAACCAAAGAGCAAGTTGAGGATTACGCAGTGCGAAAGGGGATGACGGTTGCGGACGTGGAACGGTGGCTGGCACCTAATTTGGGCTATGAGCGGTGATGACGGCTCGCCAAGACAAGCGTTTTCCTTGGTTGTCTTTGTTCTGTCAGGGGGACACGGAAGGGAGCCTTTCACGCGAGACGTGAAAGGGAGCCTCTGTCACCAGAGATGCGAAATCGATTGTTTAGGTGCTGCCACAAAAAGTTAAGTGAGTTTCTTAGAGCTTTGAGATGGTTTGATGACGAGGTAGATAGTGAAGTTCCCAGCAGAGAGAAAGAGATAAGATGCCAAAAGCAATCCGGATACACGAAACGGGTGGACCCGAAGTTTTACGTTGGGAAGATAGCCCCGAGTGCGAGCCGCAAGCTGGCGAAGTTCGTCTGCGCCAGACGGCCGTCGGCTTGAACTTCATTGATACCTACCACCGCAGCGGCCTCTATCCACTCGAGTCTTTGCCGAGCGGTGTGGGAATGGAAGGTGCTGGAGTTGTCGAAGCTGTTGGTTTGGAGGTTTCCCACCTGCAAGCCGGAGACCGTGTTGCTTATGCTGGAGGTCCCATCGGAAGTTATGCGGAAACGCGGATCATGCCAGCCGATCGGTTGGTTCAACTTCCGAAAGAGATTGACGACCAACAGGGTGCGGCACTGATGCTCAAGGGATTAACTACGCATTATTTGCTGCGGCTTTGTTATCCCGTCAAACAGGGTGAGACTATTTTGATTCATGCGGCAGCCGGCGGTGTGGGGTTGTTGGCGTGTCAATGGGCTAAGCATCTGGGAGCGACGGTGATTGGTACTGTGGGAACCGCCGCGAAGGCGGAACTTGCCGCAGCGCACGGCTGCGATCACCCCATTCTTTACCAGGATGAAAACTGGGTGAAACGGGTTCGAGAGCTGACTGCTGGTGAAGGGGTGCCGGTCGTCTATGATTCGGTGGGGCGCGATACCTTTGAGGGTTCCCTCGATTGCCTCAAGCCGCGGGGTTTGATGGTTACCTTTGGTCAATCCTCGGGCTCAGTCCCGCCGCTGGCCGTGCACGAATTAACGGCACACGGTTCTCTATTTTTGACGCGTCCTACCCTGGCTACCTATACGGCGACGCGTGAGGATCTGATAGCTAATGCCGAGGAATTGTTCGACGTGGTGTCGAAAGGCGCGGTAAAGATTGAAATCAATCAAACCTATCCACTGCAAGAAGCGGCCCAGGCGCACCGCGATCTCGAAGCTCGTAAAACAACCGGTGCGACTGTTTTATTGCCGTGACGGGGCTTGTGCGAGGTCGTTGGTAAGGCCGAGGAAGCGCACAGCTCCGGAGTTCTCAGAAAAGAGAAAGATCTGTGTCTGAGGACGAATTAGCGCGATTGCCAGACAATATGGAGGCCACGATCCTAAGCAGCCGTGGGATCGTAGAGGCTACCTGGAGGTAGAGTAATTTATCCAAACAAGGATTTGAGGGGCGTGCCTTTGCTAGCGCGTACGGGACGATTTGTCGTACCATAGATGGGTGCCTCGGGAGCGATGCCGAAGGCATGTAAAACGGTGGCACCCAGATCTTCTGGTCGGGTTGGTAAATCCTTCACATAAGCGGCGTGTACGTCGCTCTCTCCGTAAATCTGTCCGCCACGAATGCCACCGCCAGCGAGCACGGTTGAATAACACGAACACCAATGATCACGTCCGGCCCATTTGTTTATTTTAGGCGTACGTCCGAACTCACCCGTGACGACCACGAGCGTTTCATCCAGGAGGCCGCGCTGCGTAAGATCTTCCAGTAATGTAGAGAATGCTTGGTCAAAGGACGGACAGCAATAAGGCGCTTTGAGCATGTCAATGCCGCGATTAAGCCCCCCGCAAATTTCTTCGTCCGCTCCGTGATTGTCCCAGAGATTAAATTGGCAGCCATCCTTACCGTAATAAGTCCAGAAGACATTGACCATCCGCACGCCCGTTTCAATCAGTCGACGGGCCAATAAGAAACTTTGACCATATTCGTGCCGTCCATATTGATCGCGGAGGCTGCCAGGCTCATTCGCCAGATTAAATGCCCGACGTGTTACTGGAGAGCAAAGCAGCGAGAAGGCCTGGTCACTGTACTGTTCGAGGTTTCGCGTCGACGCGGAATGAACAGGTGTTTGACTGTTCAATTCTGAGAACAGCGCATGGCGTCCGCGCATACGGTCTGTGGTCATCCCTTGTCGCATGCTCAAAGCTGGCAACTGAAACTGTTTGTCCGCGAGGGAGTCGAATTTTTCCTCGTCGATGGCAAAGGGATCAAAGGCACCTCCCAGGATTCCCCCCGTTTGACCTTTGTAGTAGTGATCTCCGGTGGTGAAAGGACGAGGGATGGTGACCCAGGCAGGCAGGTCCGGGTGGTCTCCGAGTAAGTTCCAGAGAATGGCGCCCAAACCAGGATGATCCGTTCGTGCGGGAGGGTAGGCTTCGCCCGGAGGCGGTCGAGAGTCTGCTAAGAGCGTATATTTAATGCCCGTTTCGTGAGACGTGGAATCGTGCATCATCGAGCGGATCAAGGCCATTTTGTCGGCATGCAAGGCTACCTTCGGTAAGACTTCCCCGAAACGAATGCCGGGTACACAGGTATCGATGGAACCGATCGGTCCGCGGATTTCGGCCGGCGCTGCCGGTTTGGGATCCCACATGTCGAGTTGGGAAGGTCCACCGCACAAAAAGATGAAGATGCAGTTTTTTGCTGTTGGTGCGTGCGCCAGTGGAGACACTCCACCGTTGGCCTGTTGGAGCGCAGGGAACAGGGCGCTCAGACTTGCCAGTCCACCTGACTTTAAGAGGTCACGACGGTGTAAAGCTGTAGAAGTGCCGGATTGAGTAGGTAATAAGGATAGCACCTGGAGTATTGTCCTTCGAAACGGTGTCCTACGGTGTCCTACGCTACTTCCCACGCTACGGTACCTGGAGGTACACATGTTGCTGCGTTGTTCTTTGTACGAGATCTATCTTCATTATTGTCGCCAGCTCACCGGGAAATGCAAATCGTTTCTCAGAGAAAAAATGGCAGACTAAACAGCAGGAGTAAAACGCGCACGCGACTTTATTGGGACGATCTCGGCAGCATGGAGACAGTGGAGATAACCGCTCGATGGTCTGAGGGCCAAGGACTTAAGACGATGTCGGCCTGAGATTTGTTTTCGCCTACGACCTGGCTGCTCAATACGTTGACGCCGCAGGCAAAGACGAAATCGATTCGATCATGAAAATCATTGGGATCATCGGAGCTGCTGGTGTTGGTCCAAGTATGGCCGGGTTGCGTGATTGGGTCTGGATGGGCCTGGCGGTAGGTGTCGAACAACCCTGCTGCGACCACCCGTGACGTGGCGGGGAAGTTTACCGGCACCGGAATCCGGTCGCGTTTCCAAACACCCTCGGTCCAATCCTGAAAAGAAGGTTCATTGAAGTCACCGGTGAGCAATACCGGTTGGTTTGATGCGATTGCAGGAACTAATTCGGTCAACATCCTACCGACCTGGGCGCCGCGCGCTTTGTTGGCCCATTCAACGGCTTGCTCACTTGTCTGAATGAATGGCGCGTTTCCATAGGGAATGTTTTTTAACTGGTACGGTTGGTAGGGCGAAGCCGCGAAGTGCACGTTAAACATGTGTAATTTGGCCTTGTCGGAAAGTTCGATGGTGACGCCCCACTTGTGTGGCGTTGACCCGACAATGGGGTAACGACTCAGTACGGCCGTGCGGTCACCCTGTTGCAGGTGGTGCCAACCGAGGATTTCAGCGATCCTTTGGCTCTGATCGACTTTACCGACGTGTGTTTCTTGCATGCCCACGATGTCTGCACGCGCGACCTGGATCGCTTCGACCGTTCTCTCCAGCGGCTGGCCTCCCTGGGATCCGCCAACCCAAATATTGAAGGTCATGACACGGATCTGAATTTCGTTGCTTTGTGCATTGGGCGTGATGAGCAGGGTCGAAATTGTCAGCAGTAAGGTAAACGCGTGTTTCATCATGATTTGGCGAAGTCGATAGAAATCAAGGAAGAACTGAAATAGGTTGAATTTCGGATTACTTTTCGATTCGGAACGCATCAAACATTTGACCGTTGAGAGCAAACGATCGCATCTCAAAGACGTTTTGATTAATATGGACCATCACATAATGGTGACCCCGACGCACGTAATTTTGAAAGTAGGGCCGGAAGGGACCGGGAGTTTCCAACCCCCCCCCCCACCACCCGTAATCATGTAGAACGGGGAGGTGTCGGTGACCGCTTTGTTGTTACGGATAGGCCAAGTTCGCTCGTAGCTGTGAATGTGTCCGTTCCAAACCACATCCACGTTATGTTCTTCATACAAGGGGACCAGGACCCGCGCTCGTACATCCCCGCGCGAGGACCGATTGGTTTTCCAGAGATCGCCGTAGTCATTTTCATCGGAAGAGTAAGGTGGGTGATGGTGGCAGACGAACTTCCAGGTGGCTTTACTAGCAGTAAGTTGCTCGTCTAGCCATTGGTATTGTTTGGACTGCAGATCGACGCGTTGATTGGTGTCAATCATAAAGAAATCCGCATTGCCGTAAGTGAACTTGTAGAAGTATTCCGGATCTGGCAACGACATGTAATTGTAGTAGTTTCTGGCATTCTGCTCGTGGTTCCCGAGCACGGGGAACATGGCGACGCGTGAAATCAGCGGTTCCATGCTGGCAAAGAAGTGTTGGATCCAATGCTGATTGTTGGTACCGGTGGAAACAAGATCTCCAGGGTGCAGCAGGAAATGCGGTCGTTGTTCCCAGGCTAATTGGGCCAGCTTTCCAGAAACGGTTGGGTTCCCTTGTGTGTCACTGATGACGGCAAAGGCAAAAGGAGTGTCCTGGGAAACCGCCGTCTGAAAGGTGCGCACCTCGCTGGTGACGGTGTCGTCACCATTTTGAGATGCTACGCGATAAAAGTACTGGGTGTCGGTTTCGAGATTGCGAAGAGGCATTTCATGAATGGTGACGTTGGCATCTTGCGCGGAGGACTGAAGGCACTCAGCCGTTTCGCCATAATCCACGCGTGAAGAGGCGGCTGCCGTCGTTTGCCACATCACGGTCATGCTGTTTTGGGTGGCGTATTGCAAGTAAGGTCGAACCACAAATTCGAGCGGCACTGCGGGAAGTTCTGCGGGGAGTCGAACCAGCGGCTCATTTTGCGCGAATTGTTGTTTCACCCAAGTGGCCTTGGCGGCTAGATCGTAGATTGAAATTTCGCGGATGCGACCATGATGAGGATAGTACTCGTCATCATCACGGTAAGCTCCAATCACTAGTGATGCCGATTGAGGGTAGAGGATGTCTCCGTGTTGCGCGGCTGAGTTTGCTTCTAATTCACCGTTGACAAAAATTTGCATCTCCTGGCCGTCATAAACACCCACCACGTGGTAAAACTTGCCAGCCTCATAGGGTGTCTTGGCGGCTAAGTAGGTCATCAGGCCGTCGCCGTCATCGGCACCGTGAGAGGTCACGGCAAAGGTAAAAGTTTCCTGGTTGTACCCGAGCACCCAGCCGGATTCGATGTTTCCGTTATCCTGAATGCAACCGACAAGTCCGCCCCAACGCTGCGGCGAATCGACTGTAACCCAAGCGGAGACAGTGAATGATTCTTGTGGAAGAATCTTACGTGCCACTTCGATGTCGGGTGTGATGAGGCATTCGGCGAAGGCGCCGCCAAACAGAATGGATTCACCTAGTTGATCGGGTACGATGCGGGGCCGAAATTTTAGATGTCCATCGAGTCCCAACCTTGCCTCTACAGTCTGAGTTTGCAGCGTCTTGGAGTTGAATTCCCAATGGGCCAAAGGGTCGGGGCCTTCGTGGCCATGCAGAGAAGAACATAAGATAAGGGAACCGAGTCCGAATAAGGTGAGATAACGCAACATGATGTGGGAAAATTCCGCCTGTGGTGAATTGGTTTGAGTCTTAGTCATGGATGGTTCGTTTGAAGTTGGTGAGTACGGTGAGGGCGTGTACGGCGAGTCAATATTTTTGCTGCCCATTATATCCATCTTACGGTTCTTTCGAGTCGACATGGTTATTGTAACGCGATCGAACCAGAGAGATTCCCCGTGCCATTAATATTTTGTCGACCACTTGTTGTGAGGAGACGGATCGCCCTGTTGCGGAATGGCTGTGTTGTAGAATGATCCTGTCGGAGGGACAGAAAAGAGCAAATTCTCGTGGGAATGGCCCCCTGAGTTGGGCTATACGCTTAGCAGTGTTCAAGTCTCTCCACTTGCTGAACCGGTCGTTTGTCGCCGGCAAAGAGCAAGTCCTACAGCAGAAGATGCATGCTGCCAGGTTCTGTTGAGCGAGGGTAGAACCAAGATTTTGTGCCAGGGGCTCGTTTTTTCTTTTGGATGTTGTGTTTGCTCATGCGAGGTCTGCTGCGCGGTGCCTGGCCAGATGGTTTGCCAAGACTTTCGCCTCCCTAAGGTTCCTCGTAAACTTGTAGCATCCGTTTCTTTAGGTTCTCCCAGAAATTATCTCTAACCGCACGGGCTTCTTATTATTCCTCAGCGGAACGTATTCATGAATGTCTTTTCAGGCTGGTATGGGAAAAAATGTCCTCTGCGTTCCTTGCCTCTGCGTTTGCTCACAGTGCGCAGCATGGCCCTATTTCTATTTCTGGGGAATGCGTTTTTCCTGACTGGCTGCAGTGGCTGTCGTCCCGATTCACAAACCGCTGCGGAGAAAAAGAAAGAACAGGAAGAGAAGAAAGAGAAAGCGAAGAAAGATTTCGAGTTTGCTCGCTTGCGGGCGCTGCCTGAAGATGACACGGAGACGCGGCATTTCGTGAAGCCAGGCCATTATGTGTCATGTAGCCAATGGATGCGTTCCAACAATGAGACATTTCATGCAGAGCTCGTTTCGGCTTCGACCGATCGAAATCAAGTTCCCTGGGCGTTGGGAAACAAGGATTTCAACCTAGTATCGTCGCGGCCGGTGGCGCTGCCGAAAGGACAAGCCAAATCGTTTGAGTCGCTCTATTTTATCCCTGAAGATACGGGGGCAGGTAATCGTCGGGTTTGGCTTAACAACAAGATTCGTGCCCGCAACGGTGGCCGAGAAGTGACGGCCACTCAGGAGGCATCTTCTCGAATGCCCCATTATCAGTTTTTTTTTCTGGTCCTTTCAGACAACCCGGACTCCTATGCTTATATGAAAAGACTCGATTCGGTGTCCCCTCCGTCGGTGACCATCAATGAAACGCAAATCGTCTATTATCGAGTTGTTTTGCCGAAGAGCGAGAGGCGGGTACCGGTCGCCTCACACCCCTTTGCTTGGACCAGTGTTGCGTATGTGTTGTGGGATAATTTGGACCCCAAAAGTCTGACTCCATTGCAACAATCTGCTTTGTTGGATTGGTTGCATTGGGGAGGGCAATTGATTATTAGTGGTCCGAAGTCCATGGATACGCTTCGCGGTAGTTTCTTGGCAGCATTCTTGCCCGTCGAAACAACGCAAACGAAGCCACTTAATCAAGAGCACTTCGACGAATTGAACCAGCATTGGTCCTTTACGATTCAAAAGGCGGATCCGACAACGGGCCAGGAGAAAGTGCCCGAAGCTCATCATCTCAGGGTCGCCGCCGAACAGCAGTTGTTGGGAGTTGGGATGACGCTTGCGCAAAATAGGAGTTCGCAATTTGTCCCCCACACGGGAAAGCTGGTTGCCGAAGCACGCGTCGGCGCTGGACGCATTGTGATGACGGCGTTTCCGCTGGCAACAAAAAATGTCATCAATTGGAAGAGCTTTGATAATTTCTTCAATAACGTGTTACTCCGACGTCCAGCGAGACAGTTTGTGGCGACGGAGCGGGGTGAAAATGTCCAAATTTTCTTTTCAGGAATCTTCTCGGCATCGCATTTTCGTCGTGATGCTCGTCTGACCACCACGCAAAGGTATTTCACGCGTGACATTGGCATCGGCGAACCTGCTTCTGACGATCGCTTTGGCGGGTATGTCGAGCGGACGGGTAAAGGCGATGAATTTGCGATTAGCGGGAATAGCCGTGGTGGGGCCGGAGTGGCGGGGTGGAATGATCGCAGTGGTGCGGCGCTGGCATCCCGACAAGCACTCAAAGACGCGGCAGGAATTTCGATTCCTAAAGCGGAATTTGTGTTGCGAATTTTGGGTATCTATCTGGTAGTACTCGTGCCGATGAATTGGATCGTTTTTCGCATCATTGGCCGTGTGGAATGGGCTTGGGTTGCGGCACCACTCATCGCGATTATTGGTGCTTTTGCTGTGGTGCGACTTGCCCAACTTGATATCGGTTTTGTCCGCAGTCGCAACGAGGTTGCGATCCTCGAGTTGCAGCACGGTTATTCACGTGCGCATCTGACAAGGTATTCCGCGTTCTACACATCCCTATCCACAACCTATGATCTTGAATTTGAGGATCCCTCGGCAGTCGCTCAGCCGTTTGCCGCCAGTGACCGGCAGGCTGAGAGAAAGCAAAATACCGACCTGAAGACCGTTAATTACCGTCGGGATCAGAATATCGCTCTGCGTGATTTTCAGGTGCAATCGAACACGACCGAGATGATTCACAGTGAACAGATGTTCGACGTCGGCGGCGCATTCGTACTTGAAGGTGACGATGCGGAGGGATTACGACTTCAGAACAATACTTTGCTTCAGTTGGAAGGTGCGGGGGTGCTGCGTGGAGGAATAAACGAGGCGGGAAAACCGTCGGTGGAATTGGCATGGGTCGGCAGGTTGGCTTCCCAAGTGTCCCAACCACTGACATTTCAACGATCTGTGGAGGGGCGGCGCGCTCGTTTCAGCGAGTGGAATGACAGCGAGATGACATTTAGCCATCGGATGCAACGAGATGCGCTGTTTCGCCGGTTTGACAAGGCTCCGGAGGAAGCTCCTACAGAGGGCCGTGGGGACGCGATCTTAACGCGTGCAGAGATCGAAGCGGTCGATCCAAGTCACAGTATTTTGGTGGACTTCGATCGCTGGGATGAGGATGAAGATGGCCAGGAATCCTTGTCACGCAATGAAGTGATGGCTTGGTGTCGGGCTTCGCGATTAGGAGACATTAGTCTGGGAAGTTTGTTCGATCTTGTTTCCGAGCGCCTGACGCTCGCCCCGGGTGAGGTGCGGCTGGTAGGATGGACTGAACAAGACCTGACAGGTTTAGATGTTTCCCCAGACGCTTCGCAAAAACAAACCAAAACAATGGTTCTCGTGCATTTGCGAGGCAAGCAACTCAGGCCGTTGGTGCGTGATCAGCAATCGAAATGGGCCGTGATCGATCCGGTGGATATGGCTACGGTCGGTTGGGTTGGAATCGGTGCTGACTTCCGCAGTCAATTTTTTGGTGGGGCAAACCAGGAAAATCTGAGTTATCTTCAGATCATTGAGGTTGTGGAAGGTTCGCCAGCCGATGTCGCTCAGCCTCGCCTACGCAGCGGCGACTTTCTCGTTTCTTACCGCGGTCAACCGATCAACGATACGACGCAATTCGACAAAATGGTAGAAGACACTAAGCCGGGAAGCGAAGTGGTGATTGAATTCCTTCGCAATGACGAGAAGCGGAAAGCGACGTTAGTCGTCATGCCAAAAACCAAAGACCCTTATTTTGATCCGGACGAATATTAATTCTGAGACCATGATCGAGCAGCAGGATTGAAAATTTAACAAACCGAGGCACGCAGGTGATTGAATTAATTGACTTTGGCAAAGACTATGGCGATTTCACCGCAGTGGAATGTCTGAATCTGAAAATTGATGCCGGAGAAATGTTTGGGTTCATTGGACCCAATGGGGCAGGCAAGAGCACAACCATTCGTTTTCTTGCCACGTTGTTGAAGGCAACTCGCGGTGAAGGAATTGTCAATGGCCACCGGGTTACCCAAGACCCGATGGCGGTACGGCAGAGTGTTGGCTACATGCCGGATAATTTTGGTGTCTATGATGGCATGAAAGTTTGGGAGTTCCTCGATTTTTTTGCCGTTGCCTACCGGATTGGGAGATCGCAACGCAAGCATGTCATTAGTGACGTATTAGAATTGTTGGACTTGGGGCACAAACGGGACGATTTTGTGAATGGCCTGTCACGTGGCATGAAGCAACGCCTCTGTTTAGCCAAAACGTTGGTGCATGATCCTCCCGTCTTGATTCTTGATGAGCCGGCGAGCGGACTCGACCCCCGCGCTCGCGTGGAGGTCAAAGCATTGCTGAAGGAATTACGGCGCATGGGCAAGACAATCTTGATCTCCAGCCACATTCTGACCGAACTCGCGGATTGTTGCACGTCGATTGGTATTATTGAAAGAGGCCAACTACTGATGCATGGCCCCATCGAGGATGTATACCGGCGAATTCGCAGCAATCGTATGATTGAAGTCAAGTTTGTTGACAGCATGGAAGTGGGCCTTTCGGTGATTCGTAGTTCGCCGCATCTACGCGATTGCCAAGTGGAGGACCAGCAGGTGACGCTGGAATTGGAGACGGACGAGCAGGGTGTGGCCGAACTGTTGAATCAATTAGTCAGCCAGGGAGTTGGGATTCGAAGTTTTGCCGACAAAGAGCCGACGTTGGAAGATGTATTCATGTTGGTCACTAAAGGGCTTGTGAGTTAGTAAGGCCGATTGGACTCGGGTGGGTTGCGTTTGCGTTGCGTCGGATCTTGTAACGCCGTACATTCAGAGCGATTCTTCGCTTGAGGACTTGGAGACGCCGTATGAATCTCATTCCCGTTGTTACACTCTTGGGTACTTTGTTCGTTACGGTGCTCGTGACCCGTATCGCGACCGTGGCGCTTGCCTTGACGGGACTCTCACGAGAATCGGCGAGGTTTCAAGCCCGTTCGGCGTTAACGGGTGTCGGCTTTACTTCCAGTGAAACCGAGAAGGTTGTCAACCATCCGGTACGGCGGCGGATCATCATGATGTTGATGTTGTTAGGAAACGCCGGAATCGTGACCTGTATGGCGACGCTGATGGCTTCCTTTGTCAATAATACAGAGGGGACCAACTGGGTCGTCATGTTGGCAGTGATGTCGAGTGGTTTGTTGGTTCTCGCTTTAATCACCCGCAGCCGTTGGATTGATCGACAAATGTCGCGGATCATCGAGCGGTCTCTGCGGCGCTGGACCAAGATTGACGTCCGCGACTATGTTTCTTTTTTTCACTTGTCAGACGGGTATTCGGTGTCAGAAATTCAAGTCGATCCGACCGACTGGTTAGCCGACCGTTCCTTAGCAGAACTGCGGTTGCCCGACGAGGGTGTCATGGTGCTGGGAATCGAACGACCGCGGCAAGACTATATCGGTGCCCCCAATGCCACGACTAAGATTGCTGAGGGCGATACATTGATTATCTATGGTCCCGGGCATCGCATCGAAGAATTAAACCAGCGACGAAGTGGCCCACAAGGTAGCGCAGCACACGAAAACGCAGTGGAAGAACAAGCAGAACTGCAGCGGCAGCAAGAATCGACCGATGTGCCAGCGATCGTTCCCGAGGCTTCTGAGTGAACGCTAGAGGCGGAATGCTGCTGCCCTCTGAGTAGCAGATTTTCGAACTGTTTTTGAACAACCTGAAGTGATTGGCACGGCGCTTGCATTTAAGAGTGGCGAGACTTTTAGCTGTCATTCTGGCACCGTCCAAATGCTTTAAGTCGGTTCGATGTGCGGGAGTTCTGATGAGTTTACTTCAAGGCCACTTATTGTTGGCGGCGCCGCACTTGCAGGACCCACGTTTTTTGCGCACGGTCGTGCTGGTTTTACAGCACAGTTTGCGGGGAGCTTGGGGAGTTGTGTTGAATCGTCCGATGAGTCTTTCTCGCGAAGAACTTGTCAAAATTCTTCCGGAACCGTCGGATCGTCCGGGACCGTTGGATGCTCTCACCAACAGCGTTCACTCGGGTGGTCCAGTTCCTGGTCCGATGATTGCGCTACAGCGAACTTCCGCAGGCATGGAAAACCGGGGCGGCGGTAACTTGTGTTGCGAGGATGTTGTTCCCTGCGAGGATGTGACTTGTTGTAACGCAGACGAACTTGTGGAACCGAGTGAGTCGTGGCGTCTCTTTGTAGGGCATGTTGAATGGCAAGGCGGCGAGTTGGAGCAAGAGTTACAGCGTGGCGATTGGTTGACCCTGGCGGCCAGCAGCGCACGAGTGTTTGCCAACGAGGAAGATCTGTGGGCTCATTGCCTGCGTTCAATTGGCCGAACTTTCCTGCAGGAGGTGCTGCGAGTGAAGCACTTGCCGGTAGACCCAAGCTGGAATTAAGGTTGGTCACGGCTGCCACAGCATGGCGCGCAGAGAGTGCTAGCTGCGCACGCCTACCGCTAAATGGTGTAAAATGTGATTTAGGGCAACGGAATTTCGAGTAGGCTGGTTTTCTTTCCCTAAACTACCAACGGAAATCACGCCGAAGAAATTATCGAGTAGCTCAATTTTTTCCGGTCGGCCAGCGGTGGTTTGTTAATCTTAGTTGTAAGACCCTTGGTATGGGGACTTTCGCCAACGACGAATTCCTGCCAGGCAGTGAGATGCAATTTGTGTGGCGATCGCTGTCCAAGTGAATGGGAATAAGTCTTTTCCATATCGTTTCGTACCGGCTGTTTTTGCGACCAGTTGCAGACCGTTGACACGCATTAGGGTAGTTTTGCCAAGGGAGCCAAACTCATGGCATCCGATGTCAATTTAAAAGAACATCTTCCTCGGTTGACCGAAGCCATTGTTGGTACGTATTCGCAAGTCGGTACGATCAATCATTTGGGACACTCCCCACTTCCCAAATATGAGGAGGTGGTGTCGGCGGTGGAGGATTTGAAGGACATTATCTATCCCGGGTACCGTCGACGCGAGGGACTGCATTTGGGAAATGTAACGTACCATGTGGGAGATCTGATTGACGGTTTACACGATAAGTTGACCGTCCAGATTGCCCGAGCCCTGCGACACGAAACGCGGGTTGTCCATGGACGCGAGGATGCCGACCCGGACGAGACCGATTTCGAAGCCAAGGGCCAGGCCATGGCGATCGAGTTCCTCCGCCGGGTTCCTGGGCTACGCGAAGTGCTCGCGACGGATGTCCAGGCAGCTTATGATGGCGATCCAGCCTGCCAAAATGTTGCAGAAGTCATTTTTTGTTACCCGGGTCTCGAGGCTGTCACTGTCTACCGCTTGGCGCACGAAATGCACAAGATGGGCGTGCCGTTTATTCCGCGCATGATGTCCGAGTGGGCGCACAAAGAGACGGGCATTGATATTCACCCCGGTGCGACCATTGGCAAATCGTTTTTTATCGACCATGGTACGGGGGTCGTGATTGGTGAGACGTGTGAGATCGGGGAATACGTCAAATTGTATCAAGGGGTGACGCTGGGTGCCTTGAGTTTTCCGACCGATGGGGATGGCAACATCGTTCGCAACATGAAGCGACATCCCACGATCGAAGATAATGTTGTCATCTATGCCAGTGCTACGGTCTTGGGAGGCAAGACGACCATTGGTCACCATTCGGTGATTGGCTCGAGCGTCTGGCTCACGCATAGCGTCGAACCCCACACCACCGTGACGATGGAAAAACCCAAGTTAAGAATGAAAGCCGATACGCCCGGAGAGTTGTCGCCTGAAGCGAATTATCAGATCTAGCTTGACGGTTGCAGCCGAGATTTTTTCGGGGAGAAAATCCCGCAGACACATCGGGGATCGTCTGCCTTTTGGCCTCGATCGCAACCTGTTACTCTGCAACCTGCGAAGTCGTGTCCTACGCAAAGCAGATCATGCCAGTGCAGTAGCTCATTTCGCGTTGTGCTTGGACGACGAAGCGGGTTGCGGATTGCACCATTGACAGGACGGATGCTGGTCCGGAAATCCTGGCGACCTCCGAAACTGGCAAACGCGGACCAAGAACTCCCCTTTGTCAGGCCCAGGAAATTTGTCAGGCCCAGAAAAACAAGCTTGCCTCGTCTGTGGCTCGAGGAGGAGGACCTCTTCCTAGCCGACGCGGCCCAGCTATCGTTGAGGAAGCTTTTCTTGAACGCCGACGGCCCCGGTGCGGAGGGTGTGGACGCACCCAATCTGAGGCCCGTCACAGGCCTTGATGACTTGGACGCCCATCCGGCACACGGCTCAAACAGGGGCCTTTTCTCGGGCGATTGTTTTTTTGCGGACCGATTCTTACAGAAATTTGCGGTTCTGTCGGTGTTTGCATTGATTGACCACCTCCCTGGTTACGGGGTAGGATCGAGGGCGAAGTGATGGTGTAAACTAAAGGTTCGAGATTTTGCGAGCCTGAATGAAATTAGCTCATTCCTCTGCCATGTTCGTGTTGTCGATGCGGATTTTTTGGGGAGCCGATACGAGGTCCACTGGGAACTAATTGTGGCTTTGGCTGCGTGTATAGCCGTTTTACGGATCACACAACCCAGAGTCGAGGTTCCCCCTTTTTAAGGATGCGGGCTCTCACAAAACCCATTGCCACGGCATTGCGGTGGAGGAATAGCTTTTTCGGTGAAAGTTTCTCATGTCGACCTTGTCCAAAAAACGTGCCGCCTTATTGGAACGCTTGCGAGGGTTGCAAAGTTGCGCGGTGGCATTTTCAGCCGGGGTCGATAGCACGGTGGTTGCCAAGGCGGCTCAATTAGCCCTCGGCGCGCGTGCTGTGGCAGTGACTGGTGTCAGTGCGAGTCTGGCCGCCGGCGAATTGGAAGAAGCTCGTCGCCTAGCGGAATTGATCGGCATTCGTCACGAAGTCATAAATACCGAGGAGATGGCCAAGGAGGCCTACACCCGCAACGCCCCCGACCGCTGTTACCATTGTAAAACCGAGTTGTACACGCAGTTGGAGGGAGTTACCGAGCGGTTCGCAGTCGACTTTGTCGTGAATGGGGCAAACCTGGACGACACGGATGACTATCGTCCCGGGATGCGTGCCGCGAGTGAACATCAGGTGTTGAGCCCCTTGGCAGAATGCGGAATTACCAAAGCCGAAGTGCGGGAATTGGCGTCTGCCTGGGACCTGCCGGTTTGGGATAAACCGGCCATGCCCTGCCTCTCGAGTCGAGTCGCCTATGGCGAGGAGGTTACACCGGAACGCCTACGGATGATCGATGCCGCCGAACGGTTTCTCAGGGGCCGTGGTTTCAAGGAGGTGCGGGTGCGCTACCATAAAGGGGATTTGGCCCGCGTCGAAGTGCCGCTGGACGCCCTGCGGCAATGGGGGGATCCCGAGTTTTGCCAGGAATTAACCACGGCGTTTAAGGAAATCGGCTTCAAATTTGTGACACTTGACCTCGAGGGGTTTCGCTCAGGAAGCCTTAATGCGTTGGTGCCCCTGGATCTTTTGGTCGAATCATCACCAATCAAAAAATAAGGCGATTGACGTTTGCTGGAGTTTGCTGGCACCCCACCCTTTTGTCGAATCAAGGCTCCCCTTGCATTCGCAATTTGAGCAGCGAGAGTCGATGAACACGGCGTCGAATGGAAGCCCTTCCTCAGGGCACGACCTGGTCGGAAAGCAACTGGGGGATTACCACTTGTTGCGTCGGCTGGGACATGGCGGCATGGCTGATGTTTATCTCGCCGAGCAGCAGTCACTCAAGCGACAAGTGGCTTTTAAGGTACTCAAGCCAGATCTTGCTGAAGACGATTCCTGTGTACGGCGATTTCATAAGGAAGCGCAGGCGGCGGCCGCTCTGGTGCATGCCCACATCATCCAGATTTATGAAGTGGGTGCCTGCGAGGGGATGCATTTTATTGCCCAGGAATACGTGGGCGCGGGAAACCTACGGCAGTGGTTGTCCAAGTTCGGTGTGGTAGATGCCAAGACTGCGGTGGTTTTGATTCGTCAAGTTGCTGCAGCACTCGACAAGGCAGCAGAGCACGGCGTGGTCCATCGGGACATCAAGCCGGAAAATATCATGCTGGCCCGCAGTGGCGAGGTGAAGGTAGCCGACTTTGGCATTGCTCGCGTTTTGTCCGATGGGGAAACGGCCCAATTGACGCAAACCGGCTTTACGCTGGGCTCTCCCTTATACATGAGCCCGGAACAGATCGAAGGCAAGGCGATCGACCCTCGCAGCGATCTTTATTCACTGGGTGCGACGAGTTACCACTTGCTTTCCGGCCGTCCCCCGTTTGAAGCCGAGACCCAACTGGCACTGGCGATGCAGCACCTCCGCAAAGAGCCGGAACGTCTGGAGGACATTCGTCATGACTTGCCGCATGGGCTTTGTCGGATTGTTCACAAATTATTGGCCAAGCAGGTCGACCAGAGGTTTTCCAGTGCGGGCGAGTTGTTGACCGAGTTGCGTGGTTTACAGATCGAGGGTCTCGATGAGGCAGACTGGCCGACGGCGACTCAGACTTGGCATGGTGAGGAACCGAGTCCGCTGGCCGCGACGGCGACCCAACAACTGAAGGCCGTGATGCAGACCGAAGCGTTGCTCGTTCCGCGGCGGCGTTCCGGCTGGCTGATCGGATTGCTGCTGGCTGCCGCTTTCGTCGTAGGGGGCTTGCTGGCGTGGCTCAACAAGCCCGTTTTTTTGTTGAGCTATGATTCCCGCGAGCTGCCGCAATTGATTCCACAAGAGACAGTCCAGATGCAATATTTCGTGGCGAATGTAAGCAACGACGAGCGCTCCTGGAAAGCGGTTGCTGAACATTTTCCTCCTGGAGAAAGCCACGAAAATCGCCTCTATGCTTATCGAGCCCAAGCGGGACTGGCCACTTTTTATCGTGAGAACGGTCAGTTGGAAGCGGCCTTGTCTGAGTACGCGCAACTGGCGAACGCTCCCCGGACGGAAGTGGAATTTCAAGCGACCGGCGTGATCGGCCAGTTGAACATTTATTCCCAGCAGGGCAATGGAGAACGGCTCACCGAATTACTGGATCAACTGGCTCATTTGCTGGCAGATATTGACAAGCTTGACCGCGTTTCTCGCAATCAACTGATTCAGCAACTCGATCTGCCACTACGAAAACGTGTGCTCTTAACGCTGAAGGAGACGCGATCCCCCACGCGACCAACGAATCAGCCCTCCTCTCGGTTCCCAAGTCGCCGCTGAAAATCAGCCTTACGTATCCCTTCAGAGTTGGCGATATAGTTGTGGATTGGCGGTGTAGTCTCGGTCAGACCAGTCGTCCTAGTCTGTTCATAAACCGGGGTGATGATTAAGATCTGTAATCTTAAGTCAGGGCCTTGTAATCAGGCCTTGTAACTGAGCAAAGAATACTGAGCAAAGATATAAAGACACTGCAGCCAGGATAAAGCGTCCGGTAGAGTGGTCGCCGTGCGGCAACCGGTTGAGGCGTTTGTCCTGTGCGTTATTTTGGTGACACCGTAGATTGTTATTTCTATGTCGCATCCCACTTCCACGTCCCACATGCCGCGCCCCTTGCGGTTGGTGTTCGAGAATTCGATCTTTCTGATCGCCGGCGCGCTGACCGCTTTGATCTGGGCCAATACCGATCGGGAAAGTTACGACCAATTTATCGGCATCGATTTGGCCGCCCTGTGGGGGGACCACGCCGAGCCGGCCGTCACGCATGATGCGGCCAGCGGCGAGGATGCACATGCAGGCGGCGGTCATCATGCCATGACCCTGCAGGTCTTTGTGAATGACGTACTGATGGCGCTTTTCTTTGCGATTGCAGGCATGGAAGTTTGGGAGTCGCTTTTGCCAGGTGGCGCGCTTTCCAATCCACGCAAGGCGGCCACGCCGCTGCTGGCCACATTGGGCGGCATTGTCGGACCGGCGGGACTCTATCTGTTGGCGGCGGGTTTTTCTTCCGATGGCGATTTGACTCGCGGGTGGGCGATACCTTGTGCGACCGATATTGCTTTCAGTTACCTGTTTGCCCGTTGGATTTTTGGTTCAGGACATCCGGCCATTGCGTTTTTGTTGTTGTTGGCGATTGCCGATGATGCGGCCGGCCTGATCATTCTGGCCGTCTTTTATCCCCAAGGTGAAATTCAACCGCAGTGGTTCTTACTGACCTTATTGGCAGTTGGTATCTGCTTCATGTTTCGCCAGCGGCGCGTGCAAAGTTTTTGGTGGTACCTGCTCATCCCCGGTGTGATGAGTTGGTGGTCCTTTCACTCGGCAGGCATCCATGCTGCCTTGGGCCTGGTCCCCATCATTCCCTGCATGCCGCACGCGCACACCGACTTGGGAATCTTTGCGCGTTCGGAGTTGCACCGGAACGATACTCTCAACGAATTTGCGCAGTGGTGGAAAAATCCGATCGAGATCATTCTGGGGCTTTTTGGCCTGGTCAATGCGGGCGTTGCTTTCTCGGGTGTCGGGACCGGAACCTGGTTGGTCCTCTTTGGATTACTGGTAGGCAAGCCTCTGGGAATTACAGTGTTTACCTGGTTGGCTGAGAAGGCTTTCAAGTTAGAAGTTCCGGCCGGCATGTCGTACCGACACATTCTAACGCTGGGCATGATTGCGGGGATCGGTTTCACGGTGGCCTTGTTTGTTTCTGAAGCGGCGTTTCCGGCCGCGCAGTATTCCGCAGAACTCCGCGACGCGGTTAAGATGGGTGCGTTGGCCAGTTTTGGTGCTGCCGGTTTGGCCTTTGCCATTGCCAGGTTATTGGGAATTCGTCCGGGTTCGTCCGCCGATCCGGCGACCGGCGAGGCGGAAATTCCCTAGGCCCGCTTACTGTGGAATCGCTGCTTATCTTTTCTGACGCGTCTTCCAGAGCGCATGTTTCGTGGCGCATGTTTCTTGGCGTAAAATTTTTTGGAACATGTTTCTGGGGCCATGCTCGGTGGAGACGGTCTGACCGTGCCAAGGGGCATTTTCTGGGTACGTGAGCTGCACTCTTGCGAGGTGTAACTTGTGAGGCGTACTTGGCGCTGGCACTGCGGAGGAACTTGGCGACCTTCCCAGAGAAAGGGGGCGTGCCGATTTACTTGCGGAGGTGTCGCCGCGTGTTGTCCAGGCAAGGCAAGGGGAGGGGGCGAGCAGCGCGATAGAATTCTGTGCGGCGTATTTGAGTTCTGTACGGCGCGTTTTAATTTTGCGCGCCGTTTTCGAATCACTAGGTCCTACACTGGGGCTTGCGCTCGGCAGCGCGCGCCGACGGACGTTGGTGTGTATCGTTTGAGACCGGCCAGTGGAGGTAGGCCCAGCGAGCTCCGTAAGTTGAGACTCGTCCGTTGTGGTCCGTAAGTTGTGGTCCGTA
>JAKVBY010000078.1 GCA_022446825.1 Pirellulaceae bacterium
TCACTTGCTGCTGCTGACTAGGAACAACAACTCCACAGCTAACGACGAATTGAATTGCCTGGTCGAAGGTAATGTCCAAATCAATCGTCTCGCTTTTCTTGACGGTCACCGTGAAGCCCGTCGCCGGCATGGGTGACGTGGGCATCAAGACACTCACTACCGGCTCGTTAACGGCAGCCCGAATATCTTTCATGCTTTCACTCGTAACAAACCCAATAGACCAAATCCCTCGACGCGGGTACTCCACCGCAACAACTCGATTGAATTCAATTTCGTGGTCACTGAATACAAAGTCGGTAACTTGCTTGACTGACGAATATACATTGCTGATGAATGGGATCCGGTTGATCATTCCTTCAACAGCACTCCACGACCAACGACCAAAGCCGGCTGCCAGGAATTTTCCCAGCAAGTACAACAGCAAAACAAAAACAATGAGAAATAAGGGAATGACCCGTGAACGACTGAGATAAACAATTCGAACATAGCGTTCGTAGTAGTCGGTAGGAGTATTCAAGAGGTCATCGCCACGCGCTGATTCTACCTCACGAAATACTTTTGCGGGAATCCAACTTCCCGTGGGAACTTGCCGGTAACCTCCTTGCTGTGTCTCTTGTACATCCTTGATCACCAAGACAATCACTTGCTCGGCCGCGTCTTCCAATGGCTCAAGGGCATAGTCCTGAATGACCCCCCAGGCCCACAAAAACACGACAATCGTCAATAGGGGTGGTAAGACAACGCCCAAACCACGCAGTACCGCTCGACGAAATGGATGGTTCTTTATCGATTTATTACGATCTGTCATTGGTTTTGTTTTCGATATCTGCTTCGAAAATACTCGTGTCAAAAATGATTCGCGAAACGTTTAAATCATTTTCCTCTAGTAACTTCACTCGAGGGCAAACCACCTACACAACTCCTTAAATATACGATTCACTCCCTGAACCACGGGCCACAACAACAACACAAACTTGTCGCACACCGGACTCTTTGAGGACTTTCGACAATTCATTTGCAGTTGCACCAGTCGTCATGACGTCATCAACGAGAAGAGCCCGAGAACCTTTGATATCGTAACCTTTAGCCAAACGGAAGGCGCCTCGCACATTCTTTCGACGACCAGACGGCCGCAATGTGCCCTGTTTCTTTTTGTAACGGCAACATTTCAGCATTTTTTCGCGATAGGGGACATGCAACGAAGCAGCCACCGCACTCGCTATGCTACTTGACGCATTCGTACCTCGCAGAGCACGTCGCAACCAAAACATCGGTACGGACAAAACAAAATCTGGCTTTTGAAAGGTTTTCTGGCCATTCACGTATCCTGCCAGTTTCGCGCCAACATAACTCGCCAGCGCCTCTCCATCCGGACGTTTTAATCGCAAAACCACTTCGCGCAAGTCAGCTCGATAGACTCCTAAACTCCAAACGCCGTCAAAATAAAAACGCTTGTGGCGACAGCGATGACACCCTTCTTCCGCCACCAGAACGGCCGGGCATGACAGGGCACATCGGGGACATGAAAATTGTCGTGTCGGACGCAAAATACTCTCACATTCTTGACACAACTGCGAAGTACCGTCCCGCGACACTTCGCCATGGCACAGTAAGCAGGTAGGTGGAAACAACAGATCGAGGGTGCGCGAAGTCAGCGTTCGGAGCCGTCCCATGAGATTCCCTCACCAGATCTGCGATGTTTCCCCGTCAAGACGAACAAACTTGCTGGGGTCGGTAGAACTTGTCATATCGCAGGAAACCGCACCCGATCGCTACAGTACGTGGAATTAGACATGAAACCGGCAGAGCTAAACTTGCAGCTCTTGCAAAACGCGTTTGCCCTTGCTGCCCTGCGATGGCGATCTACCTGCCATACCAACCGAATTACCAAACGAAACGGGCGTCGATCCAACCAACTGGCGCTGCCAGCGTCATTCATCTTGACCAGTAGCCAGAAACTCCCCTATCGTACCGATCTTATGCAACAGCCCAAAAACCGTGACGTCCACCAGTAAAGACGTATATGCCTGCCAGTTTTATTCCAAGTCGCCGGGCACAGTGGGCCGCAGGTCAGCCTATCAGCGAACTAATGTCCCGCACTCTAGGTAACCCCCAGCTCATTTCACTGGCCGCCGGATTTGTTGATACAAAAAACCTGCCCACCGAAATTGCTCGACAAGCCATCGAAGCGGTCTTTGTGGATGACCGTTCTGCAAAATCTGCAATGCAGTATGGAACTAACTTAGGTGAACCGCGTTTGCGTGAGCAGTTACTAGCGCGCGTAAACGCAATCGATTTTGCTAATCGTCTTCAACCCACCATCGAGCAGGTCCTGATTACTTCTGGAAGTAACCAAGCACTTCACTTAATTGCCGATACGTTGCTCGATGAAGGCGATATCGTTTTGTGTGCTTCACCAACCTATCTCGTGATGTTGGGAATTATCCAAAACGTTGGGGCAAGAGCGATTAGTGTCGCAACTGATCGAGATGGCATTGTTGTCGAAGCCTTAGAAGAAACCTTGCGATCTCTTGATCATCAAAACGAATTGGAACGAGTCAAAGCAATCTATCTCGTTCCTTATTTTGACAATCCCGCGGGCATCAATATGCCAGCAGATCGACGAGCTGCAATTGTCGAAATGGCAAAACGCTGGTCACATCGACAACCGCTGCAAATCATCTCCGATGAAGCTTATCGTGAACTGCGATTTGACGTCGACGATATCCCGAGCCTCTGCGCATACGACGAAGATGGTACGACCGTTCTTGCCACCGGCACATTTTCAAAGTCTTTTTCACCTGGAATACGCGTTGGTTGGTCGATTGTACCGCAACACCTTTTAAAACCGCTCTGCGGTCAAAAAGGCAACGTCGACTTTGGATCCCCTAATTTCGATCAACAAATTGTGTCTAAAGTTCTCGAGCTCGATTTGCTCGATTTGCACATCAACCAAATTCGCCAAAGTTATCGTGCTCGACGAGACTCTATGCTTCAAGCCGCTAAAGAGTTTCTTGGCCCCTGTGATGACGTGACTTGGACGCAACCTGAAGGCGGCCTTTATGTTTGGGCAACATTACCAAGAACAATTGACAGCGGGCCTTCTGGGGTCTTGTTCGATGCCGCGATTCGACAGGGAATGTTTTATGTTCCTGGTGAATACTTTTCTGCTGCGGAGGGCAGCGCGGTAGTCAAGAACACAATGCGACTAAGTTATGGTGACGAATCTGAAGACCGAATTCGCGCAGGAATTGCTTCCTTAGGACGTGCCATCAACGAGGTAGCCCCGCATTTCACTTAACGCCCCAGGCAAACGAGCACCGCTCCTACAACCCAATCCACAAAATTTGCCGTGTCTATTATTGATCGATATTTGTTGCGCCTCTTCGCCAAGGTACTTTTGGTCAGCTTTAGTAGTCTCACCGGCATTTATTTCGTTGTAGACACCTTTACAAACCTCGATGAATTTGTGCGTTACGGTAATGAAACGCAGGGTGGCTTGCTGGCTGTCCTACGGGATTATTACTCGCCTCGCATTCTCGAAACCTTCAATTACATTGGCGCCTTACTCGCCTTAATTGCCGCCATGTTTGCGATCGCATGGCTGCGCCGATCTAACGAATTGACGGCTTTATTAGCCGCAGGCATCCCGCAAAGCCGCATTCTTAGACCCCTCATCCTTGCTGCGCTCGTAGTGTCGGCAATCGGCGTCGCAGTTCGCGAGTTTGGTATTCCCCAAGTTCGTGCCGAATTGTCTCGTAATGCCCAAAATTGGCAAGGCACTGTAGCAAAGCCGGTTCGCCCTCGATACGACAATGAAACAGGCATTCAAATCAACGGCCGGAGTGCTCTCATGGCGAAGAAAGAAATCGTTAAACCAAAATTTCGCTTGCCGGGACATTTAGCTGAGAGCTTTGGCCGCTATTTACAAGCAGAGACAGCCCATTTTCAAGCCCCAACAGAAGGACGTCGCACCGGTTATCTTTTGACCGACGTAAGCAAGCCCGAGAACTTCTCAGAGATGCCCTCGATTCAAATTGATAACCAAACCGTCATCTTTACTCCCACCGATGCGACCTGGCTAAAGAAGAATCAGTGCTTTGTCGTTAGTAATGTAAACTTCGAGCAAATCGCCAGTGGCGCCAAGTGGCGAGATTGCTCGTCCACGACAGAACTGATTCAGGCGATTCATAATCCAAGTCTCGAATTTGGCGCAGATGTACGTGTCACAATCCACTCACGTTTCATTCGACCCTTCTTAGATATGACCTTAATTTTCCTGGGCTTACCACTCGTCGCCTCGCGACAACCACCGAATGTTTTTTTTGCGGCTGGTAAGTGTCTGTGTTTAGTAAGTGCTTTGATGCTGATCACACTTGTTTGTCATTCCATGGGCAATAATGGATATCTTATTACACCAGCAATGGCTGCTTGGCTGCCGCTGATGGTTTTTGCTCCCATCGCTTACGCGACCTCCGCCAACCTCCGAGAATGATTCCTAATTTGATCGCTCTTTCAATGAAATATCACTTCGTTCAGTAATGTAAAACGAGGCAGATCGGGACCTCCAGGCCTGGCTGGGATTCGCGTCGAGAGCAAGGTAGAAATTCACGGCCAACCCCGACAAATCTCAGGCAGTCGTCTCGCATCTCGAACGACACAAGCTAAAGACCGCTTGCCAAAGGTCTGCCAACCGTATTGCTCAGCATTCATTCCTTCTATGGGACGACCAGGAGCAGTAACCGTTTTGATCGGGAAAAATACGTTCGGTCGCTTTTAAGGAATCCGACTCTGCAAAGAAATACGCAAACGCAGAACGAGTCTCACCCTCGAAAGTGCGGCAAGTGACAATGCGCCGAATGTAGAGATCTTCGCATCCTTGATCAAAGCACTCGATTTTATCTAATGTCATCCACGTTTTTTCAGCATGATGTTTCTCGACCTCCCACAATTCACCGCGCACCAAATCTTTGCCGTCGATCAACGCTGGATAGGAACCTAGGTCGTACAATCGGCCACACGTCGTTCCAGCACAAATTCGCAGCGGTGGATGAGGCCACAAAGGTTCTCGTGTTTCGCCGCGCATTAAAGTGCCATAGACAAAAAAAGAGGTTGGTTTGCTCACAGCCACACCTCTCGCTTTCAAATCAGGCAAAAACGGAACTAGAAATTTTGTAACAAGCTTACACTGGGCCGTTTTCAGTGTCGCGGATTTCCCTGTTCCGGAGGACAAATATCTGGCATTTCAAAACAGTTGGCTCAAATGCCTCCAAGCAAACTCTGAACGCTCTCCGCTTCCTTACCAGTTCCGTTGCAATCGCAACTCTTTCCCAGCAAAAGAGCAGATACTAACGGAGCGTTCCTCAACGCTAAGTTCTGGTTCAACGGCGTCTTTTATTTCCCCATATCAAGCAGCCACATCGGACACCACATGGGAACAACTGGCGCGGAACATGCCGGGTAGTCTACCCCTCTTGAATAGTATTGTCACATTCTCAGGACGCCAGATCGCCCCACACACGCAGCGCTAAAACTTCACAAAAGACCTCCTTTTGCCGCCACTCCGCTCCAGGACTACAAGACGTTCCATTCGGTCGCTCTCGTTCCAAAACAGCATCTGTGGAGAGACGTTTCCTCACTCGGAAATGTTCCTTCCCTGCGTTTCCATCCACCTACGACCCTGAGGTGCCCCTGATCTTCCCGTGAAAGCGTTATCTATCTCCTGAATCCTTGATCGGTTCAAAACTAACAAAAAAGTTCCTATTGTGCCGGTTAGAGGGTTCATCGGGATCTAAGAAACGCCAAATGTTGACAGTGCCCAACCTGCGACCTAGGTATTTTACAGCGAACACTGACTCCTCGGTGTAGATGCACAGCTGAACAGAACGTCGAGCTTTTCTACATCTGATTCCAGGTTTATTTTTAAGCTGCAGGTATGAAATGAGACAAGCCTCACTGCTATTAGTTGACGACGATCGCCATCTATTGGATTCGATGGCCAGTTGGTTGAGAGAACTGGGTCACGACGTTTCAGAAGCGATTGGCTACAACGACGCCACATCCCAAGTTGACAACCGGCATTTCGACTTAGTGATTTCTGATATTCAATTGCAAGATGGTGACGGTTTCGATGTTTTGTCACATTGTCGGGAAAACCACCCGGCAACCATGGTTATGCTGATGACAGGTTACGGAACAGTCGAAACCGGAGTTGATGCAATCCGAGCGGGAGCCTTCGATTTGCTTACGAAGCCTTTAATCGACGAAGAACTCATGATGTCGATTGATCGCGCCTTATCTCAACGCCAAGTAATCGAGGAAAATCATCAACTCAAAGCCCAACTGGACCGACAGACTGGAATCGACAATATCGTTGGCCACGACAGCAAGATGATGCAAGTGTTTGATGTGGTCGATAGCGTCGCCGATGCCAAAGCCACCATATTAATCACTGGTGAGAACGGTACAGGCAAGTCAATGATCGCTCGTGCCATTCATCGTCGCAGTGTCCGTCGCGATGGACCATTCATCGAAGTTGCCTGCGGCGCATTACCAGACACGCTCTTAGAAAGTGAACTTTTCGGACATGTCGCGGGCGCATTTACCGGCGCTACAGGTGAAAAAATCGGGAAATTCTTACAAGCAGAAGGCGGTACAATCTTCCTCGACGAAATCGGGACAGCAAGTCCGAGTATGCAAGTCAAGTTGCTGCGTGTCCTACAGGACTTTGCCTTCGAAGCTGTCGGCGGAACGAAAACTCACCAAGTGGAAACACGCGTAATTCTGGCCACAAACGAAAATCTGGAACAAGCCGTTGCCGAAGGCAGGTTCCGTCAGGATCTTTACTACCGTGTGAACGTCGTCAACCTTGAACTCCCCTCATTGAGGGAACGTCCGTCCGACATCCCAGTGCTGGCGGAACACTTTCTTGCGGGTGCTTGTGAAGACGCTCTTCGTCAGGTGCAAGGTTTCTCCGAAACAGCACTTGTTGCCTTGCAACAATATCATTGGCCAGGAAATGTCCGCGAGCTACAAAACGTCGTAGAACGCGCGGTTTTGCTCGGAAAACACGACGTTGTCGAAGTCGATGACCTTCCTAACCATTTACACACGGGCCAAGCCGTTACTCTCCAGCCCATTGCAGGCCAAACACTCAAGGAAGCGTTGGAAGGCCCGGAACGACAGATCATTCTCGAAGTACTGCAATTAAATGATTGGAATCGCAATACGACGGCTGATTCTCTCGGCATCAATCGCACAACNCTCTACAAAAAAATGAAACGCCTCGGTCTTGACCACCCGCGGTACGCTTTCACAGATANTCTGGATGACTAACGCATTCGGCAAAACCTTCCGCGACCGAACGCACTCCGGAAAAATCCTGCATGATTTCTCCGCTCACAGAAATATGAGTTTGAAAAGCGATTTCTCTGTACGCTGTATTGCGTTGATGTGGCTGTAGACTGCTGCATCGCCTGCGCGCCTCCTTGACCGCGCCTCCGCGGGAGTTCTATAATCCGCGCCTTTGCTGGCGACATATCCCTGCTGGCGACATATCCCCGTTCCGAGGCTGCTTCGATGAAAATCCATGAGTACCAAGCGAAAGAACTCTTTCGCCAAGCCAACGTTCCCGTACTGCGCGGAATGGTNGCGNGCACGCCAGCTGAAGCTGCCGCGGCCTATGAGGAGTTGGGTAGCGAAATTGTGGTAATCAAAGCACAAATTCACGCCGGCGGTCGTGGCAAGGGAACTCTCCTGGAATGTCCCGAGCAACGTGGAGTGCAATTAGTTAAATCGGCAGATGAGGCAACTCAGGCCGCAACCAACTTATTGGGAAACACATTGGTCACCATTCAGACCGGCGAAGAAGGTAAAAAAGTTAATCAGGTCTTCCTTGAAGAAGGTTGCGACATTGCCCGCGAACTTTACCTGGGCATCGTTCTTGACCGTGCAGAAAAAAAACCGGTCATCATGATGTCGAGTGAAGGTGGTGTGGAAATCGAAAAGGTGGCCGCCGAGACCCCCGAATTGATCCACAAAATTTACTTCGACCCTCACGTTGGCGTCGATAGTTATCAGGTGCGCAAAGTCTGTGAGAAGCTCAACATCACTGGCGCAACGGTTCGCAGCGCCGACAAATTCATGAAAGCTCTCAGTCGCATGTACATCGATTACGATTGCAGCCTGGCCGAGATTAATCCACTGGTCATAACCAACGATGGGTCGATGATCGCTTTGGATGCAAAAATTAGTTTTGACGACAATGCGATGTTTCGCCACAAAGATTTAACCACACTTCGCGATCTAACGGAAGAAGATCCAGCCGAAGTTCGGGCTGGGAAAGCTGGGCTCAGCTACGTGCAACTTGACGGTTCCATCGGCTGCCTAGTCAACGGTGCTGGATTAGCGATGAGCACGATGGACATCATCAACTACCACGGTGGTGAACCAGCGAACTTCCTCGATGTTGGTGGCGGCGCAAACGCCGAACAAGTTACCGAAGCGTTCCGAATCATCCTCAGTGACGATAAAGTCAAAGCGGTGTTGGTCAACATCTTTGGCGGAATCATGAAGTGCACCACAATCGCATCAGCCATTCTCGACGCCTACAAAACCGTCGGATTCAACGTGCCTTTGGTGGTGCGTCTGGAAGGCACAGAAGTCGAGGCTGGACGCAAGCTACTCGCCGAAAGCGACGTTGACATAATCAATGCAGCTGACCTGACGGATGCCGCCCAGAAGGTCGTACAAGCCGCTACATAATCATCACACTTTCAAGTCGAATTAATCCAGTTTTCAAAACAACACCATGAGCATTCTTGTCAACAAAGATACACGTTTAATCTGCCAAGGAATCACCGGACGATCCGGAGAATTCCACACCAAAGGCTGCCTTGACTACGGCACGCAGGTCGTCGGTGGGGTAACGCCCGGCAAGGGTGGTGAGACGGCAGTAGGGCTGCCTGTGTTTAATACCGTAAGCGAAGCCGTCGAACAAACAGGCGCTAATGCAACGATGATCTTTGTACCAGCGCCGTTCACAGCAGACGCAATTCTCGAGGCCGTGGACGCCGGAATCGAAGTCATCGCTGCGATCACAGAAGGTGTCCCTGCTCTGGACATGGTAAGAGTTTATGAGATTGTGAAGGCCAGCAACTCAACGCTAATCGGCCCCAACTGTCCTGGACTGATTACCGCCGAAGAATGCAAAATCGGCATTATGCCTGGTTATATTCACCAAAAAGGTTCTTGCGGTGTAATGAGTCGCAGTGGCACGCTCACCTATGAGGCCGTATGGCAAACATCCAATTTAGGCCTCGGCCAAACGACATGTGTAGGACTCGGAGGAGACCCCATTGTGGGAACTTCTTTCATCGACCTCTTTAAACTTTACGAAGCGGACGATGAAACCGAGTCGATCCTGATGATTGGTGAAATTGGCGGTACTGCAGAGGAAGAAGCGGCCGCATTTGTGAAAGAAAACGTCAGCAAACCAGTTGCCGCCTTTATTGCAGGGAGTACCGCTCCTCCCGGAAAACGCATGGGGCATGCGGGTGCGATTATCTCCGGCGGCAAAGGGACTGCTGCCGAAAAAAAAGCTGCTCTAGAAGACGCCGGGATTGAAGTCGCACAGACGCCAGCAGACATGGGTGAAGCCATTCAACGAGCGATTGCAAAGCACGCTTAGAAATCTCAGCGGCCGGCAATTCTTAACATCCCTGTTTCCCGGCGACTGCAGCAAGTAAGTCTGCCTGTCGGGCTACACCCAAGCCGCACGGTATGGCACACCACGAAGGACGGCCTCCCGGCAATCATCCATTTACCGACCCAATTCGTGTTGTAGCCTCTGCCGGTTAACGCTTGTGCTAGGGTGGTGTGTGTCAGGTCTGGCTTGTTGCTCGGTGGATGGACTCCATTGCGAAAACCAATTTGCCGACTGAGGAGTTCCGCTCGCGCGGGAACGCAGAGTGGGTTGGCGCACGTAGCGCGGGTGAAGGTCGTGCCGTGTTTAACTAGAGTGTCAAGGCTGGGAGTCTGGATGATCTCGTTGCCAAGCGCAGCTATAAGTATCGGGACGTTGATCGTCTGAAATCAACAAGACGATATTGGGTTGTGGCGCGGAGGCGTAAAGCGGGGGGGCTAGTTGAGCGATTACAATGCAGGGGAGCCAGAAGTTTCGCATCATGAGGCGCGACGCTTTAATGTTTAAGTTGCGCAGGTATTGAAATATAGTGAGTCGCTTCCGGTCGCCAGTCGGAAAGGTCATTGTACATTATTCACATAGTAGTCACGGACTGAGGGAAACTAAATGAAGTCAATGATAAACATCTTTGTAACCACGTTTATCCTTGCGATGTCGTCGCAGCTCGAATTGGTGGGCGAGACACAACCGGCGGACCTTATTTTGCATTCCGGAAAAATTGTAACGGTTAATAAAGCGTTTGACATTGTTGAATGTGTTGCTGTGCGAGGGGATCGAATTGTAGCGACGGGTCCAAGGAGCCGAGTCATGAAGTTGCGAGGTGAACATACTAGGCTCGTTGACCTGCAAGGCAAGACGGTTATCCCCGGTTTAATTGACTCGCATGTTCACTCCAGTAGTGCTGCCGTTTACGAATACGACCATGTGGTTCCTCCAATGCATGAAATAGCAGATGTGTTATCGTACATCGAAGAACGGGCGGAATTACTGGAAGACGATCAGTGGATTTCCCTTAGTCAGGTGTTTATTACCAGACTCAAAGAGCAGCGGTTTCCAACGCGAGAAGAGATGGATCGTGTTGCCCCTAACAATCCGGTGATGTTTCAGACGGGTCCCGACACCGCAGTGAACACTCGTGCGCTTGAGTTGTCGGGTATTGACGATGAGTTTGAAGTACCGGACGGCGCACCCTATAAACTTGAGCGGGATGCGAATGGTAAATTGACCGGCGTTTTGCGGAGCGGTCGATCTTTATTGAAGTATGAGTCCAACACCAAGTCTCCCTCCTACGACGAGCGTGTTGAACAACTAAAAAAGCTGATTCACGACTACAACTCGGTTGGAATTACATCTGTTTCTGATCGGAATGCTGGGGACAGTGCCGTGGCAATCTGGAAGTCGTTACGTGAAGCCGATGCACTTAATGTGCGGGTGTTTCTTTACTATTCCATGAATGCCGGAGCGGATCCGGAGACAATTCAAAAACGGATTGACGCTGCGGCTGCAGATCCAATTCATCAGTACAACCCGTACTTGTGGTTGCGAGGAGTGAAGGTCTTTCTTGATGGCGGTATGTTGACAGGAAGTGCATATATGCGAAAGCCGTGGGGGGTCAGCGAGATTTATTCCATCAATGATCCGGATTATCGAGGGATGCGATATATTGACCAGGAACGACTGTACCAGTTCTCTAAGTTGATGCTGGAAAATGGTTTTCAGATGACGGCTCATAGCGTTGGCGATGGTGCCGTACATGCGTTACTGGATGCGTATCGAATCATTGACGAAGAAGATTTCAAAGTTGCCAGCCACCGGCCCTGCGTTACGCATTGTAATTTTATGAGTGCTGAAGCGATTGCATTGATGAAAAAGCTCGGAGTCGTGGCGGACTTGCAGCCTGCATGGCTGTATATGGACGGTAAGACGTTGCTGAAACAGTTTGGAACGGCACGCACTGAATATTTTCAACCTTATCGCTCACTATTCGATAAAGGCGTCGTGGTCGGAGGCGGCTCTGATCATATGCAGCGAATTGGGAGTTTGCGAAGTGTTAATCCATACAACCCGTTCTTGGGAATGTGGATTACGCTTAAACGTCAGCCTCGATATATGACGACACCGTTACACCCTGAGCAATCATTAACGCGGCAAGAGGCATTGCGACTTTATACAATCAATAACGCCTACTTAACATTTGAAGAACAAAAGAAAGGTTCCATCGAGAAAGGGAAACTGGCGGACCTAGTTGTGTTAGATCAGGATATTTTGAGTGTGCAATTGGATAAGATTAAGGATACGAAAGTGGAAACGACGTACCTAGGCGGTAAAGTGGTTTATCAAAGACCTCGGTAGTTTATTGACATGGTTGTTTATGGGGGACAAAAACATGCAGTGGAGAGAATTTATTGCTGGAAGTGGCGGTTGGGCTCTGGGGACTTTGGTTATGTCTCATGCCGCACAAGGGGCACTGCAGCCAAAAACCGAGGGCGGTATCGATTGGTACAATGTTCAGGACTGGGGAGTTGACCGAGCAAGGTAATCTGGCCTCACTTGGCAAGTAAGATTTGGAACAACGAGTACGCTACCGGTTTTCTATTTTAGGTCGAGTTGCTAAGATGCTCTCCCAGGACAGATTGTCTTGGCCACTTCTCGACGAATTGTCACATGGCACTCTCTCCCTCGCGCCAAAGTCCACAGAAAATAACGGGTTCTTTCAATTCCCTGTTAGTTTTTGTTACTCCCTAGAGCTGCCCACCCTCAACACCAGGAAGGTGAATCCGACCATGACCAAGTTCATTTTCGTTACCGGAGGGGTTGTTAGTTCACTTGGTAAGGGACTTACGAGCGCTTCGATTGGAATGCTATTGGAACAGCGTGGTCTCAAGGTCCGCATGCAAAAACTGGACCCCTATATCAATGTTGATCCAGGGACCATGAGTCCCTACCAACATGGCGAAGTCTATGTACTGGATGACGGCACCGAAACCGATTTGGATTTGGGCCATTATGAAAGATTCACCCATAGCCTGCTTACCCGCCATTCGAACTATACGACGGGGCAAATCTACCTGTCAGTAATCGAAAAAGAACGGCGCGGTGAATTCCTCGGAAAAACGGTCCAGGTAATTCCTCATATCACCAATGAGATCAAAAGTGTTATCAAAAAACTCGGAGAGGACGACGTCGATGTCGTCATCACAGAGATCGGTGGCACGGTGGGTGACATTGAAAGCCAGCCCTTTCTGGAGGCGATTCGCCAATTCTCATTAGACGTTGGTAAGGAAAACTGCCTTTACATTCACCTTACCCTAGTTCCCTATCTCAAAGTTGCCGGTGAGTTGAAGACAAAGCCTACACAACATTCCGTTGGCATGTTAAGGGAAATTGGTATCCATCCGGATGTACTAATTTGTCGGACCGAACGTGAAATCAGCCGTGAACATCGCGAAAAAATCGGACTATTTTGCAACGTGCCTCTCGATGCCGTCATTGAAGAGCGCGACAAAGAGTTTTCTATCTATGAAGTACCGATCAGCTTAGTCGAACACGGTTTGGACAAGCTGATTGTCGACAAGTTACAAGTAGAAACCGATCACCTCGATCTAAATGCTTGGCGAGATCTATTGCACCGGTTACGTAATCCACAACACGAAATCAGCATCGCCGTCGTCGGCAAGTATGCTGAGCATACCGATGCCTACAAATCGATCTACGAATCCTTGGATCACGCTGGCATCCACAATCATGCTCAAATTCGTATCGGTCGTATTCACAGTGAAGCTATTGAACGTGAAGGGCCGGAACGTTTACTGGCCGGTTATGATGGCATCCTGGTTCCCGGTGGGTTTGGGGAACGCGGCATCGAAGGAAAAGTAGAAACAATCCGCTACGCACGTGAACGTGGGATCCCATTTTTTGGTATTTGCTTAGGGATGCAGTGTGCGGCAATCGAATTTGGTCGCAATGTCGTCGCATTGCCGGAGGCCAACTCCACCGAATTCTCCAAAGATACTCAGCATCCTGTAATTTGCTTGTTGGACGAGCAGAAGCAAATCACGGAAAAGGGTGGGACGATGCGACTGGGAGCACAGCCTGCGTCGATTGACCAAGCCAGTAACACATATGCAGCTTACCAACGGGAAACTGTCTTCGAACGCCACCGACACCGTTATGAATTCAATAACGTCTATCGGCAACAATTTGCTGCGCATGGGATGTCGGTGGCAGCGACCAGCCCTGACGGAAGCTTAGTCGAAGTGATCGAATTACCCGAGCATCCCTGGTTTGTTGCCGTACAATTTCATCCAGAATTCAAGTCAAAACCCACTGCAGCTCATCCATTATTCGCCGCTTTTATCAAAGCGGCTGTTGAGCGACATAGTAGCCGCACCGAACGGCAATCTGAAGTTGAAGCAAGCTGACTTTCGGTAAGTTGCCATGGAAAGGAACCTTCTGTGTGAGAGGAACAAGAGACACCTTACGCAAACCCGAATATAGCAGCGTTTGACAGCACGTTTCCTCCTCACAAATACAACCAACGCGTTTCGGAATTAGGGAGCCGCAAAATGTCGGAAGAAGAATCTCCAAAACTAATCATTGATGAAGACTGGAAAACACAGGCACAAAGTGAAAAAGAAAATCTCCGTCAGCAGCAAGAACAAGAACCTTCATCTCCTGCTGACGAAAACTCAGAAATGCCCATTCCGCCCGCGTCATTTGAGTTCCTGATTACCTCCTTAGCCACACAGGCGGTAGTGGCTTTAGGGCAAACTCCCGATCCGGAAACTAACGAATCCGTTGTACATCTCGAGTTGGCAAAACACCATATCGACACCTTAGGCATTCTGGAAGACAAAACCAAAGGCAATCGGACTGCCGAGGAAGACTCTCTACTATCGACAGTGACACAACAACTGCGGATGCTTTACGTGAGTGTCAAATCAAATCCGAATCCGAATCCGAATCCGACAGATCCATCGTCATAGGCCGGAATTCCAAATGCTGGGTGGTCCCCTTTCAGAGATCCCGGGTTCTGAATTTCATCTACCTTGCTTTCGGGATGTAACGAAGGGCTGCTGGATATCCTCATATCGTTTTTCTATGCCCAATATTGGCAACAAAAATAAGGACGTCGCGCGTTGAAACCCTTCAGCACACCAAGCCATCGAAGCATTCCAAATTCGCAAACGAACTCCAGGCGGAAAGAATGGAATGACCAGAAAAGTCGCCTTTTTAGATCGTGACGGAACCATCAATGTCGATCATGGCTACGTCCACAAAACAACCGATTGGGAATTCACGAAAGACGCGATTCACGCCCTCCGTCGCCTGACTGATTTTGGCTTTGCCATCGCTGTGGTAACCAATCAATCGGGAATCGCAAGCGGTCGATACTCGTCGGCGGATGTCGATCAGTTGCATGAATTCATGCAACTGACTCTTGAGAATCTTGGCGTCGAGATCGATGCTATTGCTGTTTGCCCCCATCACCAAGACGATCGCTGCAAATGTCGCAAGCCCCAACTCGGTTTGGCTGCTGACGTTCAGCAGCAACTCAACGAAGATATCGAATATGCTGCTAGTTGGACAATCGGCGACAAACTTTCGGATATTGAATTTGGCCGCAAACTAGGAACACATACTGCGTTAATTCGCAGTCGCTATTGGAATGAGCTTGAATTAGATAGTGATTCAACGCTGGTCGTTGAATCACTATCTGAAGCTGTGGATCAGATTGTCTCCACATAGCCGACATTTCTATGGCAGACCAACATTCCCCAACCGTGCTAACGTTCTGTTATGATGATTTGGCATTCCACCTCAAACAAGTCTATATGTTGGAGATAATCTATTGAATCCAAGATACTCCCCAATACTTTTCGGCCTTTTGTTTACAGCGTTCACGAGTGTCGCCGACGACAATGTCGAAACCTTCGTGGAAGCGTCGCGACTGGGAAATGCCGAACAATTGGCAGCCATGCTTGAGGCCGGTACGGACGTCAATAGTCAAGCTAAGTTTTCTATCACGGCACTATGGCAGGCTGCTTCTAAGGAGCACGTCGCCGTTGTTAAGCAATTACTCGCAGCAAAAGCCAATCCGAACATTCCCGATACGGTTTGGAAAGCCACACCCCTGATGCTCACCAATAATCCGGAAATTGTTGCGATGCTCGTCGCTGCTGGCGCCAAAGATGCCGCTGCGAAATTGCGTGCGGCTGCTGCAAGTGGTTCATTCAACATGGTCAAAACAATCATTACCGCTGCGACGCTCGACGACCGATGGTTAGCAATTGCACGATCCCAAGCTCAATTAGCGGGACATCAAGACGTGGTCGAGTTGCTCGAGCAAACGGCGAAAGCAGCACTTTCAGAACCCCCAGTCTTAGCCGCCGAAGACCTCCAAACGCTCGTCGGGAATTACGTCAGTGAGCGTTTGGAGGAAGTAAAAGTTTCCCAGACCGATGGCCAACTGATTTTTCAAACCTCACTGGGACAAATACTGACGCTGATTCCTCGCAACCAAAGCATTTTTGATCATTCAGCATACACCTACAAATTTGACATCGCAGACGGCCAAGCATTTCAGCTTTCCCAATCGTCTAGCTTTAGTCAACGCATTTTTAAACGCATTAGCTCCTCGAAAAAGCCGCTGTCGATTGTTAACCAAGAAGAAAACGATTGGACTCTGGATGACGCAATCGCCACCACGGATGTCTGGCCTCAATTTCGCGGATTGTCGGCGCGAGGATTGGCCGTGCAGCAAAACCTGCCAGAGAACTGGAACGTGGAGACAAAAGAGAGCCTGCGCTGGAAAACGGCAATTCCCGGCTTAGGCAACTCATGTCCTGTTGTCTGGAAAAATCGCGTTTTTATTTCGACGGCAGTGAGTAGCGCGGGAAATGCCGATCTACGAATTGGCTTATACGGTGATGGAGATGCCGCGAACGATGAATCGGTCCACATTTGGCGACTCTACTGCCTTGCCAGTGACACAGGTGAAATCCTCTGGGAACAATCAGCGGATGAACGGATACCGTTGGTAAAACGTCACTTAAAGTCTTCTCAGGCAAATCCAACACCTGCTACTAACGGTCGAAACGTGGTCGTTTTGTTCAACTCGGGACGCTTGTGCTGCTTCGACATGGACGGTAATCAATCGTGGCAACGAGACCTTGGAAAACTCGACAGTGGCGCTTTCAACGACCGCGACCACCAATGGGGTTTTGGGAGTTCTCCGATCATCTACGCAAGCACTATTGTCGTCCAATGTGATCTGCAAGAGGATTCTTTTGTCGCCGCGTTCGACATTACGTCAGGTGAAGAGATTTGGCGCACGAACCGCCAGGAAGTCCCCTCTTGGGGCACACCAACGATTTGCACGACCGTAGAAGGCCCCCAGTTAATCACGAACGGCACCAATTTTGTTCGCAGCTATGACGCACGGACAGGAAACGAATTGTGGCGACTAGGCCGCAATGCCGCAATCACAGTACCGACACCTTTCATGGCACACAATTTGATCTTTGTCACCAGCGGGTATCGACCTATTCAACCAATTTATGCCGTACGGACTGATGCCAGAGGAGATATTTCCTTAGCCGATGGTGAAGAATCAAATAGCCATATTTCCTGGAGTCAAGATCGCGGTGGGCCGTATCTTCCCTCTCCACTGGCCTACGGAAACTATTTGTATACGTGTGGAAATAATGGGCTCGTCACCTGTTACGACGCAAAGACGGGAGATCGAATCTATCGCAAACGCTGCGGTCGAGGTTCGGCGACCAGCTTCACTGCTTCGCTCGTGGCAGCAGACGGAAAAATTTATGTCACCTCCGAATCGGGAACCGTCTTCACGATCAAGGCCGGTCCCAATTATGAGTTAATCAATGAGAATAGCCTGGGAGAGATCTGCCTCGCGACACCCGCAATCGCCAACCAGCAGCTCTTATTCCGCACACAACATCATCTAGTGTCGATTGGCCAGTTAGATACCCCAAACAAATCAGAAGAAGAGTGAGCCGTTATAAGCATTGGGCATGTTTCGTTCTTTGCTCTCGTGCTTAGCTAAAATCGGCACTCGCATCGCAGAACCAGGAAGCTACTGTTCTGACATTCCCTTTTGCTTTGCCATTCCATTTTTCTGACTGTCCTATGCGAGACGATCCATGTACTAATGATGGAGCATCCCGACGGCGATATTGTCGCTCCTACCAGTCGGTTTTGGAGTAAGCCAACTGACCTAACGTTTGTGGCGCCGCGGTGCACTTTGCTTTTGTCGTCGAGGGGGTCCTGGCGACTTACGCGTGTCCGTCGCTTTGTCCGCTTGGCCAATCATTTCAAACAAGAAGCGGCTGGGGCTGGTTTCGCGAGGTTTGCCCCATTTCATTCGTGTTAAGGCCATCGTCAATGTCAATCTTTCCTCAGCCCGGGTCACCCCTACATAGCAAAGTCGGCGCTCTTCATCGATGGCATCGTCCGTTGCTTTGATACTACGATGATGGGGCAACAAACCCTCTTCCATCCCCACCATATAGACATGGGGAAACTCCAACCCTTTCGCACTGTGCAATGTCATTAAAACAATACCATTGCGTTTAAGCTGATTTTCCTTCTCGTCGCTAAAGTCTCGCTGGCTGAGCAGAATCTCGTCGAGAAAGCCGCTTACTGTTGGTTTCCGGCTTTCTTTTTCGTAAACCCCAATGGCATTAACCACTTCCTCTACGACATTCCAACGTGACTCGCGCTCATTGGGATCATCGTATTGGCGATCAATTTCAGATTGATACTGAATATTGGAAATCAATGTCCGGACAACTTCTACGATGGATTTTGTTTTTAGGTCCGCACGTGCGCGATTAATCAAGGCGACAAAGGTTTCGATGGCCGCTTGTTTCGGACCTGGAAGCATACCCAGGTTTTCGCGTTGCGTCATGACATTCCAAACAGTCGTTGAATTACTGACGGCTTTGTCGGTTAACCGCTGAACGACTCCTTGAGGAATTCCGCGTGGTGGGCGGTTAATAATACGTAGCAACGAGACCTCGTCCTGCGGCGAGGCGAGTAGTTTGAGGTAGGCGAAAACATCTCTGACTTCCTTGCGGTCAAAGAAAGACATCCCACCAATCAAAACGTAAGGAAGTTTTAACCGTCGCAACTCGGTTTCAAAAGCGCGCGGCTGTTCATTAGTACGAAATAAGATGGCAAAATCATTAGGCTCCCACTCACGGGAATCCAAAAAACGTTTAATCTCGCTCACAACGGACTTCGCTTCCGCCGTCTCATTCGCAAATTGTTCGATCTTGGGATTTTCGCCCCCGGGTCGAGCCGGACGCAACACCTTGTCATAACGCATTTTATTGTAGGAAATCAATTGATTCGCACGTTCCAATATTGCCGCCGTCGAGCGGTAATTGTGCTCTAATCGTACCACCGTCGTCTCGGGCCAATCTTCCGCAAACCGTAGAATGTGCTGCACCTCAGCACCGCGCCAACCGTAGATCGATTGATCATCGTCCCCCACAACACAAAGGTTCTGATGATCGCGTGCTAACGCTCTTACGATCCGATATTGACTACCGTTGGTGTCTTGGTATTCGTCAATGAGCAAATGATCAAAGCGTGCTGCCTCATCCCGGCGAACCTCGGCATCTGTCTCAAGCAATTGTTCGGTCAACAACAACAAGTCGTCGAAGTCGACCGCACCGGCTACTTTCAGCGTGTTTTGATAACGACGATAAGCCATTGCCGCCAAGTGTTCCTTATCCGTCTGAGCCAGGCTTGCCGCTGCGTCAGGACGGAGGCACATCGTTTTCCAGCGACTGATGAGAAACAACAAGTCACCTGGGCGCAAAAGTGAACCCGGAACTTTGATTTCTCGTAAAACACTACGAGCAATCGATTCCTGGTCCCCTCGGTCATAAATAGCAAATCTCTCTGGATAACCGAGCCGCCGAATGTGCCGTCTCAAAATGCGTACACAATGAGCATGAAACGTCGAAACAACAGGACGGTCTTGGAGTCGAGTTCCCAAGAGTGCCGAGACGCGCTCCTGCATTTCGACTGCTGCTTTTTTAGTGAATGTAACCGCCAAAATTCGCGAGGGTGTAACCCCTCGCTGGATCAATTCTGCGATACGAATTGTCACAACCCGTGTTTTGCCGCTACCGGCACCTGCTAGCACCAGAAGCGGACCCGAGAGGGTCTGCACTGCCTTCCGTTGCTCGGGATTAAGGTCCTCATGCATGCACCGGATGGTAGCGATCGTGAGGCCGTCAGAAAAGGGGCATACCCTCTAAGAGCTTGCCATAACAAGAATCTGCGTTACCAAATAACACATTTTATAGCGGTCCGATCTTGACGTCTGAAAAGGCAATTGCTACTTAAGCTCGCCCGTCTCAATACATTTCCTTCTCCTCCTGAAGAATCGTGGCGTTCTCCGTGCAACGACTACACCTTTTGGCGTTGTTTTTTTCTATGCTTTGCATACTTGTGCAAGGTGTGGTGGACGCACAGGCTCCCCTACAGAGCTTACCGGCTCGGACTACCTTTCAGGGCTCCGATGCGGAAACGCGCGGAGCCACCATCGGTGGCAACCAACCCATCACCCCCATTCCTGCAGAGGCGGGGCCAACGTCGAGTACTATTTTGGGGCCGACTGCAATCGATCCCTACAGCAACTGGCCAAATACGGGTAGTACGATTCCTTCTTTGTTCGGTGCACCGACGCCCAACGGCACCAGTTTGGCACCCGGCACAACCACCGTACCAGCAGACACGGCTCCCGCATTAACCATCGAAGGCGCTCCAGCTCTCGGTACAAATGGTCAAGATGCCTATCCACCTTCATCGCCATCTTCTCTATTCCCCAACGGACTCAATATTCCGTGGAATGGCCAAGGTACCCTCGGACAATCGCAATTCGGTGCACCCATTCGTTTGATCTATGGACCACGACTAAAACAGACTTGGATCTACGGAAATGAGGATCCTCGCGATTTGCAGATCCACGACACCGATGTCTCCATCGCGTTAACACTACCCAACTTCGTCTACTCTGGCCAACCAATTTATGTTTTGCCATCGTTTTCGTTACACCTCTGGGACGGCCCCAAAGAACTCGTCTCCGATCTACCCTCCAAGGCCTATAGCGCGTTCTTGGATGTGGGCTGGAATTCTGACCCACAACAAATCCTCGGATTGGAACTAGGAGGGCGTCTTGGTGTGTTTAGCGATTTTAACACCTTAACCACAGATAGCTTCCGCACCATTGGAAAAGTCCAAGGCGTACTGCAGCTGACCCCTACCGCCAAACTTAAAGCTGGAGCGGTATATGTCGACCGCGTACGGCTAAAGCTCTTACCCATTGGTGGTGTTTTTTGGAAACCGAACTCGCAATCCAAATGGGAACTCTCTTTTCCCAAACCAAAAATCGCTCGTTATATGACGACGATCGGAACACATGACGTCTGGTGGTATTTAGGTGCGGAATACGGTGGCGGAAGTTGGACCATCGAACGAGCTGCGACTGCGACAACGGATCACATCGATATTAATGACATTCGAGGTTATCTAGGGATCGAATGGGGGCCAGAATCGATGCTCGCCAACGGCCGGCGGATCGGTTTCATTGAAGCTGGCTGGATCACGGATCGTGAAATCGTCTACCGTTACATGCCACCCAACAACCAACAACTTCGTGATTCGTTCATGATACGAGCTGGCATCGGATATTAGTGTCATTTCTGACGGTTTCTGGAACGACATATCGGCAACTGGCAAAAGTGTCTCTGAGCAATACAACAACGACTTTCTGGGCACTTCTGCTCATAATGGGAATCAATCGCTCTGCCGGCATCGCCCAAGAGAATCCAGTGCTCCCCAGTGAAAGGGCTGCATCGGAAACCATTTGGCGTCTACCACCCACCAACCAGATCGACGGAAACTTTGTCGCCTTGCCAGTTCGAGAGGAACCTCGGGGGTTCGCTGATTTCCATTTACCACCACCACCCGATTGGACACCCGAAGAATTTGCGAGTCAACCACTGCGCGTCTCAGCGCCTCTGATTCCTCCCAACGCGTCTACGCCAATCTTAGAGTCCCCCAGAACGCATGCCCTCTCTGATCACAAAGACGGTTTTTTTCAGAAAGTTTCATCCACAACGACTGCCCTGACAGCAGGAGGGGATGCTGGTTTAGGAATCACCGAAATCGAATCGTTCCTCACCGTTGCCCTACCTGCTCCAACCACGGATTGGCCGCTGTTGATTTCGAGTGGGTTCAATATGCGTCTACTCACTGGGCCGTTGACACCAGATCTACCTCCCCAACTCTACGACGCCTATGCAGAATTCCTGTGGGCACCCACCATCAACGAACGATGGCTCGGAGTTCTGGGTATTTCTCCTGGCGTTTACAGTGACTTTGCGGGAAACAGCAATTCTACGTTACGCGTCAAAGGAACCATGTTGCTACGCTACGATTGGGTGCCAGATCGCTGGCAAGTTGCTGCTGGTCTACTTTATCTGGATCGTTTTGATCTTGCCATCTTACCCGTCGGAGGAATCATCTGGGTTCCGAATGACGACTTACAACTCGAGATTGTGTTTCCCCAATCCAAAATTGCTTATCGCTTGAACTGTGGCAAAAGCTGGGAAAACTGGGCTTATCTCTCCGGAGAATTCGGCGGAGACCAATGGTCGATTTCCAACAACGATGGCAGCCGAGAAGATCTTCTATTTCGTGACTGGCGTCTTCTTTTAGGCTTCGAACAAAAACGCCACGGGGGTGCCGGTTTCCGAGTTGAAGTCGGCTACGTCTTCAATCGTTGCGTGGAATTCTCCTCCTCGACTGGCAACTTTGAACCCGACAATACGGTGCTTTTTCGTGCCGGATTAAGACTTTAAACCACTCCTTCGTATTCCAATCGAAAAAATGAATTTGTGAGTCGACGTCGACTGTGATATCGTCGGAACGGAGTCTTTATCTAAAACGATCACCTCCATGCCTGAGGATTGATTGGTCGTCAGACCACGAAAAAGGGTTTTCTCGTGAATTTTCGACGTGCAAAATTGCAGAAACAACGCGACTTGGTCATTGGCCTGTTTCTCCTGGCACTTTTATTTTTTGCTGGCTTCGGACTGCTGACGGTCAACACTTCTGGCGACTATCGCCCTATCGACCGCAAAGAGTGGGTTCTACTGGAACAAAACACCAGCCCTATTTCTTGTGCAGTTTTCTCAATCGATGGAAATTGTGCGGCGACCGGTTCGGAAGATGGCTCAGTTCGTTTGTGGCATCCCCTGAAACACACACAGCTTTCCCGTCAACCAAAAAAACATCCAGCCCCTATAACGTCGGTCGTCTTCTCTCCGGATTCCTCGCGCATCGCCAGCGGTGATAGAAAAGGCCAGTTACGCATTTGGGACATTGGCAAAGCGCGGCAAATCGCTCAATTAAGCGATCGCAAACAAGCAGTGACATGTATGTCATTTTATCCGGCCGGGCAACAAATCATTGCTGGCTACCAGAATGGAGAGGTCCTTGTTTGGGATACCAAAAACCAAACGATTGATCGCAGATTTTTAGCACACCAAGGCAAAGTTTCTGGCATTGCAGTACTGCCCAATCGACAGCATTTGCTGTCAGCAGGGGCGGACGGCAAACTCGTCTTACGGGTTTTGGCGTCTGGCAAAATACTGAAGGAAATAAACCAGGATCAAGCAGCACTAAGCTTAAGCGTGTCTCTGAACGGTGAACAAGCAGTAACGGTTCATCAAGATGGAACCACCATCATGTGGGACGTCATGAACGGCAAACAACTCCATCAATGGACAGCACTGAAAAACGACGACACGCTGGTGCAGCAAGTTTCTCTCTGTTTGTCGCCGGGTGCTGGACGACTCCTCACTGGTGGCGTCGATGGCATCTTGCGCCTCTGGCATCGCGATCAAGTAGATTCACTTCTCGAATTCGCCGGACACAAAGATACCGTGACTTGCTGTGCGTTTTATCCAAGTGGATCGGTCGGACTTTCTGGCTCACTCGATGGAACGATTCGGTTGTGGCACCTTGGCACGCCAGATACCACCGAGAAGAAACAGATTATCGTCGCTCGCAAATTAGCCAAGAAACAAATCCAAGCACTGGCAAGATTTCAAGAACATCTGGAGAGTGGTAATCAACAACTTGCGGAGATAAACCTCGACAGCTTGGCCTTTCCCGCAGCCTTAGAGTTTGACGAAAGTCAACTCAATTCGATTATCGAACACTTCCTGAAGGCCCAGCAAGAGGTTACTCCGGGGAGTCTCGAGTTTGACAAAGCTGCTACTTTGATCGCAACGATCGAGTCCAAGCAACGTGAAATTCAAGAGTTGAAAGAAGCCAACACCTCAAAAATCGAACGCTTTACGGCGTTTTGTAAGGCAGGAGAAAACGCCTTGAGCGAAGGCAATTTGAACTTGGCGGTTGAGAAGTTTACTGCCGCCGAACAAATCTTTCCGCAACACCAAGACGCACTCGACGGTCTGCGCCGCGTCGATGCCACTCGCTTATCACAAGAAGCAAAGTTGCAAGAGGCAATCAAACCAACCAACGTCAAGATCAGCAACTTGGACATCGCTTGGGATTACGAACCACCGACGCAAGGTTTGCTGAAACAATCGCGCAATTTTGCTTTTCTGCTGGTCGGAAAAAACAACGATCCACCCGTGGCATTATTGTCGAGCCCTTTACGCTGGAAGATGAAGATCAACACTCTCGCCGGTATCTCACGTAGCCGAGTTCGGCTACGAGTGACACTATTAAAGGATTCGACTACGTTTGCAACGGAGACCTTCGCCTTCGAATCGGATTCTCGCAATCACAGCTTTTCCGGAATCGTCGAAGCCCCTTCTATTGGCTGGGATTCAGGCAAATATCAACTTCAGGTAAGTCTGATTCTACGAGAGGTCGTCCAAACACTCGACCAATCTCCCACATTTTCTGTCGGCCTGGTGAAATGGCGACGTGAGGCGTTGGAAGTGGCCCCTGAGGATGTATTTGACTCCAACTTCGCGCTACAGTCTGACATACGCTTAAATGACGGAGATGCTTATTTCATCCGCGCTGGCGGTGAAATTACGTTAACCGACCGGCAGGTTTATCGATTATTACTCGACGACGCGAGTTTGAAGACAGCTCCAGCAGCAGGTCCTCAAGGCATCCAAGGTTCACAGAATTCTCGGTTAGGTCTCAAGTATCAACTGCTGCAACCCGAACACCGTTTTGCTGCCCTGCTGATGCGACGGGGCAATGAGAATTGGGCTGGATATCGACCGCAGACGTCTTTGGAGCTAAGCAAGTCGGATCAACCGATTTCGTTTTCCATCAATCTGATCAACCGCAAACGCACACGTGCTGGAGCCGCCTTTATCGAGATCAAATCCAATGAGAAATCCTTGTGGCGGTCTAAAAGTGGCCCGTTTCACGTGGAATTTTTTATTGGAACCTTTGAATTTCCCATCACCTTAAATCAACAGACAAAAACAACGATCCTCGATCGATTTCAATTCAACGCAAAAACTAAACCGCAATCACAGCATGGAAAATCCGGCGCACCGGCTAATAATTATCCCGAAACCGCAACACCCAATAGACCGCCACCACGCCAGCCAGGAACATGATCGCTAAAATCCAAGTGCTGGTCCTTAAACCTATGCGATGTGTTGCTGGAAAGTAAACAATCTCAGCCATGTTCCGTGCTGGAATTGCTTGCCGCTCTAAGCGATTCATTCGAGCGGTACCAGGAATTTCCATCGGCTCGGCATCCCGTCGTTCCGCTTCCAGAAACAACATCGCTTCAAAACTCCAGCGCATCGGTGTCCCTTGGGACAGCACGCGCACCGGCCGGGACATCTCATCGATCGGAATAAAGAAACCGCTGAAACAAAGGGAAATCACAACCAATACAAAGAGAGTTCCCATGGCTACAACGAGAGAACGTGCGAAGGCCGAAATCGCAAAACCAATTCCAAGTCCAATCCCAGCAGTCAGTGCAGACAAACCGATCAAAATCCAAAACGGCGACTGCAAACCGCAGCCCCAATAGACAAGTACCATGAGCACAAAACACTGCAGGAAGGTAAAGGCCCCCAAGACGACGAATTTGGCAAGCACAAACACAAACAGTCCTAAATTTGCCGTCCTCTCTTGAAAATAGGTCACCCATTCGCGGGTAATTTCAAGAGTCGCATTCAGCGACCCCACCCAAAACGAAGCCACACTAACCGCAAACGAAACACCAGCAACTGCCTCAGCAACTTCAAGCCACGTCGTGGCCGTCACCGTACCAGCCAATGGTTTGCCAAACATCCAGACAATGAATATCCCCAGTATCAAGGACTGGCCCAATAAGATGCCTGTGGTCCAATAGTCATAACGTTTGACCTGTAGCCCACGTCGTAGCAACGTGGCAAGCTGTCTCCCCGGTGATGGTCGGTCTGCAACAAGAACGTTCTGGTCTTGCCTAGATGTCTGACCGCGACGTGCCGTGACGAATTGACGATAGGAAGACGAGTTCTCATATCGTTCACAGAGATCGTCAGGCGACTCCTTCCCCAACGCAGTTATGATCTCGCTGGTTTTAACTGGTTCCTGATGCCCGGAGGGAAAGAAGAAATTCAGCACATCCGAAACCGGTCCAAAATAGACAAGCCTATCTGCTGAACTCGCGTCCAAGGATTCGCTTAACACAATCAATTGGTCAAACGCTTGCCAAAGATCTGCTTCGAGATCGCGAATCGACAAGACAACAGTTTTTCCTTCCGAGGTTAGCTGTTGAAACACTTTCAATATCGCCAACCTATCAGGAAAGTTCAGATCGACAAAAGGATCTTCAGCAAACAGAATCGAGGGATCCGCAAGTAATTCGACTGCTAAACTAACACACTTGCGCTGTACTCCCTGAACCACTTCGCCCTTCCAACTATCAATTTTTTGATCTCGTGCATCCTCAAGTCCGACCTTACCTAACACTTTACCAACGCAATCTTGACGATCCTGATCGCTAAGGTTCGCCGGTAGTCGTATATGGGCTGCATACTCAACGACTTGCCCAACTGTCAGCACTCCATGGAAAACATCTTTCTGAGGCAGAAATGCGACACACGTCTTCAGATTAACCTGGCTCTCGTAGACATCTTCCTGGTTAAACTTTACAGAACCTGCTGCGGGTAGTCTTTTCCCCATTAATGTGTCTAATAATTCCGAGGACTGGAGCTCGGTAGTCGAAATCACTCCCACTAATTCACCCGGAAAGACTGAAAATGCTGCCTTTTCAAGAGAGCATTTTCCTTTTGACTGAATAGCCAGATCCTGGACCTCGATGATGATCGAGTTTGCTTTGACACTTTTTTCTGGCGGTGTTTTTATGTCAAGCGTTTTTAGATCGAATGCAAACTCGCCCAACAACAAAGTGTCGGCGTCACAAAGAAACGTAGGCTGTTCAATTCGTTTGCCGTTAACAAACGTGCCAGCAGCGGATCCCAGATCTTCCACAAGAAAACCTTCATCCACTTTCTTGATCTTACAGTGGTGCCTTGCGATGTCGGTCTCCTCCAACACAACATCACAGTTAGGAGCGCTACCTACCACAAAGTATCGAGTGTCTGTCAAGCCAGCCTCCATTGATTTGCTTTACGGAACACAGTGCGCAAAAGAGCGTTCCGTTATAAACAGATCTCTTATTTCCTCCGATTATTTGCTCTAGTATGCTCATGAGCGCTGTTGGCGACAAGTAAGATGGATGACTGCCAGATGATCTGACCTATCTGAAAATTCTCTTCTACACTGGAAATCTGTTTCATGACCGATCAAATTCTCAAGCTGTTGATCCTTGGTGCACACCCGGACGATGCAGAGTTTCACGCTGGAGGGCTGGCCGCAATTTACCGGCAGCGAGGACACCAAGTGCGAATGATTAGTGTAACGGATGGTGGTGCAGGGCATCACGAGCGGCCAGCAGACGAATTGCGTCAGATCCGGCGCGCAGAAGCGGCTGCTGCGGGTAAGGTGATTGGAGCTGAATATTTCACTTGGGACTTTCCCGATGGCTCACTTTTGCCAACCTTAGAGGTACGCGAGAGGATCATCCGGGAAATTCGGAGCTACCAGCCAGATTTGGTACTCACGCACCGAACATCTGATTATCATCCGGATCACCGGGCCGTCGGCCAAGCGGTCCAGGACGCCTCCTACATGGTAACCGTCCCACTCGTCGTGCCCGACGTGCCTTTTTTACAGCGAGATCCCGTAGTCGCTTATATGGTTGACTTATTTACACGGCCCTGCCCCATGCAACCCGACATTGTTATCGACGTAACTTGCCAGATCGATACGATTGTAGCCATGCTTGCATGCCATCAGTCGCAATTCTTTGAATTCTTACCTTTTAATCTTGGCGCTAATCAGGAAGTACCAACCGATCCTGTAGAATGGAAATCTTGGCTACATAATTGGTATCTCACCTTAACGGCCAAACGATCAGAGCGATTTCGCCCTGAATTGATTGCCAACTATGGCAAACAACACAGCCAACAAGTGCAACTAGTAGAAGCTTACGAGATTAGCGAGTACGCTGCTTCTATCGATCATGCCACCCGGTCGAAGTTGTTTCCCACGTCGGAGCTATAAGAGGATCGTTAATTATGCCGCGTGCCGCAATTGTGTTTCTGATCGTGATTGCTTTGATTGTCCTCGGATTTGTGGGAATCGAAGTCTACGAGTCCTCTCAGCCCGGGAATACACTCGTTCAGCCAGCTCTAGAGAAAAAACCCTTACCAGAATTGGCACCAGGGCCCAGCGACCCCGATGCTCCCGCAGAGTTCACAGTTACCGAGTCGGGTCTGAAGTACAAAATTCTCCGCAAATCGGAAGGCACCAAACCCCACGCCAAAAGTACGGTACGAGCCCACTATCGAGGTTGGTTAGATGACGGAACCGAATTTGACAGCTCCTACAAACAAGGAAAATCGATGCTATTACGAGTCGAGGCAGTCATTCCTGGATGGCAAGAAGGCCTTCAACTCATCGGCGAAGGTGGCATGATCGAATTAGAAATTCCTTATCAGCTTGGTTACGGTAGCAAAGGCAATCCACCGGTGATTCCACCCAGAGCAACGTTACATTTTCT
>JAKVBY010000079.1:0-1681 GCA_022446825.1 Pirellulaceae bacterium
TGGATCGGTTTGCCACGATAGATTCGGTAGGGTCGGCCCAGCGCGTCGTGAAATTCTCGCTCGGGGCCAATCCCCAAACAATGAAAAATGGTCGCAGCAAAATCCTCCGTTGTGTACGCTTCGCTGTCGGGATATCCCGCCACACTATCGGTCCGCCCGATCACACGACCAGGCTGGATCCCTCCACCGGCATAGAAGCAAGGAAAGACGTGGCCCCAGTGATCGCGACCCGGCGTAAAGATCTCACCCGCAGCGTTCCTGCCATTCGGCGAAATTGGCTGGACCTTTGGTGTGCGGCCCATTTCACCACACATCACGACAAGCGTTTCATCGAGTAAACCCCGCTCCTCTAAATCATCCAAGAAACCACTCAGGCAGTGATCCAAAGAGGGCAATGCCTTGGCTTTCAAGTCACGAAAAGCATTCTGATGCGTATCCCACCCACGCAAGGTGACCTGCACCATGCGGACGCCTGCTTCCACTAATCGACGCGCCGCCAGAAATCCCTGCCCCCACTCTTCACGTCCGTATAAGTCACGTGTGGCAGCTGATTCTTGCGTCAAATCAAAGGGATTTTGCTGGCCACTGCGGCGGGATGCCAAAATGAAATCAAGCGCTCGTTGGCGGTAAAGGTCCCACTTCTCCAAACGTCCCGTCCGCTGCGCTTCGTCCAGCCCCTTTTCCAGCCCGTCCAGTTGCTGCCGCAGCGCCACCCGATTCAATAACACAGGAGAGGCGATGTCGACCTGCCCCGGATTTGGCAAGTGAAATTCGGGGTGACGACAGCTGCTATTGTCCCACCAGGCCTTTGGACCGGGCCCTGGTGCGCGTTCAGGATCGAGGTTTGGGTCATCATGACTATAACAATTCGGACACGAGCCCCCCGCGTCTGGCGCATGACAGGTGGCAGCCAAGTCGATGCCGACCCGATCATACTGGGGTCCCAACAGCCCGCCTTCTCGCCCAGCATATCTCATCACCTTCAGACGCGGAATCTCGAGAACTGGCGGAAGTCCGCTCGCTATTTTCTCTGTGTCGGCATAGGCGATCATGGAACCGATCGACGGCCAGGCATGCCTGCCAATTGAATTTCGTACGATCGTTGCGTTGGTTTCTCCGCGGGGTAGTTCCGTCGTCCCCGTGTGCAGCAGATAATTACAGCCACCATGGCAACTGTTATAGTGCTGTCGCATGGTGCGCACGATGGAGAACCTGTCTGCACGCGCCGCTAACTTCGGAAGGTATTCACAAAACTCGACGCCCGGCAACTTTGTCTGGGTGACTCCATACTCGCCTCGAATCGTCGCGGGCGCGGTCGGTTTCGGATCAAATGTCTCGTGCTGGGAAGGTCCCCCGGCCTGAAAAATAAAGACGACCGATTTCGCCTTGCCAAAATTTTTCCCGGGCGACTCCAAGGCTTCCGATTCCAAGCGCAAAATATCTGACAACTCAGTACCGATGAGTGTCATCCCGCCCACTTTAAGCAACTCGCGCCGTCCGACGGGAACGTGATCCACTCGCTGACAACCGACACGAGTCATCAAAACACTCCTTACTCAAGATCTCAGCTCAACACCTTAAAACCGGTCGTGTTTGCACGCCTCTCAGAGCCCGCACTGTCTTTGGCCGCGCACTGGGCTGGAACGTTCCAGTACCACATTTCAGATGCCACCGAGAAAAA
>JAKVBY010000079.1:1781-28478 GCA_022446825.1 Pirellulaceae bacterium
AGAGGCCCAGCCGATCTCCTATCTGATTTACCTTCCTCCAGCCTACCTTCAGGATTCGTCGCGGAAATGGCCTCTGCTGCTCTTCCTACACGGCCGCGGCGAAAGCAACGGTCCCTTGAACCTGGTCACCAAATGGGGGCCACCGCGACTGATCGCAGAGGGCCAGCATTTCCCCTATATCGTCGTTTCTCCCCAATGCCCACGGACCGATTCCTGGGATAGCGATGTTCAACAAAACAAACTCTGCAAACTACTCGACTTTCTCGAGTCGAAGTATCCCTTGGATGCTGAACGGCTTTATCTCACCGGACTCAGCATGGGAGGATTTGGGTCCTGGCGACTTGCTGCAGATTTTCCTGAGCGATTTGCTGCAATGGTACCCATTTGCGGCGGGGGCAGGGTCCAAGATGCAAAACACCTGGCAAAACTACCGATCTGGGTTTGGCACGGAGACCAGGACAAATCGGTTGGCGTCGAACGTTCCTTGGAAATGGTTACCGCGATTCGTGCCGTCGCTGGCACACGGATCAAATTAACGATCTTGGAAGAAATAGGCCACAACTCTTGGTCTGCCGCTTATGCAACTCCTGACTTGTATCGTTGGCTCGACCAGCAACGACGACTACCACCACCCAACTAAGCTGCCGTGCCCTAAGCCCCCTGCCACTCGCTTCGCAGTCACTCAGTTCCCTGCCACCCACTTCACTGCGACTCGCGTCACTGCCAATCCGGTCGCAGCCACCCAGTTTGCTGCGCTGCGACGTTTAGACAAGCTGAGGAATCGGGCGTCCCGAAGATAAAATCGGCACAGGTCGTCCAGCGAAGTTCGTGAACTCGTGCCGGTAGTCGATGCCAAGATGACGATAAACGGTAGCCAATAAATCTTGCGGAGTTACCGGATCATGGGTGGGATACTCCGATTTTGAATTGGTTTGCCCCACCACCTGTCCCATCCGCAGGCCCCCTCCCGCAATCAACGCGCTGAAGGCATGGGGCCAATGATCACGTCCCAGCCCAATTTGATCTGAGAAATTCTTCGGCGCATGCGTCAATCGTGGTGTACGGCCAAATTCTCCACAAGCAATGACTAAGACATCGTCCGTTAAATTTCGGTCATAGAGATCATTAATCAACGCCGTTAACGCCTGATCCATTTGGGGCAAACGCTCTCGTTGTGCATAGTCTATGTGGAAGGCCCCCGCATGATCATCCCAACTGAAATGCTTGGTCGTATCATTGGGAGCCGTCGCATCAATATTAATCACGGCGGCGCCAGCCTCGGCAAGGCGTCTGGCTAGCAAGCAACTTTGCCCCCAACGATGTTGGCCATATTGCTCGCGCAATTTTGTTTTTTCTTGACTGAGATCGAAAGCGTTGGCGACTTGAGGGCTCGTCAAAATATTGAAGGCACAAGCACGAAATTCCTCGATCCCGTCATCCCCTCGATCGAGGAATTTTCTCAGGCCATCAAACTGGGTCAACAAACCTTTGCGATCTTCGAGTCGGCCGTTATCGTTACCTGTGATGAGCGTCAGATTCTTGGGTGCAAAATCGGCTTTCGATGGATCACCCGTTTCAAACGCTTTGTGGCTAACGCCAAGATAACCGGGGTCGGTCATGAAAGGCGCTTTCTGTGCGCCGATGTAATTTGGCAGCCCACCCGGGTGCGGAGGTCGCAACCGACTGGCAATCATCCCAAAATCAGGGTGTTCCGAGCGCGCCAACGATAACGGGTCGGGAACCGTGGGGACTTTCCCTGTGAGCATCTCGATACTGCCGTCGTTGTGCGCCGACATTTCATGATGCAGTGAACGTATGATCGAAAAACGCTCCGCAATCTGCGCCTGCAACGGCATGTACTCACAAATTTGCAGGCCGGGAACGCTGGTCGCAATGGGCCGCAAAGGTCCCCGATATTCGCTGGGGGCCGCCGGCTTCATGTCATACGTTTCCAACTGACTCGGACCACCCCACATCCAGAACAGGATCACCGACGTGTTGCGTTGACCGGTTCCCGCTGCGGCGCGGAGTTGCAGCAAATGCGGCAGCGTCAGGCCCCCCAGCGCAAGCGTCCCCACACGCAAAAATTCGCGTCGCTTTAGAGGGCCAGCAAAGGCGTTTCCCACCATCGTCATGATCCTTTAAATTGCGGAAGCCCGAGCCAACTCGTCCCGCTGTGCCCAGTATCGTTGAGACCCTGCCTAAACGCAACGGCAAGCGTCTTCAAGGCGGTGAACCCTGCAAAGATCTAAGGGGTTTGACGGCTCTACAGGCACGTTTTCCAGGCTCCGCTAGAATTCGATAACTGCAGCCGTGACCGATTCCTACGGCGGGCAAAGTCGCACGACCAGACAACACCAGCAGGATTGCGTCCCGCCAGCCGGCGTGGAAGAATCGGAGCATCCAAATTCCGAAACAACTGGCCTGCTCGATATGCTTCACATCTCCGACCTCGAGTTTCAATACAAAGAGGCTGAGTTTCAGCTGCAAATTCCGGAGTTTTCCGTCGACACCAATCAAACGCTGGCACTGCATGGCGTCAGCGGCAGTGGCAAGACGACGTTCTTGAATCTTGTCGCCGGAATCCTTCCGCCTCATCGCGGCACAATTCGCATCAACGACACAGACCTGTCCACGCTCTCGCCAACCGCCTTGCGGAGATTTCGAATCACCCAGGTCGGCATGGTTTTTCAAGACTTTGAACTCTTGGAACACCTCAGCGTGCTGGATAACATTTTATTGCCCTGTCGGATCACAGCGGCCCTGCGTCTCACCTCCTGGCACCGGGATCGTGCGGCTCAATTAGCCCAGGACGTGGGCATCCAAGACAAACTGAAACGTTGTGCCGGTCGGCTTTCCCAAGGAGAACGTCAACGGGTGGCAATTTGTCGCGCCCTGCTCGTGGAGCCCTCGTTGCTTCTCTGCGACGAGCCCACGGGCAACCTTGACCCTCATAGCAAAGCAGAGGTACTAGACCTGCTCCTCGGTTATGTGCAGCGAACCGGAACAACCATGGTAACCGTCACTCACGATCACGACACACTGAGCAAATTTGATCGGGCCCTCGACTTCAAGCAATTTCACCTGCCGAGAGAGGGTTAAGCATGTCTGACATTCTCTACCTGGCATGGTGTTATCTTCGCTTTCATCCTCTGAAAACGTTCGCGCTCACACTTTCGATCGCCTTGCTCGTTTATGTCCCCGTAGGATTAAATATCTTCGTTTCTGAAACTTCACGACAGCTCACGCTGAGGGCCGCATCCACCCCTCTCTTAATGGGGGCTCGTGGAAGTCGGCTCGAACTTGTCTTGAATTCCCTCTATTTTGAATCGGACTTGGCTCGACCGATGCACTACGGAGAAATAGAGCATGTGCGGCAGGCGAAACTGGCACAACTGATCCCGCTTTATGCCCGCTTTCAAGCGGACGGTCGCCGCATCGTCGGTACGCATGTGGATTACTTCTCATTTCGGAAACTCGTGGTGGCGGAGGGCCAGTTATTCAACATAGCCGGAGAATGCGTGCTGGGAGCCGACGTGGCGCAACAAACTCAACTCGGCCCAGGAGACACCATCCTCTCGAGCCCGGAGAACGTCTTTGACTTGGGCGGCGTTTTCCCCTTAAAAATGCGCATCGTGGGCATCCTCGCACCAACGCAAACAGCGGATGACCGAGTCATTTTTACGGACCTTAAAACGACTTGGATTATCGAGGGGTTCGGGCATGGGCATGCTGCAACGAAAGGACTCGATCCCAACGAAAACGATCCGGCTCACGACCCGTCAATCCCACGAGCGAACGAAATTACTTCGGAAAATGCCGCCAACTTTCATTTTCATGGGAACCAGGATCGCTATCCCGTAACGGCCGCGATTGCCTTACCTCATGACGAAAAGTCCTCCACACTGCTGCAGGGCTTCTATGTCGGGGATGACAGCTTGGCGCAAGTGGTCAGACCAGCACAGGTCATGGAAGATCTGCTCCACACCGTCGTTGATATTCAACATTACCTGGCCCTCGCCATCGGAACCGTTAGTTGCGCTACCATCACGACGACCATGATGGTCTTTGTCTTATCACTACAATTGCGGCAGCGTGAATTTGAGACGATTAAAAAGATCGGCGGCTCTCAATTACGTACGGTCGCCATCATGGCGACTGAAATTGGCATCGTCCTCAGCATTGGCATCCTCACCGCCTTTCTGCTGATCGCGGCCACGCACGCCCTTGCCAACACCGCAACCGAGTGGTTCGTGCAGTGGATGTAATTTCTTCTCTCGTTAATTTCCTCCCTCAGGCCAATTGGGACCACCAGCTTCCCCGGGGTGGGCCCACAGACAAACTGAAAGTGAAAATCCCGCGCGTAAATGCTATGCTAGAGATTTGGCAGTGGATTTAGTTCATGACCGTCATCCTCGGCATCTCGGCCTTCTATCACGATTCGGCAGCGGCACTCCTCGTCGACGGCCAAATCATGGCTGCTGCGCAGGAAGAACGTTTTTCACGGGTAAAACATGATTCGGAGTTTCCCGTCCAGGCAATCAAATACTGCCTCCAGGAAGCGGGCCTCAGCGTGGAAGACCTGGATTATGTCGGTTTTTACGACAAGCCTATTTTAAAATTCGATCGACTCCTCGAAACTTATCTCTCGTACGCTCCTGCTGGTTTCAAGTCTTTTTGCAAATCAATGCCCATTTGGTTGAAGCAAAAATTGCATCTGCCGCGGGAAATCACTCGAGGACTTGGACAACCAATCACCAACCCCTACATTTTCCTGGAACACCATGAGTCACATGCTGCCAGTGCCTTCTTCCCGTCGCCTTTCGAAGAAGCGGCCGTGCTGACGCTCGACGGCGTAGGGGAATGGGCCACCACGACCATTGGTGTGGGACGCAAAAATGAAGTCTCCATCACCCACGACCAACGTTTCCCTCACTCTTTGGGACTTCTTTACTCTGCCTTCACTTATTACTGCGGCTTCGAAGTCAACAATGGAGAATACAAACTGATGGGGCTCGCTCCCTACGGTGTCCCCAAGTACTACAACCAGATCGTTGACAATCTGCTCGACTTAAAAGACGACGGTTCCTTCCGCATGGACATGTCGTATTTCAATTATGGTTGTGGCCTCACCATGACGAACGCTCGCTTTGAACAACTCTTTGGACAGCCCGCGCGCAAGGCCAGCGACAACATCACCACATTCTTCATGGATATTGCTGCGTCGATTCAAAAAGTAACGGAAGAAATCGTCTTGCGTTGCGCCCGACATGCTCATGAACTTACCGGCATGAAGAACCTCTGTCTGGCCGGGGGCGTGGCCTTGAATTGTGTTGCCAATGGCAGGTTACTCCGTGAGGGTCCCTTCGAACAGATCTGGATCCAGCCCGCCGCAGGCGATGCCGGCGGCGCGCTAGGCGTGGTGTACTTCATCTGGCATCAATTGTTGCAAAATAGTCGCACGCCGGTTCCTCAGGACAGCCAGCAAGGTTCTTTGCTCGGTCCTAAATTCAGTGACAACGAAATTCGGCAAGTTCTCGACGACGCCAATGTATCCTACGAACACGTCGCCAGCTCAGGAGACCTAGCGTCCCTGGTCGCTGACGATATCGCCAACGGGAAAGTGGTTGGCTGGTTTCAGGATCGCATGGAATTTGGCCCGCGAGCGCTCGGAGCGCGCAGCATACTCGGGGACGCACGCTCAGCTGAAATGCAAAGCACCATCAACCTGAAGGTCAAATTCCGAGAAGGGTTTCGCCCCTTTGCTCCGGCAGTGCTGCAAGAGGATGCGGCAGAGTATTTTTGCTTGGGTGAAAAACAAGAAAGTCCCTACATGCTGCTTGTGTCCCAACTGGCTGAAGGAAAACGTAAGGAGTTACCAGAAAACTTAAAAGACGCGGCAGGTCTTGAGCGATTACAGCAAGAGCGTTCCGAAGTCCCCTCCATTACACACGTCGATGATTCCGCACGGGTACAGACAGTCGATCAATCCCGCAATCCGCTTTATCGCAACTTACTCGAGTCGTTTAAGCAAACCACCGGCTGTCCCGTGATCATCAACACCAGTTTCAATCTCGGCTGGGAACCCATCGTCGCCACACCTCAAGACGCTCTGGAAACCTTTCTATCCTGCGACCTGGACACACTCTGTCTAGGACATTTTTTGCTGCGCAAAACAAACCAGCAAGCATGCATTACCGCACGGCAGCCTGACGATCGCGATCCGACCTTTGAAGAAGTCGCATGCAATCCCCAGACTGGTGCTCATTTGGAGTTTACAGGCGATGTCGCACGATGTGCTGAAACGGGTCACGAATTCGTTCGTGAAGAAGGCATTTGGAAAATGTATTGGCCACACGAAGCCATCGAAGCAGCGGGCGATGTGACGACGCAAGTGAAAGCGTTTTACGAAGAAACTCCCTTTCCCAATTACGATGACCATGACACTTTGCGGTCCCTCATCGACAAAGCCCGCCGCGCCGGATACGCGGCCGCACTTGACCGCGCCATCCCCCACAATGCAACCGTACTTGAAGTTGGCTGTGGCACGGGACAGCTGAGCAATTTCCTGGGAATTCGATGTCGTCGCGTGGTGGGCGCCGACTTATGTTTAAACTCACTCCGTCTGGCCAACACATTTCGGCATAAACACGAGCTTTCGCGCGTACGTTTTGTCCAAATGAATTTATTTCGGCCCTGCTTCAAACCGTCGCAATTCGATGTCATTCTCTGCAACGGCGTGCTGCATCACACGGGTGATCCCCGCGGCGGCTTTCAAGGGCTCGTGCCGCTTCTCAAACCGGGAGGGCACATCATCATCGGACTCTACAACACCTACGGTCGATTGATGACCGATCTGAGGCGAAAATGCTTTAAGTTACTGGGGGGTCGCGGGAAATGGATCGATCCGCTCTTACGTTCGACACCCATTAGTCGCGAGCAGCAGCGCGCCTGGTTTGCGGACCAGTACCAGCACCCACATGAATCGAAACATACGATGGGCGAAGTGCTCGATTGGTTTAACGAGGCAGGCCTGGAATTTATACGTGGCATTCCCTCACTGACTCCCGTGCTTCAGGAACTGGATAACCCGAAACTTTTTGAACCGACAACCCGTGGCACGACTCTGGATCGTGCCATCGTCCAAACCCAACAGATCGTTCGCGGAAATAAAGAAGGCGGTTTTTTCTTGATGATTGGAAAGAAAAACGCTCACCACTAGCAACCGAACTGAGACATTCTATGCTCGACCGAAATCAACCACCCTCTGCCCGCACGTTCGCCCTCTTCGGATTCGTGCCCTTGCTATTTTTTGGCATTCTTGGCGGAATGTTTTTTTGGATCAGCGGCTCACTACAGACCTCAGTCTACCTATGGTCTGTGGGTGGACTGATTGCGATTTCCTACTACAGTCTCAAGCCGCTACGGTTACCAATTTATGGACTTTGGATGTCCTTCACTTTTGCAATGAACGCTGTCATCAGCTTGATCGTACTGGGAATCTTATATTACGGGGTCCTGAGCCCGATCGGATTTCTGGTCCGCACCCTCGGAAAAGACCCCTTAACCCGTCAACTGGAACGCGATCGGAAAAGCTACTGGCGTGCCAGAGATTCCGCCCCGAACGTCAAACGATACATCAAACAGTTCTAAAAATCACCCGCGAAAACTTATTACCGATGTCAGCCGACCACTCCTCGCAAAATTTGCAGCAGCAGAACGCACCACCGCCGTCTATTCCAAAGTGGCGTAAAGCTTTGTATTCGACCTTTGTGGTGATCTTCCTTTTTGCTCTGCCCGAACTCGGACTACGGCTAGCGGGGTTACCGTCCGAACCCTCCAAGCCGCAACTTGGATCTCGCGAGTTTGCCGATTGGCTGACGACACTCTCTTTAAATGATTTCCGTTCAGGAATCCTTTACCAAGAAGATCGTGAACTACTTTGGCGACTCCAACCAGATAATACAGTCAATACCATCAACTTGCATCGTGGACCCGACGGAGAAAACCAACCCGTACGCATCACCATCAATAAAGCTGGCCACCGAGGGCACCCCTGCGATTCCTCTGAAAATGACGCGTCCTTGAATATTTTATGCATGGGCGACTCGGAATTCTTTGGCTACCCTTTGGACGATAGCGAAGTCATGCCGGTCGTTCTCGAACGCGAACTCAGCAAGGCACAGGGCGACCATGGTGTTCAAGTCATCAATGGAGGCTGTCAAGGATATTCATCTGCACAAGGTTGGAAATGGTACCAACAACAGTTCGCCAACTACGATTACGACTGGTTGTTGCTCTGCTATTTAAACAATGATGCTTGGCGCAATCCGGTTAGTGACCAGGTCATGCTGGAACAGGCGAGTGCTCCCAGCGCATGGCTTGGTCAAATGGCTCGGCACTCGAACCTGTTGCAATGGGCGAGTTCTCTCTCAAAAATACCCGAGGAAGACTACGTACGTCGGGTTTCTCTGGACGAATACAAAGCCAACTATGGAAAGTTCATCGCCGCGGCTCGCCAGCGGTCAGCCCGAGTTCTTCTCATCGATTACTGTTTTCCTGAAGTATTTCCCGGCTACGAACCGTACAGCAACGCTTTACGAGAAATCGCTACTGAACACGAGGTGGCCTATTTCCATGTACGGCAATCGCTGCAACCGGTTTTCGAGGACGAGAACGGCTTGGACCCCTATCTGCCACTCTTGTCAAAAGTCGCCCGACGCTGGGGATCGGCTACCCTGGCTGAAGCGCCACACCTTTGTTTTTACGCAGAAATCGACGAACCCATCCATCTTAACGAAGTGGGAAACACCTGGCTTGTCGAGCAACTACTGGACTATTTCTTGTCACAAGAGACAAGTACCACACCGAATTAATCGAGACACGCCATTAATCGAAACACGCCCATAAGGTTTACCAGAAGGCATAAATCAACGGTGCAATACTGGAACCGGAGACGATCACCAGCGCGCCAAATAGCAGGACAGCGATAAGCACTGGAGTGAGCCACCACTTCTTGCTGTATTTTAAGAAATCCCAAAACTCTCCAATCACACCCCGATTGGATTTTTCGGTCACCTGTTCAAAGGCCGATTTCTTCTCGTTTGATTCACTCATCTTGATTTGAATCCCTCACGACAAAGTATTCTTTCATGCCGTAAAACCTTCAGGTGGATTACCAGAGCGAATAAATGAATGGGGCCACTGTCGATCCCGACAAGAGAATGAGTGCGCCCATCAATAATAGCGACAACACAATGGGTGTCAGCCACCACTTTTTGTTGTAACGCATGAAATCCCACAATTCCTCAAAGAACCCAGGATCCACGCTCCCAGCGAGTTGGTCAAAATCCTCTTTCGAGGTTTCCTGGCTATTGGCTTTTGAATCGTCCATATTTTGCTCTTCTACCCTCAGAATTGACGAAAGTACCTCTCGTTGTCCTCAGGTTCTTCGCGTGGCGTCCAGTAAGACTCACATTCGTCGTCAAATGAACGTCGCAATTCATCACGTCCTGCGAATCGCATCACGATCCCGATCGGAGATATCAACAAGTAAAAAACGATGGCAACCATCAAGTGAGACATCACCCATCCAATCGGATAGGTCACCATAAGCCAAATTCGATAAACCCACAACAAGAATGGCCGCAGAACCAAACCCACGAGTCCCGTAGCGGCGATCACGCCCGCAATCCCACTCGCCAGAGTAGCATTCGCCGACTGCCAGAACACAATCAACCCTACCAGTGCCCCAAACGGCAGCAGCAACCACCCAAACATCCGCAACTGCTGTCGTGTCGGATCTAAATTAATTTCAACAATGGCCATCGGCTGACATTTCGTTCTCTAATCGAGTGAAAATTGATCGAGGTATTCATCGATTGCGTGTTGCTGGACATTTGGCTGATTCTTTTTCAGTAACACGTAATCTTCGATCACCAACGCGTCCATATTCGTTGCCATAAAGCAGCGATAGGCGTCTTCCGGGGTACAGACAATCGGTTCACCCCGCACATTAAAGCTTGTGTTAATCAGTATCGGTGAGCCCGTAATTTTTTCGAATTGCTCAAGAAGTTTGTAATAGCGTCCGTGCCGCTCCCCATCGACCGTCTGAACGCGGGCAGAAAAATCGACATGAGTAATTGCAGGGACGTCCGAACGAACAATTTTAAGCTTATCAAGTCCCTTGGTTTTAACCGCCTCCATGTCTAGTTGCTTGCATTTTTCGCCGTGCACGTCCATCACCAGCAACATATACGGACTGCTGTCTTCACAATCCATCACAAAGTAATCGGAAGCTCGATCTGCGAGGATCGAAGGGGCAAACGGGCGAAACGACTCGCGAAATTTGATTTTTAGATTCATTACTGATTGCATTTTTTCACTACGGGCATCGCCCAAGATGCTGCGTCCTCCCAGCGCTCTCGGCCCAAATTCCATACGACCTTGCATCCAACCAACAACCTGCTCGTCGGAAATCAAAGACGCCACTCGCGTACAAAGCTGTTGTTCATCCTCAATCCGCTCGTAATGGGCTCCCTTGTCGTCGAGACTCTTCTGAATCGAATCGGATGAAAAGCACGGCCCCAGATAGGAACCACTCTGACTGTCCGTCGGCTTCACATGACGTTCTTTGTTGAGCAATTGGTGCCAAATGAACAAAGCAACGCCCAAAGCGCCTCCGGCATCGCCGGCCGCAGGTTGGATCCAAATTTTCTCAAAGGGACCTTCCCGGAGAATCCTCCCGTTGGCTACGCAATTCAAAGCCACGCCACCAGCAAGGCAGAGATTCTTCATGCCGGTTTGCACATGGACATGGTGGGCCATTCGCAACATGATATGTTCGGTCACTTGCTGTATAGACGCCGCAATGTCCATTTCTCGCTGTGTGATCGGAGACTCTGGTTGTCTTGGCTGACCGCCAAAAAGCTGGGAAAACTTTGACGACGTCATCGTCATCCCCGCCAGGAAATTGAAATAAGACATGTCCATTCTCATCGATCCGTCTGGCTTGACGTCGATGAGTTTCTCTAGAATCAAATCGGCGTACTTCGGCTCACCGTAGGGTGCCAAGCCCATCAATTTGTATTCCCCGGAATTCACTCGAAATCCACAAAAATACGTGAACGCGGAGTAGAGTAAACCAACCGAATGTGGAAAACGCATCTCGTGCGTGAGCCGAATTTTATTGCCACTTCCAACGCCAAAAGAAGCGGTCGCCCACTCACCCACGCCGTCAACCGTCAAGATTGCCGCTTCTTCAAAGGGTGATGGGAAAAAAGCACTCGCTGCATGGGATTGATGGTGCTCGGCGAACACAACCCTCCGCTGGTAAGCCTTATGCAAACCATTATGAATTTCGCGGCGCAAATACAACTTCTGTTTCAACCATACCGGCATCGCTTTGAGGAACGCGGAAAAGCCTTTGGGGGCGACGCCGAGGTGCGTTTCCAACAACCTCTCAAACGTGAGTAACGGCTTATCGTAGAAACCGACAAAGTCCAATTCCGCTGGCGACAAACCCGCTTCTTCCAAACAATACGCGATCGCGTTTTCGGGAAAACGAGGATCGTGTTTTCTGCGTGTAAAACGCTCTTCTTGCGCAGCAGCCACAATTTCACCGTCCATAACAAGGGCGGCAGCCGAATCGTGATAAAAAGAAGAGATGCCGAGGATTGCAGTCATAGAAATGAGTACAAAGGCGGAAATTGCAGGATCTATACGGTGGACGCATTCAGTTCAATTGGACGAATGCAAGTCGACCCTTTTATTTTATGCCCTGACGTCCGTTCTTGCACTAAGTCCCATCGCTCTGACGGGTTCGAATCGCATGCCGTGTTACGATTACAACGATTAGCCCGAACTTATGTGCAATCCGAATCGTTACTGGAAGCATCATACAGCAGGCAAGCAGTAGAAACTGCGATTATGGTTCGCTCCATACCCACGGCCGACAAACCAGAATTCCAAGGAGACTACATTCCTCGGCACCTTCAGATCACTCAATCTCAGAGTTGCGTGCCACCCCAAACGCGGTGGGCCAAGCGAGATAGCCTTGTGCCTGCCACCCCAAGATCCCAGGATCGACATAACAATGATGTACTATTCGAGTACTTGAACACTGTGGGCCGAAACCGATTCCGCCGTCGACCAAAGCAACACATGCTGATTGCCAATTTGTGTCACTGCAATCCCTGTTAAATATTCTTCGATGTTAAACGCATCAAAGAACAGCCCATCGTGACCCACGATGCGTACGGAGCCATCTGGCCCGGCAAAGACCCATTGTCCCGGATCCTCCGGGATCAATTGGCCTGAGCTCACAAACTGGATCGGTGTGTCAAAGGAGCCCGCTGCCAACTCGACACTCCACATTTCCAACAGTTCGTCCGATAACCCAATAGCTAACATGCCACCATCCTGCGCGTAAGAAATCCCACAGTACCTGGTCGCCGCATCCGCACCAAAGTTACCTGCGTAAAGATGGTGGATGAGTCGACCTTCGATGGTCGTTTCAGGGTCTTCGCGTCCAAAGAAATTAATCTTCCGAATCGTACCGACCTCTCCCACAAAAAGGAGAGCTTGTCGACCAAACTCCGCGTCCGGCGTGGTGCCCAGGAGCGAAATGACATTCGCTGCTGTCCTTTGTCGCCAATGCAATGAGCCTTCTAAATTCAAACTATGAACACCCACCACCCCCCAAAAACCGACATTTAATTCAAGTTCTCCGTCACCATTCATGTCGGTAAGTTGAATATCGTGCATACGATGTTCAGATTCCTCTTGCGGTGGATACGTCAGCACCAGTTGCCACGCTTGGTCAAAAATCCAACATTTGGGTCCTAATAGTGAACTTGCTGCAAAGAACCGATTCCCAGAGCCATCCACAGCGGTCCGAAGATAACTGACTGCCGCCGCACCACCCGTTTCAAGATTGACGCGTTGTTCAACCTTTCCTTCCGTGTCCATTTCGACGACGCCGGCGGTTCCACTGTTGACGATGAAGCTGGGGATTCCCGCCTCCTTTTCCACAACTAAAATATTACCCGCATCAACAACCTCTAATGAGTTCCAGAGAGTCGTCAGTTGTAAATTCTCGGGATCCGTCTTGGGTTGTAATGGTGTCTGTTCCAAGTCGATCACGGCCCCCGAAGTGGCACCGTCGCCAGCAATTGCTGCCTGGTATTCTGCAAGTTGCCGGCGATATTCGGACACTACGGTGTCCGCCACATTGGTGCCTGACTGAATTAACTCAATCACGGTAGGTAACTGCTCTGCCAAATCAGGGTTTCCACCAACCTCGCAGACCTGAACACTTCCCTCAGCGTCCAGCACAATCAGCGTCGGAGCATCTAGAATCCCAAATGCGTCTCTTCCAAATGCTTCCAGGTCCCTCACCACGGGCAAGGAAATATTCCAGCGTTCTAACAACGCCTCAATCTCATCACTTGACATTCCCCCCAACTCAGCTTCGCCTTGAGGCGCTGTACACACGGCTATAAATCGAATCTCCTCCCGGTCACGATGTGCCTCGTAGACCTGCTGCAATTGCGCCAATCCGACCTGACAGGCGGGATGGTCGTAGAACCACATAAGCACGGTAAGCTTCCCCCCCAAGTCACTGCCTTGGATCTCCGCACCCTGCAAGTCCGTAAAAGAGAAAGGCGGAGGCTGTTTTCCAAATAGTTCTGATGGCAACGGCAGCGGTGGTTTCACGAAGCGCTGCACTTGCTTTGCCTCGCCAGGCAACTCAAAAACAAACTCATCGTCGGTTACTTGACCATTCAGCTGCGCTGAATGAAACTCCGCAAACAATTGCACCTCCGTTATTTCCTGGACGTTTCCAATTTCCTCCTGGATTGTTTTCGTGGGAAATTCAAGTTTTCGCAATAAGTGACTTTTCGCATCAATCCAGAAAACAAACTCTCCATCTTCCACGAGAACGCTGACCCGTCGGCACACTTGGTCATCGTAGTTTGAATTCGCTAAGAGACTTCTTTGAACACTATCCTCGAGGAATGAACTTAAAGCCTGTTCACCAAACAGCAGTTCCAGTTGAATTGGATGGCGACCACGCCCACCACGAATCGCCTCATCCAGCACTCGGTCCTGATAGATGCTCGCCAAATCGACAGTGGGCGGCGCGGGTTTCACAACGACTTGGCCATCAATATCGTTTGTCAATTCATCCGTGATGCGGGCAAAAAATTGCTTTCCATCGGAGACCATCGTGGCGGCATGTACTTGTACGTGGAATCGATTTGGCTTGGCATATACGACGGAAAATGCTGCCCTGTCTTCTAATAACACGCCGTCCTGTCGATAGGACATCCGAAGAGAACCTCGGTCCAGATAACTGTCGACGTTTCGATAGGCATCGATCATTTCTCGGAGCAGCAGTTCCGCGTCCGCATTCATCGCCAACGGGTTCGCTTCTTTTTTAGTCCCACCTCCACAGCCACACTGCCCCAAAACCACGATGGTGACCAGCAATACCAGGACTTTTCCCCTTTTCATCAGCCATCACTCCGTTGCGTTGTTAAATTTGTCACTTCACATTACTGCAGATGACAGGATAATCCCCAATCCCCTGAGCTACCCCACCGATGCGTTCCTCTTGATCGGAATCTTTGCTCCGACGCTAAACCGATTATTCGGAAACAACCGCCATTCGTAAAGCTCGACTGGTTGACCCTGCTTCTCTGGCCTAGCTATGATTCCAATTAAGGCCTCACTGGTCGATAATTCCTCCAATCCTGGATTCCTCTTGCTCCATCGATCCACATATGACACACGAATTACGCTACGGGACGAACTCGACCGTACGAATTAGCCTCCCAGAAGACGTCATCTTGGGGGACTACAGGACACCTCAAGGCGATCCACTCGACGATGTGTCGGCTGCCGTCGCGGCTGCCTTAGATGCCCCCATCGACTTCCCACCGCTGCGACGCGCAACGGTTCCTGGCGATCGAGTGGCCATTACGATCGATCAAGGAATACCCCAGTTACCTTATGTCCTTGCCGGATGCATTCACTCGCTGACGCAAGACCATATTGATCCGAGTGACATCTGTTTGATTTTTGCAGACCAGCACGATTTCGAACAAACCAACCTCAGCGATACTTTACCAACGGAAATCAGTGCCGCAATCCAAATCAGTCTCCATGACCCGGCAAATGAAAAACAAGTTGCGTACCTTGCTGCGTCGACTGATGGCCAGCCCATCTACATGAATCGCAAGGTAGTCGAGGCCGACGTCGTATTGCCCATCAGTACTTTTCGTTTGCAAGACTCTTTTGGTTACTTAGGCGTCCACAGTGGTCTTTTCCCCACCTTTGCGGATGAAAAAACTCAGAAACGTTTCCGCTTAGCCGGCGTAAACGAATGGCGCGAACAATTCCAACGTTTTTGTACAGAAACAGACGAAGCGGCTTGGCTACTCGGTGTCTTGTTCACACTCCAAATCGTACCCGGCTCGGGAAGTTCTATCATTCACGTGCTCGCCGGAGATGCTCATAGCGTCTCTGCACACGGCAAAACCATCTGTGACAACGTCTGGCGCAAACAAGCACCCAGCCGTGCGGCCCTCGTCGTGGCAACCATTGAAGGCGGACCAGAACAGCAATCCTGGGAAAACTTATCACGAGCGCTGTTTTCTGCGACCCAGGTCGTTCGAGACGATGGCGCGATTGTCCTCTGTACAGACCTTACCCGCAGTCCAGGTACCTCCTTGCGCCGTTTGTCTTCATCACAAACTGACGAGCTGCTTTTACGAGAAATTCGTCAAAATCCGTCTCAAGATTCCCTTTCCGCAGCACTTCTACTCGAAGCACGGCAACGAGCCCGAGTCTATCTGCTAAGTGGCTTGCCCGCAGATGACGTGGAACAACTAGGCATGGCATGTGTAACATCCGAAGACGAACTGGATCATTTAAGCCAACAATTCGACTCTTGCATTCTCGTCAGCAACGCGCAGCAAACTATCCTGACATCTGCGGTGGACTAGGAATTTCGTTGATCACATGAACCCCTTACCAGAATCCAACCTGCGCGACGCGCTTCAAGCCTTGAGTTCGCAGGCGCTCGTCATCGATCTTGCAGATCGTGCACAACTCGAATTAACGGGCGCTGATCGGGCAAAGTTTCTTCAAAACCTCTGCACAAATGACATTCTCAGTTTGGCGCCGGGAGAGGGTTGTGAAGCCTTCTTTTGCAATGCCCAAGGAAAACTTGTGGGCTATGCGTTCATCTTTTGTCGGCCACACTCTTTGGTGGTGGAATCCGCGCCTCATCAAGCGGCCCCCCTGTTTCAACACCTAGATCGCTACCTCATCCGAGAAGAGGTTGAAATTCATGACCGGAGTCACGAATGGAATGAAATTCTCCTCGCCGGACCACAAGCCGCAGCCGTTGTTCAAGCGGTTGTTCAAGGCGACATTCCCACAGACATGCTTGGTTCCAGCGAATGCATGCTGAGCAATATACGGCTCCAACTGCGGCGCACCCCGTTTACCATTCCAACAAACTTTATTTTATCTGTGGCCCGCGATCAGACCGCAGACCTATTAGGCGTTTTAGAATCCCACAACGTCAGTCCCGGAACGTCGATCGCATTCGAAGCAGCACGCATCCAAGCAGGTTGTCCTTTTTATGGTTTAGATATTTCAGATACCAACCTGCCGCAAGAAATCGACCGCAACACCCAAGCGATCCACTTTCAGAAAGGGTGTTATCTGGGTCAGGAAACCGTTGCTCGCATCGATGCTCTCGGTCACGTCAATCAACAACTTGTGGGACTCTCGCTTACAAGCGATCACCAACTTGAACCTCACACAGCGATCTTTTCCGGCGAAAAACAAGTGGGTACGATTAAATCGACAGCAACTATTCTCGACAACCGGTTGATCGCCTTAGGTTTTGTTCGCCGAGAACATGCGCGCGCCGGCACACTCCTCTCAAGTCCGTCGGCAAACGGCACGGCGGACGTGACCGTGACCGACTTGCCCATCGCTTAGGGATTTGCACCCTACCTCGCATGTGGTGACCGAGCGACAACCAGTTGCTCTGGTAGTGCAGCAAGCCAATCCAATAAGCGAGAGACAACGTTGTCATCCTGTGGCACTTGCGCCAACAACTTGAATCGATCAGCGGACAAAGCCTCAAATAAATCATCGAGATGTCGCCGCAACTCGAACAAAAGCGTTGTAGTCTGCTCATCGCTCAGTTCTCGTTCGGCCCAGGACACTGCTCGTTTGTCGAGTCGCCGTTCCAATTCCACAAGACGACCATTCTTGGCTTTGAGCAAAATCTCATTTCGATAAACCCGCCGTAGCTGGCACTGCGAATTGAATTGATAAACAGGATCCGGACCGACGTAAATCGCTACCGAACCATCTTGCCGAAAACCAAAAATGACATCCTCATCGAATCCGAGCACTGAGCATTCGGCGCGGGAGACGAGCGCAGTTGCCTCTCTTAGAACATCTTCACGATCTTGGACTTTGCGAACCATTTTCATCCTGCAACAAGTCAGCGGTCAACACCGAGCGCGATTATGCTACAAGAAACAAACCCTCCAAGCCTAGAGGACGACAGACCGGGGGCTTGGAGGAATATCAGGCTGAGGCCACCAGGAAAACGACTCGCATCGTTGTCCAACGATCCATCTCCATGCTGCAGAGGGGATTTCCAGCCAAGGCAGGCTCTCAAGCCCCTTGCTCTACACCTTGTGGACGCTGTGCGTGTTGGTGGCGTATTTCGCGAACTTCGTTACGGATGGCAAAAAATGCATTGATCACCCGTTCATCCCATTGCGAGGATTTTCCGGACGCAAGAATTGCCTCCACTTTTTCATTAGGCATTCCTTGGCGATAGGGTCGTGTGCTGGTCATGGCATCCCAGGCATCGGCCACCGCAACAATTCGCGCCGTCAGTGGAATTTCGTCACCGGCTAAACCGTCTGGATATCCTTTCCCATTCCATTCCTCATGGTGGTGGAGCACCGCCGGCAAAACCTCTTCCAGCTGTTTAATATCGCCCAGGATCCGTTTCCCTAACTCCGGATGACGCTTAACTTCCTCGAATTCAGCGGCACTCAAGTTGCTCGTTTTTTTCAACACATCATCACCGATTCCAATTTTGCCGACATCGTGGAGTAAACCAGCCATGTACAACTGATTCAACGCGTCCTGATCAAATCCAAGTTCCTTGGCAAGCATTACCGCAACGCGGGCCACTCGGCCACTATGGCCACGTGTATAAGGATCCTTCGCATCAATTGCTGAAGTCAAAGCCTGCACCACACTTTCCAAGAACTCGGCTTGCTGACGATAAAGTTCCAGATTTCCACGATGGATGCCAAGAACCGATGCGATGGATTGAAGCAGGCTCGCTTCGATTGTACCGAACTCGCCTGCTGCGCTGTGATTGAATGCCGCCAGATAACCCATCACATGTTCGCCATCGCTGATGGCGACCAGGACCACCTCTGCAACCTCAGGAAATGGCCAATCAAACACTTGAGTCATGGCGTGATTGCCCACAAACGGTGCTGTTGTCGCGTCCACGTTCGCGTGCTCGAGTAAGCCCTGAAAACTAGCCTCGTCCACGGCCACAGGTCCCTGCTGCAGAAAACTCGGGGCCGTATATGTCGTCGAATTGGCCGCGTTTTCACCCTCTCTAGGCAACCATTGAATGGCCAACGTTTGAGCCGGTATGCACTGACGTAATCCCTCCAGGACGAGATTCCCAAGTTCTGAATCGGAGGTAGCAATACTGAGGTTCTGTGTGACCGAATAGAGTAACGCAATCTCTTCATAAGTTGACACAAGTTGCCCAGTAAGCAGTTTGTTCTCATCTTCCAAATCACGACGTCGGAAATCGGCTGCCAGCTTTTCCTGAACAACTCTGGCAAAACGCATGAGAGTCGCTCGATCCCAGACATTCTGGTCATGAGACCAAGCACGTGCTGCAAATTCGTCCAGACCTAACAGGGTCATAACTTCATGAACGCTGTCATCGACATCGTATTCATAAATCAAAAAAGCAGCGGTGGCGACCAAGCAACACTTTTCGTCAATTCTAAGTGGCAAGCCGAGAATCAGGACTCCTCCCTGTTCCTCAACAACCACGAACTGTCTGGTCGTCGCAATCTCAGTAAGACGCGAGGAATTCAAATGAGAGCGATCCAAAGGATGGCAGGGGGTCGACCACACTGATTCTTTTGGCAACCACTCCCAGACTTGAAACTCTGTGTCGAAATATTGACCTATTTCATCTGCCAGACCTGACCAAGCATTTGCCCAATCCACGCACGGATTCTCTAATCCTGCCATCTTGGTGGTGGTAAGACTTAACATAGCACTGCCGATCAAACAAAAAGCGGGAGATGGACGCATCGGAAGAGGGGTGATCCGAATAACGCAGAACCACTAAAAACATAGGTCACTCCCAGGAATCGCGCCAAACAACGCCCAGCTGTTTTGTCCCAGACACATCCACAGAGAACGCGCAACAACCGTTTTCTTTGTCAGATCCCACAAATTGAGACCTCCATTAGACTGAACGACCCATGAGAGTTGATTTTCGCAGCGCAGCTGGCTTGCTTCTAGATTCGCCGGAACGTGCCATACCGACGGATTTTTCTCAGATCGTGCCTACACTGTGCCTCAAACTACAGTGTGCCTCAAAAGCTGTGACTCAAAAGCTGGCACAAAACGGCAATTCTCATGACCTTGTGCCCACTGGGCCGTCAAAGATTATCTCCCGAGTTCCAAATGGGCTTTCGCCCCAGCATCTAGGGACGGTGCGTGATCGTTGCTGAGTGAACGTCGCGGGCCAACAACAGAAGGTAACCATTTCGGGCCTTCGATGGTATTGGATTTGGCTGCCAAACTAAATAAGCCCGAGGCAGGCCATGGAGTAAGCTGCAAAACAACGCCGCTCGCTAGCACACTGCGCCCGCCGGCAACACAGCTTGTCAGACAATTCCAGCCCTCAATTCCAGCCCTCCATGAACCTCCGCCTTGCGTGGTCGGTACCGAGACTCTCCCCACGTTACACCAGCGCAAAGTACTTTAACCCCAAGCAGAGTGGCAATTTTTCACGAGATTCCAGTTGGTTGCCAATGCACCGGACAAAGCTACCTCCATCGTGATACCCATACCTTGCTAAACCGTCGGAACCAAGAATTTATGAGCCGCTCCTGGTTTGGGTTGGACGTATTTGCGAACCAAGGTATTTTATTTAGCCAGTATGCACTCGGCACTGGTCCGTGAGCCCGCAGGTGACTTTTCCTGATCAGAGTACTTTTGTGGTGAGGATCCGCCATTGCTCCTCTCCGGAGACTTAATTTCGTGACACAATCACAATTGCTGCTGGAAGCCGATCGTTTCTACGTTGAGCGGCTCCAAGGACTTTTCGATGACCACCCCAGGCAGACTAAAGATGTCATCCGTCACCCTGGTGCGGTCGTCATCCTGCCAATTTTAGATGATGGTCGCATTTGCTTAATCCGGAACTACCGCCCGAGTGTTTCGCAAACCCTTATCGAGCTTCCCGCTGGCACGCGTGAGCAGGACGAATCGCCGTTAGCCACAGCTCAACGCGAGTTATTGGAGGAAACCGGATTTCAGGCTGAAGAATTTCGACTCCTGAGCACGTTCTATGTGTCCCCGGGCATTCTCGACGAACAAATGCATTTATTTGTGGCGAGGCATCTCAGCCTCGAGCAGCCGTCTCGAGAGCCTGGTGAACAAATCGAGAACTTCATCGTAAGCAGGAAAGAAGCCCTGACGATGGCAAGGGATGGAAGCATTCAGGATGCTAAAACTTTGATCGGACTACTGCTCTTTGATCAACAAGGTTAATCAACAACATTTGGAAAACTTAACAGCCCCGCTCTAATCTCAAACTACTCATCTAAGAAGTGTCGTAGGAAGCCCTCTTCATTCGAGACCCACCCATGACCGACGAAAACAAACGATCCGACAAACCTCCCACTGCTTCCAAGTCTTGGTATTGGTTGCTCCTCCCCGCAGTGGGCTTAGGCATCGGTGGCTTACTGTTGCTACTGCAGCCTTCAAAACCGCCAGAGCCCCTCGAAACTGGCACTTCCACAAGTCATCAGGCGATCACGGCTGCAGAAGCAAGGGAGTTGACCGAGCAACACAATCTAGGCTTAGCACTACTAGAAAATGAAGCTTTTGAGGATGCCGCAACGGTCTACGGTAAGCTGAATGAAAAACTACCTACCGAATTACTCGTCACGCGCAATTTGGCCATCTGCCACCTGATGGCAATTAGTTCGATCCGAGCCGAGACAAAAGAATCTCAGGCGTCGGACCAAGAAAAAACTCGCCTCGTCAACGAGGCCGTCCAGCGTGCAAAGACAACAGCCAATGACCTTTTACAATTGGAGCCAAAATCAGCGATTGCCCATTGGATCGCAGCAAAAGCCTGCTACGAGGCAGTCCCCATGCCGTTCGATCTTGCCTCCGCTCCAGCGGAGGAAGTCATTGACCATTTCAAGCAAGGGATGGAATGCGATCCGGCTAATGTTGCGGTACGCCACGCAATCGTAAGTTTGGTCTCGAATTCAGCAGGAATCGATTTATCACCCGAACTTTCGGCACTGCGACTCCAAGCCGCCAAAGAGGCCTTTGCTGCAGCGCCCCGAAATGTTGTTTTAGGCCGCTCCTGTCTGTTAGTCCAACTCGATGAGGCCGACGACGCCCTCCTCGACACTCTGCAAACCTTAAAGCCGCTCGTCGAGCCGATCCTAGCATCCCAAATGAAAAATGCGCATGGCCCCATGGTGATGGAACTCATCACGTCAGCCGAAGAGGCTTTGGCTACGGACAATGTAACGGGTGCCACCCGCGCCCTGAGGGGCGTGGGAAACCTGCTCAACCAAGCCTGGATCTTGCGCAACGACTCACGGATTTGTGATCCCAACCCACTCGAATTCGTGATCACTACTTTCAGCGATGAATTCCGCAGCAAGTATACCTCCATGGATTCCCCCATCGCCAGCGAGCTGAACGTCCATTTCGAACCTTTTGCTGAGGTCTGGCAAGTTCCTCAAGTGTCCGACGTTCGTGATGCCCGCCTCGTCGACTTTGATCTCGATCAACATCTCGATCTCGCCTTACTTGAGGCCAATGCCATTTCCATCTACCGGCGAAATGACCAGGACGACGGCTGGGAAAACTTGGGGGGCATTGACCTCACCCACGATTTCAGTCGCCTCATCGAAGCGGATCTCTATCTCACGGATGCCACCTCACCTGATTCACCCAAAAGAAAAGCCGAACTCGATAAACAGCATGACACACTCATGGGCCTGATCGCCTTTGGACCAGGTGGAATCCGTATTTTTCGTAACGAGCTAGACAAACCCGACCAAGAAGCAATTCTGGCAGAACAAGAGCACTCGGAAGCCATGCTGGCTTTGACCGAAGTCACATCGGTCCTCCCGATAGACATTGAACACGATGGCGATCTCGATCTGATCATCTCTTCCGCAGAAGGAATTACCCTTTGGTCCAACCACGGAACACGTGTTGCATTTGAAGAAATCACGCAATTTTCAGTTCTTCCAGATCCTGCATTGACCTTCGATTCATTGACCGCAGTAGACTGGGACAGAGACGTCGATGTCGACATTCTCCTAGCCGGTGCTACTGCGGGCGCAGCCGGTTATTTAGAGAATCTCGACCATGCTCATTTTGTCTGGAGACCTTTTCCGGATGATTTTTCTGCGGTTGCCAATGCCACATCGCTGAGCATTCTCGATAACGATGGGAATGTTTCCTGGGACATCGTCGCCGCAGGCGCTAAAGGCCTTCACCAATCTCAAACGATTTCGCTTGCGGGGCATATGATCAATCATATGACATCACAATCGATTTCGTCTCATTCTCTGCGAGGGGCTAAAACGATCGACATCGACAACGATGGCATACAGGACCTTGTCGCTTGGTCTGCCGAGGGCCTTCATCTCCACCGTGGTAACTCGGCAGGAGGTTTCACTGAATTCTCCCACGTTACCAACGCCTCCGCTGACATTGAAAACATCGATATCGGCGACATCGATGGCGATGGTGATTTGGACATCCTGACCACCGCAACAGGAACCGTTTCTTTACTAAAGAACGAGGGAGGTAACAACAACCGTTGGGTCGCCCTCAATTTACGTGGAATCGACGACAATCAAGTCGGCCGCATGAATCATTACGGAATTGGCACCCTGGCCGAAATGAAAGTCGGTTCAAATTACCAACCACAAGTCATTTCCCGGCGCACCACCCATTTTGGAATCGGCAGTGGAGAACAATCGACCATGTTGCGTTTGCTCTTGACCACCGGAATACCCCAACAAATCATTAACCCGGAACAAAACATCACCATCCACGAAAAAATGCGGCAGAAAGGCTCGTGCCCCTATGTTTATACCTGGGACGGTGAACGCTTTGCTTTCCACACCGATCTACTCTGGGCTGCACCACTTGGTCTACAAATTGCCGCGGGCGAGGTGCTGCCCGGACGACCGTGGGAATATCTCCTCATTCCTGGAGAAAAACTGAAACCTCGCGATGGCCTGTATGAAATCCGCGTCACCGAAGAACTTTGGGAAGCGGCATATTTTGACGAAATTAAATTAATCGCCATCGACCATCCCGCAGAAGTGGACGTTTTTTCCAACGAAAAAGTAGGGCCTGCTGACATGGCGGCGTTTCAAATTCACACCGTGACACAGCGTCAATCCCTCCAATCAGCTGTGAATCAATCAGGACGTGACGTCTCCACCTTGATCGCTTCTCGAGATGGCAAATTCCTCAAAGCATTCGATGCCCAATTTCGCAAGGGGTTAACGGAGGATCATTACATCGAACTCCATTTGGGGGAGCTGCAGGACCCCACTTCGGTCAAGTTATTTATGACCGGCTGGTTGAATCCCACCGACACTTCACTCAACGTATCTATTTCTCAGAACCCTGCCTTGCCAAGTCTTCACGGGCCGTCCCTTTCTGTGCCGGACGCGGAGGGTCAATGGCAAACAGTACGTCCGTTTATCGGGTTCCCGGGAGGAAAAACGAAAACCATTGTGATTGATCTTTCAGACGCCTTTCTAACCGACGATTTTCGCGTCCGCATCGCGACCAATCGCGAACTCTATTGGGATGAAATCTTTTACACCGTCGACGATGCTGTTGGCACCTTCCACCAAACAAACCTGGAATTAAATTCGGCAGAATTACGTTATCGTGGCTACTCCAGGATGCTCGATCGAAAAAACCATGGCCCGGAAGGGTATGACTACAATGACGTCGATACTCGAGTATTCTGGCCGCCTATGACTGGTCGTTTTACGCGTTTTGGCGACGTTCGGAAACTTTTAACAGACACGGATGATTTGATGGCCATTTTGGGGGCCGGTGATGAAATGGCCATAGCTTTCCGTGTTCCCCCTGAAGACCTTCCGCCTGGCTGGCAACGCGATTTCATCATGCACAACGTTGGTTGGGATAAAGATGCAGACCTCAACACGATTCATGGTCAAAGCGTAGAACCGTTACCGTTTCACTCCATGCGTCATTATCCCTACGAACCAGACCAAACCTTCCCTGATTCGCCGGCACACCTTAATTATCTACAGGAATACCAGACCCGCCGGCAACCTTGGTCTGAATTTTGGCGACAGTGGCAACGGAACTAGCAGATTCTGCCCTGCGGAGTAATTTCATTGACGAACCAATCGGCCGCCGCTATAGTCAAATTGAAGAGGGTTGCCGAGAAGAGGTTACCTTTTGGATAGTCTAACTGGTCCTCTCCAACTGATTCACGGTTGAACTGATTCACGGTTGATCCTCACGTCCTTAAATCGTGTTTAATTTACCACCGGCACTCACCCTACGAGTCATACGGTATGCGAACACTTCTGTTGGTCCTGATAACGTTGTTGGTTACAGCAATTGCAGACCAAGCCCTGGCCAGTTGTGGCGAAGGTTACATCGTTTCCAATCGTTCGGAAATGATGCACATCCACAGTTACTCGCACATCCACAGTTACTCGCACATTCACAGTTACTCGCAGAGTCACAACTCACAGAATTACAGTTACCCAACAGATTTGCGTGACCATCCAGCACCGTTCAAAACCTGTGACGGCCCGCAATGCCAAACCCGTCAGCCTCAAAACTCACTTCCGATTCCCCTCCTGACGCAAATTGATCGTAGCGAACAATTGATTCTTCCGTACCAGCTCCACATGCACGTAAACGACTTCGTGCAAACTCGGCTAGCCGAACGAAAAGCAGTGGCAACCTCTGGTTTTCCTGAGCTTCCCGAGCATCCTCCGCGCGCATGAACCACCAGACACGGCGCATTTTATTTTCTCGCTCGTTGTCGATGCGCAGATTTGCTAGTCGCTCGAATTACCGCATTTCAATGTTTCGTTGATCGTTTTTGTCTTAGATCGAAGCCCTTGAAATCGGTGCCGGCAAATCGCTTCTATTCGGAGGACCGATATGTCATCCCACCCGACGCTACAAAACATTCCATCAACTCGCAAACCAAATTTGGCGGTTACTCCGCCCATGCGGAAGTTGCTTCATGTCATTTTTGTTCTGATTGCTGTGCTGGGAGCTAATTCGATTTATCTTGCTGGCATCACGCTCATTGGCTGGGGCACCGGCCAAAGCTATGAGAACTTTTTCTATCTTTGTATGTTTGGACTGCACCTTGTACTCGGGGTTCTCTTTCTCGCTCCCTTTTTAATCTTCGGCGTTTGGCACATGCTGGCGGCCCGTAAGCGTCGCAATCGCCGAGCCGTGAAGATCGGCTATGCGTTGTTTGCCATGAGCATCATCCTACTTAGCAGTGGCATCCTCCTCGTACGCATTCCAGGACTCATTGAACTCAAACATCACTTCACGCGTTCAACAGCTTATTGGGCACACGTTTTGTGCCCTCTGGTTTGCATTTGGCTCTATTGGCTTCATCGGCTCGCAGGACCTCGAATCAAATGGAAAGTCGGTTTCGGTTACCTTGGTGTCGTAGGAGTCGTCGTCGGTGCAATGCTGATTCTTCAAGCCCAAGACCCTCGTGGCTGGAATCGACCAGGATCGAAAGAAGGAAAGAAATACTTTGAACCCTCGCTGGTATCTACTCCAAAAGGCGAGTTCATCGCTGAACGGGCTCTAATGAACGACGATTATTGCCTGCAATGCCATCAGGACGCGTATCAGGGCTGGTTTCATAGCGCCCATCATTTCAGTTCCTTCAATAACCCCGCCTACCTTGCCAGTATCAAAGAAACTCGCAAAGTCATTTTCGAACGTGACGGTGACGTGAAAGCTTCTCGCTGGTGTGCCGGTTGCCACGACCCCGTACCCTTCTTCACCGGTGCATTCGATGACCCAAACTACGATTTCATTAACGACAAAACAGCGCACGCGGGAATTACCTGTACCGTTTGCCACGGCATTACTCATATCGGCGATCACGCTCTCGGCAATGCTAATTACGTCATCGAAGAGCCAATCCATTATCCTTTCGCGTACAGCGACAGTCAGTTATTACAGGCCATTAACAATACACTCGTGAAAGCAAAGCCTGAATTTCATAAAAAATCGATGCTCAAACCATTCCATAAAGAAGCTGAGTTTTGTGCCGTCTGTCACAAAGTTCAT